>NZ_JAJCXE010000009.1:0-117679 GCF_021056325.1 Lentzea sp. CC55 | reverse complement strand
GGGGGTGGGAACGGTTCGCGCTGGCGGGTGGGGCGGGGTGGGTTCGGCGGGAGTGGGAACGGTTCGCGCTGGTGGGTGGGGCGGGGTGGGTTCGGCGGGAGTGGGCTGAGCGCTTCGCGCTGGTGGGTGGGGCGGGGTGCTCGGCGCTGGTGGGCGGAAGCGGGCGGGCGGGGTGTCTCGTGTGGGGCGGCGGACGCCGGTGGGAAGGATGCTCGCCGGTTCTGGAACATGGTCATGTCGCGCGGCCTTTCGGCCCGGCACCCGTGTCGGGCGCGGGGTTCGGAAGTGGTCGGGTGTCGTGGGAGCCGCTCGGGTCTGTTCGCGGCGAACCGCTCGGCGGCGGTCATGTCGCGCGGCCTCTCGGCCGGCACCTGTGTCGGGCGCGGGGTTCGGAAGTGGTCGGGTGTCGCGGGAGCCGCTCGGGTCTGCTTGCGGCGAACCGCTCGGCGGCGGTCATGTCGCCGGTCCCGGGCGGCGGGCGTGGCGGCCGTAGGTGATCTCGCCGCCGGTGAGGCGGAGCCAGATCTCGGTGCACCAGATGAGGAAGCGGTTCATCGCGGGGGCTCCTCCTTGAAGACGAAACGGGGTGGGAAGGGGCGGCGGTAGACGACGAGGTTGCGCAGCATCCGGCCCAGGATGCGCAGGCAGAGGCGGAGCACGGTGGTCCTTCCGGGCGAGAAGGGCGGAGGTGGAACCGTTGGCGGCGAAAGGAAAGCGGATCGGCGCGACCCGGCGGCATCCCTCGCAGCCGGGGAGCCTGGACGTCAGCACTTCCGGCACCAGCGGGTCAGGGCGCGATCCCCCCAGCATCTGGCGGGTCGCTGACACGAGCGGGCGCTTGGCGTTGCGCGCCAAGCGGGTCAGGGGCGCAGTTCCTTCAGGACCTGGCGGGCCGCTGACGCGAGCGGGCCCTTGGCGTTGCGCGGGAAGCGGCCCCGTTCCAGCACCTCCGGCAGGCCCGGTTCCGGGCGCATCGAGGTGAGCAGGGGGACGCCGATGACCTCGGCCATCTCCGCCGGGTGCAGGTTGCCGGGTGAGGGGCCGCGGACCACCAGGCGGAGGTTGCGGCCGTTCGCCAGCAGGCGGGTGGCCACCCTGCCGGCGGCCGCGGTGGCTCTTACCTCGGCCGGTACGACCAGGACCGTCAGGTCGGTGCGGTCGAGGGCTGCCGAGGCTGCCGACGTGGGGAACCTCGGGAGGTCGCAGACCACCGTGCAGCCCGCTCTGCGGCCGGCGTCGAGGACTGCCGCCACGGCGGCCGGTTCCGGGTCGGGGCCGGTGCGGTCGCAGGCGAGGACGCTCAGGTTGCCCGAGGTGGGCAGGGCGGCGCGGAGGGCCGACATCGGGACCTTGCCGCCGCTGCAGTGGACACCGGGCCAGCGGGCGCCCTCGTCGGACTCCGTGCCCAGGGCCAGGTCTATGCCGCCGCCGAGGGGGTCGCAGTCGACGAGCATCGCCTCGCCGCCCTGGGCGACGGCTTCGCGGCCGACGGCGACGGCGAGGACCGAGGCTCCGGCGCCACCCCGGCCGCCCAGGAAGGACACGACCCGGCCCCGGTCGGAGGGCGGGCCCTCGCCGAGGTCGGTCAGGGCGTTCACCAGGGCGCGGCCCTCCGCGGGCAGTTCCAGGACGCCGTCGGCTCCCAGGGCCACGGCCGGGGCCCACGGCGGATCGCCTCCGTGGACGACCAGGACGCCGGAGCGGCGCGGGAAGCCCGCGTCGAGGCAGGCGGAGACCGCGTGCGGGTCGAGCAGGACCAGCGGGGCCGAGTGCCACTGCGAGCGCAGCGACGTGACGTCCGGGGTGCAGGTGAGCGGGCAGTCGGCCGCGGCGGCGACGCGGAGGACCTCGTCGAGGAGGTCCTGGTCGGTGAGCAGGGCGGTGGGGCGGGTCATGGGGTTCACGCTGCTGGGTCGTGATGAATGACACAACGGGGTGAAGATCGAGATGTGGACAAACCAGCGGTTGTGGACAGGTCGCGATCTTCGAGGCCTTGGGGCGCAGGAAGTGTCGGGGCTGTGTGCCACGCTGAGGGGTTGGGCTGTGCGACGCCGGACACGGGCGGCAGAGGTCCAGTCGCGGCCATCGGGAAACGGCCTGCGGATATGGGACGACCCCCGCCAGGGGGGAGGGACGGGGGTCGTCAATGGTTCAGTCCCGGGGGGTCGGACTGAACCCGTCCGTCGAACCGGACTCTCCTACTGTATCCCCATGCGCCAGTGCCGCGCGCAACTTCCGCAACAGCCGCCGGGCAAGTTTCGGTAACCGTGCGGCACAACGGTTTCGTACACGAGCGAAATGCCGCCCGAACGGCCTACCGACCAGTACGCCTAAGCTGCGCTACATGAGCCGGATCGCCGCCTTCTTCGACCTCGACAAGACCGTGATCGCGAAGTCGAGCACGCTGGCGTTCAGCCGTCCCTTCTTCCAGGAAGGGCTGATCAACCGCCGCGCTGTGCTGAAAAGCGCGTACGCGCAGTTCGTGTTCATGCTGGCAGGAGCGGACGCGGACCAGATGGACCGCATGCGCGCGCACATCACGGCACTCGCCGCCGGGTGGGACGTCGAGCAGATCCGCAGCATCGTCAGCGAAACGCTGCACGACATCGTCGACCCGCTCGTCTACAAAGAAGCGACACAGTTGATCGCCGACCACAAGGCGGAGGGCCACGACGTCGTCATCGTGAGCGCCTCGGGTGAGGAACTCGTCGCGCCCATCGCCCAGATGATCGGCGCCGACCACAGCGTCGGGACGAGAATGGTCGTCCTCGACGGCCGCTACACCGGTGACATCGACTTCTACTGCGCGGCCGACAACAAGGCCATCGCCATCAAGCAGCTCGCCGCCGAGCACGGCTACGACCTCGCGCAGAGCTACGCCTACTCGGACAGCGTCACGGACCTGCCGATGCTCGAGGTCGTCGGCCACCCGACGGCCGTGAACCCGGACCGGGGCCTGCGCCGGATCGCCGTCGACAAGGACTGGCCGGTGCAGCAGTTCGTCGACCCGGTGAGCCTGCGGGGCCGCATCCCGACGCCGTCCGGCAGGGCGGTCGCGGTGACGGCCCTCGGACTCGGTGCCGCCGCGGCGGCCGGCGCCGCCTGGTACGGCCTGCGGCGCAAGCGGAACCGCGACTAGTCAAGTCCTCGAGCGACAACGGCACCCTTCGGGTCCGGTACCGGCGAGTAGCGGCAACGCGCCGCGCACGAGGTGCCCGCGTGGGTGCACGGCACGGCCCCCGTCAGCGGTACCCGAACGCGAATTCGTGCTCACAAATCCAGAAACCCCAGTACTTTCACTACTGAACGTGGCTTGAACGGTGCACCCGTCCGAGCCCTTGCTGTGACCGGGCACACGCACTTAAATGGATGGTGCGGACCTCGGGTCGGCCAGGGACCTGGCGAAGAGAAGCCAGACTCCACCCCGGCGGAGCTCCGTGCGCGGACTTCGAGTACCCACGCGCAGCACGCCGCGGGAGGCTTGTCGTCTAGGGCCTGCGTATCGGGACGCCGGACGCCGAGGCCAGGGTTGTACGACACGAGTTGCACGCTTGGTAACTCGCAAGCCCGCGCTGAAGACGGGGCACCCTTTCGAGGGTGCCCCGTCTGCTTGTGCGGTGAAGAAATGCCCCCGAACGGCAGAATGTGCCCCCGTTGACCCACCACACAGCCGTGAGTAACTTGCGAACTGCGCCAGTTACCTGTGGGAACATTACCGGGAGGCACGGACAAGTGCGGAAGTTCGCCGCGTTGACGCTGGTCACAGCCATGGTTGCCCTCACGCCGGTGGCGAGAGCGGACGCCGCCGTGACCACCCTGCGCGGGATGTCGCTGGAACAGAAGGTCGGCCAGCTCTTCGTCACGTACGTCAACGGCCAGGCCGCCGACGTCCCGCACCCCAAGAACCAGACCGACTTCGGAGTGACGACGGCCGCGGAGATGGTGCGCAAGTACCAGCCGGGCGGTGTCATCTACTTCAACAACTCGAGCCGCGACAACATCGACACGCCCAAGCAGATCGCGCGGCTCTCCAACGGCCTGCAGGAGGCCAGCCGCGTTCCGCTGCTCATCTCGATCGACCAGGAGATGGGCGTCGTCACGCGCATCGGCCCGCCCGCCACGCAGCTGCCGGGCAACATGGCCCTCGGTGCCGGCCGCAGCACGCGGGACGCGGAGGAGGCCGCGCGCATCACCGGCTCGGAGCTCCGCGCGATGGGCATCAACCAGAACTTCGCGCCGGACGCCGACGTCAACTCCAACCCGGTGAACCCCATCATCGGGGTGCGCAGCTTCTCGAGCGACCCGAAGCTCGCGGCCGAGATGACGGCCGCGCAGGTCAGGGGCTACGAGGGCCGCCGCCTGCTCGACCCGGCGACGGTCACCTCGACCGCCAAGCACTTCCCCGGCCACGGCGACACGTCCGAGGACAGCCACACCGCCCTGCCGGTCTCCAACCGGAGCCTGGAGCAGTGGCGCCAGATCGACTCGCCGCCGTTCAAGGCCGCCATCGACGCCAAGATCGACTCGATCATGACCGCGCACATCCAGGTGCCGCAGATCGACCCGTCGGGCAACCCTGCGACGCTCAGCCCGAAGATCATCACCGGTCTGCTGCGCGACGAGCTGGGGTACGACGGCGTGGTCGTCACCGACTCGCTGGAGATGGCGGGCGTGCGCAAGCTGCACTCCGACGCCGAGATCCCGGTGCTGGCCATCAAGGCGGGCGTCGACCAGCTGCTGATGCCGCCGAACCTCGGTCTCGCGATCGACAGCGTCCTCAAGGCCGTCCGCAGCGGTGAGATCTCCGAGAAGCGCATCGACGAGAGCGTCCTGCGCATCCTCAAGATGAAGCTCCTGCGCGGCGTCATGGTCACCGCCCGGGTCGACGAGAACAGGGCCGACCAGGTCGTCGGCTCCAACACGCAGCAGGCCCAGGCCATCGCCGACCGCACCATCACGGTCGTCCGCAACGACGGCCAGGCGATCCCGCTGAACGCCACCGCTCCCCTGGTCGTCGGCACGAGCGACGCCACGGTCTCGCCACTGGCCACGCGTCTCAAGGGCATCAAGGTCGTCACGGCGGCGAGCCCCACGGCGGCGCAGGTCCAGCAGGCGCTGGCAGCGGCGGCCGGCGCCGACAAGATCGTGGTGCTGACCAACAACCTGAGCACCAGGCCGGCCCAGCTCGACCTGCTCAACCAGCTCGTCGCCACCGGCAAGCCGGTCATCGCCGCCGCCACCGCCAACCCGTACGACGTGGCCCACGGCAACGCCAAGACGTGGCTCGCGACGTACTCGACCACGACCGTGTCGATGGAGGCGCTGGCGAAGGTCCTGCTCGGCGAGACCACGCCGCGGGGCAAGCTCCCGGTCGACGTCCCCGGCCCGACGCCCTACCCGTTCGGGCACGGGGTGACCTGGTGAGGCGGCGGAGCTTCCTCGCCGCAGGCGCCCTGTCCGTCCCCCTCGTCACCGCTCCGGCCGCCAGTGCGGCCCCGAAGCTCACCACCGCCGCGGAGCAGCTCGCGAGCGACGGCTGGCGCAAGCTCCGGGGCCGCAAGGTCGGCGTGCTGACGAACCCCACGGGCGTCTTGAAGGACCAGACGCACATCGTCGACTCGATGGTCGCCCACGGCGCCAGGCCGACGGCCGTGTTCGGCCCCGAACACGGCTTCCGCGGCACGGCGCAGGCCGGCGGCTCCGAGGGCGACTACGCGGACCCGCGCACCGGCGTCCCCGTGTACGACACGTACGGCGCCAACCCAGCGAAGATCCAGGCGATGTTCGCGAAGGCCGGCATCGACACCGTCGTGTTCGACATCGCGGACGTGGGCGCGCGCTTCTACACCTACATCTGGTCGATGTACCAGGCGATGGAGGCCGCGGCGAACCTCGACTTCATCGTGCTGGACCGCCCGAACCCCATCGGCGGCAGGGCGAACGGCCCGCAGCTCGACCCCGCCCACGCCACCTTCGTGGGCCTCAAGCCCATCGTCCAGCAGCACGGCATGACGGTCGGCGAGCTCGCCCGCTTCTTCGTGGGCGAGTTCGGCCTGAAGACGAGGCTGGAGGTCGTGAACGTCCGGGGCTGGCGGCGCGACCAGCTCGACACCGGCCTGCCGTGGGTGCCGCCGAGCCCGAACATGCCCACCCCGGACACCGCGCTGGTCTACCCCGGCACGTGCCTGTTCGAGGGCACGGTGCTGTCCGAGGGCCGCGGCACCACCCGTCCGTTCGAGACCGTCGGCGCACCCGGCATCGACTGGCGCTGGGCGGAGGAGCTGAACTCCCTGGGCCTGGCGGGGGTGAGGTTCCGCGAGACCTACTTCTCGCCGACGTTCAACAAGTTCCAGGGCAAGACCTGCGGCGGTGTCACCCTGCACGTCACCGACCCGCACGAGTTCGACGCCATCCGAGCCGCCGTCGCGATGATCATCACCGTGAGGTCGCTGTACCCGGCCGTCTTCGCGTGGCGGCCCGACAACTGGATCGACAAGCTCAGCGGCTCCGGCCGGCTGCGCGGGATGATCGACGCCCAGGCTCCGCTGGACGAGGTCGTCGGCGCGTGGCAGCAGGAGCTGCAGCAGTTCCGCCGCACCCGCCTGCCCTACCTGCGCTACCGGTGAGGACGCCATGCTCATCCCTGCACTGGCCGTCGCGCTCGTGACGACGGCGGTCCCCGGACACTTCGACCAGCCCCAGGACGGCTTCGCGCACGAACGGACGACGTTGCGCCAGTCCAACCCGTACTGGGCGGGCCTCGCCCCCGAGCCGATCAACGCGGCCCTGCGCCGGCTCCACGACTTCACGAAACCGCAGGCGAACGGCAAACCGCTCTACGCGGGCGCCGTCACGCTGTACGTGCACGACGGCAAGATCGTCACGCACGACCGCACGGGTTACGCGGTGCTCTACGGGGACGCGCAAACCCAGCTGCCCGAGGAAGAACGCGTCCCGATGCGCAAGGACACGATCTTCGACCTCGCCTCCATCTCCAAGCTGTTCACGTCGATCGCGGTGATCCAGCAGGTCGAGCAGGGGCGCGTCGGCATCGACGAACGCGTCGCGACCTACCTGCCCGAGTTCGGCGTGAACGGCAAGGAGGACATCACCGTCAAGCAGCTCCTCACACACACGAGCGGCCTTGAACCGTTCATCCCGTTGTGGAAGCTGTACCCGGACATCCCGTCGCGCATCAAAGCCGTGATGGACGTGAAGCCGAAGTCCACGCCGGGCACCACGTACGTCTACTCGGACCTGAACCTGATCACGCTCGGCGAGATCGTCTTCAAGGTGAGCGGCAAGAGGCTCGACCAGGCCGTGCGGGACGGCATCACCGGGCCGCTCGGCATGAGGGACACCGGCTACAACCCGAAGTCGGAGGATCGCACTGCCGCGACGGAGTTCCAGTCCTCACCGCCACGCGGCATCGTCCGCGGCGAGGTGCACGACGAGAACGCCTGGTCCCTCGGAGGAGTCGCCGGCCACGCGGGCGTCTTCGGCACGGCCAGGGACCTCGCCGTCCTCGGCCAGACGATCCTCAACGGCGGCACGTACGGCGGCCGCCGGATCCTGACCGAGCACTCCGTCGAGCTGATGCTCACGAACTTCAACCAGCAGTTCCCCGACAACGCCCACGGTCTCGGCTTCGAGCTCGACCAGCGCTGGTACATGGGCGCGCTGAGCGGGCCGGGCACCGCCGGGCACACCGGCTACACCGGCACGTCGTTCGTGGTCGACAAGGCCTCGCGGTCGATCGCGGTCCTGCTGACCAACCGCGTGCACCCGAGCCGCGACTGGGGCAGCGTGAACCCGGCCCGCCGCGTCGCCGCCGACGGCCTGGCGAACGCGCTCGCCGTCAAGGCGCACGGAAGGCAGTGGCGTGCGACGACTTCCGGCGGCACGCTGGTCGCGGAACGCCCTGTCGAGGTCTTCGTCGACGTCGACAAGGGCGACAAGCTCACCGTGCAGCACTGGAACGGCACCGACTGGCAGGACGCGCGGACGATCACGACGACCGGCCGTCGCTGGGTGACGGTGGAACCGGTGAGGTCCCGGTTCGTCCACACCAAGGCAGGCCAGTACAACGGCCGTGGCGTCTACGTGCACGCCCGTGGCGAAGTCACGGCCGAGGGCTGGTCAGCAGCACGCCGCTAGCACTTCGGCGAAGCTCCGGAGCGCCCGGGGAAACGCGGGCGCTCCGAAGCTCACGACCACTCCGGACCGGTCGTCGTCGCTCTGCTCGTGCCGGAACCACGACAGCGGGCTGAGCTTGATCCCACGTTCGCGCGCGGTCTCCACGATCGCCGTTTCGTGAGGCGTCTCCAGCACTGCGTGCATCCCGGCGGCGATGCCCGAGACGTTCACGTACGGCGAGACAGCCTCCACGAGCCGGTCGCGCCGCCGTTGGTACTTCAGCCGCATCCGCCGCACGTGGCTGTCGTAGGCGCCGGACGACAGGAAGTCGGCCAACGTCAGCTGGTCGAGCATGCTGACGTGCTGCTCGCGGTCGGTCTTCAACTCCAGCACCGGGTCCACGAACCGGTCCGGCAGCACCATCCACGCGATCCGCAACGCCGGCGACAGCGCCTTGCTGGACGTCCCGAGGTAGACGACGTGCTCGGGGTCCAGCCCCTGCACGGCTCCCACCGGCTGCCGGTCGTAGCGGAATTCCCCGTCGTAGTCGTCCTCCAGCACAAGCCCGTCCACGCGCCGTGCCCACTCCACGGCCGATGCGCGCCGCCGCGGGTGCAGCGGACCGCCCAGCGGGAACTGGTGCGCCGGCGTCAACACGCACGTACGCAGGTCGTCGGGCAGCTGCTCGGTGTTGGCGCCGTGGTCGTCCACCGCCAACGGCACCGTCGACGTCCACAGCGACCGGTGGAAGTGCAGCCCGTACTCCTCGACGACGACGGGTGGCTCGAGCAGCCGGTCGAACATCCCGACAGCGCCTCCGAACCCCGAGCACACCACGATCCGCTCGGGGTCGGCCCGCACGCCCCGCGCCCGTGCGAGGTACTCGGCCAGCGCGGTGCGCAACTCGATGCGCCCCTGCGGGTCCCCCGGACCGAACGCCTCCGACGGCGCCGCCGTCAACGCCCGCCGCGTCGAGCGGATCCACTCCGCGCGCGGGAATTCGGTGACGTCCGGCGTCGACACGGTCAGGTCGAACTGCGCGTCCGGCTCCGCGGACCTGCGGGTGACGAGGGCAGGCGGTGAAACGCGTTGCGCGACAACGGTTCCGGATCCCTGACGCGCGGTCAGCCAGCCTTCGGCCACCAGTTCCGCGTAGGCCTCGGCGACGGTGTTGCGCGCGATCCCGAGGTCGGCGGCGAGCGACCGCGAGGCGGGCAGCCGGGTACCGGGAGGCAACCGCGCCGACCGGACCGCGTCCCGCAGCGACGCCGTCAACCGGTGCCGCAGTCCACCCGGACCGGACAGGTCCAGGTGGAAGTCGAGATTGGCCCACGATTCCACGATCAGATTGCACCACGACCAGGGCCATTGCGCGGCCTAGTTTCAAGACATGACGAACCGCATCGACATCGCCAAGAAGGCCCCGAAGGTCTACCGCGCCATGATCGCCCTCGACGCCGCCGCCCGCGAGGGACTCGACGAGCAGCTCGCCGAACTCGTCCGCATCCGCGCCTCGCAGCTCAACCACTGCGCGTACTGCCTCAACATGCACACGGTCGACGCGCGGAAGGGAGGCGAGACCGAGGCCCGCATCCACCTGCTCAACGCGTGGGAGGAAGCGGGCGACCTCTACACCGAGAAGGAGCAGGCCGCACTGCGCCTCACCGAGGCCATCACGGTCCTCAGCAGCCACGGGTACGTCAGCGACGAGGTCTACGAGCGGGCCGCGGAGCACTTCGGCGAGGAGGAGCTGGCGCAGCTCATCGCGTTGATCTTCACGATCAACTCGTGGAACCGGATCGCCGTGTCCACGCGGAAGAAGCCCGACGTCCGCTGACCGGCGGACCTGCCGACAGAGTGACTTTCGGACACACTCCGTTGACCGTTGGTGTGGCGGTTAGTAAGTTTCCCACGTGTCCAGTGAGAGCAGTGCCGAATCCAGTCCGCTGGTGAAGATCCGGTCGTTGCTGCCGGGTCTCGCGCGCGCCGAGCAGCGCGTCGCGAAGGTGGTGCTGGAGAACCCGGGGACGGTCGCGCACCGCAGCATCACCGAGGTCGCCGAGCAGGCGGGCACCAGCGAGACGACGGTGACGCGGTTCTGCAAGGCCATCGGCGTCGGTGGGTACCCCGAGCTGCGCATCGCGCTGGCCGCCGACACCGCCCGCAGCGCCGCCCGTGCGAACCACGACATGGGCGGCGACATCGGCCCCGGCGACGACCTGCGGCAGGTCGTCGGCAAGGTCGCGTTCGCCGACGCCCGCGCCGTCGAGGAGACCGCCGAGCAGCTCGACGTCGAGGCGCTCGACAAGGTCGTCCAGGCCGTCGCGGGCGCACGCCGCGTGGACGTCTACGGCTTCGGCGCGAGCGCGTTCGTCGCGTTCGACCTGCAGCAGAAGCTGCACCGCATAGGGCTCACCTGCTTCGCGTGGAACGACACGCACATCGCGCTGACGTCGGCCGCCGTGCTGACCGAGGCGGACGTCGCCGTGGGCATCTCGCACACCGGCTCGACCTCGGAGACCGTCGAGGCCCTGCGCGTCGCCCGCGAGACCGGCGCCACCACGGTCGCCCTCACGAACTTCCCGCGCTCGCCGATCACCGAGGTCTCCGACCACGTGCTGACCACGGCCGCGCGCGAGACCACGTTCCGCTCCGGTGCGATGGCGAGCAGGATCGCCCAGCTCACGGTGATCGACTGCCTGTTCATCGGCGTCGCCCAGCACCACGTGGACTCGGCGAAGACGGCGCTGGAGGCGACCTACGAGGCCGTCTCCGGCCACCGGCTGGGAGCGAGACCGGACGGTCGCAGGCGGCCGCGGGAGACGACTAAATGACGTCCCCCCGGAACGGTGTGGTGGTGCGCGTGGAATCTCCGACCGAGCAGCGGAACCCTCGCACGACCGACATCGACCGGGTCCCCACGCTCGACGTGCTCCGCATGATCAACGACGAGGACAGCACGGTCCCGGCGGCCGTCGCCGCGGCGTTGCCGGAGCTCGCGGAGGCGGTCGACCTCGGCGTCGCCGCGATCATGTCCGGCGGCCGCGTGCACTACGTCGGCGCCGGCACGTCCGGCCGGCTCGCGACGCTGGACGCCGCGGAGCTGGTGCCGACGTTCAACGTGCCGGCCGACTGGTTCGTCGCCCACCACGCGGGCGGCTCCGAGGCGCTGGTACGCGCGGTCGAGGAGGTCGAGGACTCCTCCGGCGCGGCCCAGATCCGCCGCCACGCCACGGCGGAGGACCTGGTCGTGGGCGTGACGGCGTCCGGGCGCACGCCGTTCGTGATCGGCGCGCTGGAAGAGGCGCGGGCGCTGGGCGCTCGCACCGTGCTCGTGTCGAACAACGCCTCCGTGCCGTTCACCCCGGACGTCCTGGTCGCCCTGAACACCGGCCCCGAAGCCATCGCGGGCTCCACGCGGATGAAGGCGGGATCGGCCCAGAAGCTCGTCCTGACGTCGTTCTCCACCGCGGTGATGGTCAAGCTCGGCCGCACCTACTCGAACCTGATGGTCAGCATGCGCGCGACGAACGCGAAGCTGCGCGGCCGGACGATCCGGATCCTGCACGAGGCCACCGGCCTGCCGGTGGACGACTGCGAGCGGGCGCTGGCGGACGCGTCCGGCGACCTCAAGGTGGCGCTGGTGCACCTGCTGTCCGGCGAACCGGCCGAACGTGCTGCCGCGGCGCTGGAGGACACCAAGGGCCACGTCCGCAACGCCCTGGACCGGCTAGCCGGCTGACGCGACGACGTCCGGGCCGAACACCTCGTAGTGGATGTCGGTGACCCCGGCTTCGAGCAGCTGGGCCCGCACCGCGCGCAGGAACGGCACCGGCCCGCACAGGTAGGCGGTCGTACCGGCCGGGACCGGCACCGACGAGAGGTCGACGAACCCGGTCCGCTCGGCGGGCCAGTCCCCGATCGGCCGCTCGTAGAAGACGTGCGCCTGCGCGTCCTCCAGCTTGGCGGTGAGCTGCGCGAGCTCTGCGCGGAACGGGTGCGTGAGCTGGTCGCGGTCGCCGTGCACCGCGATCACCCGCCGGGTCGAGCCGGTGAACGCCAGCTCGGCGAGCATCGAGATCATCGGTGTGCAGCCGATGCCCGCCGACGCGAGCAGCACCGGGCCGTCGCCGGGCCGCAGCGCGAGGTCCCCGGCCGGCTGGCTGACCAGCACGGTGCTGCCCACCGGCACGTTGTCGTGCAGGTGGTTCGACACCTCGCCGTCGCGCTTCACCGAGAACCGCAGCGCGTCGTCGGTCCGTCCGGACAGGCTGTACTGGCGGATCTGCCGGGCGCCGTCGGCGAGCGGCACCTGCACCGACACGTACTGCCCCGGCTCGCCCGCGCGCACTTGGCCGTCGAGCGGCCTGACCACGAACGTCACCACGTCGTCGGTCTCCTGGAACCGCGCGATGACCCGATGCTCCTGCTGCCCCTGCGGCAGGAACCGCTCGAGGCCGATCAGCGTGTCGGCCATCAGCCAGTAGACCTCGCTCCAGGCCGCCGCGACCTCGTCGGAGACGCCGAGGACCTCCGCGACGGCGCCGAGCAGGTGCTTGTGCACGACCGCGTACTGGCCGGGCGTGACACCGACCGAAACGTGCTTGTGAGCGATGCGGCGCATCATGTCGTCCGGCGTCCGGCCGGCGATCAAGCCGGACGCGAAGGCGGCGATGGACCGCGCCAGCGCCTGCGATTGCGTGCCGTTGGCCTGGTTGCCGCGGTTGAACACGTCCCGCAGCAGGATCGGGTGCTCCTCGAACATGCGCTCGTAGAACAACGAGCTGATCTCGCCGATGGCGGCGCCGACGGCGGGCAGGGTGGCTTCGACCAGGCTGGCCGACTTCGGGGAGAGCATCGACGTGCTCCTCACTTCTGCCCCAGGGTGAGCAGAACGGGACCGGTGGGATCAGCGACGAGGTCCTCGACGCGCAGTGGATCGAGCGAGGCGTAAAAAGCTTCCTGGGCCTGGCGCAGCGCGCGCCGCAACCGGCAGGCGGAGCTCACCGGGCAGGCGATCTCGCCCTCGCAGTCGACGACGTCGCCCACGCCCTCCAGCTGCCGCATCAGGTGGCCGATCGAACCGGCCCGGCCCTGCTCGGTGAGCGTGAGCCCACCGCCCCGGCCGCGCCGTGCCTCCACGACGCCGAGGTGCTGGAGCTGGGCCACGACCTTGGCCGCGTGGGTGTACTGCACGCCCATGACCTCCGCGACTTCTCGCGTGGTCGGGTTCGCCGCACCGGCGACGGCCAGCCGCATCACGATCCGCAGCGCGATGTCGGTGCTCTTGGTCAGCCTCACGGAGCCGACGCTAGCTTAATTGGAATTTGAGATGCATGTTATCCGGGCAACACCGGGCGCCACGGGATCGGCGTCGACAGCACCATCGCGCTGGACGTCTCCCCGTGCGCCGCCAGGCGGACCAGCAGCCGTTCCAGCTCCACGATCGACGTGGTCACGACCTTCACCACCGAGCAGATGTCCCCGGTCAGCCGCACGACCTCGACGACCTCGGGCAGGTCGTCGAGCAGCTCCGGGTGGACCGTGATGCACCTCGGGCCGTAGCACTTCATGCGCACCAACGCGACGACCGGACGTCCGACGACGGTGGGGTCGACGACGGCGCGATAGCCGGTGATGGCGCCCATGTTCTCCAGGCGCCGGACCCGTTGCGCGACCGTCGGCGGCGAGACGTGGACCCGGCGGGCCAGTTCGTTGTACGACAGGCGCGCATCCTCTTGGAGCGCCTCCAACAGGGCCTTGTCCACGTCGTCCAACATGAACGCAAAGCTACCCGGCGATCTGTTTTTCGTTCGGAAGAACTTCGACGCGAATGCCTTTCGTCGTCCATTCAGGTGACGAGCCGTTCCGGCGACGATTGAGGGCATGAGCTGCCCCGTTTCTCCGAAGCTGGATTTCGGCGGCACCACGCCGTACGAGGACTACGTGCACGCGTCGGTGCTGCACACCCTTCAACAGCAGTGGTCCAAAGATCCGCGCGAGATGTCGTTCCTGGTCATCACGCAGGTGATGGAGCTGTACTTCGGCCTGCTCTGCTTCGAGTGGCGGCAGGCCCAGACCGAGCTGCGCGCCGACGACCTGCGCGCGGCGGTCCGGACGCTCCGCCGGTCCGACCTGCACCTGCAGGCGCTGTCGGCGGCGTGGCGGCCGATCGCGCGCATGACGCCGACCGAGTTCAACTCCTTCCGCGACGCGCTCGGCGAGGGCTCGGGCTTCCAGAGCGGCATGTACCGCGAGATGGAGTTCCTGCTCGGCGAGAAGTCGCGGTCGATGCTCGTGCCGCACCGCGCCGTGCCGGCGATGCACGACCAGCTGGAGAAGTCGCTGGGCGAGCCGTCGCTCTACGACGACGTGCTGGCCGCGTTGCAGCGCAGGGGTTTCGCCATCCCGCAGGCCGTGCTGGACCGCGACCTCACCCAGGCCTACGAGCCGTCGCCCGAGGTCGAGCAGGTGTGGGCGGCGATCTACCGCGGCGACGACCGCGACCTGCTGGAGCTGGGCGAGGCGCTGACCGACATCGCCGAGGAGTTCGCGCGCTGGCGCTACGACCACCTGCTCGCGACCCGCCGCTCGATGGGCTCGAAGGTCGGCACGGGTGGCTCTGCCGGTGTCGCGTGGCTGGAGAAGCGCACCCAGCGCGCGGTGTTCCCCGAACTGTGGACCGCCAGGAGCTACGTGTGAGGCGCGAGCTGTTCGACATCCCCGAGGGTGTCATCTACCTCGACGGCAACTCCCTCGGCGCACTCCCGAAGCACGTCGCCGAACGCATGCGGGAGGTCGTGGAGCACCAGTGGGGCCGGCGGCTGATCCGGTCGTGGTCCGAGGGCTGGTGGGAGACGCCGCAACGGGTCGGCGACCGCGTCGGGCGACTGGTCGGGGCGGCGCAGGGCCAGGTCGTCGTCGGCGACTCCACGTCGGTCAACGTCTTCAAGGCGTTGATGGGCGCGGTCAGGGGCACCGACCGCACCGAGATCGTGTGCGACGAGTCGACGTTCCCGACTGACGGCTACATCGCGCAGTCGGTCGCTTCCCTGACCGGCATGAAGATCCGCGCCGCGCATCCGTCCTCTTTGGACCTCACCGGGGACACCGCGGTGGTGCTGCTCAACCAGGTCGACTACCGGACCGGCGAGCTGCACGACATGAAGGCGCTCACCGAGCAGGTGCACGGCGTCGGCGCGCAGGTGGTCTGGGACCTCTGCCACAGCGCGGGTGTGCTGCCGATCGAGCTGGACGCCCTCGGGGTCGACTACGCGATCGGCTGCACGTACAAGTTCCTCAACGGCGGGCCGGGCGCGCCGGCGTTCATCTACGTGCCGAAGCACAAGCAGGCGAGCTTCGAGAACCCGTTGTCGGGCTGGAACGGGCACCGCGAGCCGTTCGGCATGAAGCCCTCCTACGAACCGGATCCCGGCGTCGCGCGCGCACGCGTCGGCACGCCGGACATCCTGTCGATGCTGGCCCTCGACGCCGCCTTGGACGTGTGGGACGACGTGGACCTCGTCGAACTGCGGCAGCGCGGCCTCGCGCTGACCGCGTTGTTCCGCGAGCACGTCGAGAAGCTCACGTCCCTCGAAGTGATCACCCCGGAGAACCGCGGCAACCAGATCTCGGTGCGCTGCCGGGACGCCAGGGCGGTGATGGACGAGCTGATCGCGCGGGGCGTCATCGGCGACCACCGGCCGCCGGACGTCCTGCGGTTCGGGTTCGCCCCGCTCTACGTGACCGACGAGGACGCGGTCAGGGCCGCCGAGGTGCTGGCGGAAGTCACCCGGTGAGTGCGGCGTCCGCGATGCTCTTGGCCTCGCGGGCGCCCGCCTCCAGCGACGAGCACACGAACAGGATCCACTGGGCCAGGCCCTCCGGGGTCCCCGACGCGAACGCCACGGACGCGGCCTCGTACTCGGCCGGCCGGCGCAGGCACGCCACCTCCGGCACGCCGAGCCCCTTGGGGTCGAGGCCGGTCGAGATCGACGTCATCCGCGCTGCGGCACGCGCCACCACGCCGTTGGCGACGTCGAACGGCGCCAGGCCTAGCAGTTCGCCGTGCACCACGGCGACGACGACCGGCGACGGCACGGACGTCCCGCCGGTGACGAGGGAGCCGAGCAGGTCGAGCCGCTGCGACACGTCCTCGGAGACGCGCGGCCGTCCGACTTCGGAGCTCAGGTCGGCGGCGGCGAGGACGTGCAACCGCGCGAGAGCCTGCAAGGGCGCGCGCTGCCAGACGGCCACCAGGCCGCCCAGGGCCTCGGCGACCCGCAGCGAGCCGGCCAGCACCGGGTCGGAGACCTCGCCGGACTCGGGGATCTCGGTCGGGCCGCCCTCCAGCGCCGCCGACGCACGGGCCGCGCGGACGGACGCCTCCGCCGCCGTGGTGGCCCAGCCGCGCAGGTTCACCCGATGGCGGTGCACCTGGAAGACGGCGTCCTTGGCGGCGTTCGCGGCGTCTGCCACACCGGGCAAGGAAAGCAGCGGAGCGAGAGGATCGGTCACGGTCGCGCAGAGTACCTGACCAGGTGAAACGCGTGACCCAGCTCACTGGGAGGACCGTTGAGCGCGCAACTTCGTCCGTTCAACGCGCCACACGTGCCCGGACCAGACAAAACGGGTTACACAGTGACTGCCGTGTAACCGACCTCCCCAAATTGGTCTGAACCTTTTTGGGGAGGAACCTGTTGGAAGTGAGCTGGCTCGCACTACGGTCAGTCCCGCATCCCCAACCGGTCTGGACTTTCCAGGAGGTCTCGCACCATGACGCAGTCGCCAGGCCAGGGCAACGCCCTGGACAACCTGCTCACGGAGAGCAGGACGTTCCCGCCTTCCGACGAGTTCGCGGCACAGGCGAACGCGCAGCCCGCGCTGTACGAGGAGGCGAAGGCCGACCGCGAGGCGTTCTGGGCGAAGCAGGCGGAACGGCTGCACTGGGACACCAGGTGGGACCAGGTGCTCGACTGGTCGAACGCGCCGTTCGCGAAGTGGTTCGTCGGCGGCAGGCTCAACGTCGCCTACAACTGCGTCGACCGGCACGTCGAGTCCGGCCACGGCGAGCAGGTCGCGATCCACTGGGAGGGCGAGCCCGGTGACTCCCGCGCCATCACCTACGCCGAGCTGCAGCGCGAGGTCTCCAAGGCCGCGAACGCGTTGACGTCGCTGGGGATCGGCGCCGAGGACCGCGTCGCGATCTACATGCCGATGGTCCCCGAGGCGATCTTCGCGATGCTGGCCTGCGCCCGCGTCGGCGCGATGCACAGCGTGGTGTTCGGCGGCTTCTCCGCCGAGGCGCTGCGCACCCGCATCCAGGACTCCGAGTGCCGGCTCGTGATCACGACCGACGGCCAGTACCGCCGCGGCAACCCGGCTCCGCTCAAGCCCGCCGTGGACGAGGCCGTCGCCGGCGCGCCGTCGGTGGAGAAGGTCATCGTCGTGAAGCGCACCGACACCGAGGTCGCGTGGACCGACAAGGACGTGTGGTGGCACGAGCTGGTGGACTCGCAGTCCGACCAGCACACCCCCGAGGCGTTCGACTCGGAGCACCCGCTCTTCATCCTCTACACCTCGGGCACCACGGGGAAGCCGAAGGGCATCCTGCACACGTCCGGCGGCTACCTCACGCAGGCGTCGTACACGCACAACTACGTGTTCGACCTCAAACCGGACACCGACGTGTACTGGTGCACCGCGGACATCGGCTGGGTCACCGGCCACAGCTACATCGTCTACGGCCCGCTGTCGAACCGCGTGACGCAGGTCGTCTACGAGGGCACGCCGAACACCCCGCACGAGGGCCGCCACTGGGAGATCGTGCAGAAGTACGGCGTCTCGATCTACTACACGGCGCCGACGCTGATCCGCACCTTCATGAAGTGGGGCGCGGACATCCCGGCCAGGTACGACCTGAGCAGCCTCCGCGTCCTGGGTTCGGTCGGCGAGCCGATCAACCCCGAGGCGTGGATCTGGTACCGCGAGAACGTCGGCGGCGGCAAGGCCCCGATCGTCGACACGTGGTGGCAGACCGAGACCGGCGCGATCATGATCTCGCCGCTGCCCGGCGTGATCTCGGCCAAGCCCGGCTCGGCCCAGCAGCCGCTGCCCGGCATCGGCGCGAAGGTCGTCAACGACGAGGGCGTCGAGGTCGAGCACGGCGGCGGTGGCTACCTGGTGCTCGACGAGCCGTGGCCGTCGATGCTGCGCGGCATCTGGGGCGACGAGGAGCGCTACCGCGACACGTACTGGTCGCGCTTCGGCGAGCAGGGCTTCTACTTCGCCGGTGACGGCGCCAAGTACGACGGCGACGGCGACATCTGGCTGCTCGGCCGCGTCGACGACGTGATGAACGTGTCCGGTCACCGCATCTCGACCACCGAGGTCGAGTCGGCGCTCGTGTCGCACCCGACCGTGGCCGAGGCCGCCGTCGTCGGCGCGTCCGACGAGACGACCGGCCAGGGCATCGTGGCGTTCGTGATCCTGCGCGGTGGCGCGGGCTCCGACGCCGGTGGCGCCGAGGCGATCAAGGCGCTGCGCGACCACGTGGCCAAGGAGATCGGCCCGATCGCGAAGCCGCGGCAGATCATGGTCGTGCCGGAGCTGCCGAAGACGCGCTCGGGCAAGATCATGCGCCGCCTGTTGCGCGACGTGGCGGAGAACCGCACCGTCGGCGACGTGACGACGCTGGCCGACTCGTCGGTCATGGACCTGATCTCGGCGGGCCTGCAGTCGGGCAAGTCCGAGGACTGATCCTCCGCTCGAAACGTGACGGGCGTCCTCCGGGGAGGGCGCCCGTTCGCGTTAAGGTTGCGCCAGGGTGAGCCGGGAAGTCTGGTCGGCACGAGGATTTGCCGTGCCCGCTGACTGTCCGGAGGAGACCCGTGCCGCCCAAGATCGCCGACTTCGCCCGCTACCTCCGCACCGAGACCGTCGGGGGCATGGTGCTGCTCGGCGCCACCGCCGTCGCGTTGATCTGGGCCAACTCGCCGCTCGCCCCCGCCTACTTCACGCTGCGCGATCTCCACCTGGGGCCGCTGAGCGTCGGCGACTGGGCCAAGGACGGGCTGCTCGCGATCTTCTTCTTCGTCGCCGGTCTGGAGCTCAAGCGCGAGCTCGTCGTCGGGGAGCTGTCGAACTTCAAGGCGGCCGTCCTGCCGATCGTCGCCGCGATCGGCGGGATGGTCGTGCCCGCGCTGGTCGCGCTGGGAATCGGCTGGGGGCAGCCGGGGATCGAGAAGGCGTGGGCGATCCCCGTCGCGACGGACATCGCGTTCGCGCTCGGGGTGCTGGCCCTCACGGCGTCCGGGTTGCCGTCGAGCCTGCGGGTCTTCCTGCTGTCGCTCGCGGTCGTGGACGACCTGGGGGCGATCATCGTGATCGCGGTCCTGTTCACGGCGAAGTTCAACCTGCTCGCGGCGGGTGCGGTCGTGCTGCTGCTGGCGCTGTACTGGTTCCTGCAGCACAAGAGGATCACCAGTCCGTGGCTCTACGTGCCGATCGCGCTCGGCACCTGGTGGTTCATGCACGAGTCGGGCATCCACGCCACGATCGCGGGTGTCGCGCTCGCCCTGCTGACGCGGGTGAGGCGCGACCCGTACGAGGCCGAGGCGCCGGCGGTCCGGCTGGAGCACCGGCTGCAGCCGTTCTCGGCCGGGGTGGCCGTGCCGGTGTTCGCGCTGTTCGCGGCGGGTGTGCCGGTGGGCGCGGAGGCGTTCGGGAAGCTCTTCTCGGACAAGATCGCGATCGGGGTGATGGCGG
Source organism: Lentzea sp. CC55 (assembly GCF_021056325.1). Lineage (NCBI taxonomy): Bacteria > Bacillati > Actinomycetota > Actinomycetes > Pseudonocardiales > Pseudonocardiaceae > Lentzea > Lentzea sp. CC55. Next base: position 97,777 of record NZ_JAJCXE010000009.1, on the reverse strand, counting down.
GGCTGGTCATCGGCAAGGTGATCGGCATCGTGGGCGCCTCGGCGCTCGCGGTGTGGTTCAAGGCCGCCGTCTGGCCGTCCGGCGCGGGACCGCGCGACATCGTGGCGGTGGCGACGCTGGGCGGTGTCGGGTTCACCGTCAGCCTGCTGATCGCGGACCTCTCGCTCGACCAGCCGGAGACCGCGAAGGCCGCCGTCCTGCTCGCTTCGATGATCGCGTCGCTGCTCGCCTCGGTGTTGCTCATTCGCCGCAGCCGGGCGCATGGCACGATGTCCGGGTGACCACCAGGGAGCACATCGCGTCGATTCCGCTGACCGCAGACGACCCGACTGCCGAGGCATCGATCGGCGGTCTCGTTCGTGATGCGACCGCCCACGTGTCGACTCTGGTCAGAGCAGAGGTCGAACTCGCCAAGGGCGAGATCACCAAGGAGATCAAGAAGGGCGTCAAGGGCAGCGTCTTCTTCATCGTCGCGCTGACCGTGCTGTGCTTCAGCCTGTTCTTCCTGTTCATGGCCCTCGGCTTCGGCTTCGCCGAGTGGTTCGGCTGGGGCTACTGGGCGGGCTTCGGGCTGGTCTTCGCGGTGATGCTGCTGACCGCCGTCGCCTGCGCCTTCCTCGGCTACCGCAAGGTGAAGAAGATCAGGGCGCCGGAGAAGTCGATCGCGGCCGCGAAGGACACCGTCGCGGCGCTGACGCACCGCGACTCCCAGAGCAGGGGCGCCGTCAACTGAGCCGCAAACCCGACCCGTCCGTCGTGCGGGTCGCGGGTCCGTGGACGCACCGCGACGTCTCGGCCAACGGCATCCGCCTGCACGTCGCCGAACTCGGCGAGGGACCTCTCGTGCTGCTGCTGCACGGGTTCCCCGAGTTCTGGTGGTCGTGGCGGCACCAGCTGACCGCGCTGGCCGAGGCCGGGTACCGCGCGGTCGCCGTCGACCTGCGCGGCTACGGCGACTCGGACAAGCCACCCCGCGGCTACGACGGCTTCACGCTCGCCGGTGACGTCGCGGGGCTGGTCAAGGCGCTCGGCGCCCAACGCGCGCACCTGGTGGGCCACGCGTGGGGCGGCTCCACCGCCTGGACGGTCGGCGCCCTGCACCCGCGCGTGGTCTCGTCGGTCTCCGTGCTGTCCGCGCCGCACCCGCTGGTGACGCGCCGGGCGTTCCGCACGCACCCCCGCGTGAACTCCCACGTGCTGCGCTTCCAGCTGCCGATCCACCCCGAGCGCTGGCTGACCCGCGAGAACGCCCTGCAGGTCGCCAAGCTGCTCTCGGCGTGGTCCGGTCCGAAGTGGCGGTCGGCGCCCGAGTTCGACGAGGTCATCCGCCGCTGCCGGCAGGCGATGACGGTGCCGGGCGTCGCCCACAGCGCGCTCGAGTACTACCGCTGGGCGGTGCGCTCGCAGCTGCGCAGCGACGGCCGCCGGTTCGCCGAGGCCGTCGACAAGCCGGTGCAGGTGCCCGTGCTGCAGCTCCACGGCGCCCTGGACCCGGTCGTGCTCGAGTCCTCGGCGCGCGACTCGCTGCCGTGGCTCGGCCCCGAGTCGGAGTTCCGCTACCTGCCCGAGGTGGGGCACTTCCCCAACCAGGAGGCGCCCCACACCACGAGCAGGCTGATCACCGAGTTCCTGCGGAAGCTGACCTGAACGCGGCCTCCAGGGCGGCGGCCGGGTCGTCCGGCAGGTCGACCGACCGCCACGCGACGTAGCCGTCCGGCCTGACCAGCGAGGCGCCCTTCTCGGACAGCCCGAACGCGTCCAGCCGCTCGACGCGTTCACACCGGACGCCGAGCGGTGCGGCGGCCTCCTCCCACTGCGGGTGGTCGGCGACGAGCACCCAGCCGCGCCCGAAGAGGTCCACGGTGGACCTGCCCGGCTCCGTCCACACGTGCGGGGCGCGCGTGCCGGGCTGGCCGTTCCACTGCTCGGGGAGCTGGGCGGGCGGCAGCTCCGGACCCGCACCGAGCACGGCCGACGACCGGTAGAGGACGCCGAAGTGCATGGCGTTGTTGTCGTACAACGGCGCCTCGTCCGGTTCGCCGTCGCGGTTGTGGCCGTCGCTCCGCGCGAAGATCTGCTGGTGGCAGAGGAGCGCGACCGGCCGCCGCTCGGCGTCGTAGGTGTCCAACAGGGACGGTCGTGACTCGCCGTTCAGCACGGCGGCGAGCTTCCAGGCGAGGTTGTGCGCGTCCTCGATGCCGACGTTCGCCCCGAACCCGCCGCGGCTCGGCGGCAGCGTGTGCGCGGCGTCGCCCGCCAGGAAGACCCTGCCGTCGGAGAACCGGTCCGCCACCGACGCGCTGATCGTCCACCGGCCGGTCGTGATGATCTCGACGTCCAGGTCGTCGCGGCCGATGGCCTGGAAGATCTTCCGCCGCAGCTCGGGCTCGTCGTACTCGCGGTCGTCGAGCATGAGGACCCAGCGGCCGTCGCCGTAGGTGGTCAGGAACCCGACGTCGTCGATGACGAACTGGCCGATCCCGTCCCGCAGGTACTCCTCCAGCGGCGCGCGGAACAGCACGCTGCGGGAGGTGTGCAGGTACCCGCGGCCGGTGCGGGTGATGCCGAGCTGTTCCCGGACCGGGCTGCGGTGGCCGTCCGCCGCGACGAGGTAGTCGGCGCGGATCTCGTACGGGTCGCCGTCGCCCTGGACGACCGCCGTGACGCCGTCGTCGTCCTGGGAGAACTCCAGCATCCGCGTGCTCATGCGGATGTCCGCGCCGAGCTCGCGGGCCTTGTCGCGCAGGATCGGCTCCATCCGGTCCTGCGCCACGCCGATGCCCGCGACCGGTGAGTGCTCGACGTCGGACAGCTCGGCGGGCGGCGTCCAGAACGTCTCCTCGTACCTCTTCCCGACGAGGCTCTCCGCCCTGACCCGCCGGATGCCGAAGCCCTTCGCCATCCGGCTCGCCGGCAGCTCGTCCTCCAGCCCGACCCCGCGCAGCAGCTCACCCACGCGGGCGTTGAACCCGACCGCGCGCGGGTGCGCCGAGCTGCCCGAGTGCTTCTCCACCAGCGTCACGGGCACGCCGCGCCACGCCAGGAACAGCGCGGCCGACGTTCCCGCGAGGCCTCCCCCCACGACCAACACCGAAGTCTTCACGACATCCCCTCTCGATACGCTGTATTGCTCAATACACTGTATCGGTATGAGACGGTGTATTGTCCAGTGCGATGTCGAACGAGACCGTGTGGGACCGCACCGAGCCGCCCGCCAAGCCGTCGCCGACCCCGCTGAGCAGGGAGCTCGTCGTGGGCGCCGCGATCAGGCTCGCCGACGCGGGCGGGCTCGACGAGGTGTCCTTCCGCAAGGTCGCCGCCGTCCTCGGCGCGGGTCCGATGCGCCTGTACGGGTACGTGGAGACCAAGGACGAGCTGCTCGACCTCATGGTCGACGAGGTCTACGGCGAGATCACGCCGCCGTCGCCCTCAGCGGGCTGGCGCGAGGGACTCCGGCACGTCGCGCACGGCATCCGGGCCGCGGCGAAGCGGCACGAGTGGTTCGTCGACCTGGTCGGCAACCGCCCGCACCAGGGCCCGAACGCGCTCACGCACCTGGAGACGACGCTCGCCACCGTCCGGTTCGACGACATCGACCAGGTGCTCGACGTGGTCGGCGCCGTGATGGCCTACGTGTTCGGCGCCGTCCGCGGCGAGATCTCCGAGCTCCGCGCGGAGCGGTCGAGCGGCATGACCGAGGAGCAGTGGCAGCGGGCGTCCGGCCCCTACCTGCAGCGGGTGCTCGCCACCGGCCGGTTCCCGACGCTCGCCAGGGTCATGCACGAATCGAGCGACCGCGACCCCGCGGAGAGGTTCGAGACGGGCCTCGGCTACGTCCTGGACGGCGTCGCGGCCCGCCACTCGCTCTAGGAGGCGCAGCCCTGGGTCGAGGCGCGGCGGGTGAGCGACGGCGCCTTCTGCACCGTCTGCTGCACCTGCTGGGCCGTGAGCACGAAGCCGGTCTCCGGGTCGTCGACGGCCGCGCCGAACACCACGCCCATCACCCGGCCGTTCGGGTCGACCAGCGGGCCGCCCGAGTTGCCGGAGCGGACCTCCGCGCGCACCGTGTAGACGTCCCGCGTGACCGTCTGGGCGTCGTAGATGTCCGGGCCGCGCAACAGCGGGATGCGCTCCCGCACGCGGGCCGGCGAGGCCTTGTACGGGCCGTCGAGCGGGTAACCGAGCACGATGCCGTCCTCCCCCGGCTGCACCTCGTCCGAGCGGAACTGCAGCGGCGTGGCCTCCAGGTCCGGCACCGCGAGCACGGCGATGTCGGTCTTCGGGTCGTACGCCACGACCGTCGCGTCGAACTGGCCGCGGCCGACCTCGACCGTCACCTCGTTCGTGCCGGCGACGACGTGGGCGTTCGTCATGACGCGCTCCGGGGCGATCACGAAGCCGGTGCCCTCCAGGGCGCGCGAGCACGACGGGGCGCGGCCGCGGACCTTGAGCACCGAGGACTTCAGCCGGCCCGCGACCGGGGAGCTCGCGAGCTGGCCGTCCGGCGGCTCGACCTCCTTGAGCGGCGTCCGGTTGAACGGGTCCATCGCCTGCGGGAAGCCGGAGACGTCGAAGAGCTTCTGCAGGTCGCCCGACAGCACGCGGGCGGCGGGCGGCATGGCCTGGTCGACCTTGCCGAGGATCACCGACTGCTTGAGCGACGAGGTGAGGTCCGGCAGGCCGACGACCGAGGTGAGCGGCAGCGCGATCATCCACGCCACCACGAACACGACCAAGCCCTGCACGATCGCGCCCAGCGCGTTGTCCGCGCCGCGCAACGGCGACGCGTTGACCCGCGCCTTGATCGTCCGCCCGATGTAGACGCCGATCGTCTCGCCGAGCGCCACGAGCAGCACGACGATGCCGACCGCGAACACGACCTTGGTGACGACGTTCTCGAACTGGGACACCAGCAGCGGCGCGATCTGCGTGCCGAGGATCAGGCCGACGAGCACACCGACGAACGCGGGCAGCGCGACGACCATGCCCTGCCTGGCCCCGGACACCGCGGCTATCGCGGCGAGGCCCAGCACGAGCAGGTCAACCCAGTTCAACCCAGAACCTCCGCCTCACTGTGTAGCGCGCAACGCTAGTTCAAGGTCGCGCACATCCGTCGCATCCCACGGCCGTTCCCAGCCGCCGAGTGCGATCAGGCCGTTGATCAACCCCGCGGTGAAGCCCCAGACCAGCATGCCCGGCGCGGAGAAGGCCGCTCCGACGTAGCCCGCGGGGTGGCGCACCCGGAACCTGTTGGCAGGATCGGCGAGGTGCGACACGGGCACCCGCGCGACGGCGGCGGTCTCCGCCGGGTCGACGGGTGCGACGGGGCTCGGCTGTTCCCAGTAGGCGAGCACGGGCGTGACCACGAACCCGGACACCGGGACGTGCAGCTCCGGCAGCAGGGCGAGCGGTCTCACTCCTGACGCAAGTACACCGGTCTCCTCGTAAGCCTCGCGTAATGCGGTGGCGACCGGCCCGTCGTCGGTGTCGTCCATCGCCCCGCCCGGGAACGCGACCTGGCCGGGGTGCGACCCCAGCGTGTCCGACCGGCGCAGCAGCAAGATGTCCGGCCCGTGCTCCTCGGACTCGCCGAACAGCATGAGAACGGCCGCCTTGCGGTAGGCCCTCGTCGGAGTGCGCGGGTCCCGCATGAACGTTCGCCCGTCGATCTCCTCGGTGGCCTTGGCCAGGCGCTGCATCCAGTCGGGTGGCTCTACCGCCTCCGTCATCGAACCGCCTTCTCCACCTGCTCCGGAGCGGTGAAGGTCGGCGGATCGGTGATCAGCCGGACCTGACCGTCCGCTGTTACGTAATACGTGGCGGGAAGCGAGTTCGGCGCCTTCACCCGCTTGCGGAGTTCGTCGGCGCCGTCGTGGACGGACGGCAGCCGCACCCCGAGCCGGGCGAGCAGCTCCAGGCCGTCCGCTTCCCTGCTCTCCACGAGAACCGGGACGACCGGCACGGCGCCCGGTTGCTTCGCGTACGAGTCCAGCACTGGCAGCTCCTCCTGGCACGGCTGGCACCAGGTCGCCCAGAAGTTGATCAGGAGCGGGCCCTCGAGCGCGAGGGCCGTCCGGGTGCCGTCACCGAGGCACGTGACGTCCACGCCGCCCTCCGAGCCCGGCACGCACGGCCTGAGCTGGGCCTGAGCGCGCAGGGCGGACACGTCCTGCGTCGGGCGGGACGGTGTGGGCGGCGGCCCCGGCTCGTCGTCACGGGGCCAGAGGGCCACGACACCCGCCAGGCCGAGGACGAGCACCACGACGAGCCAGCGCGTGCGGTTGTTCACCCCACCAGCTTCTCACCGGCCCTGACCCGCTCCGCCAGCTCGATCAGGTGTGGCTTCTCATCGCCCTTGACGAGCTTCGCCGCCTTGTCCGGGTCCTCCGGGCCGAGGCCGTACGACGGGCAGTCCTTCATCAGCAGGCAGGCGCCGCAAGCGGGGGTCTTGGCGTGGCAGACGCGCCGGCCGTGGAAGACGATCCAGTGCGAGGCCATGGTCCAGTCGCGCTTCTCGACCAGCTCGCCGACGGCGTGCTCGACCTTGACGGCGTCCTCGAGGTCGGTCCAGCCCCAGCGGCGCACCAGGCGGCCGAAGTGGGTGTCGACTGTGAGCCCGGGCACACCGAAGGCGTTGCCGAGAACCACGTTGGCCGTCTTGCGTCCTACACCGGGGAGCTTGACCAGCTCCTCCATGGTGCCCGGCACCACACCGTCGTGCTGCTCCACAAGAGCGGCACCGAGACCCATCAGAGACGTCGCCTTGTTCCGGAAGAAACCGGTGGGGCGGAGCATCTCTTCGAGTTCCACCCGGTCGGCGCCGGCGTAGTCGGCGGCCGTCGGGTACTTCGCGAAGAGGGCGGGAGTGACCTCGTTGACCTTCTTGTCGGTGCACTGCGCGGAGAGGACCACCGCCACGACGAGCTCGAGCGGCGTGGTGAAGTCCAGCTCGCAGTGCGCGTCGGGGTATCCCTCGGCCAGCACGCGGACCATCCGGCGGGCCCTTCGGGTCAGGCCGAGCTTGGTTTCCGGTTTCTTGGTTGCGGGCACTGATCCAGAGTAGTCAACACGCCGCAACCGACCCCTAGATCCGTACTCGAATCCCTCATGCGCCAGACTGCGGAGCATCATGACTGCCTGGTTTGTGATCGTCGTCCCCATCGTGATCATGTTCTTCGCGCTCTTCATGGAGCGCGTCGAAGCGAAGCTCCGGCACGTCGCCGTGCAGGAGAACGAGGTCGAGGAGTTCCTGGAGTCGGCGCGACCCGATGAGGTCAAGGCGCTCTACGGACACGGCATCGGTCGCGCACTGGAACTGTTCCGCCTCCGTCGTCGCGGTCGTGGCGTGCGCCAGAAGCGCGTTCGCTGACGGCCCCGGCTCTGACGCACACCCGAATGGCGTAGACTGGTTCGTTGGGCTCTGGATCGAGTCAGTCTTGTTGTTCCCGCTGAGACGGCGAGCCGAGCGGCGATCCACAAGAGAGCCCTTAGACTGCAACGCAGTGATCGGCGGCACGGCGCTGACTCCACCAAAGAAGGTGGTAGGCGTGCCGTCGCGTCGATTAGGAGGGACGAGGTGGACGAGACCCTGGCGCGAGCGGGCATCTTCCAGGGGGTGGACCCGGCGGCCGCAGAGGCGCTGGCGACGACCCTGGAGACGGTGGAGTTCCCGCGTGGCCACGTGATCTTCGCGGAGGGTGAGCCGGGCGATCGCCTGTACATCATCCAGTCCGGCAAGGTGAAGATCGGCCGCAAGTCGCCGGACGGCCGCGAGAACCTGTTGGGGATCTTCGGGCCCTCCGACATGTTCGGCGAACTGTCCATTTTCGATCCGGGCCCCCGCACGTCCACTGCGACGACGGTGACCGAGGTCCGCGCGGTGTCGATGGACCGCCCCGCGCTGCGCCAGTGGATCACCAACCGGCCGGAGATCGCCGAGCAGCTGCTGAGGGCCCTGGCCCGCAGGTTGCGCCGGACGAACTCCATGCTGGCCGACCTGATCTTCACGGACGTGCCCGGCCGCGTCGCCAAGGCGTTGCTGCAGCTCGCGCAGCGCTTCGGCTCGCAGGAGGCCGGTCTGCTCCGCGTCACGCACGACCTGACGCAGGAGGAGATCGCCCAGTTCGTCGGCGCGTCCCGCGAGACCGTGAACAAGGCGCTGGCCGACTTCGCGCACCGCGGCTGGCTGCGCCTCGAGGGCAAGAGCGTGCTGATCCTGGACCCGGAGCGCCTCGCGCGCCGCGCCCGCTAGCGAGATCCTCGGGCACGCGACGGAGTTCGCGCCGGTCGTTCCTCCTCGGACGGACGACCGGCACCGCTCGCGGCCCGCGCGGCAACGGCCGACAGGCACGACCGAACACAAAGGACCGGGCGCCACCCCCGACGTGGCGCACCGGTCCTTTGCGCTGCACGGCCCATCCCCCGACGAACCGTGCTTTCCATCCCTCCGGCGCACAGGCCCCGACCCTCAGGCCGGAGGTTGGTCTCGATCGGCGAGTCAACTTTCGCACGTCGGCACCCTGACCACTCAAGTCCTTTCACCCTCAAGGACCTCGTGTGTTGCCGATTCGTTGCATGTTTCACCCGGTCATCCCATTCCCGTGACCCAATCGCAACCGTGGTGACTCCGCGCACCCGAACTGGTACGCACGTACCAGGTCTGGCACACTGGTACGCATGTCCCACTCCGCCCGCCTCTCCGACTACCGCGCTGCCCTGACGACTCCCGGCATGGGCGGCGCCGTGGTCGCGTCGCTGCTCGCCCGCCTGCCCATCGCGATGGTCGGGCTCTCGCTGCTGCTCTACGTGGAGCGCGCGACGGACTCGTTCGCGGTCGCCGGCATGGTCTCGGCGGCGGCTCTGGTGGGCGTGGCGCTCGGGTCCGTCGTCCAGGGCCGGCTGATGGACCGCTTCGGCCCCACCCGCCCGCTGCTCTTCACGACCGGGCTGTTCGCCTTCTTCGTGACCGTCTCCGTGCTCGCCGTCGAGGCGGACGCGCCGGTGTTCGTGCTGGTCCCGCTGGCCTTCGGGGTCGGCGCCACGGAGCCGATGGTGGGCTCCGCGTCGCGGGCGCTGTGGGAGCGGATGGTCCCGGCCGGGCCCACGCGGATGGCGGGCTACGCCTACGAGGCCATCAGCATGGAGGTCTTCTTCATCCTCGGGCCGGGTCTCGCCGGCCTGCTGCTGGCCGCGCCGTGGGCGGGCACCGGTGTCGTCGTGGGTGCCGTGCTGATGGTCGTGGGCGCGCTGTGGTTCGCGTTCAACGGGGTCGTCCGCGCCTGGGGGCCGGTCGAGCAGGCTCCTCGCCCGCTCCTCGGCGCGTTCGCCTACCCCGGCATGCGCACGGTCGCCCTGGCCGCGCTCGGCTTCGGTGTGACCATCGGCTTCGTCGAGGTGGCCGTGCCGGCGTTCGCGAAGGCCGCGGGCCACGCCTCGATGGGCGGCCTGATGCTGTCGCTGTGGTCGATCAGCTCGGTGATCTTCGGCGTGCTCTACGGCATGCGCCCGTGGCCGCGCCCGATGCACCTGCGCCTGCCGGTGCTGCTGGGCGGCTTCGCGCTGCTGTCGTTCCTGCTGGCCGTCCCGGCCACGCTGGTCGGCCTCGCCGTGGCGCTGTTCCTGGTCGGCACGCTGATCACGCCGCAGTCGACCGCGCACTCCGCCGCGATCGAGCAGGTCACGCCGAACGGCATGGCCGCGGAGGCGTTCGGCTGGGTGATCACCTCGGTGACCGTGGGCCTCGCCCTCGGCCAGGGCCTGGCCGGCCAGTTGATCGAGCACTTCGGCACGCGCCCGGCGTTCGTCGCGGCCGGTGTCGCGGGTCTGCTGATCGCGCTGGCGGTCTGGCTGCTGCGCGGCACCGTGAGCCGCGGCGTGCCCTCCGAGGTGCCGGCGCGGTCCGAGATGGAACTCGCCTCGCGCTAGTTCTCCTCGAAGTAGGTGCCGAGCCGGGCGCTCAGCTCCTCCGCGCCTGCCCGTGGCGCTCCCGGCCAGTCGGCCTCGATCCACGGCAGTTCGTCCGGCGTCCCCCGGTGCCGGACGAACACGTGCTGGTGGAAGTGGGCCACGGACCGCCCGACCACGGCCGAGAAGACGAACTCGGGATCCAGCTCCGCCCGCAGGCCGACGGCCGTCAGCCTCGCCGCCCGCGCCACGGCCTCCGCTTCGGCGACCGTGAGCAGGTCGAGCCAGGCGACGTGCCTGCGCGTCTCGACGAAGAGGTAGCCGAGAACCCCTCGCGGCAGGTGCGACACGACGACCAGGTCGTCGGCGAACACCACGGGTCCGGCCAACGGCCCTTCACCGCGGTGCTTGGCGCAGATCGGGCATCCGCCCGTCCACTCGAACGCCCCGTTCCCGCTCTTCTCCGCCACAGGACCAGCTTGCCGCGAACCGCGTGACCGGCCGAGCCTTTCGAGGCACCCGGAATTGTCAGGGGTGCCCGCTACCGTCCCGATCATGGACCTCACCGCCACGACAGCCGGCCTGGCCGGCGCCGCCGCCGAGGTGGCGCGGCTGCTGCCCACCCGCGTGCTCGACCCGGTGCTGGCCGGGCTGCGGCTGCGAGCGGGCACGGACGTCGAGATCGCGGGCAGCGACCAGGAGCACGGCGTGCGCCTGACGGTCGACGCGACCGTCCACACCGAGGGCGAGGTGCTCGTGCCCGCGAAACCGCTGGCGGCGACCCTCCAGGCGCTGGACGAACCGCAGGTGAGGCTCAAGGTCGAGGGCCGGCGGCTGGCCGTCCGCACGCCGACGTCCCGCTTCGCGCTCCCGCTCCTCGACCTGCACGACCACCCCGGCGTCCCCGAACTCCCGCCCCGGCAGGGCCACGTCGACGCCGAGAAGCTCAAGACCGTCGCGGCTGTGGCGGGCGCGGCGTCGAAGGACGACGCGTTGCCGATCTTCACCGGCATCCGCATCCAGTCGGACGCCCGCAGGCTGCACATCATGGCGACCGACCGCTACCGCATGGCGTACGCCACTCTCCCGTGGGAACAAGAAGGTCAACTCGACCTGTTGGTACCTGCGAAGGCCGTCGTCGAAGCGGCGAGGCAGGCCACCGGCCGGGTGGCCCTGCACGCGAACGCCGACCGCATCGGCCTCGCCTGGGGCAACAACTCCATCTCCACCGCGCTCCTGGCCGCTCCGTTCCCGGACGACCGCGCGCGCCGACTCCTGGAGGCAGTCATCGACAGCACGGTGCTCGTGGACGCGGACGCGCTCGCCCGCGCCGTCCGCAGAGCAACCCCCTACGGCGGACCTCACCAGGCGGTGACGATCCAGGTGGAGGACGCCGAGTTGCGCGTCAAGGGCAGCGACCCGCAGCAGGGCGAGTCCGAGGAGTTCGTCAAGGCCGACGTCGAGGGCGACCGCCTGACCAAGACCTTCCAGGCCCGCTACCTGGCCGACGCGCTGAAGGCGTTCGCCGGCCGCCGGATCGAGCTGAAGATCCAGGACGGCCTACGGTCGACGGTGCTGACGTCGACGCCGGGTGAGGACGGGGTGGAGCTCACCTACCTCGTGGTGCCGATGCGCTCGGTGGCCTGACGGGCGTCGGCTCCGCGCGCGAGGGGCGGGCCGGGGACCGGCGCTGGGGGACGGGGTGAAGGCGCTGCTGTGGACGGCTTCGGGCGACTGCGGCGGCGGCTGACCGGCGAGCGGCCGGCTGGTGATGGCTGGCCGGCTGCGGGACTGGGTAGCGGCCGGAGGCGGCTGGCGCGCGGGTATCGGCCGGAGGCGGCCGACGCGCGGGCAGCGACCCAAGGCGGCTGACGCGCGGGCAGCGACCCAAGGCGACTGACGCGCGGGCAGCGACCCAAGGCGACTGACGCGCGGGCAGCGACCCAAGGCGACTGACGCGCGGGCAGCGACCCAAGGCGGCTGGCGCGGTCAGCGACCGGGGCGCAACTGGCGGCGGCAGGCCGACGGGCAACCGGCGGCGACCGAGCAGCGGCAGTGGTCCGCGGTAGCTGCGGCGAGACGGCAATCGCAGTGCGGCAGGCGACTCGGCAGCTGCCTCCTGTCGAACGCCACACGGCTTCCCGTCCGCCCGGCTTCCCGCATGCCCGGCTTCCCGCATGCCCGGCTTCCCGCATGCCCGAGTTGCCCACGCCCGGCTGCACCGCAGCCGACTCGCCGCTCACCACCCCGGCCACCCGCCCGGTGGCACTCAGCCCTTCGAGCCTCGCGCCAGCCCCTTCACGCCCCGGCCTTGCTCCTCGCCAGGTCGATGATCCGCTGCAGGTGCAACCCGCGCCGCACATCGCACTCGTGCGCAGTCGTTCCGCTGTGCACCATCGCCACGAAGTCGTCGAGCAGGTTCGTGAAGCACTCCAACGCGGGCGTGTCGCGGTTGGTCAGAGTGCGCGCGCCGTTGACCCCGAAGACGGTCAGGTCGGCGAAAGCGGGTTGCAGCGGCAGGGACAGGCACAGCGAGACGGTGCTGGTGGCGCCGCCCTCGTGCCGCAGGATCAGTTGCCACAGGCCCGTGTCGGAGACGGTGGCGGCCACGACGTCGGTGATCTCGCCGAGGGCCGCGTCCAGCAGGTCGAAGGCGTGCGGACCGACGTCGTCGAGCGCGCCCTTGTCGTGGCGCCACGGGGAGTTCGAGAACGGGCCGTCGAGCAGCGCGCCCGAGATCCAGCGGCTGTCGGCGCCGGTCCAGCCGCCCGTGCGGTGCAGCTGGGCCAGCATCTGCTTGGTCTCCGGGGCGTAGCGGCGGGTCAGCACGACGAGCGACGCGACGCCGGCCTCGGCCACCGCGTCGGCCAGGGTGGCGGCGACCTCGGCGTTCTCGGCGATCGGCTTCTCCAGCACCAGGTGCTTGCCGGCGCGGGCGGCCTCGATCGCCATCGGGCCCTGCACGCCCGGCGGCACGCAGAACGCCACGGCGTCCACTGTGGACAGCATTGCGCCGTAGTCGGAGAACGGCTCGGCGCCGGAGGAGGCGGCGAGTTCCGCGGCTGCCTCCTCGCGGCGCGCCCACACGCCGGTCAGCGTGGTGCCGGGGTGGTTCGCGATGCCGGGGGCGTGGATCATCCGGGCCCACGGGCCCGCACCGACAAGTCCTACGCGCAGCTGTTCGTCCACTCGCACATCCTGCCTCAGGAGTAGCTCGCCTTGGGGACGAAGATCTCGCCGCCGTTGCCGAACTCCAGGCGCAGGCCGTCCGGGGAGGACTCGCGCCGCGGGTCGTGGTCCCAGCCGGCGGGCACCGTCACGACGTGGCCGCGGTCAGGGGACGGGCCCAGCCAGATCTCGTAGTGGGTGCCGCCGACGAGCTGCTCGACCTTCTTCACGTACACGCCCGGTGTCGTGGAGGTCGGGTCGACGCTGATCACGGTCGTGCGGTCCGGCACGAACATCACCACGCCCGCCACCGCGGTGAGTCCCGTCGCCAGCACGGCTCCGAGCAGGAACAGCAGCACCTGCACCAGACAACCGGAGACCTTCGTCGCCATCACACCATCCTCGGGTAAGCGCGGTCGTACGCTCGGAGGATGCCCGACGACATGACCTTGCCGGGAAACCTGGTACCCGCGAAGCCCGTCTCCCAACCTGCCGAGCCCCGCGACGCCGTCACCGTGGTCCTGCTGCGCGACGGCGTGCGGGGCCTGGAGGCCTTCCTGCTGCGCCGCGTGAAGGGCATGGCGTTCGCCGGGGGCATGACGGTCTTCCCCGGCGGCGGCGTCGACCGGCGCGACGCCGACACGTCCGTCGCGTGGACCGGTCCGGAACCGCAGTGGTGGGGCGAGGTGTTCGGCGTCGACGCGTCGACGGCCCGTGCGTTCGTGTGCGCGGCCGTGCGCGAGACGTTCGAGGAGTCCGGAGTGCTGCTCGCGGGTCCTGACGCCACGTCGGTCGTCGCGGACACCTCGGCGTACTCGAAGGCCCGGCAGCAGCTGGTCGACCGCGAGATCTCGCTGGCGCAGTTCCTCACCTCGGAGGGCCTCGTGCTGCGGGCGGACCTCCTGCGGCCGTGGGCGAACTGGGTGACTCCGCAGGAGGAGCCCCGCCGTTACGACACCCGGTTCTTCGTCGCCGCGCTGCCGTCCGGCCAGAAGGCCGACGGGGAGACGACCGAGGCGTCGGACGCGTCGTGGCAGACGCCAGAGGACGCCGTCCAGGACGCGCAGGAGGGTCGTCGGATGCTCATGCCGCCGACCTGGCGCACCCTCGAGGAGGTCGGCGCGCTCGGCAGCGTCGAGAAGGTGATGGCCGAGGAGCGCAGCGTCGAGAAGATCATCCCCAAGCTGATCCGCGACGGCGACGTCATCCGGGTGGTGCTGCCGTGAGCGGGTCCCCGCTGATCGGCGCCCGCGCCGCGCACCCGCTGTACGGCGAGCTGCGCCAGGTCACGCCGCACGCGGCCGTGCTGCTCGCGGACAACCCGTCACCGATGACGCTCGACGGCACGAACACGTGGCTGCTCAAGGCCCCGGACGCCGAGTCGTACGTCGTGGTCGACCCAGGCCCTCTCGACCACGCGCACCTGAAGCGCATCGCGTCGTTCGGCCCGGTGTCCGAGATCCTGCTGACCCACGGCCACCCGGACCACTCCGACGGCGCTCGTGAGTTCGCGGAACTGGTCAAAGCCCCGGTGCGCGCGCTCGACCCGACGTTCACCTACGGCTCGGAAGGTCTCCGCGACGGCGACGTGATCACCAGCTCCGGCCTGGAGCTGCGGGTCCTCGGCACGCCCGGCCACACCAGCGACTCGCTGTGCTTCGTGATCGACGGCGAGGCCGTGCTGACCGGCGACACGGTCCTCGGCCGCGGCACGACGATCGTGGCCCACCCGGACGGCAGGCTCGGCGACTACTTCGAGTCGCTGAAGCTGCTCGCCGACCTGCCGGAGCACACGGCCGTGCTGCCCGGCCACGGCCCCGAACTGGCGGACGCGGGCGAGGCCGCACGGATGTACCTCGCGCACCGCACGCAACGGCTGGAGCAGGTCCGCAACGCCGTGGAAGCTCTCGGCGGCGCACCGACCCCACGTGAGGTCGTCGAGGTCGTCTACGCGGACGTGGACAGGGTGCTGTGGCCCGCCGCCGAGTGGTCGGTGCGGGCCCAGCTCGAGTACCTGCGCGGCGGCTACTGAGACTGGTGGCCGTTGTTCGTCGCGCCGAACGCGGACTGGCGCGACGAGGAGCGGTCGATCTGCCAGCGGCCGCTGTCCGAGGCGGGCGCACCGGTCTGCTCCCGCTGTGCCAGCTCCTCGTGCAGCTGCTGCAGCAGGGCCCGTTCGCGCTCGCTGAGGTTCGCGTCCACCGAGGACGGCTCGGCGGGCTCGGCGAGAGCGGCCTGCAGGGCCGCCAGCTCGTCGGCCTTGAGCTCCGTGGTGACCTCGGCCCTGTTGATCGGCACCGGCTCGGGCAGCGGCTCCGGGAGCGGCTCGGCCTGCGCTTCGACGGTCGCCATCGGGATGCGCTTCACGGGCTTGGGCGGGAACGGCTGCGAGCCCTCCAGCGCCGGTGTGGAACGCGTGCGTCGTGAGCCGGTCTCCTCCTGTGGCTCCGGCGCCGGTGTCGGCTCGGCCACCGGCGCCGGAGCGGGAGGCTCTTCCGGCTGGTCGAACCACGCACCCTGCGGGGAGACGGGCTCGGCGACCGGGACCGGGGACCCGGACATCGGCACCGCGCGCGAGGACGTCACGGCGGACGCGTGGTACTCGCCGAGCTGCATGCCGGTCGTGAGGACCTCGACGGCTGCGCGGACGCCGGCCTTGCGCAGCACGGAGTCGATCCGGTACGCGGTCGCGGGCGCGAAGCCCTGCGGGCCGATGTCCACCAGCACCACCCGCTGCGGCAGCGGGCCGGGCGTGGAGCCCGTCGGCGAGGAACGCCAGACGCACCGCACCGAGCGGATGTCGGGCAGCACCGACACCGCGCGGACCAGGTGCGCGGCGATGTCCGCGCCGGGGTCGGTCTCGGAGGTGAAGCGGTGCCGGATGAACGGCACCATCTCGACCACCGGCAGGCGGTCGGTGAGCGAGGCGTCCGAGCGGACCTCGTGCAGGACCCACGTGATGGTCGCGCGCTCGTCCGGCAGCACCGGGATGCCGCCGGCGATGAGGGTGCCGACGAGCAGTTCGATCGAGCGGTCCAGTTCTCCGACCGCGAGGAACTCGCGCGCCAGCGACAGGGCGTCGTCGTCGACGCGCCCGGCCATCGACAGCAGGAGGTCGTGCAGACGGACCGGCAGGCCGACACCGTCGTTCGTCACGTCAACTCTCCTTAGCTGAGCACGAGGTGCTCATCGGACTCGGCGCCGGCGCAGACCAGCTCCGATGCCGCCAACGCCGCCCGGTGGTAGGGCGGAAGGTCCATGCCGGACGGAACGACCTCGACGCACGGGTCGTGCTCGCCCAACGCCCGCAGCACGCGCTGCAACTCTCCGGTCAGCCGGGAGTGACCGGTGGTGGCCGCCACCAGCAGGACGCGGTTGATCCCCGAGGGACCGATGCGCCAGCAGGAGCGAACCTCACCGACCCCGTTGCGGCCTCGCAGCGTGGCACCGAGAACGACGGTCGCGGAATCCCCCATCGGCACCCGATCGGGTGATTCTGGGGAAAAGGTGTAGTCGGTGGGGGGCAGTTCGTCCAGCCCTTTGACCGAACTGACGGCACCGGGTTCCGCCCCGTAGGGCACGAGCGAGTCCTGCAGGAGGCGCAGCTCGTGATCGGTCAAGGGGATGCGCCCGTGCAGCAGGGTGCGCGGCAGTGACCTGGCCAGCACCGCGTACGCGTCCGAGGCCGCCCAGTCGCGGTACCGCCACAGCAGCTCGTCCGGCAGGCGTCCGGCGAGCCTCAGGAGCAGCTCGTGGCACGTGTCCGACATGTCACACCCTTCAGCGGAACCCGGTACGCGAACCGGGACTCAGACCTCGACGACCAGTTCGATCTCCACCGGAGCGCCGATCGGCAGCTCGGCCACGCCCACGGCGGACCGGGCGTGCCTGCCCGCGTCGCCGAAGATCTCGCCGAGCAGCTCCGACGCGCCGTTGATGACACCCGGCTGCCCCGTGAAGCCCTCGGCGGAGGCCACGAACCCGACAACTTTCACGACTCGCTTGATCGAGTCAATCCCCACGAGCGCGTCGATGGCCGCGAGGGCGTTGAGGATGCACGTCGCCGAGTACTCCTTGGCCTCCTCCGGCGAGACCTCCGCGCCCACCTTGCCGGTGGCGGGGAGCTTGCCGTCGACGAACGGCAGCTGGCCGGAGGTGAAGACCCACGAACCGCTCTGCGTGGCGGGCACGTACGCCGCCAGCGGCGCCGCGACGCCGGGGAGCTCGATGCCGAGCTCCTGCAACCGCGCGCTCCAGGTGCTCACGCCTTCACCCGCTTCAGGTACGCGACGTGCTGCTCACCGGTCGGGTTGGTCAGCACGGTGACCAGCTCCCAGCCGTCCTCGCCCCACTGGTCGAGGATCTGCTTCGTGGCGTGGATCAACAACGGCACGGTCGCGTACTCCCACTTCGTCATGCGCCGAGCCTAACTTGCCACCCGATCGACGCCTGCGGGGTTCGCGCACTTCGGGCTACCTTGATCACGTGGAGACCTGGAGGATCATCGCCACCAGCCTGTTCGCGCTGGGTGGGCTCGTGATGGTGCTCGTCGCCATGGCCCAGGTCCGCGACCGCAAGCACAGCAACCGCCCCCAGGTCGTGCAGGCGGGTCTGATCGGTCTGGTCGTCGTGGTCGTCGTCACGGCGAGCATCGCGCTGTGGCTGCCGTCCGTCGTGGCCTGGGCACTGGTCGCCGCCACCGCCATGGCAGTTCTCTTCCTCACCATGGTTGATTGACCGCCCGGGCCACACCTGACCGATTTCACACATAGTCTGGACGTGTGACGTCGTGGACCGAGGAGCTGACCCGAGCCCGTTTGCACGTGGTCTCCGGCAAGGGCGGCACCGGGAAGACCACGGTCGCGGCCGCGCTGGCGCTCGCGCTCGCCACCGGTGGCCGCCGGGTGCTGCTGGTGGAGGTCGAGGGCAGGCAGGGCATCGCCCAGCTCTTCGACCGGGCCCCGCTGCCGTACTCCGAGGAGCGGATCGCGTCCGCGCCGGGCGGCGGTGAGGTGCACGCGCTCGCGGTCGACGCGGAGGCGGCGCTGCTCGAGTACCTGGCGATGTTCTACAACCTCGGCTTCGCCGGCCGGACGCTGCGCAAGATGGGCGCCATCGAGTTCGCCACCACGCTCGCGCCCGGCCTGCGGGACGTGCTGCTGACCGGCAAGGTCAAGGAATGCGTCAACCGCACCGGGCCGGACGGCCGCCACGTCTACGACGCCGTCGTGCTGGACGCGCCGCCGACGGGGCGCGTGGTCAAGTTCCTCGACGTCACGAAGGCCATGGCCGACCTCGCGAAGGTCGGGCCGATCAAGGGGCAGAGCGAGGGCGTCGTGCGGCTGCTGCACTCCGGTGACACGGCGGTGCACCTGGTCGCGCTGCTGGAGGAGATGCCGGTGCGCGAGACCCTGGACGCCGTCGCCGAACTGGACGGCGCCGACCTGCGACCGGGCGCGGTGCTGGTGAACCGGGTGCAGCCGGCGCGGCTGCCCGCGCGGTCCGTGCCGGTCGCCGCCGAGGGCAGGGTGGACGAGTCGCGCGTGCTCGCCGGGCTGAGGACCGCCGGGCTCGACCTCGACGAGTTCACGCTCGAAGGCCTCGTCGACGAGACCGTGGAGCACGCCGTCCGGGTGCAGTCGCAGCAGGAGGCCAAGGAGCTGCTCGGCGAGTCGGACCTGCCGACGCTCGAGCTGCCCGACCTGACGGACGGGGTGGACGTGGCCGCGCTGTACGAGCTGGCCGAGGTGCTGGTCGCGGCGGGAGTCCGATGAACAAGCTCGACTTCGACCCGTTGCTCGACGACCTCGAGACGCGCGTCCTCGTGTGCTGCGGTTCCGGCGGCGTGGGCAAGACGACGACCGCGGCGGCGCTGGCGCTGCGCGCGGCCGAACGCGGCAGGCGCGTGGTCGTGCTGACGATCGACCCGGCCCGGCGCCTCGCGCAGTCGCTGGGCCTGCGGGAGCTCGACAACCACCCGCGCGCGGTCACCGTCGACGGCTTCCAGCCCAAGGGCGAGCTGTTCGCGATGATGCTCGACATGCGTCGCACGTTCGACGACATGGTGCTGACCCACGCCGGTCGCGACCGGGCGGACCAGATCCTGTCGAACCCCTTCTACCAGACCATTTCCTCGTCGTTCTCCGGCACGCAGGAGTACATGGCGATGGAGAAGCTGGGCCAGCTGGTCGCGCAGGACGAGTGGGACCTGATCATCGTCGACACCCCGCCGAGCCGGTCGGCGCTCGACTTCCTGGACGCGCCGCAGCGGCTTTCGACCGTCCTCGACGGCAAGTTCATCCGGATGCTCTCGGCACCGGCCCGCGCGAGCGGCCGGGGGTTGCTCAAAATCGTCGGAACCGGGTTCAGCCTTTTCACGCGGGCCGTCTCGACGATCGTCGGTGGCCAGCTGCTGCAGGACGCGTCGACGTTCGTCCAGGCCTTCGACAGCATGTTCGGCGGATTCCGCGAGCGCGCGCAGCGCACGTACGAACTCCTCCGGTCGCCCGGAACCGGTTTCGTGGTGGTTGCGGCGGCCGAACCCGACGCGTTGCGCGAGGCGAGCTACTTCGTGGAACGGCTCAGCGCCGAGAACATGCCGTTGTGCGGCCTCGTCGCGAACAGGACCCACCCGGTGCTCGCGGCGGACCTGCCCGCGGCGAAGGCGCTGGCCGCGGCGGACGACCTCGACCGCTCCGGTGACGCGCCGCTCGCCGCGGCAGTGCTCCGGCTGCACGCGGACCGGGTCGCAGTGGCCGATCGTGAGAAGCGGCTGCTGGCCCGGTTCACGCGTGCTCATCCCGGTGTCGCGCTGGTCGGCGTGCCCGCGTTGCCCGCGGACGTGCACGACCTCGACGGCCTGCGGGAGATAGGTCGCCGGCTCGCCGGGGAATAGTCCCCTAGCCGACCCTCGTGTCTTCGACGTGCTCTTGACGTGCGTTGTCGAGCAGTTCGAACCACGATTCGACGTCCGGGCGGCGGCGCAGCAAAGCGCGGCGTTCGCGCTCGGTCATGCCTCCCCAGACCCCGAACTCGATCTTGTTGTCCAGCGCTTCGGCCAGGCATTCCATGCGCACCGGACAACCCAGGCACACGAGCTTCGCCTTGCGCTGCTCCGCACCTCGGACGAAGAGCTGATCCGGCTCTTCGTCCCGGCACGAAGCGTTGATACGCCAATCCCCCTGGTTCATATCCCCCACTCCTCAGTGCTGTCCAAATGTGGAAATCCGCCACACCCCTGCCACGGATGCCGTAGCGTTCGAGCTACGACTGCATTCCTTGGACGTTGACGGACTGTAGTGCCGTTCGGTTCCCTGTCCAACCCTGGGTCACCCGACTGTTACCTGTCTTGCGTATGTCTACTCATGCTGAGTAACGGCACTTACTGATCACCTTCACCCGTTCGTGTACGGCGTACGCTGACCTGCGTGCGAGTCAGGAATGGCGTGCTCAAGATGCTCGGCCTGTGCCTGCTGGCTGGGGTTCTCCTCGCCGGCATGCTGTTCCCAGTCGTGGGTGCGACAGGCCTCGTCTCGAACAGGGCCAGCGACACCGTGGACAGCATCTCCGCCGACCTCGTGACGACGGATCCCCCGTTGATCACCACGGTCACGGACAGGGAGGGCGCCCCGATCGCCTACCTGTTCGACCAGTACAGGGTGCTGACACCACCCGAGAAGATCTCGCCGACCATGAAGGCCGCGCTGATCTCGGTCGAGGACCGCCGGTTCTACGAGCACCAGGGCGTGGACTGGAAGGGCACCATCCGCGCGGGCCTGACGAACCAGGTCAGCGGCTCGGTGTCGCAGGGCGCGTCCACGCTGACCCAGCAGTACGTCAAGAACTACCTGGTCCACGTCGTGGCGCGGAACAACAAGCTGGAGCAGGCCAAGGCCCAGGAGCAGACCATCGCGCGCAAGATGCGCGAGGCCCGGATCTCGCTGCAACTGGAGCGCAAGCTCGGCAAGGAGGAGATCCTCGCCCGGTACCTCAACGTCGTTCCTTTCGGCTCGACCATTTACGGCATCGCGGCGGCGGCGCAGGCTTACTTCAACACGACGCCGGACAAGTTGACCGTTCCCCAGTCCGCGATGCTCGCGGGAATGGTGAACAGTCCGTCAGCGCTCGACCCCGAAGCGTATCCGGACAAAGCTTTGGACCGGCGCAACAAAGTGATCGACAGGATGGTCGAGAACGACAAGCTGTCGCGCGACGCGGGTGAGGCGGCGAAGAAGGAAGGACTGGGTCTCGCGACCCCGGTCCGCACCCCGCCGAACGGCTGTGTCGGCGCCGGCCCGGAAAACGGTTTCTTCTGTTCGTACGTCGTGAACTACTTGCAGCGCGCGGGTTTCAGCGAGGAGCAGCTGCGCACCGGCGGCTACACCGTCCAGACCACTTTGGACAGGACGGTCACCCAGCAGGCCAAGGCGTCGGCCGAGGCGGGCGTCGCCAAGACCACCGAGGGCATCGCGAACACGATGGCGGTCGTCAAGCCCGGCAAGGAACGCCACGAGGTGCTGGCGCTGGTCGCGAACCGCGACTACGGCCTGAAGTCGGACCTGAGGCAGACGACGTACGACCTGCCCAGCGGCGTGGAGAACAAGTTCGGCGCGGGCTCGGTCTACAAGGTCTTCACCGCGGCAGCGGCGCTGGAGAAGGGCCTCGGCATCGAGAACGTCATCCCGACGCCGACCTCGCACGTGTCGCGGGTGTTCAAGGGTGGCGCCCAGCGCTGCCCGAGCACCGGTGAGCCCGGCACCCGCTGGTACTGCCTGTCGAACTTCGACTCGAGCTACCCGTCGTCGATGTCGCTGCAGCAGGCCCTCGCGACGTCGCCGAACACCGGCTTCGTCATCCTCGAGGAGCAGACCGGCATGGACGCGGTCGTCGACATGGCGTCGCGCCTCGGCATGCGCGAGACGATGGCCACGAACCTGCAGGGCACCCGGCCCGACCCGAAGGCCAAGGACAAGCAGAACCGCATCTCGCAGACGGAGTTCTACAAGCAGAACGGCGGCAACGCGTCGTTCACGCTGTCGCCGGCGCCGGTGTCCACGCTGGAGCTGGCGAACGTCGCCGCGACCATCGTGAGCGGCGGCAAGTGGTGCCCGCCCACCCCGATCGCGAGGGTGCTGGACCGCAACGGCAAGCCCGTCCAGGTCAACGAGGCGCAGTGCGAGCAGGTGGTCGCCGAGGGCCTCGCGAACGGCCTCGCGGTCGGCATGAGCAAGGACGACGTCGGCGGCGGCACCGCGGCGGCGGCCGCCCGCAACGCCAAGTGGACCCGCCCGATGATCGGCAAGACGGGCACCACCGAGGAGTACAAGTCGGCGGCGTTCATCGGCGCGACCCCGGACTTCGCGGGCGCCGTGCAGACGTTCAACGACGGCACCACCCCGCGCCCGATCTGCGTGACCGGCACGCCCCGGTTGTGCGGCAACGGCAACATCTTCGGCGGCACCATCCCGGCCAAGACGTGGTTCGAGACGATGACGAAGGTGCACGCGGCCATCCCGGTGTCGCCGCTGCCGCAGGTGGAGCAGCGCTACCTCAAGGGCGGCCGCGAGATCCAGATCCCGGACGTCGTGGGCAGGCAGGTCAACGACGCCGTGCGGGTGCTCGAGCAGGCCGGTTACAAGTCGAGCCAGCAGACCGTCAACTCCGACCAGCCGAAGGGCAGGGTCGTGAGCCAGACGCCGCGCGGCAACGCGTTGCGCGGCACGGTGATCACGCTGTCGGTGAGCTCGGGCTACGTGCCGCCGCCGGTGCCGACGGAGCCGTCGAACGCCCCGCCACCGCCGGGCGACCCCGGCAACGGCAACGGCAACGGCCCGCCGATCACCCTGCCGACCGAGCCGGGCAGGCCGACCCGCTAAGGCCTCAGCATCGCCTTGAGGCGGTCCACGCTCGCGTCGACGTGGGCGCGGATCTCGGCGACCGCCCTGTCGCGGTCGCCGCGGCGGAGGGCGTCGAGGATGGCCTCGTGCTCCGCGACGACCTGCTCCGGCGTCTCGGACCTGCTCAGGACCGTGAGGTAGAAGCGCAGCTCCTGGGTCAGGCCGGCGTAGAACTCGTCGAGCCTCGTGCTGTCGAGCAGCGCCACGATCGCCTGGTGGAAGGCGAGGTCGCGGTCGACGATCTCGCGGGTGTCACCCCTCTCCGCGGCCGCGCGCAGCTCCTCGAACCTCTGCGTGATCGCCGCGAGCTGCTCCGGGCGCGGGACGCGGGCCAGCGCGGCGGTCTCCAGGCGTTCGCGGGCGGTGTAGAGGGCCTCGACGTTCTCCGGCGTGGGCGCGATGACAACGGCCCCGCGGTTGACCTCGTAGCGCACCAGCCCGGTCAGCTCCAGGATCCGGACGGCTTCGCGGATGGTGTTGCGCGCGACGCCGAGCTCGGCCGCGATCGCGCTCTCCCGCAGCCTGTCACCGGGGCCGAAGGCGCCCGCCATGATCCGTTCGGACAGGCCGTCGGCGAGCTGCTGGGCCGTGGTGGTGCGGCGCACTTCGAGGCCGTCGAGGGCTGACATGTGGCCAGTTTAACGGGTTGCCTTACAGTTGAACTGTACTACAGTTCGCGTCATGGACCTGACTGCGTACAAGGCGCTCAGCTTCGACTGCTACGGCACGCTCATCGACTGGGAGACCGGGATCGCGGCGGTGCTGTCGCCGTGGGCGCGCTCGGCCGGCCTGTCGGTGTCGGACGAGGAACTGCTGCTCGCGTACAGCGAGCAGGAGGCCGTCGTGGCGGCCGAGACACCGTTCCGGCTCTACCCGGAGGTGCTCGCGGAGTCGTTCCGCCGCACCGGCGCCGCACTGGGGCGCGAGGTGGGCGACGAGTGGGCCCAGCGGCTGGGCTCGTCCGTGCCCGACTGGCCGGCGTTCCCGGACTCCGCGGACGCGCTGGCGCGGCTGGCGGCGCACTACGAGCTGATCATCGTGTCGAACGTGCACCGCGAGGGGTTCGCGGGCAGCAACCGGCACCTGCGCGGGGACTTCGCGGCGATCATCACCGCCGAGGACGTCGGCGCGTACAAGCCCGCCGAGAACCACTTCCGCGCGTTGGACACCACGCTCGGTTCGCTGGGGGTGGAGCGGTCGGAGCTGCTGCACGTGGCGCAGAGCCTGTTCCACGACCACGTTCCGGCCAAGCGGGAGGGGCTGCCGTCGGTGTGGATCAACCGGCGGCACGACAGGCCCGGCTGGGGCGCGACGCCGCAGCCGTCCGGCGACTACCGCTACGACCTCGAGTTCAGGTCCATGGGCGAGTTCGCGGACGCGGTCGACAAGGCGTTCTGAGGTTGGTGTGCCGCAGCGGTTCCGGCCGCTGCGGCACGTCGGTTCAGCTGGTGAGCTTGGCCTTCACGGCGGCGGCGACACGACCGCCGTCGGCACGGCCCGCGACCTCGGCGTTGACGGCCTTCATGACCTGGCCCATCTGCTTGGGTCCCGGCGCCTCGCCGAGCTGCGCGGCGACGGCGTCGTACGCCTTGTCCACAATGGACGCCAGCTCCGCGTCGCCGAGCTGCTTGGGCAGGTAGGTCTCCAGCACGGCGAGCTCCTGGCGCTCCAGCTCCGCCTTCTCGGCCCGGCCGGCACCGTCGAAGGCCTCCGCGGCCTCCTTGCGCTTCTTCGCCTCGCGCGCGAGGACCTTCACGACCTCGTCGTCGGTGAGCTCACGGGCCTGCTTGCCCGAGACCTCCTCGTTCGTGACAGCCGTGAGCGCCATCCGCAGCGCACCGGCCGTGACGGTCTCCCGAGCCTTCATCGCCACAGTCAGGTCGTTCTGCAGCCGCGTCTTCAACTCCGCCATGGCGCAGAACGGTACCGCCCGCCGGATGCCGCGCCGATCGAGTTAACCGCCTTCCGTACCCTGGACGCGTGAACAAGCTCGGCCGAGCCCTCCTCGCCACGACCGCAGTAGGCGCCGCGACCATCGCGTACGCGGCGGGAATCGAGAGGAGGCACTGGACCCTGCGCACGGCGACAGTGCCGGTGCTGTCCCCCGGCGCGAAGCCGATCCGCGTGCTGCACATCTCGGACCTGCACATGACGCCGAACCAGGTGTCGAAGCAGCGCTGGGTGGCCGCGCTGGCCGACCTCGACCCGGACTTCGTCGTGAACACGGGCGACAACCTCGCGCACAAGGACGCCGTCCCCGGAACGCTGCGCGCGCTCGGCCCGTTGCTCGACAAGCCGGGCGTGTTCGTCTTCGGCAGCAACGACTACTTCGCCCCGAAGCTCAAGAACCCGGTGCGCTACCTCCTGCCGTCGTCGAAGACCAAGCGCATCCACGGCGTGACGCTGCCGTGGCGCGACCTCCGCGCGGGCATGATCGAGCGGGGCTGGGAAGACCTCACGCACGTCCGCAAGACCGTGATGGTCAACGGCCAGGCCATCTTCTGCGCGGGCCTCGACGACCCGCACCTCAAGCGCGACCGCTACGCCGACATCGCGGGCACCCCCGACCCCAGCGCCGCCCTGCGGCTGGGCGTCACGCACTCCCCCGAACCCCGCGTGCTCGACCCGTTCGCGGCCGACGGCTACGACTTCGTGATGGCCGGCCACACGCACGGCGGCCAGCTCCGCATCCCGTTCTACGGCGCGGTCGTCACGAACTGCGAACTGGACCGCGGCCGCGCCCGCGGGGTTTCGCGCTGGGGCTCGCACATGTGGATGAACGTGTCCGCCGGCATGGGCACTTCCCCGTACGCGCCGGTGCGGTTCTGCTGTCCTCCGGAGGCGTCCCTGCTGACCCTGGTCCCGAGGCCTGTTACGCCTGGTCAGGGCCGAAATGAGGGGGTCCGATTCGGAGCTGGGGCGGACATGATGTAGAGTTCTACTCGTTCCCAGCCGGGGTGTGGCGCAGCTTGGTAGCGCGCTTCGTTCGGGACGAAGAGGTCGCAGGTTCAAATCCTGTCACCCCGATTGAAATACAAATCAGCTCCTGTTCCGCAGCAATGCGGACAGGGGCTTTTTTGTTTCCGCGGACACCGGCGCGGCTTTGAGTGACTTAGAACACTCGGGCGCGGCAAGGTCGGCTGCGGCGGTGGCGGACAGGGCCGAGGGGTCGAGTCGGCGAGCAGTCCCATCGCTCGTCTCGCGACTTCACGGAGCCGAATCGACCAGCCAACCCGACCCAGGGATGCAATTCCACATCAGCACGATTCGTATTGCTTTTTGTTTGCCGACAAGTCGATGACGAGGCCCCGACAGCACAGGGGCGAAGGTCCCGACTCCACACCCGCGAAGGACATCAACGTTCCTGATAAGCCACTCGATCGTGTGACACGGCTCGACACGCGCGGCCGTAGACGTCACCGTGCCTTTATGACAGAGAGCCATCGTTCCGGACCAAATCTTACGGAACGACCACGTTACGTTAACCCTTACGAGTGAAGGTTGACGGTTCAACTCACGTTGCGTAACGGGCAACTTGATCCAGACGACGAAGGCAGTGGCTCGGCCCTCGTTGCACGAAATCGGGAGATGTTCTGATGAACTCCGCCTCCGCCGCCAATCCCGGTCATCGCTCTTGGATCGTCATCGCGGCCAAGGCAATTGTGGTGTTGCAATCACTGGGGATCGTTTACATGCTCACGTCGGTGTGGGTGACGCTTGCTGTCGCAGCCGCGATCGCGGTCGTCGTCTTCTCGGTCAAGGTGCTCTCGCGCGCGTCGCGCCGGGTCGACCGGATCTTCGAGGAGGAACTGGGCCGCCAGTAGGGTCGGTCCGTGCTGACGCGGGTGTCCGAGGCTCTGGTGAAGCCCGGGCGGGAAGAGGAGTTCGTCGCGCGGGTCCTGGAGCTCGTCAGGACGTTCCCCGAGACCTGCGACGGCTTCGAGGGGCACGAGGTGCTCGTCGACCTCGACGACCCGTCGCGCGTGCGGTACGTGAGCCGGTGGCGGGACGAACAGGCGCTCGAACGATATGCGGGGCCCGGCTGGCGGACCGATCCGGTGACGTTCCCGGACGAGGACGAGTACCTGCGGCGGCCGTTGACCCTGCGGCACTTCGCGAGCGTCACCTGCTGAGGAAGCCCCGTGCGGGCAGGCCCTCCGGGAAGCGTTCCAGCGCCTCGCCGGCGGAGACCGCCAGCGCTTCCAGCGTCCGCACCTCGGCAGGGGTCGCGGAGTGCGGGACGGCCCAGTAGCACCCGATCGCGCCGATGGGGTCCGGGCGCAGGACCGGGGAGATCACCAGGCTCCGCACGAATGTCGGCCGATACGCTTCCTGGGGAATTCTCGAATCGAAGCGGATGTCGCGGATCGCGACGGTCTGACGATTTCTCATCGCCCAGCCGCTGATGCAGTTCACCGCGGGGAAGCGCTGGCCCTTCCACAGCGGGCTCATGGAGTCCTCGTCGGCGTAGTAGCAGAGGTCGCCGTCGAGGAGGACCACCGTCGCACCGTGCGCTGCCAGCGACGACCTGGCCGTCGTGCGCACGATGCGCTGCACTTCCTCCAACGTGGCAGCCCCCGCGAGGCGCTCCATCGTGTCGGACATTCGTCCACGTTAACCGTCGGCAGGTCTCACGCCTAGATGTTCCACCGGCGGCGGGAACTGTTTCGATCAATTGAATTGATCACCCGGCTTCGGCTCTGGCCACGCGGGAAAGCCGGGCGCGTCAGAACAAAGCCGCGAACTGTCGAGCGGGGTGGCGGTTCCGGCCCGTACGAGTCGAAGCCGATCGTCGCCTCCCCCGGGCCCGGAGCGGACTCTAGTGTTGAAGCGTGACGACGCACCCTTCTCCCGCCATTCCGGACCAGCTCTTCGAAGACCCCGCCGCCGAGACCCGGTGGCGCGAACGGTTCACCGCTCCCCGGATGAGCCTGCCCGGCTGGGCCGACGACGCACCGGACCGCACCCTCTACGTCTCCAACGCGAGCGGCGTGTGGGAGATCTACGCCTGGGACCGCGCGACCGACGAGCACCGCAAGGTCACCGACCGCCCGAACGGCACGTCGCACGCCACGCTGAACCCGGACGGCACCGAGATCTGGTGGTTCGACGACCACGACGGCGACGAGTTCGGCGTGTGGGTGCGCGAGCCGTTCGAGGCGGACGGCGGCAAGGCCGAGCCCGCGGTCGCCGGTGTCACGCCCGGCTACCCGGCGGGTCTGGAGATCGGCCGCACGGTGACGGCCGTGGCCGCGTCGACCGACGACGGCACCACGGTGTGGCTGTCGCGCGACGGCAAGAGCGAGGTGCTCTACCAGCACGTCAACGACGCCGGTGTCAGCGCGCTGGCCAAGGACGAGTCGCTCGTCGTGATCGCGCACTCCGAGCACGGCGACAACCGGCACATGGCGTTGCGCGCCCTGAACGCCGAGACCGGCGAGACGGTCGCCGAGAAGTGGGACGGCAAGGGCAAGGGCCTCGACGCCATCTCGTTCAGCCCGGTGCGCGGCGACCAGCGGCTGCTGGTGCTGCACGAGCGCCGCGGCCGCGAGGAGCTGCTGATCTGGGACGTCGCCGCCGACACCGAGCGCGAGATCGTCCTCGACCTGCCGGGCGAGGTCGCCGCCGACTGGTACCCGGACGCCTCCGCGCTGCTGATCGTCCACACGCACCACGCCCGCAACACCGTGCACCGCTACGACCTCACGACCGGCGAGCTGTCCACTTTGGACACCGCGCCCGGCGTGATCGGCTCCGCCGGGGTGCGCCCGGACGGCACGGTCGAGTACTCGTGGTCGTCCGCCGAGAAGTCCACGGTCATCCGCGCGCTCGCCACGGACGGCACCGAGCGCGTGCTCGTCGAGCCGGCCGGCGCCAAGCCCGCGACGTCCGCGCCGCTGGAGGACGTCTTCGTCGGCGAGGTGCACGCCCTGGTGTCGAAGCCGGAGGGCGAGGGCCCGTTCCCGACGGTCTTCCTCATCCACGGCGGTCCGCACTCCTCCGACGAGGACCGCTTCTCCGCGTACCGCGCGGTGTGGCTCGACGCCGGTTTCGCCACCGTGCACGTGAACTACCGCGGTTCGAGCGGCTACGGCTCGAAGTGGCGCGACGCCATCGAGGGCCGGCCCGGCATCACCGAGCTCGAGGACATCGCCGCCGTGCACGACTGGGCGGTCGAGTCCGGGCTCACCGACCCGGCGCGGTCGGTGCTGAACGGCGCCTCGTGGGGCGGCTACCTGACCCTGCTCGGCATCGGCACGCAGCCGGAGCGCTGGGCGGTCGGCATCGCGGGCGTTCCCGTCGCCGACTACCTCGCCGCCTACGAGGACGAGATGGAGCCCCTGCGGGCGTTCGACCGGGCGCTGTTCGGCGGCTCCCCGGAGGAGCTCCCGGAGCTCTACCGGGAGTGCTCGCCGCTCACGTACGTCGACCGGGTCACCGCGCCGGTGCTGATCCTCGCGGGCGAGAACGACCCGCGCTGCCCGATCCGGCAGATCGACAACTACCTCGACGCGCTCGCGGCGCGCGGGCACACCTACGAGATGTACCGCTACGACGCGGGCCACGGCTCGCTGGTCGTCGCCGAGACCATGCGGCAGACGGCGGCCGAGGTGGACTTCGCGCGCAGGCACCTCGCGAAGTAGGTCCGGACACGACGAAGGCCCGCTCCACCGCGGAGCGGGCCTTCCGTTCGCCGCGCGTCAGGCCGACTGGGCCTGCCACATCCAGTGCGCCTGCTCCAGCTCCTGCGTGATGCCGATCAGCAGGTCCTGGCTGACGAGGTCGTGCTTGTCGGACTCCTCGATGCGCGTGCGCATGCGGGCGATCAACGACCCCAGTGAAGCCGTGATCGACGAGACGACCTGCTCCTCCTTCAGCCAGCCGGTCTCGATCTCTTGCACGCCGGACGACGCGGCGATGGTCTTCGCCGTGCCGTTCGGCGTGACACCGAGAGCGGCCGCGCGTTCGGCGACCTGGTCGGCGGCGTTGCGCGCGAGGACGACCAGTTCGTCGAGCTGCAGGTGGACGCTGCGGAAGTTCTTGCCGATCACGTTCCAGTGGGCCTGCTTCCCGATCAGGGAGAGGTCGACGAGGTCGACCAGCGTCGCCTGCAGGATGGCGCCGACGGCGTCGCGGTCAGCGTCAGCGAGAGGGCTGGTGATCGGGTTCTTGGCCATGGTGGAACGAGCCTCCTCAGACGGTGACGGTGAGCGCCACCTCGATGTTGCCGCGCGTCGCGTTGGAGTACGGGCAGACCTGGTGGGCCTGCTCGACGAGCTTCTCCGCGACCGCCTGGTCGAGTCCGGGGATCTTCACCGCGAGTTCGACGGCCAGCTGGAAGCCGCCAGTGCCGTTGGATCCGATACCCACCTTGGCGGTTACCTCGGAAGACGCAACTTGAATCTTCCCGGCACGCGCGACGGCTGCGATGGCGGAGTTGAAACACGCCGAGTACCCGGCCGCGAAGAGCTGCTCGGGGTTGGTCGCGTCGCCGCCGGGGCCGCCCATCTCCTTCGGGACCGACAGCACCTCGTCGATCACACCGTCGGAGGAACGCACCTCGCCGTTGCGGCCTTCGCCGTAAGCAGTCGCCTCAGCCGTGTACAGCGCTTCCATTCCGCTCTCCTCGAGTCAGTGGGTGGTGCCCTTTCACCCAGGAGAACGCATCGCGCGCGACTTAAATGCCCGATCGTGTCTCAGTTCACGTCCGGGCGGGGCGCCTGGCGCAGCGCGAACTCGGCGACCTGACGGCCGATGACCCGCAGGTTGCGGTCCACGTCGGCGTCCGAGCAGGAGCCGTCGCCGTCGAACTTGACCTGCGCGGAGTTGATCGCGGAGCCGAGCGGGGTCGGCCAGCCGCGCAGCGCGTGCACGATCGAGCGCACCGCCGCGAGGGTGTTCACCGCGGCCTGCCAGCCGTAGGCGGCGGTGATGGTGCCGACCGCGCGGCCGTCGAGGTACGGGCGTTCGTCGTCGCGCAGGTCCTCGATGTAGTCGAGGGCGTTCTTGACCAGGCCGGACACGGTGCCGTGGTAGCCGGGCGACACGACGATCACGCCGTCGCAGCGGCGCAGGTCCTCGACCATCCTCGTCGCGACGTCGGTGCGGTCCGGCACCGACGGGTCGTAGAACGGGATCACCAGGTCGGGGCCGCTGTACTGGATCGTCCGCGCACCGAGTTCGCGAGCACCCTCCAGAGCCACCCGCAGCGCCCGTTCGGACTGCGAGTCGGACCTGATCGAGCCCCCGATGCCCACCACCGTCACCGTCATGGCAACGATCCTTCCACCTCCAGCTACCTGGAGATCCAGCACTACTCGTGAGTAACCTGCACCACATGTCGAACTTCCAGGCGGCCGCGCTGGCCCGTGCTCTCCGCTTCGCGTTCGGTCTCCCCGGCCCCGTGCGCCGGCTCATCGCCGGGCCCCCCATCCGCCTCGACGGTCAGGACCTGCACCCCGAGGCGCAGCTGCTGCTGAGGTTGCAGCAGCTGTCCGGGACGGGGTGGCGCACGAGGACGGCGCCCGAGAGCCGGCTGGACCTGGAGTTGAGCTCGAAGCTCGTGGCGGGGCCGAAGATCACCGGTGTGGGTGCGCGCGAGCTCACGATCGGGGAGTTCGCCGGCCGCCTCTACACGCCGGACGGCCTCGCCGCCGGCTCGCCGCTGCTGATCTTCTACCACGGTGGCGGCTGGGTGAGCGGCAGTCTGGAGAGCCACGACAACCTGTGCCGGTTCCTCGCCGCGCAGGCCGGTGTCCGGGTGCTCGCGGCCGACTACCGGCTCGCCCCGGAGGCGCCGTTCCCCGCCGCGGCCGACGACGCCGCCGAGGTGCTGCGCTACGCCGTCGCGAAGGCCGGGGACCTGGGCGTCGACGCCAAGCGGATCGCGCTCGGCGGGGACAGCGCGGGAGGCAACCTGGCCGCGGTGACCGCGCACGGCGCCGAGGTCGACATCGCGTTCCTGCTGCTCCTCTACCCCGGCGTGGACGCCTCGGTGCGCCGCCGCTCGCGCGAGGTCTTCGGTGACGGCTTCTTCCTCACCGACGAGAAGATCGACTGGTTCCTCGACCAGTACGCGCCCGGCGACGGGGACCGCCACGACCCGCGTCTGTCGATCATGCTGGCCGAGGACCTGTCGAAGATGCCGCCCACCTACATCGCGACCGCGGGCTACGACCCGTTGCGCGACGAGGGCGAGGCCTTCGCGGAACGGCTGGCGGCGGAGGGCGTGCCGGTCGTGCTGCGGCGGCACGAGGGCCTCTTCCACGGCTTCGCGAACGTGCTCGGCGTCGGCGGGGTCTTCCGCGAGGCCGTGTCCGAGGCCGTGGGCGCGCTGCGGACCGGCTTCGCGCTGGCCGACTCCGCTCAGGACGTGACGGGGACCGCCTGACGCCGGCGGGAGAACACCCAGCCGAGGCCCGCCACCACCAGCCCGGCGAGCCCGGCGACGACGAAGCCGAGCGGGGGTCCGCTGTGGTCCACGGCGACCCCCGCGAGCGGCTGGCCGGCGGCGACGCCGAACGTGAACGCCGACCCCTGCAGGCCGAGCGCGAGACCGCGGGCGGAGGCGGGCGCGTGCCGGCTGATCAGCTCGGTCGACGCGGTGATCGTCGGCGCGCACACGAGGTTCATCGGGACCAGCGCGATCGCGAGCAACGCCACGCTGCCGTCGCCCAGGCCGACCGGGATCTCCAGCAACGCCATGCAGGCCAGCAGCACCACCCCGCCCGGCACCCGTTTGAGGCTGCCGTAGACGAGGCCGCCGACGGCCGACGCCGCGCACATCACGACGAAGACGAGCCCGAGCCAGCTCTGCTTCCCCGCCTGCTCCAGCGACGCGATCGAGGCGATCTCCATGCCGGACAACGTCATCGTGGCGCCGAACGGGATGATCAGCGCCGCGATCACCGGCCCGCGCAGCCACTCCCGCACGCGCGGCTGCGGACCGGAGACGTCCTCGTCCTCGTGCACCAGCACGGGGTTCACGACGAAGAGCACCAGGCTCGCCGCCAGGATCGCCACGCCGATCGCGACCAGGGCCGTGCCGGTCGAGAACTCCGTCGCGAGCAGCACTCCCGCCGCGGGTCCCACCATGAACGACAGCTCGACCGAGATCGAGTCCAGTGAGAACGCCGGTCGCCGTTGCGGCTCGGGGATGAGCGCCGTCAGCGCCTGGCGGCCGATGGACATCATCGGCACCGCCACCAGCCCGTTGGCGAACGCGAGCACGAGAAGCACGTAGTAGTCCATCAGCGGCGCCGTGACCCAGAACAGGCCTTCGAGCAGGCTGAGCGCCAGCACGAACCTCAAGCCCTTGCTGTCGACCAGCTTGCCCATGAGCGGCGACCCGAGGCCGAGGCCGACCATGGTCGCGAAGCCGACCGTGCCGGCGGCCGCGTACCCCTTGTCGAGCGTGGTGACGACGTGCAGCGTCACCGTGACCCCCGCCGCCGTCGGAGGGATCCGGGCGAACAGCATCAGCAGCATCAGGGGCCGGACCCCCGGCAGGGACAGGACGGTCCGGAACGGCGCGAGGTTCACGGAGCCATCGTCACCCGACTGGCAACGGATTTACCCGCCGCTGCCGCGTGAGCAGCCAGGCGACACCCGCCACGAGCAGCCCGATCACTCCGGCGATCGCGAACCCCGCCGGAGCGCCGCCCCTGTCGATCGCGACGCCCACGACGGGCGCCCCGATCGCGTTGCCCATGGTGAACGCCGAGCCCTGCAACCCGATCGCGAGGCCACGGGCCGTGGGCGGCGCGAGCCTGCTGATGTGCTCACCGGACGCCGCGATCAACGGCGCGCACATGAGGTTCATCGGCACGAGGAGCAGGCACAGCAGCAGCACGTTTCCGTCACCCAGACCGACCGGGATCTCCAGCACGGCCATGAGCACGAGCAGCACCAGCACGCTGGGCACCCGCTTGACCCCGCCGTACACCAGCCCGCCCACGATCGACGCCGCGCACATCGCGAAGAACACGGCCCCGAGCCAGCTCTGCTTGCCGATGTGCTCCAGGGACGCGATCGCCGAGACCTCCATGCCCGCGAGGCACACGGTCGCGCCGACGCACACGACGAGCACGCCGAAGATCCGGCCGCGCAGCCACTCGAAGAGCTTCGGCTTGGGGCCGTCGACGACCTCGTCCTCGTGCAGCATCGGCGGGTTCGCCCAGTACAGCAGCACTCCGGCGACGAGGATCGAGACGCCGATGAAGGGCAGCGCGACGTTCGTGGAGAACTTCGTCGCGACGAACACGCCGAGCGCCGGACCGCCCATGAAGGACAGCTCGACCGAGATCGAGTCGACCGACAACGCCACCCGGCGCCGGTCCTGCGGCACCAGCGCGGTGATCACCTGGCGGCCGATCGACATCATCGGCACGCCGAGGAGCCCGACCAGGAACGACGTCGCGAGCAGCGTCCAGTAGCCCATCAGCGGCGCGGTCAGCCAGAACGCCGCGGACGCGACGACGCCGACCGCGAGCATCGGCCGCAGGCCGCGCTCGTCGACCAGCTTGCCCATCAGCGGGGCGCCGAACCCCATGCCGACCGTGCCCGCCGCGCCGACCAGGCCCGCCGCGCCGTAGCCCCGGTCCAGCGTGACCGCGACGTGCAGCGTCAGGATCACGCCGGTCGCCGCCGGGGGCATCCTCGCGAAGAACATGAGCAGCGCGAACGGACGCACTCCCGGGAGCATCAGGACGTGTTTGAAGGGGGCGAGGTCCACACCCGTCATCCTCGCCCGGACGGCAAAAGGTTTTCTTTGCTAACGATGTGATCGTCGCCTCAGCCGTAGAGGTCCTCCAGCGCCCGGTAGGCCTTGACCACGAACGGCCGTGCGGCGGCATAGCGCTCGACGAGCCCCTCGTCCGGGACGATCGTCCGGATCGGCTCCACGAGGTCGACGGTCAGCGACTCGATCTCCCCCAGTGCCCGCCACGCGAGCAGCGCCGCGCCCACCGCCGAACCGCCCGTGTCCTCGGTGAGGTGCAACGGCATGCCGAGCGTGTTCGCCAGGGTCTGGGCCCAGACCGGGGCGCGGAACGCACCGCCGGTGATCCGCAACGACTCCACGTGCGGCACGGCCTCCAGCACCAGCGCCAGCTGCTGACACACACCCTCGACCAACGCCTTGGTGATCTGCTGAGGGGTGTGTTCGCGCCGGAGGCCGAGCAACGCGGCGTGCGCGGTCGGGTCCCACCACGGCGCACGCTCGCCCAGGAGGTAGGGCAGGGCGACGAGCCCGTCCGAGTCGGCGTCGGCGGACTGGGCGAGCAGCTCGCCGACCGGGACGCCGAACATCTCCGCCGCCCACTGCGCGACGACGCCACCGTTGCTGATCGCGCCACCGCGCACCCAGAGGCCCTCGCCGATCGCGTAGCTGAACGTGCGGCCCTCGGCGTCGACGCCCGGCCCCAGCTGGGCCACGCGGAGCGCGCCGGACGTTCCGAGCGACACGGCACCGGCTCCGGGGGTCGCCGCTCCGACACCGAGGTTGCCCAGCGGCCCGTCGCCACCGCCGATGACCACGGGGATGCCCGGTCGCAGACCGGGGATGTCGGCCCTCAGCGGCGTCGAGTGCGTGGGGTCGACCAGCGGCGGGAGCTGGTCCGCCGTGACGCCCGCGAACTCGAGCGACGGCTCGTGCCACTGGAGCGTGTTGATGTTCATCAGGCCCGTGCCGGAACCGCACGAGTACTCGTTGAGCAGCTCGCCGGTCAGGTGCAGGTGCACGAAGTCCTTGATCTCGCACCACTTCGCGGCGCGGATGCCGTTCTCGTGGAACCAGGCGAGCTTCATCAGCGGCGTGAACGAGTGGATCGGGGCGCCGGTCGCCTGGTGCAGCGCGCGGCCCTCCGCGGTGCCGCGCAGGCGTTCGGTCTGCTCGACGGCGCGGTTGTCGGCCCAGCTCAACGCGTCGGTGACCGGGCGCAGGCCCGCGTCCAGGCCCATGATCGAGTGCATGGCCCCGGTCAGCGAGATCGCCCGGACGTCGTCGGAGGCGAGCTCGCTCAGCGCGTCGACCGCGGCGGCGAGCACCTGGTGCGGGTCGTGCGTGGCTTCGAGGCCGCTGGTGCGCATCGGGTAGGCGCGTTCGGTCGAGGCGACGACGCGGGCCTGCGCGTCCACCGCGACGACCTTGGTGGCCGTGGTGCCGAGGTCGACGGCGAGAACGATCACCGGGCACCTCGCACCGCGGTGAAGACGGCGAAGCTCGGCGACTTGCGCAGCGGGCCCCAGAACTCCTCGCCGCGCTCGTCGTCCGGCGTCACGGCCGGCTGCCGCGTCACGTCTGTGAGCCCCGCACGGGTCAACGCCGCGTCGAACACGCCGCGCTCCCAGTAGAAGGAGTCGAAGTCGAACGGCGGGTCGCCCAGCACGTGCACCTTGACCGGCTGCTTCACGTTCATCGGCCCGGTGCGGGTGATCTCGTAGCCGTAGCGGCCGTACTGGCCCAGCAGGTCCCAGTCGGCGTCCGGGTTCGGCACGAGCACGACGAGCCGGCCGCCCTCCGCGAGGTTCGCCTTCAGGTTGGCGAGCATGGCGTCGAGCGCGGTCTCGTCGTCCGCGTACCCGAGCAGCCACACGGCCGTCACGACGTCGAACTCGCCGAGCACCGGCAGATCGGTCGCGTCGTGCTGCTCGTAGGTGATGCCGCGGGGTTCGCGTCCCTCGACGTACCGGGCGTAGCCGATCATCTCGCCGGCCGAGTCGACGCCCACGACCCGCGTCGCGCCGAGGTCGTGGAAGAGCCGCGCGTAGAACCCGGTGCCGCAGGCCACGTCCAGCACCGACCTGCCGAGCAGGTCGCCGACCGCCGACAGCAGGGTCGCGCGCTCGGCCAGTCCGGTCGGGATGTGCTTGGCACGTTCGTAGATCGCGCCCAGGGCGTCGTACTGCTCGTCGCTCTCCGCCATGGGGCTCAGCCTAGGAGAGAAGAGGCCCCTGCCGTTCGCACGGCAGGGGCCTCGACTTCACGATCTTCAGAGCCGCTTCGCGAGCTCCTCCGCGACCTCGTAGGTGTTCAGCGCGGCACCCTTGCGCAGGTTGTCACCGCACACGAAGAAGTCCAGCGTGTTCGGGAAGTCCAGCGCCTGGCGCACGCGGCCCACGTACGTCGGGTCGCCGCCCACCACGTCGGCGGGCGTCGGGAACTTCCCCGCGGCCGGGTCGTCGATGAGGACGATGGTCGGCTGCTCGGAGAAGATCTTGTGCGCCGCCTCGACGGTGACCTCGCGCGCGAACGTCGCGTGGACCGACAGCGAGTGCGTGGTGACGACCGGGACGCGCACGCACGTCGCCGAGACCTTCAGGTCCGGGATGCCGAGGATCTTGCGGGCCTCGTTGCGGACCTTGAGCTCCTCCGACGACCAGCCGTCGTCCTTGAGCGACCCCGCCCACGGCACCACGTTCAGCGCCAGCGGGGCCGGGAACGGCGAGTCGTCGGCCGACAGACCGGCGGCGGCGAGCGCCTGCGCCACGTCACCCGCGGCGACGCCCGCCTCCTTGCCCGCGAGGGCGGCGATCTCGGCGTACAGGCGGTCGATGCCGGACTGCCCCGCGCCGGACGCCGCCTGGTAGGAGGCGACGACCAGTTCCTTGAGCTCGAACTCGCGGTGCAGGGCACCGAGCGACGCCATCATCGACAGCGTCGTGCAGTTCGGGTTCGCGATGATGCCGCGCGGGCGGTTGTCGATCTGGTCCGCGTTGACCTCGGGCACGACCAGCGGCACGTCGGTGTCCATGCGGAACGCGCCGGAGTTGTCGATCGCGATCGCGCCGCGCTCGGCGGCGATCGGGGCCCACTGGGCGGAGACCTCGTCGGGCACGTCGAACATCGCGATGTCGACGCCGTCGAACGCCTCGGGCGAGAGCGCGACGACCGTGAGGTCCTGGCCCCGCACGTTGATCTTCTTGCCCGCCGAGCGCGGGGAGGCGATCAGCCGGACCTCGCCCCACGGGAAGTCGGAGCGGGTGTTCATGATGTCGATCATCACGGTGCCGACGGCACCGGTCGCGCCGACCAGCGCGAGCACGGGGGCGGTCATCGTCCAGTCCCTGCGTGAACAACGGCCTCTTCGTCGGTGCCCAGGTCGAACGCGTCGTGCAGGGCACGGACGGCGTCGTCGAGCTGGGTGTCGCGGCAGATGACCGAGATGCGGATCTCCGAGGTGGAGATGATGTCGATGTTGACGCCGGCCGTGGCCAGCGCCTCGCAGAACGTCGCCGTGACACCGGGGTGCGAGCGCATGCCCGCGCCGATCAGCGACACCTTGCCGACGTGCTCGTCGTAGAGGACCTGGTCGAAGCCGATCTCACCGCGGGCCTTCTCCAGGGCCGCCACCGCGCGCGGGCCGTCGTCCTTGGACAGCGTGAACGTGATGTCCGTGCGGCCGGACGCCGCCTGCGACACGTTCTGCACGACCATGTCGATGTCGAGCTCCGCCTGCGCCACGACGCGGAAGATCTTGGCCGCGATGCCGGGGTGGTCGGGAACTGCCGTCACGGTGATTTTGGCCTCGGACCGGTCGTGCGCGACGCCGGTGATCATCGCCTGTTCCACGGGAAGGTCCTCCACTGAACCGGACACGATGGTTCCGGTCTTGTTGCTGAACGAAGAGCGGACGTGCACGGGGACGTTGTAGCGCCGGGCGTACTCCACGCAGCGGAGCATCAGCACCTTGGCGCCACAGGCGGCCATCTCGAGCATTTCCTCGTACGTGATCGTGTCGAGCTTCTTCGCGTTCGGCACGATGCGCGGGTCGGCGGTGTAGACGCCGTCCACGTCGGTGTAGATCTCGCACACGTCGGCCTTGGTCGCCGCCGCGAGCGCCACCGCGGTGGTGTCGCTGCCGCCGCGGCCGAGCGTGGTGATCTCCTTCGAGTCCTGGGAGACGCCCTGGAAGCCCGCGACGATCGCGATGGCCCCCTCGCCCGTGGCGTCCTGGATCCGGCTCGGCGTCACGTCGATGATCCGCGCTTTGCCGTGCACCGAAGTCGTGATCACGCCGGCCTGCGAGCCCGTGTAGGAGCGCGCCTCGGCACCGAGGGAGTTGATCGCCATCGCGAGCAGCGACATGGAGATCCGCTCACCGGAGGTGAGGAGCATGTCGAGCTCGCGGGCGGGGGGCACCGGCGAGACCTGGCGGGCGAGGTCGAGCAGCTCATCGGTCGTGTCGCCCATGGCGGACACGACGACCACGACGTCGTTCCCCGCCTTCTTGGTCGCGACGATGCGCTCGGCCACGCGTTTGATCCGCTCGGCACTCTCCACCGATGAACCGCCGTACTTCTGGACGACGAGCGCCACCGACCTGACCTCCTTCGCGCGACCAAAACCCCACGTCGTAGGCAGCCTACCCGGACCACCTGGTGAGACTCTGGAGCCGTGATGCGCGTGACTACTCTGTCCGCGTGTCGTCGAGCGCCGATGTCGTGGAGGCCCCAGCAGCCGTGCAGGAGAGCAGTGCGCGCTCACGGATGGCCGAGGCGCTCAGACACCCGGCCGCGCTCTGGACCGCCCCGGCGGTCATCTACCTGGCCGTGCGCCAGGTGGGCCTGTTCGTCCTGCAGCTCGTCGTCGAGTACCAGAACGGGATCACCGGCAAGGCCGACACCGCGACCGGCAACCTGAAGTCGTGGGACGGCGACTGGTTCCTCGGCATCGCCTCGGGCGGCTACAACGGCGTGCCGTCGCCGCCGTTCGACGCCTTCGGCAGGCGCACCGCCGAGACGCCGCTCGCGTTCTTCCCCGGCTACCCCGCGCTGATCAGGTGGGTCGACGGCCTGCCGGGCGTGGACGTGGTCGGCGCGGCGTTCGCGGTGAGCCTGATCAGCGGGCTCTTCTGCGCATACGGCCTGTTCGTCCTCGGCCGCGTCGTGCGCGACGGCTCGACGAGGGCCGGCCTGGTCTTCGTGACGCTCTTCGCCGCGTCCCCGATGGCGGTCGTGCTGTCGATGACCTAC
The DNA here is from genome assembly GCF_021056325.1 of Lentzea sp. CC55. Taxonomy (NCBI): domain Bacteria; kingdom Bacillati; phylum Actinomycetota; class Actinomycetes; order Pseudonocardiales; family Pseudonocardiaceae; genus Lentzea; species Lentzea sp. CC55. The sequence goes on along the minus strand of NZ_JAJCXE010000009.1, from coordinate 57,836 downwards.
TCCGAGGCGACGTTCTGCGCGTTCGCCGCGTGGGCCCTGGTCGGTGTCGTGAAGAAGCGCTGGGTCCTCGCGGGCGTCTGCTGCGCGGCGGCGGGCCTGGTCCGCCCGACCGCGGCGGCCCTGATCGCCGCCGTCGGCCTGGCCGCCCTGGTCGCGGTGATCGCCGACCACCGGGACTGGCGGGCCTGGGTGGGTGGTGCGATCGCCCCGCTCGGCCTGCTCGGCTACCTGGGCTGGGTCGCCGTCCGGACGGGCGACCTGATGGGCTGGTTCGGCGTGCAGCAGCGGGGCTGGGGCTCGAAGTTCGACGGCGGCGCCGCCACCTGGGACTTCGCCCTGGGCCACCTCGCGAACCCGCGCTCGGTCCTCGAGACCGGCACCGTCTGGCTCCTGGGCCTGGCGATCGTGCTGGTCTTCTACGCCTTCCAGCGCCGCCTCGAATGGCCCCTGGTCGTCTACGCGATCGGCGTCCTGGTCATGGACCTCGGCTCGAACGGCCTGATGAACTCGAAGGCCCGCCTGCTGCTGCCCGCGTTCACCCTGCTGCTCCCCCTCGCGCTGGTCCTGGCGCGCCGCCGCACCTCGACGGTGCTGACCGTGCTCGGCATGGCGACGCTGCTCAGCGCGTGGTTCGGCGCCTACTCCCTCGCCGTTTGGCAGTATGCGATCTGATGAACGAGCTGATCTCGAAGCGCTGGAGCCCCCGAGCCTTCGACGCCGGGGCCGAGGTCTCCGACGACGAGCTGCGCACGGTGCTCGAAGCGGCCCGCTGGGCCCCGTCCCACGGCAACAGCCAGCCGTCCCGCTTCATCGTGGGCCACCGAGGCACGGAGACGTTCGACGCGATCTTCGACACCCTCACCCGCGGCAACAGGACGTGGGCCCACCGCGCCTCGGTGCTGCTCATCGGCTGCGTGATCACCCGGGACGCGCGCGGCGACATCCCGAACGTCGAGTTCGGCCTGGGCCTCGCCATGGAGAACATGGCCCTGCAGGCCACCGACCTGGGCCTGATCGCGCACATGATGGGCGGCTTCGACGAGCGGGCCGCCCACACCGCGTTCGCCATGCCCGGCGACGTCCGCCCGCTCGTGGCGATGGCTCTGGGCCGTCAGGGCGACCTCTCGGTCCTCCCGGACGACCTCCAGGCCCGCGAACAGCGCGAACGCCGGCGCCAGCCGCTGTCCGAAACCGTCTTCACCGGCACCTGGGGCCAGTCACGGTTCGAGTGAGAAGTACTTGGTCGCCACCTCGTCGTGCAGCGGGAACGCCAACGGCTCCCACTCGAAGATGACCCGGCGCTCGGAAGCCTCCTCGTTCGGCACGAACGGGGGCAGGTCCTCGGCGTTGACGGCGGGCGCGGCGGCGAACATCAGCACCGTCTCCCCGTCCGGCGTCGACACGAAGTGCAGCGGCCGCAGGTCCTCCGGCGGAATCCGCACGCCGGCCTCTTCCTCCAGCTCCCGCACGGCGCTCTGCTGCCAGGACTTCCCGCGGTCCATGAACCCGCTGACGAACGCCAGCCGCCCCACCGGCGGAATGGCCCGGCGCACGGTGAGCAACCCGGTGCGGGACCCGTCCTTCACGGGCACGAGCAACACCACGACGGGCGAGGGGTTCGCCCAGACCACGTGCCCACAGGCAAGGCACTTCCGCGGGTAGCCGGACGTGTCCGCGTACCCGGTGCCGCAGCTGTTGCAGAAGTCGTCTCGCGCCATACCACCGAACCTAGTTCAGGCGCCTCACGACTTTGAGGACGATCGCTCGAACGGCCAGCCAGAAAACCGCGGCGAGCCCGAAGTTGACGATCACCCGCAGCTTCGCGTCCTCGGGGCTGAACAAATCCCTGAACGCCAGAGCCACGGGCTCGGCCACCGCCTTGACGGAGGTGGTGATGGGGTTGCCGGGGTTGGCCCCGCCGACGGTGAGCACGACGTGAACGACGAGCACGACCGCCAGCGCGAGGCCGACCCAACTGACGATCCCGGCGGCGATACCGACCACGCGTGTCCGCATACCACCGAAATCTACTACCCAGTAGCTCAGTAGCGCGAAACCGCACGCGCCAGCAAACCGGTCACGACCAGCCAGAACACGGCGGCCAGACCGTAGTTGAGGAAGACGTCGAGGTTGTAGTTCCCGGTGGCGAAGAGGCCGGGGAAGAACAACGCGAGAGGCTCGGCGAGGGACTGGACGAACTTGAAGAACGCGTTGGCCTGGTTGGCACCCAACACGATCATCAGGATGTAGAGCACCTCAATGAGTGCGAAGAGCGCGCCGATGCCGCTGATCACGCGGGAAGCCGTGCCGCGGCCACTGGTCGTACGTAATCTGGACATACATGAACTTTTCCCGGGTATCCGGCTCGCAAAACGTGCAAGTTGACCTGCTTATGAACCCGTTACCAGTGCAAAGGCGAAGCCGAGCCGTCTTGGCTTTGGCTCTTGGCTTTTCAGGCGGCCCCACCCACAACGAACGCCACCGGCAGCCGCCCAACACAAACAGGCGTGCCATCAACCCGCTCAAGGCGCGGGCCCCTGATCAGATTGCCGGGGGTCTGGGGGCAGCGCCCCCAGGGGGAAGCACGCAAGGCGACCAGGCCGCACGCAACAGCGGGAACACAACAGGCCGCCGCAACAGCGGAAACGCCCTCAAGCCGCACCCATCACGGCGAACACGACCAAGCCGCCGCAACAGCGGAAACGCACCCAGGCCGCACACAACAGGCGAACACCACCAGGCCGCGCCCCACCCGAAACCCGCCACACCCAGCACAAACCGCAAGCTGACGCAGGCGTCCCCCCACCCTCAGGACCCCTCGCAACACAACCTACCCAGCACCCCCGACACCCTCGGACATCCCACGATCCGGTCGTCGAGTTCCACCTGTCCCCGACATGTGGCTACTCTGTCCCCCGTGTGGCGTTCCCTCCTGCTTCGCTGCCGTGACGGGGTCTGATCAGACCGGCCCCCCGTCGCGGGCTTCAGCGTTGCCGCCGGTCGTTCCCCGCTGACGACCCGCAGGAGCACCGAAGATGACCTCCAACGAGGCTTTCACCACGACCAACGCCTACGACTCGGCCGACGCGTACAGCGCGGGCACCAGTCGCATCCGCAAGCCGAGCCGCCCCGCCCCGGAGTCCCAGCAGTCCTGGAACCGCCAGCTGGGCAGCAGCATGCCGTTCCACCGCTACCGCCCGTTCCACGAGCTGGTCGAGGTCGTCGACGTACCGGACCGCACGTGGCCGACGAAGCGGATCGAGAAGGCCCCGCTGTGGTGCGCGGTGGACCTGCGTGACGGCAACCAGGCCCTGATCGACCCGATGTCGCCCGCGCGCAAGCGGAAGATGTTCGACCTGCTGGTCCGGATGGGCTTCAAGGAGATCGAGGTCGGCTTCCCTGCCGCGTCCCAGACCGACTTCGACTTCGTCCGCGAGATCATCGAGGACGGCGCCATCCCGGACGACGTCACGATCCAGGTGCTGACGCAGTGCCGCGAGGAGCTCATCGCCCGCACGTTCGAGTCGCTGCGCGGCGCGAGCAAGGCGATCGTCCACTTCTACAACTCGACCTCGATCCTGCAGCGCCGCGTCGTGTTCCGCTCCGACCGGGACGGCATCAAGAAGATCGCGACGGACGCGGCGAAGTTCGCCAAGGAGCAGGAGAAGGCCTACCCCGAGACCGACTTCCGCTACGAGTACAGCCCTGAGTCCTACACCGGCACCGAGCTGTCCTACGCGGTCGAGGTCTGCAACGCGGTCCAGGCGGTCATCCAGCCGACGCCCGAGAAGCCGCTGATCGTCAACCTGCCGGCGACGGTCGAGATGGCGACGCCGAACGTCTACGCCGACTCGATCGAGTGGATGTCGCGCAACCTGGACAACCGCGAGGCGATCATCCTCAGCCTGCACCCGCACAACGACCGCGGCACGGGTGTCGCGGCGGCGGAGCTGGGCTACCTGGCCGGTGCGGACCGCATCGAGGGCTGCCTGTTCGGCAACGGCGAGCGCACCGGCAACGTCTGCCTGGTGACGCTCGCGATGAACATGTTCAGCCAGGGCATCGACCCGCAGATCGACTTCTCCGACATCGACGAGGTCCGCCGCACGGTCGAGTACTGCAACCAGCTGCCGGTGCCCGAGCGGCACCCGTACGGCGGTGACCTGGTCTTCACCGCGTTCTCCGGCTCGCACCAGGACGCGATCAAGAAGGGCTTCGAAGCGCTGGAGGCCGACGCCAAGGACGCGGGCCAGCACGTCGACGACTTCCCGTGGGAGGTCCCGTACCTGCCGATCGACCCGAAGGACGTCGGCCGCAACTACGAGGCCGTCATCCGGGTCAACTCGCAGTCCGGCAAGGGCGGCGTGGCGTACCTGATGAAGCAGGAGCACCACCTGGACCTGCCGCGGCGCCTGCAGATCGAGTTCTCGAAGGTGATCCAGGAGGTCACCGACACGCAGGGCGGCGAGATCGGCCCGAAGGAGATGTGGGACGCCTTCGCGGAGGAGTACCTGCACGGCCGGGTGCCGATGTACCTGCTCAAGCACAAGGCGTCGTCGGACGGCAGCGGCCACGAGGAGATCATCGCGACGCTGCTGGTCGACGGCGAGCAGCAGGAGATCACGGGCTCGGGCAACGGCCCGATCGCCGCGTTCGTCGACGCGCTCGCGTCCATCGGCTACGACGTGCGGGTGCTGGACTACGCCGAGCACGCGCTGTCCGCCGGTGACGACGCCCGCGCGGCCGCCTACCTCGAGTGCGCGGTGGGCGACCGCGTGCTGTGGGGCGTGGGCATCGACTCCTCCACGGTCGCCGCGTCGTTCCGCGCGATCGTGAGCGCGGTCAACCGGGCCAACCGCTAGGACGCGAGCGACGGGGAGGACGCGTGCGGCACCAGCTGCCGCGGCGCGCCCTCCCCGTTCGCCGGAACGGCCCAGATGCCCTCACCCGGCAGGCCGTAGGCGATGGTGTCGTCGTCGAGCCACACGACCTGGTCGTCGATCCCCCGCGTCTCGGCCAGGGGTGTCTCCACCATCGTGGTCAGGTCCAGCACGTGCTGCCGCCACGGCCGTGCGCCGTCGCCGGGCACGCGCTTCTTGAACGCCAGGCGCTTGCCGTCCGGTGAGAGCGACGGGCATTCGGCGTTCTCCCGCAACGGTGTCGCCGACTCCTCGGAGGCGTCTCCCCGGACCAGGTACGTCTTCCCCGCGGTGCTGAGGGTCGCGTAGTACGTGCGGTCGTCCGACGCGAACGTGACGCCCCAGAAGTTCATGTCGTTGGTGGTCTTCATCCCGGCGACGCGCGTGCCCTCGATGTTGCTGGAGTACACCTCGCTCTGCCGGTCGAAGATCGCCGTGCGGGTCGAGAACGTGCCCGCCTGGGCGTAGGAGTCACCGGTCACGAACGTCGTCCACGACGCCATGCGCCCGTCCGCCGACAGCTTCGCGCGGTTCGGCACGCCGGCGACGTCGACGCGGCGGGTCTCGGTCAGCGACCGGTCGACGAAGACCGAGACCGATCCCGGCAGCGGGCCGGAGCGGTCGGCGAGGCAGACGCCCTGCTGCGCGGCCGTGTAGAACCGCTTGCAGGACAACGAGCTCACCCGCCGCGGCCCGGAGGGGTCGGACAGCGGCACCGACGCCACCTTGCCGCTCACGTCGTCCACGAACACCAGCCTCCCGGCCGACAGCTCGACCGGACCGGCCTCCACGGCGACGGACACCGCGTCCGGAGCGCGCAGGGCGTAGGCGGTGGCACCCGCGCCCAGCGCGACCACCGCGAGGACGACGACCAGGACCCTCACCACGCGAACCACGTCCACAGGGCGCCGAACAGAACGGAGGAGGCGGCACGGGCCAGCACCTGCCCGGTCTGGAGCAGGGCCAGACCGGACGTCCGCAGCTCGTCGGGGACCATCGGTCCGGCAACGGCCATCAGCACGCCGTCGGTGCACGCGTAGAACAGCCCGTGCAGCACCAGAACGCCGACGAGCAGCGGGATCCCGGACGCTCCCGCCAGCAGCACGTACGCGCCGAGCAGCGCGAGGTGGCCCGCCAGGAAGATCCTCCACCGGCCCACGCGGTCGGCGAGCGACCCCAGCGGCACGGCGGCGAGCAGGTACACACCGGCCGTGCCGAGGGGCAGCAGGGCGATGTAGGCGAGCTCGACGTCGAGCTTCTTCTGCAGCAACAGGTAGACGAACCCGTCGCCGAGCGTCAGGAACCCGAGCCCGCACGCGACCAGGCAGATCCGGCGGAACGGCCCGGACCGCAACAACCCGAACGCGGCGCGGAGCGACACCGCGACGCGTGGCAGCACATCGCGGTGATCACGCACGAACAGCACGAGGACCAGGAAACCCACCGCGGCGAAGCAGAAGCTCACCACGAACACCACGTCGTAGCGCGCCGGCAGCGTCCACAGCAGGCAGAACGCCACCAACGGGCCGAGGAACGCGCCGACGGTGTCCATGGCGCGGTGGACACCGAAGGCGCGTCCGAGTGCCGAGGGCTCGCTGCTCAACGTGATCAGCGCGTCCCTCGGCGCGGTCCGCAGCCCCTTGCCGGTCCGGTCCCCGGCGAGCACCAGCCCCAGCGCGGTGGCCGAGGTCCCGGCGGCGAGCAGGCCGAGCTTGCCCAGCGCCGAGATCCCGTACCCGAGACCGGCCACGAGCTTGCGGCGCTGCCAGCGGTCAGCCGCATGACCGCCGGCGACGCGGACCAGTGCTGTCACACCGGTGTACACGCCGTCCAGCACACCGAACTGCAGCGGGGAGAAACCCAGCCCCAGCACGAGGTAGAGCGGCAGGACGGCGGTGACCATCTCGGACGAGACGTCCGTCAGCAGGGACACCGCGCCCAGCGCGAGGACGTTCCCCGCCACCCTGCCGGTGCCACCCGCCGCCGGCGCTCGTCTTGCGGTTGCGATGTACACGACGGCCTCCGATCAACAACCAGGTGTGGTCAGCGACAGGTGAAGGGACCGGCCTTGTCGCGCACCGTGCCGGCCGTGTCGATGACCTCCCAGGAGTAGGTCCGGCCGGACAGGGTGATCTTCATGACGCCGTGGCTGTCCGCGAACCACTTCTCGACGCCCGCACGCGGCGTGACGTCCTTGTAGAGGTAGTCACCGCCGATGCCGACGATCGCGGCGCGCATGCCGTTGGTCGTGTCCACCGCACCGCTCTTGCCGAGCGGCTTGAGCCGCTCGTAGTGGTGGTCGTGACCGCTGAGCACGAGGTCGGCCTTGGCGTCCGCGAACGCGTTCCACAGCGGCGCCATCACGGACTTGTCGCCGTACTCGCCCGAGTTGAACCGCGGGTGGTGCCAGTAGCCGACGACGCACGGCTTGGTGTTCGCCGCCAGGTCGGCCTTGAGCCAGTTCAGCTGCGTGGAGTCGTCACCGGTGTCGTAGAGCTTCTGCGAGTCGAACGACACGAAGTGGAACTCACCGGCTTCCCAGCTGTAGTAGGGCTTTCCGGCCGGGTAGGCCTGGGCGCCGAAGTACGCCTTGTAGCCGTTGAGGCCGTCCTCCCACTCGTGGTTGCCGGTCGCCGGGTGGGTGATGCTCTTGTAGCGGCCCCACGACTTGTCGTAGTGCGCCTTGAACTCGCTGAGGGTGCCGCTGTCGTACTGGTTGTCGCCGACCGTGAGGATGTGGTCCGGCTTGATCTGGTCGATGAGCTTCGCGGTCTCGTAGTGCTCGCTGTTGGTCAGCGACGCGATGTCACCGGCGGCGACGATCGTGGTGGTGTCGCCGGGCCCGGCGGGCAGGGTCGTCACCTGCACCGCGTTGCTCACCGCGGAGAGGTTGCCCGCCGCGTCACGGGCGCGGACGGTGTAGGTGAACGCCGTCCCGGACGCGAGGCCCGAGTCGGTGAACGCCGTCCCGGTGGGCGTGCCGACGACGCTGCCGTTGCGCAGCACCTCGTAGCCGGTCACGCCGACGTTGTCGGTCGAGGCCGTCCACCGCAGACCGGCCGTGCTCGACGTGGTGCCGGTGCTCGCGAGCCCGGACGGCGCCGTCGGGGCCGTGGTGTCCCCGTTCGCGGTGCTGCCCCAGACCTCGATCTCCCACAGCGAGTAGCCGTAGGACGTGCCGCGCTTGGTGCCGTAGATCCGCACGTAGCGGCCGCTCGTCGAGACGGCGACGTCGTCGATGCCGCCGTTCTGACCGGTCAGGGTCTTCTTGGTGCTCCACGACGAGCCGTCGCTCGACGTCTGGATCTTGTACTCGGACGCGTACGCGGCCTCCCAGTTGAGCTTGACCCGCGAGATCGTGGCGTTGCCGCCGAGGTCGACGGCGATCCACTGCGGGTCGACGCCCTCGAGGCTCGCCCAGCGGGTCGTGGAGCTGCCGTCGACGGCGTTCGCACCGCCGAAGGTCGCGGCCTCGACGGACGAGACGGTGGTGGGTTTGTTCGCCGACAGCAGGGAATCGGCCGCGTTGGCCGTGCCGGACGCCGCGATCTGCGGCACCACGAGCGCCAGCAGGGCTAGCGCGACACCGGTCCTGGTGTGCTTTCTGATCACTTCGTTCCTCCTGGGCACAGGCGGCGGCTCGAAGGATTGGTTAACAAGCTTTCCAATTGAGTTCGGACGCTAACGGCGCCCGAACGAGCAGGTCAACGACGGGGGTCGAACCCGGGCGACGGCACCGCGGCGTGGATGGCCTGGATCACACCTGGCAGGCGGCACGACAGGAGGCGTGGACGCGTTCGGAACCGCGGTGCGGTCGTGCCCTTTCGGACAGCGACCAGGGCCGTTCGGCGGAGCCGGGGCGTGCCACCTGTGGACGCGCTGAAGAAACGGCCTGGTCGGGATTGTTCATCTGGCTCACGTACGTTCACCGGTCATGAGCACCACAGCCACCAGCCTCGTCGTGCTGTTCCTGGTCGCCGTGGTGCCCCTGGCGCCCACGGAGGCAGTGCTCATCGGCGCCGGCGTCCTCGCCGCCTCCGGCGAGGTCCCGCTGTACCTCGTGGTGCTCGTCGCCGCGGCCGGGTGCCTGGTCGCGGACATGATCAACTTCACCGCCGGCCGCCGCATGGGCATGCGCGCCCTCGACAGGGTGAACCGGAACGCCAGGGCGCGGGCCATGGTCGTGTGGACGGCCGACCAGCTCGGCTCCAAGGGCGAGACGATCCTCGTCGCGGCGAGGTTCCTGCCCGCGGGCGGCATCGTCGGGGCGCTGCTCGCCGGAGCGCTCAGGTGGCCGTTGCGCCGGTTCCTGCCCGTCGCGGCGATCGGCTCGGCGCTGTGGAGCCTCTACCCCGCGACCGTGGGCTACATCGGCGGCCAGATCGTCGACGAGGCGTGGCTCGCGATGCTGTTGTCGTTCGGCGTGGCCACGCTCCTCTCCATCCCGGTCGGCATGGCGATCCGTGCGCGCAACGCCAACCGCACCCTCTCGTACGCCGAGGCGTCGTCGTAGAGCACCGCGAACCGGTCCGCGGCCGTCAGCAGGGCGTCCACCTCGAACGCCATCTGGGCGTCGCCGCAGAGCCGTTCCAGCAGTGAGGTCCAGCGCAGGGTGAACAGCACCAGCGCGTCCCGCACGCGCCCCTGCCTGGCGGCGAACTCCGACCGGGTCACGACGAAGAAGCAGCCTCCGGGGAACACCCGGCGCTTCGAGTAGTCGAGCCAGCGCTCGCTCAGGTCGAGCAGGGAGCCCCCGGCCGCCACCACCTCGCGCGCGAAGATCTCGGCGGCCTTGTGGACCGTCGAGAGCTGCAGCTCCTCCTTGGCGCCGAAGTGCGAGAACACCCCGCTCTTGCTCATGCCGAGCTCGACCGCGAGCCGTCCGATCGTGACGCCCTCCAGGCCGTCGACGGAGGCGATCTCGGCCGCTCTCAGCAGGATCGAGCCACGACTGTCCATCCAGCGAGGACAGCGGAGGTCCCTGGAGAAACGAACGGGGCCACCTCGAAGTGAGGTGGCCCCGGCCGGACGAGCGGGTGCTACGGGTTGAGCGCCTCGGTGACGGACGCCGGACCCACGAGCGGCACGTCGGGCGACAGGCCGTCGCCCTCCTCCACCAGGACCGGCTTCACCTCGTGCGGCTGGATCTCGCCGGAGCGGATCTGCTCCGCCCAGTGGCACGCCACCTTGTGACCGGGCTTGAGCTCGCGCAGCGCCGGCCGTTCGGTGTCGCACTTCGTGGCCTGCCGCCACGGGCACCGGGTGTGGAACCGGCAGCCGGTCGGCGGGTTCGCGGGCGACGGGAGGTCACCCGCGAGCAGGATCCGCTCGCGCCGGTCCTCGACCTGCGGGTCGGGCACCGGGATCGCCGACAGCAGCGCCCGCGTGTACGGGTGCAGCGGCTCGTCGTAGAGGTCCTCGGAGGTGGCCTCCTCGACCAGCCCGCCGAGGTACATCACGCCGACCCGGTCGGAGATGTGCTTCACGACCGCGAGGTCGTGCGCGATCACCAGGTAGGTCAGGCCGAACTTCTCCTGGAGCTCCTCCAGCAGGTTCACGACCTGCGCCTGCACCGACACGTCGAGCGCGGACACCGGCTCGTCCGCGACGATCAGGTCCGGGTTGAGCGCCAGGGCGCGGGCGATGCCGATGCGCTGCCGCTGACCGCCCGAGAACTCGTGCGGGTACTTGCGCAGCGCGGTGGACGGCAGGCCGACGGCGGCCAGCAGCTCGCGCAGCCGCTTCGCCGTGGACTCCTTGCCCTCGTCCAGGTCGTGCGCCCGCAGGCCCTCGACCAGGATGGACTCGACGGACTGGCGCGGGTCGAGCGACGACAGCGGGTCCTGGAACACCATCTGGATCCGGCGCCGCATCTTGCGCAGCTCCTCGCCCTTCAGGGTCGAGAAGTCCTGCCCGTCGAAGATCATCTTGCCGTCGGTCGGCTCGTTGAGCCGCAGCATCGCCCGCCCGAGGGTGGACTTGCCGCAGCCGGACTCGCCGACCAGCCCGTACGTCTCGCCACGCTTGATCTCGAGGTCGACGCCGTCGACCGCGTAGACGTGGCCGACGGTGCGGTCGAAGAACACGCCCCGCTTGATCGGGAAGTGCACCTTCATGTCCTGGACGGAAACCAGGGTCTCGCTCATACCTGCACCTCCTCGGCGGCGGGAGTTCCCGGCACCACCGGGTTGTGGCAGCGCAGCAGGCGGCCCAGCTTGTCGACCTCCGCGGGCGTCTCCGCACGGCAGACGTCCAGCGCGTTCGGGCACCTCGGGGCGAACGCGCAGGCGCTCGTCCACGGGATGTTGTCCGCGACGGAACCGCGGATGGGCGTGAGCTTCTCGCCGCGCGGGGCGTCGAGACGCGGGATGGACGCGAGCAGGCCGTGCGTGTACGGGTGGCGCGGCTCGGCGAAGAGCTTGTGCCGCATGGCCTTCTCGACCACCTTGCCGCCGTACAGCACGTTCACCTCGTCGCACAGGCCCGCGACGACACCCAGGTCGTGGGTGATCATCACGAGCGCGGTGCCGAGGTCCTGCACCAGTTCCTTCATGAGCGAGAGGATCTGGGCCTGGATGGTCACGTCCAGCGCCGTCGTCGGCTCGTCCGCGATCAGCAGCTTCGGCCGGCACGCCAGCGCGATCGCGATGAGCGCGCGCTGCCGCATGCCGCCGGAGAGCTGGTGCGGGTACTCCTTGAGCCGCCGGTTCGGGTCCGGGATGCCGACCTTGTCGAGCAGGTCCTTCGCCTCGATCATGGCCTCCTTGCGGGGCATGCCGCGGTGCCGTTCCAGCACCTCGGTGACCTGCAGGCCGATCGGGACGACGGGGTTGAGCGACGACAGCGGGTCCTGGAAGACCATGCCGAGGTCGCGGCCGCGGCGGTCGCGCATCTCCCTGTCGGACAGCTTCAGCAGGTCCGTGCCGTCGTAGGTGACGGTGCCGCTGATCTTGGCGCCGCGCTTGGGCAGCAGACCCATGATCGCGAGCGACGTCACCGACTTGCCGCAGCCCGACTCGCCGACGAGGCCGACCGTCTGGCCGGGCTCGACGTCGAAGCTGACGCCGTCGACGGCGTGGAACGGCTCCTCGCCCTTGCGCTGGAACACGACGGTGAGGTCACGTACTTCGAGCAGTGCCACGACGACTCACCGCCTGTTCTTCGGGTCGAGGGCTTCGCGCAGCGTCTCGCCCATGAGGGTGAAACCGAGCGCGACGATGATGATGCAGATCGCGGGCCACGCGGCGAGGTGCGGGTGCGTGTCGAAGACGTTCTGCACGTCACCGAGCATCTGCCCCCACTCCGGCAGCCGGTCGTCCGGGTTGCCGAGGCCGAGGAACGACAGCGCGGCCGCCTCGATGATCGCGGTGGCCAGCACGAGCGTCGACTGCACGATCACCGGGCTGAGCGAGTTCGGCAGCATGTGCCGGAACACGATCGCGCCCTTCTTCACGCCCAGGGCGGTCGCCGCCAGCACGTGGTCGCTGTGCCGTTGCGCGAGCATCGAGCCCCTGAGCAACCGCGCGAACACCGGGATCTGCACGATCGCGACCGCCAGGATCACGGTGAACTGGCTGGGCCGCGCGAACATCGCCGCGATCGAGAACGCGAGCAGCAGCGACGGCAGCGAGAGCATGACGTCGACGATGCGCATGACGATCGAGTCGACCCAGCCGCCGAGCGCGCCCGCGAGCGTGCCGAGGATCAGGCCACCGGTCAGGCCGATGATCGTCGCGCCGACACCCACGATGAGCGTCTGCTGGGAACCGACGAGCAGGCGCGAGAAGAAGTCGCGGCCCTGCAGGTCACCACCGAGCAGGTGGCCCGGCTGGGGCGGCGGGATCTCGTTGCGCGCCTTCACGACCTGGTCGATCAGCATCGGCACGGACGGGTCCTGCGGCGCGAGCCACGGCGACAGCAGCGACAGCACGATGAAGATGCCGATGATCACCGCGCCGGTGAGGAACACCGGGCTGCGGCGGAGCCTCTTCCACGCGCTCGCCGCGAGCGAGACGCCCGCGGACTCGGCGAGGCCGTCGATCTTTTCCTTCTTGGAAACTCCGAGTGCCACCGGGCTCACCTCGTCCTGATGCGCGGGTCGATGAGCGCGTACGAGAGGTCGACCAGCAGGTTCACGACGACGTAGACGATCGTGGCCATGATGATCAACAGCAGCAGCACCGGGTAGTCACGCCGTTCGAACCCGATGGCGAGCGCCTGGCCGACACCGGCGAAGGAGAACACCTTCTCGGTGAGCACCGCGCCGGACAGCAGCGCACCGGTCTGCAGGCCGATCGTCGTGACGACCGGCAGCATCGCGTTGCGCAGCACGTGCCGGCGGCGGATCACCGGTGCGGTGAGGCCCTTGGACTCGGCGGTGCGCACGAAGTCCTCGTCGAGCACGTCCAGCACCGCGGCGCGGGTGATCCGGAAGATCACCGCGAACGGGATGGTGGCGAGCGCGATCGCCGGCAGGATCAGGTGTTCCAGCGCGTTGATCGTCGCGTCGATCTCGCCGGTGATCAGGCCGTCGAGGGTGAAGAACCCGGTGACGCGGGTGGCGTCGATGGCGTCCTGGCGGCCCTGCGAGGGCAGGCCGAGCGCCGACGACGCCACGTCCTTGAGCAGGTAGGCCAGGAAGAACACCGGCACCGCGACACCGATCAGCGAACCGATGACGCTGAGGTTGTCGAACCAGCCGCCGCGGCGCTTCGCGGCGAGGTACCCGAGCGGGACGCCGACCGCGATCGCGATCAGGATCGCGAAGAAGCTGAGCTCGATCGTCGCGGGGAACCGCTGGAGGAAGATGTCGAGCGCCGAGTCACCGGGTTGGACACCGGTGGAGACGCCGAAGTCACCGGTCGCCGCGCGACCGAGGAACTTGAAGTACTGGACGAAGATCGGCTGATCGAGGCCGAGCTGCTTGGTGAGGGCTTCGCGCGACTCCGGCGTAGCGCGTTCTCCCAGGAGGGCCGAAACCGGCCCTCCTGGGAGAAGTCGCAACCACGCGAAGAGCAACATCGAGAGCACCAGCACCACGCCGATCAGCTGGACCAGCCGTCGAATGGTGTAGCGGAGCACTTTGAGCTACCCCGTTGTTCTCTTGTGGTGGGAGCTGGTTCGAGCTCAGCCCTTCGAGGCCGGGCCGAACCTCTCGTCGGTCAGCGGGCTCGGGACGACACCCTTGATGTCCGACTTCAACACCAGAGCGGGCGGGGAGTGCGAGATCGGGATCGCGGGGAGGTACTCCTCCATGATCCGCTTGTTGACGTCCTCGTAGAGCTTGGTGCGCTTGGCCTCGTCCGGCTCGGAGTTGGCCTTGGCCAGGTCGTCCTTCAGGGTGTTGCCCCACGCCGACACACCGGTGTTGAAGCGGTTGTCGGTGCGGCCGAAGAACGTGCCGACCCAGTTGTGCGCGGTGCCGTTGTCACCGGTCCAGCCGAGCAGGAACAGGTCCGGGATGCCCTGGTCGACGTCGGTCAGGTAACCGCCGTTCCACGGCTTGGTGACGACCTCGAGCTTGATGCCGGCGGCCTGCAGGTCACCGGACATCGCGCCGAACAGGTCCTTCGGGGACGGCATGTACGGACGCGTGACCTCGGACGGCCAGTAGAACTTCAGCGTCAGGTCGGAGGCACCGGCCTCGGCCAGCAGCGACTTGGCCTTGTTGACGTCGTAGCCGATGGCCTTGATGTCCTTGTTGTAGCCGTTGACGGTGTCCGGCATGAACTGCGTCGCGACCTTGGCGCCCTCGGGCAGCTGCGACTTGACGAGCTGCTCGCGGTTGATCGCGTACATCAGGGCCTGGCGGACCTTGAGGTCGGCGAGCTTCGGGTTGTTCTTCTGGTTGATGCCCAGGTAGAACACGTTGAACGCCGGGCGGATCGCGACGTTGAAGCCGTCCTGCTTCAGGCCCGCCCAGTCGGCGGCGTTCGGCAGGTCGTACCCGTCGATGTCGCCGGCCTTGAGCGCCTGCTTGCGGGCGGTCTCGTCCGGGATGATCTTGAAGACGATCTTGTCCAGCTTGGCCTTGGTGCCGTGGTAGGCGTCGTTGCGCACGAGCTCCACGGTGTTGTTGGCCTTGTCGTACTTGCCGAACTTGAACGGGCCCGTGCCGGTCGGGTGCTCGTTCGCGTACGCCGGGTAGGTGAACGCGTCACCGGCGGCCTGGACGTTGTCCGCGTCGTACTTCTTCAGCGCCTCGGGGCTGGAGATGGAGAACGACGTGAAGCCGAGGACCGACGGGAACTGCGAGGTGACCTCGTTCAGCTCGATGACCGCGGTCTTCGGGTCCTTGGCGGTGCAGGACTTGTACAGCGAGGGCTTGTCCGGCGTGGTCGCGAACCCGCCGAAGTTGTCCAGCCAGTACTGCGAGACGGCGTCGGACTGGCCGGCGCCCTTCTGGTTGTACCAGCGGTTGAAGTTGAAGCAGACGGCCTCGGAGTTGAAGTCCGTGCCGTCGTGGAACTTCACGCCCTCCTTGAGGGTGAACGTCCACGTCTTGCCGTCCGCGGAGGGCTCGTACTTCGTGGCGAGCGCGGGCTCGACCTCGGCGGTACCCGGCTTGAAGCCGACCAGGCCCTCGAACATCTGGCGGGAGACCCGGAAGGTCTCGCCGTCAGTCGCGTAGAACGGGTCGAAGAGCTTCGGCGCGCCGGCGGCGCCGAAGGTCAGCGTGCCGCCTTCCTTGCCGCCGCCGCCTGAGTCGCGCTGGGATTGCGCGCAACCGGACAGGGCGAGCGCGCTGACGCTGAGGAAGCCGATCGCGGCAACCCAACGGCGGCGAGCCGTTACTGAGTGGACCATCAAACACCCCTTGGACAATCCGCACATCTCACGGTGTGGTCGCCGACCATAACCGTTGTAGATACCCCGTCCGGGGTTACTCAGGTCACGATCCGGCCACTAGACCAGGCATTCTGATACGTCCGGCGCACGGCCGCTGACCCAACGTGAGCACGGCAGATGGGTCGGACGCTCTCCTAGGCTGTAGAAACGACAACGACACGCGGAGGAGGTCGTATGGGCAAGCAGGTCGAGTTCCGCGTGCTCGGCCCCCTCCAGGTCCTCCTCGACTCCGACCCGTTGCTGGTCAGGGCCGGTCGGCAGCGCGCGCTGCTGGCGTCGTTGCTGCTGCGCGTCGGCACCTCGGTGTCCGTGGACGAGCTCGCCGGCAACGTGTGGGGAGACGATCCGCCCGCTCGGGCGCGCGCGACCCTCCAGACGTACGTGATGAGGCTCCGGCAGCTGCTCGGACCGTCCGTGCCGATCAGGACCGTGCCCGACGGCTACCTGATCGACGTCGACGAGAAGACCATCGACCTGATGCGCTTCGAGCCGCTGATCGACCAGGGCGAACAGGAGCGCGCCGCCGGGAACCTGCAGGCCGCGTCGGCCGCGTTCACCGCCGCGCTGGGGCTCTGGCGAGGCCCGGCGCTGGTCGACGTGCCGTCGGAGGTCCTGCACCGCGACGAGGTGCCGAGGCTCGACGAACGCCGCCTGCACGTGCTCGAACGCCGCGTCGAGGTCGACCTGGAGCTCGGCCGGCACGGCGAGCTCGTCGCGGAGCTGTCCCGGCTGACGAGCGACCACCCGTTGCGCGAGCGGTTCTGGGCGCAGCTGATGGTGGCGCTGTACCGCTCGGGCCGCCAGAGCGAGGCGCTGGCCGCCTACCAGCGCGTTTCCCGGCTCCTGGGCGACGAGCTGGGCATCGACCCCGGCGACGAGCTGCGGCGCGTGCACAGCCAGGTGCTGTCCGGCTCGATCGGCGCGGTGACCACGGCGGTCTCGGGTGTGCCGGTCGCCGCGAAGCCCGAACGGGTGGTCCCGTCGCAGCTCCCGGCGGACATCCCGGACTTCGTGGGCCGCGACGAGGCCGTGTCGCTGATCGTGGCGCTGCTGCGGACCGCGCAGGGTGTGCCGGTTGTCACACTGGCCGGGCCTCCGGGCGTGGGCAAGACGGCGCTGGCCGTGCACGCGGCGCACCGGATGCGCGCGGACTTCCCGGACGGCCAGCTCTACGTCAACCTGCGCGGCTACGCCCCCGGCCCGCCGCTCAGCGCCGTCGACGTGCTGCCGCGGTTCCTCCGCGCGCTCGGCACCGAGCCCGACCAGGTGCCGCTGGACCAGGACGAGCAGGAGGCGATGTTCCGGTCCACGCTGACCGGCCAGCGCGTGCTGCTGCTGCTCGACAACGCGTCGTCCGCCGAGCAGATCCGGCCGCTGCTGCCGGGGTCGCCGGGGTGCGCGGTGCTGGTGACGTCGCGGGACACGTTGCGCGGCCTGGCCGTCTCGCACGCGGCGTCGAACGTGCGGCTCGACGTCCTCGACTGGCACGAGACGAAGTCACTCCTCGCAGGCATCCTGGGTGCGGACGAAGTCGCGTCCGAAGAGGACGCCGCGCTGGAGCTGGCGGCCCTGTGCGCCCATCTGCCATTGGCTTTGCGTATCGCAGCGGCCAACCTCGTGTCGCGCCCCGAACTGTCCATCGCGGACTACGTCGAGGAGCTGAGGGCGGGCAACAGGCTCGCCGCCCTGGCCGTCGAAGGCGACGAACGGGTGGCGGTGCACGCGGCGTTCGACCTCTCCTACACGGCGCTGAAGCCGGAGCTCGCGCAGATGTTCCGGGTGCTGTCGCTGGTTCCCGGCACGGACTTCACGCCCGAGATGGCGGCCGCCCTGTCCGGTCTGACCACGCAGGACGCCCGCCGGCGCCTCGACCGCCTGGCCACCGCGAACCTGATCTCGAACCACGCGCCGTCGCGCTACCAGTTCCACGACCTGCTGCGCGACTACGCGGCCGAGCGCCTGGCGTTCGAGGAGGGCCGCGCCGACTCGCTGCTCGCGTTGCGGCGGCTGTTCGACTGGGCGGTGCGGTCGGTCGACAACGCCACGGCGGCGATGAAGTCGACGCTCTTCCGGTTC
Organism: Lentzea sp. CC55; assembly: GCF_021056325.1. Taxonomy (NCBI): domain Bacteria; kingdom Bacillati; phylum Actinomycetota; class Actinomycetes; order Pseudonocardiales; family Pseudonocardiaceae; genus Lentzea; species Lentzea sp. CC55. The sequence continues at coordinate 39,993 of NZ_JAJCXE010000009.1, read as the reverse complement.
CCGCGCCCCGCACCGCTGGACGGCGTGGTGCCGCGGACGTTCAGCACCAGCACCGAGGCCCTGGCCTGGCTCGACTGCGAGCGCGCCAACCTCGTCGCCCTGGTCGCCCACTGCGTCGAGCGCGACCCGGAGAACTCGCCGTGGCAGCTGGCCGACGCCCTGCGCGGCTACTTCTACACGCAGGGCCTCACCGCGGAGTGGCGTGAGACGGCCAAGGCGGGCCTGCTCGGCGCCCGCGCGCCCCGCGACGAGCTCGGCCAGCTCGCGATGCAGTCGTCGCTCGGCACGCTGTACTGGGTGACCGGCCGGCACCGCAACGCGCTGGGCCACTACCAGCAGGCCATCGCGTTGCAGGAGAGCATCGACCTGCCGGAGGCCGAGGCGGCCGTGCTGTCGAACGCGGGCAGCGTCCACATCGACCTGGGCGAGCTGGAGCAGGCCGCCGACCACCTCGAACGCGCCCTGGTGATCGCCCGCCGGGTCGGTGCGCTGCAGGTGCTCGCGAACGCCCTGTTCAACCTCGGCGGCGTCTACATGCAGCTCGGCCAGCTCGACCGCGCCGCCGCGACGTTCGAGGAGGCACTGGAAGCCGGCACGCGCATCGACTCGTGGATCACGCAGGCGAACTCGATGCGTGCCCTCGGCGAGGTCTACGCGTCACGCGGTGAGCCGGAGCTGGGTGCGTCGTACTTCGTGCGCGCGAGCGAGCTGTACGAACGTGCGGCAGCCCGCAACTTCGGCCACACCATGCACGAGGGCATGGCCATCACGCTGATCATGCGCGGCCGCTACGAGGAGGCGGCCGTCGAAGCGTCCGCCGCCATGCGGATCGCGCAGGACCTGGAGAACGTGAAGAGCGTCTGCGACGCCCGGAACCTGCTCGGCCGCGCCTTGGAGGGCGCCGGCCGCCACGAGGAGGCCCTGGAGCAGTTCTCGTCGGCGCTCACCATCGCGGTCGAGACCGGCTACTCGTGGGGCATCTGCTCGGCCCGCCGCGGCCTCGCGTCGACGTACCGCGCTCTCGGCCGTTACGAGGAAGCCCTGGCGACGGCCACCTCGGCGCTGGACGAGGCGGGCCGGTCGCAGTTCCGCCTGGCCGAGATGGAGGTGCTGCTCGTTCTCGGCCGCACCCACCTCGACACCTCGGACGTGTCCGCCGCCCTCGACTGCGCGCTGCGTGCCGCCGCGGCCGGATCCGACTCAGGCCACCGGTGGGTGTTCGGACGCGCCCTGCAGCTGGCCGGCGACGCCTCCTCCGCGCTGGGCGACTATGCCGCCGCCCGTGCGCACTGGTCCTCCGCGCTGGAGGTGTTCAGCGCGATCGGGACGCCCGAAGCCTCCGTCGTGCGGGCTCAGCTGCTCGACGTGACAACGTAGTCAGCCCTGGCCCTGGTCTCGTCGACCGCGAACCAGCCCCTTTCGTACTGCTGCCAGCGCACGAAGTGCTCGCGGTGCTCCTCGCCGTCACGGGCGACGGCCCGCTCCAGCCTCACCCGTCCGTCGGGGTGGTCGACGAAGATCGCGCAGCTCAGGCGGGTGTTCGCCTTCCTGGCCGAGGAGAACCCCTCCAGGATGACCGTCCCGTGTGGAGCGATCGTGACTTCGTCGCCTTCGCCGATGCACGGAAACCCTTGGGACCAGTCGGTTTTCCGGTAGCGGCCGGGTGAGCCGCTCGCCACGGCGTCGAGTGCCCGCCACAGCCGGGGCCACCACCGCGTCGTCGGGTCGTCCCACGTGGCGAAGTGGTCGGTGCTGATCAGCTGCGCGCCGATCTCCTCGGCGAGCTGCCTCGCGAACGTCGACTTGCCCGCGCCCGACGGGCCGTCCACCGCGACCAGGCGTGTGCCGCCCAGCCGCGGTGGGGCCGCTGTCACATGCTGCGGCGACCAGATAGCGCACGCCCCAGCGTGAGCTCGTCGGCGAACTCCAGGTCGCCGCCCATCGGCAGCCCGCTGGCGAGCCGCGTGACGGTGAGCCCCGGGAAGTCCCTGAGCATCCGGACCAGGTAGGTGGCCGTCGCCTCGCCCTCGGTGTTCGGGTCCGTGGCGATGATGACCTCGGAGATGTCGACCCCGTCGGTCGCCGTGCCGATCCGGTTGAGCAGCTGCCGGATGCGCAACTGGTCGGGCCCGATCCCGCTCAACGGGTCGAGCGCGCCACCCAGGACGTGGTAGCGCCCCCGGAACTCCCTGGTCCGCTCGATCGCCTGGACGTCCTTCGGCTCCTCGACCACGCAGACCAGGCTCAGGTCCCGCTTGGGGTCCCGGCAGATCCGGCACCTCGTCTCGGCGGAGACGTTGCCGCAGACGTCGCAGAAGACCACGCCCTCCTTGACCTTCTGCAGCGCGTGCTGGAGCCGCTCGATGTCAGCGGGTTCCGTGGCGAGGAGGTGGAAGGCGATCCGCTGCGCGCTCTTCGGGCCGACGCCCGGGAGCCTGCCCAGCTCGTCGATCAGGTCCTGTACCGGGCCCTCGTACATGGTGTTAGCCGAGCAGTCCGCCGAGGCCACCCTGGGCGAGCGGGCCGAGCTTCTGCTCGACCAGCTGCTGCGCCTTGGTGTTGGCGTCCTTGATCGCGGCGATCACCAGGTCCTGGAGGGTGTCGACGTCCTCCGGGTCCACGATCTTCGGGTCGATGGTGAGGCTCACGAGCTCGCCGCCGCCGGTGACGGTGGCCTTCACGAGGTCGTTGCCCGCGTTGCCGGTGATCTCGGTTTCGGCCAGCTGCTGCTGGGCTTCTGCCATCTGCTGCTGCATGTTCTGGGCCTGCTGGAGCAGGGCCTGCATGTCGAACTGACCGGGTTGCACCGCTGGTCCTCTCGGTGGGTGGTACTTGGTCTTCCGTGGGTCGCGTCCAGCGTACGGGTGCCGTTCGCCGGGTCGATGGCACGGCTATCGCTCCGGCGGCCTCGTTCGGGCCGTCAGGCCTTCTTGAGCGGCCGGGCGCCCAACTCGTCCGCCAGGAGCTTCAGCATCACCGATTCCGGGTCCTTCGCCTCGGGGGTGCTGTCCGGGTCCGCCGGGCGGGCGGCCTCGGCCAGCATCGCCTCTTCGTCGTCCGGTTCCGGCGGCAGCGGGTCGTCGGGCTCGGGCGGTTCCGGCGGCGGTGGGACGTCGTCCACCGGCGGGCGCGGTGCCGGGCGTTGCCGGGGTTCCGGCTGCCGGGCGTTCTGCGCCTGGCTCGGGCGGACCGGGGCCGGGCGGGACGCCTTGGCCGGGGCAGCGGCCTGGGGGGTGGCGCCAGGGGTTCCGTGGGTGCAGCGGACCTGCCAGGTGCCACCCAGCACCGTCGACAGGGCCGCGGCGATGGCCTCGGTGTTGCGCGGCTCCGCCAGGCGGCGGGCCAGGGGGGCCGAGGTGTGGGTGATGGTGACGACGTTGCCGTCCACCTCGCTGACCACGGCGTTGGTCAGCATCGCCTCGGTGCTCCGGCTGCTGGCGCGGACCGCGGCCAGCAGTTCGGACCAGATCCGGCGGACCGCCGTCGCGTCCATCGCACCGGCTTCCGCGATGGGGGCCGGAGCGGGTGCCGCGACAGGAGCGGAAGGCGTGGAAGGCGCGGCGGTGGCGACCGGCGCGGTCGGCTGTGCCTGCACCGGGGCTGCCACCGGGGCCGGGACCGGGGCCGGGGCCGGGATCACGGCGGCGGGCTGGGGCGCCGGGCGCTGCGGCTCCGGCTGCCTCGGGGGGTCCGCGGGTGCCGGTTCCGCTGCCTGCTGGGACCTGCGGGTGAAGACCGGGCCGCCGGCGGGGGCGGCGCCGTCGCCCGAACCGGCCGCGATGGCGGCCGGGGGGCGGCGTTCCAGTTGTTCGAGGCGCTGGAGCAGGGCCGCTTCGGACTGGCTCACCGACGGCAGGAGCATGCGGGAGACGAGCAGTTCGAGGAGCAGGCGCGGGGCCGTGGCTCCTCGCATGTCGACGAGGCCCTGGTGCACGATCTCGGCGTAGCGGGTCAGCGTCGCCGGGCCGATCCGTTCCGCCTGGGCCGCCATCGTGGCCAGCTCGTCCTCCGGGGCGCTGACCAGGTTGCGGTCCGCGGCGTCCGGGACGGCGCAGAGCAGGACCAGGTCGCGGAGGCGGTCCAGGAGGTCGCTCGCGAAGCGGCGGGGGTCGTGGCCCGCGTCCACCAGGCGGTCGATGGTGCCGAAGACCGCCGCGCCGTCGCCCGCGGAGAGGCCGTCGACCACGTCGTTGATCAGAGCCGAGTCCGTGACGCCGAGGAGCGTGATGGCCCGCTCGTACTTCACGCCGTCCGGGCCCGCGCCGGACAGGAGCTGGTCCATGACCGACTGGGTGTCGCGGGCCGAGCCGCCGCCCGCGCGGATGACCAGCGGGAAGACGGCCGGTTCGACGGCCACGCCCTCCGCGGCGCAGTTGCGTTCGAGCAGGGTGCGCATCACGCCGGGCGGGATCAGGCGGAACGGGTAGTGGTGCGTGCGCGAGCGGATGGTCGGGAGGACCTTGTCCGGCTCGGTGGTGGCGAAGATGAAGATCAGGTGGTCCGGCGGCTCTTCGACGATCTTCAGCAGGGCGTTGAAGCCCTGCGTGGTGACCATGTGCGCCTCGTCGATGATGAAGACGCGGTACTTGGACTCGGCCGGGGCGTAGAAGGCCTTGTCGCGGAGGTCGCGGGCGTCCTCCACACCGCCGTGCGACGCCGCGTCGAGCTCGACGACGTCGACGCTGCCACTGCCGTTGGGAGCGAGGCCGATGCAGCTGTTGCACTCGCCGCACGGGTCGGGGGTCGGGCCCTTCGCGCAGTTCAGCGAGCGCGCCAGGATGCGGGCCGACGAGGTCTTGCCGCAGCCCCGGGGGCCGCTGAACAGGTACGCGTGGTTCACCCGGCCCGCCGCCAGCGCGGTGCGCAGGGGGTCGGTCACGTGCTCCTGGCCGACGACCTCGGAGAACGTGGCCGGTCGGTACTTGCGATACAGAGCGAGCGCCACGCCGCAGACAGTACCGGTGGACCCCGACACAAAAAGGGGACCCCGTGCACCCACCAGAGCCCGCTTATCCTTGCTGCCTTCCGGCCCTGGGGAGATTCGCGAGATGTGTGCCGCACGAGGTCCGACGCAAGTGTAGCGAACCCTCTACTTCGAACGCATGTTCGATCTACCCACAGCGTTGTCCCCACCTGTGGACAACTTCCGCCCGGTGGCGAGCATCAGCAGGTCGGCGACCGGTAGATCGGGGATTCCGGTGTCCCGAAAACGCTTGCGCGCTCCCCAGAACGGGCTCTTCAGCACGTGTTCCAGGGCGGCCTCGGCCGGTTCGGGCGGCATCTCGCGGACGCGGCCCAGCGGGCGGGCGACGTCCTGGCCGTGCACGAGGAAGTCGACCAGCGGGTCGATCGGGGACGCCATCGGAGCGCGCTTCGGAGAGGCGGCGGTCGCGCGGATCCGCGCGATCAGCTCCTGCCGGGTGAACCGCGCGGCGATCTCACGGGCCCTGGTGTCCTCCATGCGCTCCCAGTCGAAGCGCGCCCTCACCACCCCGGTGAGCACGTCGCGCCAGCCCGTGCGGGTCGACGTGGTCAGGTGGGCGGCCATCTCCTGCGCGGTCCAGCCCGCGCAGAGCGTCTCCCGGCGCCACTCGTCGTCGGTCAGGTCGTCGAGGAGGTCGGCGACGCCCAGGCGTTCGGCCTCCAGCCACTTCATGATCATGATCGCCCTTCGACGGCGGCCAGCCTGCGGCGCAGGAAGTCCTGTTCGGTGCCGGTGCCCGCGAGCGCGATGGCCTCGCGGTAGGCCTGCGCGGCCTCGGCGTCGCGGCCCAGGCGGTGCAGCAGGTCGGCGCGGGCCGCCCGGTACGGGTGGTAGTCGCGGAGCTTGGGCTCGTCGGCCAGCGCGTCGAGCAGCGCGAGCCCCGCCGCCGCCCCGTCGCGCATGGCGATCGCGGCGGCCCTGTTGAGCGCGACGACGGGCGACGGCGTCAGCCCGGCCAGCACGTCGTAGAGCGCCACGATCTGCGGCCAGTCGGTGCCGGCGAAGTCCGGCGCCTCGTCGTGCAACGCGTTGATGGCCGCCTGCACGCCGTACGGACCGTATCCACCCGTTAGTGCGCGCTCGGCCAATGCGCTGCCCTCGGCGATCATGTCGCGGTCCCAGAGCGAACGGTCCTGGTCCTCCAGCAGCGCGGGACGGGCGTCCCGGCGCGCGTGGACGAGCAGCATCAACGCCAGCAGACCCGTGACCTCGCGGTCCGGCAACAGGTTCCGCAGGATCCTCGCCAGCCGGACCGCCTCGTCGGCGAGGTCGGCCCGCTGCGCCGCGTAGCCCTCGGTGAAGATCGAGTAGAGGGCCTGCAGCACACCGGGCAGGCGTTCCGGGAGCTCGTGCGGGTCCGGCACGCGGAACGGGATGCGGGCCTGCTTGATCTTCTTCTTCGCCCGCACGATCCGCTGCTGCATGGTCGTGACCGGCACCAGGTACGCCCGCGCGACCTCCGGCGTCGTGAAGCCGGCCAGGCACCGCAGCACCAGCGCGCCGCGGTCCTCCTCCGCCAGCGCCGGGTGCGCGCACGTGAAGAACAGCTCCAGCCGCTCGTCCGGCAACGACTCCCCCGCCGGCGCGTCCGCCCGCGAGAACTCGACCTGCAGCAACGCGAGCCGCGCCGCGTACACCCGGTCGCGGCGCAGGCGGTCGACGGCCTTGCGGCGCGCGGTCGTGAGCAACCACGCGCCGGGCCGGTCCGGCACCCCGTCCACCGGCCAGTGCCGCAGCGCCGCCTCGATCGCGTCGGAGGTGACCTCCTCGGCCAGGTCGAGGTCGCCGAAGCGCTTGACCAGCGTCGCGAGCAGCCTGCCGCGCTCCTCCCGGAACACCTGCTCGACGTTCACGGGATCAGAAGTCGAACTCGGCGATCGGCCGCACGACGACAGCCCCGCCGTCCCGCGAGCCGGGGCACTTCGCCGCCCACTCGAGCGCCGCGTCGAGGTCGGGCACGTCGATGACGTTGTAGCCGCCGAGCACCTCGCGGGTCTCGGCGAACGGCCCGTCCGTGACGGTCCGCCTGCCGTCCGGTCCGACCTGGACGGTGGTCGCGGTGACGAGGTCGGCGAGCGAGTGCCCGGACACCAGGACCCCCGCGTCCCTCATCTCCTTCTCGTAGGAGATCCAGTCCTCGACGGTGCAGCTCGACTGCTGGTCAGCGGCCGCGTGGATCAACAGCATGTACTTCACGGTTACCTCCTGGGTTCGGTCTTACGGGATCACGACGAGCGGGTCCCCGCCAGATCGACACGGCCGCCGGACTTTTTCCGGCGACCCCCGTTTTGGGCCCCGGAACACCCGTCCGGTAAGGTTCTCCACGGAGGATTCGCATAGCGGCCTAGTGCGCACGACTGGAAATCGTGTTGGGTTCACCCCCTCACGGGTTCAAATCCCGTATCCTCCGCTCGCTCGAAGGGCGCCGAACGTTCACCGTTCGGCGCCCTTCTGGCGTTACCGTTGCATGATGCTGCCCGAAGAGCTGATGCTGCTGTTCATCAACCAGCAGAACGGAAAGCTGCACGTCGACTCGGCGTCGGCGGAGAACGCGCTCGCGGGAGCCGTGCTGATCGAGCTGGTGAACTCGGGGCGTATCGCGTTCGAGCCGAACGGCAAGAAGCTCCAGGTCGTCGACCCGACGCCGCCCCGGGACCCGCTGTTGCGGGAGTCGCTGGCGAGGATCGACAAGCCGATGAAGCCGCAGAAGGCGGTCGAGCGCCTGCGGAAGAAGGTGCGCGACAACGTCATCGCGCAACTGGAGAGCCGTGGTGCCGTGCGGGTCGAACCGCGGAAGGTGCTCGGGATCTTCCCCGGCAAGAGCTACGTGATCACCGACGAGCCGGGGGCCGACGCGGTGCGCAAGGCCGTCGGCGAGGTCGCGCTCGGGTACCGGGGTGCGGATGCGCGCATGGGGTCGTTGATCACGTTGCTGTACGCGGTGAAGGCCGTGCACAAGGTGGTCAAGGGCGAGAAGCGCGATCTGACCAGACGGGCCAAGGAGATCTCCGCCGGCCACTGGGCGGGCGACGCCGTGCGCAGGGCCGTCGAGGCGATCGGGGCCGGGGTGGTGGCCGCGACGGCGGCTGCCGCCGCCGCGTCGTCTGGCTGACGCGGCGACGGCAGCGGTCGAACCGTCAGCTCTCCAGGCAGTCGAGGATGTCCTCGAGGGCGAACACGACCCGGTCGACGTTCGCGTCACCCGTGGACGGGCGGGCGCGGACGATCTGCGGGTCGTGGTCGCTCGCCTGGTCGGCGAACTCGGCGTTGATGTGGACCACGTCGTAGCTCAAGCGCGTGATGTTCTTGCTCACCACGAGGTGGTCGAGCGTCTGCGAGTTGCCCTCGAAGACGTAGCTGTACCGCTCGGTGGCGGGCAGCGTGTCGATCAGCGCCTTGAGGTTGCCGTCGCCGGTGAGCGTCTTGAGCGCCGGCGAGAACTGGTAGTCGTTCAGGTCGCCCGCGAGGACGACGTTGGCTCCCTTGTCGACCGCGCGGATCTGTTCGGTGAACGCCTTCAGCGCCGCGGCCTGCTTGCCGCGCTGCACCTCGGACGAGCGGTTCGGCGGCTGGTTGCGGCCGTGGATCGCCTCGTCGCCACCCTTGGAGTTGAAGTGGTTCGCCACGACGAAGACCGTGCGGCCGCGGAACTTGAACTCGCCGGCGAGCGGTTTGCGGCTGTTCGCCCACGCGTCGTTCAGCGGGTCGATCCGGCCGGGTGACACGGAAAGCGCCGCACGGCCGTTCTTCTTCACGACCTCGACCGGTGTCTTGAAGTCGCCGCCCGGGCGGTCCACGAAGGACACCCGCTGCGGGTTGAAGAAGAAGCCGACGCGGATGTTGCCGCCGGGCTCGCCGCCGTCCTTGAGGTTCTCCGGGTCGATCTGGCGCCACTCGTAGCGCGGGCCGCCCTTGGCGACGATCGCGTCCGAGAACTTCCGCAGCGTCTGGTCCGCCGCCACGACACCGTCGTTGGTGGCGCCGTTGTTGTCCTGGATCTCCTCCAGCACGACGACGTCCGGGCCGCGCAGGTTGGTCGTGACGCCGTCCGCGAGGCGGTCGAACTTCGCCTGCGGGTCGGACGGGTCGAGGTTCTCGACGTTGTAGGTCGCGACCGAGAGCTCGGTCTGCCTCTGCTGCGCGGTGATCTCGCGCTGCAGGTTGGAGGACGTGTGCGTGCCGAGCGTGAGCGCCGCCAGCGTGTAGCCGCCGAAGTTCGTGTACTCGAGCGCACCGACGGTCGCGCCGGCGAACACGTCACCGACGTTCGCGGCGGGCAGCGTGCCGACGGCCTTGATCTTCAGGCGGCCGCTGTTGGGCTGGTCGTAGCCGGTGTAGGTGGTGCCACCGCGCTGGTTGCGGTTCTGGTCGGGGTTGACCGTGACCCAGACCTCGCCGAAGGAGTTGCTCGGGCCGACCACGCGGGCGTCGTCGACCTGGACCAGCGTGCCCTCGAGCGACTCGAAGTGGTCGAGGCCGTACCGGGCGGGCTCCAGCGGGAGCTGCTCGATGCTGCCGCCCGGAGCGGGCAGGTAGCCGGCCGGGACGTTCTTCACGACGACCGGCGCCGGGACGGGGTTGCCCTTCGACACGGTGATCGTGGTGGGCGAGGTGATCTCGGTGAGGGTCTGGTTGGAGCCCGTCTCACCGCCCGGCCGGTACTCGGCGACCGTGCCGCTGACGAGCACGCTGTCGCCGACGGCCACGGTCGGCGCGGCGCCGGCCGTGTAGACGAAGACGCCCTCGCTGGTGCGCGGGTCGTCGTCCTGGCCGGTGACGTCCTGGATCCAGAAGCCGCGGTCACCCGTGGCGCGCGTGCCGGTGACGACGCCGGGGACGTTGGTGACCTTCTGGCCGACCAGCGGCGAGACGCGCGTGACGCCCTGGACGTCGTGGATGCGCTTGTCGCCGGGCGTGGGGTCCGGGTCGGGATCCGGGTTGCCGCCGCCCGGGGTCTCGCCCTTGGAGTTGGTCGGGGTGGGCGCGCCGACGGTGAAGTCGGCGGCGTTGTCGTCGGTGTCACCCGCGCTGCGCGACGCCGAGGTCGTGTTGCCCAGGGCGCCCGTCGCGGTGCCCTCGCGGACGGCGGCCGAGCCGTAGCCGACGAGGTCCTTGACCCGCGTGTCGGCGGCGCAGTCGGCGGCCGTCTTGCAGGTGAGCGGCGCGGTGCCGCTGACCAGCGCGATGGTGCCGTTGGCGCCGCTCATGGCGATCGTGCCGGTGGCGTCCGGGGCCGGCAGCTCGACCGTGCCGCCCGTGCCCTTGGCCTGAGCGACGAGGAACGTCTTGCCCGGCGCGATCGAACCGGTCAGCGGCGTGACGCCCCACTGCGTGGTCGTGCCGGGGCTCGCCGAGATGTACTGGACGCTGAAGCCGTCGAGGGCGAACGGGGCGGCGCCCTTGTTGGCCAGCTCGACGAAGTCCTGCGTCAGCGTGGCGCCGGAGTTGCCGCCGCCTCCGTAGACCTCGGAGATCAACGCGTCGGTGCTGGGTGCGGCGACGGCCGGGGCGGCGGCGAGCACGAGTGCCGCCACCGCTGTGCCGACGACCGGCAGGGTGGGTCTCAAAACTTCCTCCAGGGGATGCGGCGGACCGACGCATCTTTCCCCGATCGTGTGAGCTTTGGTAGCCGTTGTTACTAACGGTTAACCGGTTGGCCCATCAATCATCACTCGAACAAGTGTTCGATCATGGTGTATGCTCGATCTCGGAACGCCGGCCTGTGGGCCCCTCCCAGGCACCGGCCGGCGTCCCTACAACTCCCGGAGTGGGGATTCCGGCCACGAGCGCCGCTGCGCCGAGATCGTCAACCGGACTTCGCCGCCCGCGTCCGCCCCGATCCCCTGCTGACCTGCGCTTTCAGGTGCCGTTGCCCTGGACTGGACGCTCAACCGGCCGCTCGGCCACTTCGGCACCGTCCACCGCTGGGCCGCCTCGGTGCTGCGCGACAGACTTCCGGAGATCGACTTCTCCCGCAACGGCGCGCGGCCGCTGTCGTCGATGTGGGTGAACCGGTCGTGGCTCTCATCTCAGGAGAGGTACTGCGCGAGAGAGCTTCCGCTGCTGCGCCCGGCAGGCCTGATCGCCGCCACGAATGCCACGAAACGTCAGAGCCCCGGTTGCCATGATCGGCAACCGGGGCTCTGAGCAGCGGTGGCGGTGGGATTTGAACCCACGGAGGCTTGCACCTCACACGCTTTCGAGGCGTGCTCCTTCGGCCGCTCGGACACGCCACCGGTAAGAACAATACACAGCCCGATCCACGGGCTTAACGCTGGGTCCGGAAGAAGCGTTCCAGCAGGTCAGCGCACTCCTGCTCCAGCACGCCGCCCTGGACCTCGGGGCGGTGGTTGAGCCGGCGGTCGCGCACGACGTCCCAGAGCGAGCCGACGGCCCCCGTTTTGGGCTCCCAGGCGCCGAAGACGAGACGGGAGACACGTGCCAGGACCAGCGCGCCGGCGCACATCGTGCACGGTTCCAGGGTGACCGCGAGGGTGCAGCCGTCGAGGCGCCAGCCGTCGCCGTGGCGGGAGGCCGCCTCGCGCAGGGCCAGGACCTCGGCGTGGGCGGTCGGGTCGCCCAGGGCTTCGCGGGCGTTGCAGGCCTCGGCGAGCACCGTGCCGTCCGGTGCGTAGACGACGGCGCCGATGGGGACGTCCGCGCCCGACGCCGAGGCCGCGCGCAGGGCCGCGCGGACCATGTCCTCCGAGGTGGTCACGCTTCGATCGTGTCGAGCAGCTTCGTGAACTCGTCGATGAAGCCGATGCGCTGGGCGATCATCTGGAGCTGCTCGTCCGGGTAGAGGTCGACCTGGTCGACGATGACCTGGAGCTCGTGCGAGGGCATGCCGAGGTCGGAGAGGACGCCGAGGTCGCCTTCCGGCCAGAGCTCGTTGTCCTCCTCGTCCGGGGGGTCGACGCGCAGCAGGTCGAGCACGTCGGCCGCGATGTCGTAGTCGAGGGCGGCGGCCGCGTCCGAGAGCAGCAGCGCCACGCCGCCCGGCACGGGCCTGAGGATGATGAAGAACTCGTCGTCGACGGCGAGGAGCCCGAACACGGCTCCCGTCGACCTCAGCCGGCGCAGCTCCGTGATCGCCGCGTCCAGTTCCGACAGCGCGGAGCTGTCCATCCTGCTGCACCGCCAGCGGCCGTCCTCCCGGACCACCGCGACCGCGAAGCCGTTGACCGGCTCCTGCTGTGTCATGAGCACACCGTAGGGCCCAGACGACCTTCCCGGTAGCCGAGGTGGTGGCACCATCGGTGGATGAGCACAACTACGCCGGACCCCCGTCTCGCCGGACTGCTCGAAGGGGCGCGCGCGCTCCAGCCCCGCACGGTGGCGCTGCGCCGTCAGATCCACAAACACCCCGAGCAGGGCCTGCAGAACCCCAAGACGCAGGCGGCGATCCTGCACGCGTTGGACGGGCTGCCGCTCGAGGTCACGACGGGCGAGTCGACGACCTCCGTCGTGGCGGTGCTCGAGGGCGACCAGCCGGGGCCGACCGTGCTGCTGCGCGGCGACATGGACGGGCTGCCGCTGCAGGAGGACACCGGGCTGCCGTACGCGTCCGAAGTGGACGGCAACATGCACGCCTGCGGCCACGACACGCACGTCGCGATGCTGGCCTCGTCCGCACGGCTGCTCGCGGACCGGCGGGACGCGCTCAAGGGGCGCGTGCTCTTCATGTTCCAGCCGGGCGAGGAGGGCCACCACGGCGCCCGGTACATGATCGAGGAAGGCCTGCTCGACGACGGCGTGGAGAAGGCGTTCGCCCTGCACATCACGTCCACGCTCAAGTCGGGCGTGGTGACGTGCCGGCCCGGCCCGATGATGGCGTCCGCGGACACGTTCCACGTGCACGTGAAGGGCCGCGGCGGCCACGGCGCGATGCCGCACAACGCGCTCGACCCGGTGCCCGCGGCGGCGGCGATGGTCGGTGCGATCCAGACCATGCTCGGCCGGCGGATCAGCGTGCACGAGCCCGCGGTGGTGACAGTGGCGCAGATCAACGCCGGCACGACCACGAACATCATCCCCGAGGTCGCGACCCTGGACGGGACGATCAGGACGTTGTCCGAGGCGGCGCGCGCGCTCGTGCACAAGGAGCTCAAGCAGGCCGTGAAGCACACGGCCGCCGCCTACGGGTGCCATGCCGAGGTCAGCATCGTCCCCGGCTACCCGGTGACGGTGAACGACGACGCCGTCGGCAACCACGTGGTCGACCTCGCGGCCCGGGCGATGGGCGCCTCGTGGAGCGAGCCGATGGAGTACCCGCTGATGGGCGCGGAGGACTTCTCGTACGTGCTGCAGAGGGTGCCGGGGGCGATGGCGTTCCTCGGGGCGTGCCCGCGCGGGATCGACCTGGAGGAGGCCGCGCCGAACCACTCGAACCGGGTGCTGTTCGACGAGGCCGCGATGGAGCACGGGGTCGCGATGTACGCGGCGTTCGCGCTGGACGCCCTCCGGTAGTTCGCCGCACACGTGCGGCACGGAATGATGAGCGCCGTGCGAGACGTGTGCGTGATCGGACTGGGACTGATCGGCGGCTCCGTGCTGCGGGCCGCCAAAGCTGCCGGGCGCACGGTGTGGGGTGCGACGGCGAGCAGGGAAGACGCGGACAAGGCGCGCGCCGAGGGCTTCGACATCACGACGGTGGACGAGGCCCTCGGCCGCAACCGGGAAGCTCTCGTCGTCCTCGCCGTGCCGCTGCCCGCGCTGCCGGACCTGCTGCGCAAGGTCCCCGCGGGCACGCGGCTCACGGACGTCACGAGCGTGAAGGGCCCCGTCCACGACGCCGTGCACCGGTACGCGCCGCACGCGCGGTTCGTCGGCGGGCACCCCATGGCCGGCACGAGCAGGAGCGGCTGGGACGCGGGCAGCGCCACGCTGTTCGAGAACGCCGCCTGGGTCGTCACGCCCGAGGAGGCCGACGACCACCTCAACGACGTCATGCGGCTCGCGCTCGACCTGAAAGCGCACGTCGTGCCCACGACGCCGGAGGAGCACGACGAGGCGGTGGCGCGGATCAGCCACCTGCCGCACATCATGGCGGCGGTCCTCGCGGCGGTCGGGGCCGACGGCGGACCTCTCGCGATGGCCCTCGCGGCGGGCAGCTTCGGGGACGGCACGCGCGTCGCCGGGAGCAGGCCGGAACTGGTCCGCGCGATGTGCGAGGGCAACAGGGACGCGCTGCTGATGGCCGTCGACGACGCCCTCGGCAGGCTCGGCGCGGCACGCGGCTCGCTCGCGTCGACCGGTGGCCTCGCGAAGACGATCGAGGCGGGTCACGAGGGCAGGAACGCGCTGGTCGACCAGCCGCGGCGGACCGGCGTCACGATCGACCTGACCAAGCCGGGCGCACTGGCGGCGTTGCGGAACCTCGGGTCGCGCGGCGGGCGCGTGGTTGGGCTGGACGGCAGCACCGCCGTCGCGGAAACGTCGTAGGGTCTCCGGGTGGATCGACGGACCCTCGCCGGTGGGCTCGGTGGTCTCGCGCTCGTCGTAGCCGCCGTGGTGGCGCTCCGGACCGTTGACGCGCCGGGCACGCTCGAGCGGGAGATCGCGGACGGCGTCGAGGTCGTCGCGTCGCAGGAGCCGGTGAAGCCCGCCAACCCGCGGACGCGGGCGCTGGACGTGGACGCGTTGCAGGTCGCCTGGAACGGCTCGGCGTCGGCGTACGAGGTGCGCTGGAACGGCAACGTGCAGCTCGTCCCGACCCCCGAGGTGGAGCTGCCGGGGCTGGACCCCCGCGCGGAGACGTCCGTCGAGGTCCGCGCGGTGAGCGCGACCGGCAGGCGGTCCGAGCCGCTCCTGATCAGCGCGACGCCCGGGGACCTCTACGACGACCGGTGGGACGACCAGCTCGTCGGCCAGGTCGACAGGTTCGACGGACCGGAGGCGCTGGACCCGCGCAAGTGGCGGGTCCAGGCGGAACCGGAGTGCCTCGGGCTGCGGCCGTTCGGGCAGGCCAGGCGCATCGACGTCGACTGCCCGACGGCGGCCTTCCAGTCGAACACGCCCGTCCGGTTCGGGATGCCCGCCGCGGACGGCGCCACCGGCCGCGCGGTCGTCAGCGTCGCGGGCGCGGTCGAGTCGAGCCACGTGCGGCTGACGCTGCTGCCCGACCCGTGGCAGTACCTGGAGGAGACCGACGCGCAGCCGAGGGGCTCGGTCAGCCTCGACGTCACGACGCAGGGCACGCGGATCATCGCCGACCCGGACCTGCCCCGCACCGGCAGGCAGATCACCCTCGGCGACTCGCAGACGACCGGGCTCGTCGCGGGCGTGCGGCACCGGTGGGAGATGCGGGTGCTGCCGGACGCCGTCGTGGCGCTGCGGGACGGTGTCGTGGTCGCCTACGAGCCCGTCGCGATCACCGAACGGCTGGTGCACCCGCGGATCCGCATCGACGGCGGCGGGTTCCTCGACGCGTTCGGCGTCGGCGGCGTGCCGGAACGGGTCGTGCCCACCGAGGTCATCCCGCTCGACGAGGACGTCGAACTGCCGCCGGACGCCGTCGCGGCGAAGCTCGTCTCGTCGGTGCCCGGCCGCCAGGTCACGGTCTCCGACCTGCCCCTGACCACCGGGAAGGTCGCCGCCGCGCAGCGGGCCCGGCTCGTGGTCATCCGCAAGCCCGAGAGCCGTCCCCAGGCCCTCCCCCGGCTCTCCGACCGCTCCGGCGGCATGAAGACCGGGGCGCCACGGCTGCACGTGGTGCACGAGGACGGCACGAAGCCGCCGCAGCCGTTGCCGCGCAAGGGCCGTGTCCTCGTCACCGCCGAGGTGAACGCGATCGGGCACCGCGGCATCGAGCTCGAGCTGGACGGGAAGCGGATCGCCGCGCTGCCCACCGACGAGCAGGGCTCCGCGGTCCCCGGCAGGCACGAGTTCTGGCTCGACACCGCGGCCTTGGGGATCGGGTCGAGCGCTCGGCTCAGGCTCGGCGTCCTTCCGGCGGACGGTGGCGAACCCGTTATCGCGGAAACCGTGTTCGCACTGGGGTGAACGCCCTAGCGTGACCGCTATGAAGCGGGTCGCCTTCGCTGTCGCGGGCCTCGCGCTGGTGGCGGGCGTGCTCGTGCTGCGCGACACCGGCGGGAGCGACTCGACCCTGCCCACCGCTCCCCCGCCGCCGACGAAGCTCAGGGCGTACGCGGCGGAGCAGGTGCTGGTGTCGGGCCCGCAGGGCCGTCCGGGCACGCCCTCGAAAGTGGTCGCGCGCGCCGGCCACCACCGGATCCAGCTCACCTGGTCCGGCGACGCGCCCGCGTACGAGGTGCGGTGGGGCGAGAAGACCAAGCTCGTCACGCGGCCGGGCACGCAGCTCAACGGCCTGGCGAACGACCGCGAGCAGGAGGTCGAGATCCGCGCGGTCGACTCCTTCGGCCAGCGGTCGCAGCCCGCGAGGACCAGGGCGACCCCGCGCGCGGACAACGCCCCGTACACGTTCGTCGACCGGTTCGACAGCCCCGCCGAACCCGACCCGCGGCGGTGGCGGCTCTCCAAGCGCACCGACTGCGCCCGCGCCACCTCGGGCGACGGGGAAGACCACGACCGGCTCGTGGTCGGCAGCAGCTGCGGCACCCGCGCCGTGACGCTGAGGGCGCGCACGCCGTTCGTCCGCGGTGACGACGAGAGCCGGCTCGTGGTCGAGACCGACGCTCCGAGCACCGGCGGCAAGCTGCTGCTCGACCTAGTGCCCGGCCCGGTCAGCGTCCAGGGCGACCCGGTGCCGCCGAACACCGTCCGCGCCACGGTCTCGACCGACGTCGCCGGCAACTCGGTCGTCGAACTGGTGCCGAACGGCGCCGCCGCCAAGCCGCTCCCGCCCGCGCTGCCGGGCGTGACCGTGCGCTGGGAGGTCGTGCTGACCTCCGCGGGCGTCCAGGTCGTGCGCGACGGTGACGTCGTCGCCACCTCGTCGTTCGTGCCGCAGTGGCGTGAGGCGACGGCGCTGGTCGGCTTCGCGGCGCTCGCGGGCGACCGGATCCGCGCGGGCGTCGACCTGATCGGCTACCGGACCGCCAGGGCCGACGCCCCGCCCACGGGCCCGACGCCGCAGGTGCGCGTGGACGGCCCGGCGAGCACCGGCGCGAGCCCCCTGGCGGGCGTCACCGCGGGTCAGCTGCGCCTCGCGCTCATCCCGTCCCGCGAAGGCGCGCCCGTCCCGGCGGTGAGGGTCAACGGCGTCGAGGTGCCGATCAGGCCGGCGGTCGAGGGCACGCCGTGGAAGCCCGGCGCGGAGTACCCGGCCGTCGCCGACCTGCCGCGGGAGGCGTTCACCGACACCGTGGACGTGCGGCTGGTGACGCAGGAGCGCATCCAGGTCACCCACACCGACGTCGAGCTGACCGGCCCGCAGGGCATCGCCCAGCGCGAGGACTCGACCCCTCTGGTCGACGCGAAACCGGCGCTCGCCGATCCCGTCCCCGAGGTCCTGGACGCCGGTGGGCAGCCCATCGGGAACGGTGCCGCGTTCAACCGGGGCCGCGTGGTGCTGGAGGTCCGCGTCAACGCCCTGGACGCGACCGTGGCGGGCCTCGCCGGGTTCGAGGTCAGGCTCGACGGCACGCACATCGCCACCGTCCCCACCACGGCCGACGGTCCCGCCGCCGCGGGCCGGTGGCGGATCTCCCTCAACACGGCGGCGCTGAGCCCCGGCGCCCACGCGGTCGAGGTGAAGGCGTTCAGCACCGATCAAGGAGTGCACCCCGAAACGGGTTACATTCCTTTTTTGCTCAAGCCCTGATTGGCCCAAGATGGGGGCATGGCTCGCGCATTGATCATCGACGCCGCCCGCACGCCGTTCGGCAGGTACCGCGGAGGCCTCTCCGGCATCCGCGTGGACGACCTCGCCGCGCTGCCGATCGTCGACCTGCTGCGCCGCTACCCGTCGCTCGACCTGGCCCGCATCGACGACGTGCTGCTGGGTGACGCGAACGGCGCCGGCGAGGACAACCGCAACGTGGCCCGCATGGCCGCGCTGCTGGCGGGACTGCCGGTCTCCGTGCCGGGCGTGACGCTGAACCGGCTGTGCGCCTCGGGCGGGGAGTCGATCATCCAGGCCGCCCGCGCGCTGATCACCGGGGACGCGGACCTGGTCGTCGCGGGCGGTGTCGAGGGGATGTCGCGGGCGCCGTTCGTGACGGCCCGCCCGGACAAGGCGTTCCCGGACCGCCTGGAGACCGTCTCGACGGCGCTCGGCTGGCGGCTCGTGAACCCGCGCATGCCCAAGCACTACACCGTTCCGCTGGGACTGGCCGCCGAGAAGGTGGCCCACGAGCTGGGGATCACGCGCGAGCAGATGGACAACTTCGCGCTGCGCTCGCACCGCCGCGCCGCGGCAGCGTGGGACGCGGGCGTGCACGAGGGTTTCGCATTTCCCGTGCAGCTGCCGGACGGGACGGCGGTCAGGCGCGACGAGAACGTCCGCGCGGACACGAGCATCGAGAAGCTCGCGAAGCTCAAGCCGGCGTTCTCGGAGAACGGGTCGGTGACAGCGGGCAACGCGTCACCGATGAACGACGGCGCCTTGGCCGCCCTGCTCGGCACGGAGGCGATCGCGGCGGAGCTGGGCGTCGAGCCGCTGGGCGAGGTGCTGGGCAGCGCGACGACCGGCGAGGAGCCGCACCGGTTCACGGTCGCGCCCGTCCCGGCGATCCGGAAGTTGTTGCGGCGCCTGCACCTCGACGCCGAGCAGGTCGACCTCTGGGAGATCAACGAGGCGTTCGCCGCGATGGCGTTGTCGGTCGTGCACCACCTCCCCGGGATCGACAGGGAGAAGGTCAACGTGCACGGCGGCGCCATCGCCTACGGGCACCCGCTCGGCGCCTCGATGCCGCGCGTGATCATCGACCTGTGCCGCCACCTGCGGGCGCGCGGTGGCGGTGTGGGCATCGCGGCGGCGTGCGTCGGCGTCGGCCAGGGCGTGGCGGTCGCGGTCCGCGTCTAGGGCTTGGTGTGCAGGACGTCCCGCGCCTGTTCGGCGGCGCGGGTGATGGCCTCGCTGACGAAGTCGAGGAACCGCGCGATGTTCTCCAGCCGGACGGCCGCGGGCGTGCCGGGGCCGAGGCTGCTGACGCCGTGGCGCGCGGCCCCGGCGAGCGTCGTCGTGCCCTGCGCGCTCGCGATCATCGACCGGTACCAGATGTCGCCCTCGTCGACGACGTAGCGCTCGCGGCGGCGTTCGTCGCGCACGCGGCCGATCAGGCCCTGGCCCTCCAGGTACGCCACGGCCTTCGAGACCGAGGCCGGGCTGACCTGCAGGTGCGACACCAGTTCCTGCGCGGTCATGCTGCCGGAGTCGGTGGCGTAGAGGCTGGCGAGCGTCCGCGCCGTCATCCTGGGCAGGCCCTGGCCCATGAAGATGCCCGAGAACACCTCCTCGAACTCCCGCACGGCCTCCGGGTCGCGCCCGTCGGTGCGTTCGGCGGCCCGGCGGCCCTTCGGTGACGCCGGCTTGCGGCGCTGTGCCCGGCGTTCGGTGGAGAGCTGGGCGATGTCGGGCTTGTAGCCCGCGGGACCTCCGTTGCGCAGGACCTCGCGGGTGATCGTCGAGGTGGGCCGGCCGAGGCCCCGCGCGATCTCCGCGTACGCGAGGCCGTCGGCGAGGCCGAGGGCGATCTGACGGCGTTCCTGCTGGGTGAGCCGGCCTCCTGGCATGCCGCGAGCATAGCCTTCACCTTCAGTTCATTGCAACAAGCGTTGCGTTAGATTCAGATGCGGTTGCAACGATTTTGGTGGTTTGATCTGCGATTACTCGACTTCTACGCAACGAAGTTGTTGGCCGAATATGGAAACGCAACGTAGCTTTTCCCTCATCGGAAACAACGAGCCACAGGAGCCAGAGATGCAGACCTTCGCCACCACCGCCCCGATCGCCGCCCTGCTCGACCTCCCCGCCGGGCGCGTCCAGTTCATCGCCTCCGACCGCGCCGACGCCGCCGTCGAGGTCCTGCCGGTCGACGCCTCGAAGAGCCGCGACGTGAAGGCCGCCGAGAAGGTCTCGGTCGCGTTCGCCGACGGGGTCCTGCGCATCGAGGCCGATTCCGGCGGCAAGCTCCTCGGGTCGTCCGGCGCGGTCGAGATCACCGTCCAGCTGCCCGCCGGGTCGCGGGTCGAGGCCAAGGCCGCGAGCGCGGAGTTCCGCGGCGTCGGCCGGCTCGGTGACATCGCCTTCGAGGCCGCGCAGAGCGACATCAAGATCGACGAGGCCGCGCACGTCCGGCTGTCGACGCAGGCCAGCGACGTGACCATCGGCCGCCTCACCGGTTCGGCCGAGATCACCACGCTCAAGGGCCACATCACGGTCGCCACCGACCGCTCCGCCTCGCTCGACGCCGGCACCACCTGCGGCCGCATCACCAACTCGCTGCGCAACGACGGCTCGGACGCGGTGACCATCCGCGCCACCACGTCGTACGGCGACATCACCGCCCGCGGCCTCTGACCACTCGACCTCTGGGGAGACCACCATGACCACCGACGCCGCTTACCGAGCCGCAGAACAACTCCTCCGCCGCCCCGCCGCCCCCGGCGAGCTCGTCGTCGGCGACCGGGTCCGTCCACAGTGGATCGAGGACGGCCGCCGGTTCTGGTACCAGGTCCGCGACGGCGCTTCCCGCCGGTTCGTGGTGGTCGACCCGGCCGCGGGCACCCGCACGCCGGACTTCGACCCGACGCCGTTCATCGCGGCACCGGGCAACCCCCTGGAGGTCGCGTCGCCGGACGGCGAGGCCGCCGTCTCCCGCCGAGGTCACGACCTGTGGGCACGTTCCGGCGACCGCGAGTGGGCGCTGACCACCGACGGCGTTCCCGGCCTGGGCTACGGCTACGGCCCGGACTCCACGAGCTACGGCACGCTGATGCGCAAGTTCGGTCTGCCGCACCTGCCGCCCGCCCTGGCGTGGTCCCCGGACTCGTCCAAGGTCCTCGCCCACCGCACCGACCAGCGCGACGTCCGCAAGACCCACCTGGTCGAGTCACGCCCGGCCGGTGGCGGCGGCCCGGTCACCCACACCCAGCACTACGCCTACCCCGGCGACCCCTCCGTGCCGCTCGCCGAACTGGTCGTGTTCGACGTGGAGGCCGGCACGACGGTCTTCGCGGCGGCCGAACCGCTGCTGATGCCGGAGTTCTCGCCGGTCACGGCGGGCTGGGCGTGGTGGTCGGAGGACAGCACGGCCGTCTACTTCCTGTCCCGCCCCCGCGACCAGCGCACCCTGACGTTGAACCGCATGGACTCCGTCACGGGCGAGGTGCGCGTCGTGGTGACCGAGACGGGAACGGGCCGCACGAGCCCCAACCAGTTCATGTACGGCCCGCCGCTGGTGCGGGTCGTCGGTGACGAGGTGCTGTGGTTCTCGCAACGCGACGGCTGGGGTCACCTCTACCGCTACGACCTGCACACCGGCGAGTCGCTGGGCCAGGTCACGTCGGGCGAGTGGCTGGTCCGCGAAATCCTGCACGTCGCCGACGGGGTCGTCCACTTCACCGCGTCGGGCTTGGTGGCCGAGGACCCGTACCGCCGCACCGTCTGCCGGGTTTCTTTGGACGGCACCGGTTTCACCGTCGTCACGGACGACTCCTCGGACCACGTCGTCACGGTGTCCCCGTGCGGCTCGTACTTCGTCGACTCGGCATCCACTGTGGACACCCCTCCGGTGACGACCGTGCGTTCGTGGACGGGCGAAGTGCTGGTGTCACTGGAAGTTGCCGACATCAGCCGTCTGGTCGCGACGGGCTGGACCGCGCCGGAACGCTTCCGCGTCAAGGCGGCCGACGGCGTCACGGACGTCTACGGCGTGCTCTACAAGCCACACGACTTCGACCCGTCTTCACGCTATCCCGTGGTGGACAACGTCTACCCCGGCCCGCAGGTCACGAGGGTCGACCCGTGCTTCGACCCCGGCGGCATGGGCCTCGACGCGGAACCGTTGGCAGCACTCGGTTTCGTCGTGGTGGCCCTCGACGGACGCGGCACCCCGGGCCGTTCGGCGGAGTTCCTCGCGGGAAACCTCGCCGACGCGGGCGGCCTGGTCGACCACGTGGCGGCACTGCACCAGCTGGCGTCGTCACGGCCGTGGATGGACCTGGGACGAGTGGGCGTGATGGGCCACTCCGGCGGTGGCTTCGCGGCAGGACGGGCGGTGCTCGCCTTCCCGGAGACCTACCGCGCCGGCGTCGCCCTGTCAGGTTCGCACGACGCCCGGTACATCGGCCTCGGCTGGGCGGAGAACGTCGACGGCGCCGACAACCCGGAGGCCTGGCAGCGCGCCTCGAACGTCGAGATCGCGGACCAGCTGCGGGGCAAGCTCCTGCTGGTGCACGGCGAGCTGGACGACACCGTGCACCCGGACCACTCGCTGGCACTGGCGGACGCGGTGATCGCGGCCGGCAAGGACTGCGAGGTGGTGGTCGTGCCGGGGTGCGAGCACCTGTTCATCGACCGGATGACGTACGTGCGCACCAAGGCCTGGGACTTCCTGGTCCGCACGCTGATGGGGGTCGAGCCGCCCGCGTACCGGCCGGCGCCGATCCTGATCGACCCGGAGGTGCTGGGAGAAATGCTCTAGCTCGATCGGTGCATCGCCGGCCGTCCTTTGCCGCCACCGGCAGGGGCGGTCGGCGCGTGCTTGGCCCGGAATCGATACAGGCTGGACGGCCCCCAGGGGGACGCGCGCCCCCACTCCAATCGTCTCAAGCAGGTCTGACAGTTCGGCTCACGCCAAAAGGTCGGCGATCAACTCCCGAGACTCGACCTCGTCCAGGGCTTCCCGGGAAAGCTGCGCCAGCACGAGGTCGTAAGCGGCGACGGAACCCTTGTCCTCGACGACCAGGCCCGGATCGGCGGTCTCCGCGAACACCGCTGGCTCGTGCTTCTCGTACCTCAGCTGCGTGAACGAACCGCCGAGGCCGCCGTGCGCACCGATCCTGGTTGGCACGACCCGCATGGTCACGTAGGGACGCACCAGCATCGCGAGCAGGTGGCGCAGCTGCTCCCTCATCACGGCAGGGCCGCCGACCGGAAGCCGAAGCGCCTGTTCGTGGATGTAGAAGGTGAACTCACGGCTGCGGTGGAAGACAGATCTCCGCCCGGCCTTCGCCGCGACCACCTCATCGAGGTAGTCCGGTTTCACCAGCGGGGTGGCCGCCACGACGGCGCGGATGTACGGATCGATCTGCAGCAGGCCGGGAACCAAGGTCGCCGACCACACGAAGATCTTGGTGGCGAGGCGCTCCTGCTCGGCCAAGGTGCAGATCTGGCCTGGCAGTCCGGCTTCGTAGAACTGGAGGAAGCCCTTCTCGCGCGTCTCCTTGAACAGCGCGAGCAACCGCCGGAGCTCCCCCGCTTCCGTCCGGCACAGGCCGAGCAGCGTCGCCACCTCGACCTCGGTGACCCCGCCCTTGCCCTTGACCAGGTCCGAGACCTTGGCCTCTTCCCAGTCGAGCAGCTCCGCGATCCGCCGCTGCGTCATCCCGGTGGACTGGATGGCATCGCGGACGCCATCACCGAACGAGCGGCCGACCACGCTCGAGAACCGTTTCGGCATGGTCGGACGCTAGAGGGCCGCGCCAGGTCGCTTCCACCGCCGGACGGGGACTCGCCACGAAGGAAGTACTTCTTGGACGGGCTCTAAATCCGCTTCGAGATCAGCGGGTACTCGACGACCAACCCGTTGGCGTCGACCTTGATGTTCTGCTCGAAGCCGCCGCTCTTGAACCGCACGACCGAGACGTCGTCGGCCACGGACACCGTCTTGTACGTCTGGGTGACGGCGCGGACGGACAGGTCGGGCAGCGACACCCGGACCACGGGCAGGGCGTGCTCGCCCGGTTCGCGGTGCAGGCCCAGGCGGCGGATCGGGATGGCGTTGAACAGCACGGCGAACTGGACGTCGACGTCGAGGGCGTCGTTGAACGTCTCGCGCTTGCTGCCCTGGCCGTGGTCGACGAGCCAGGCGCCGTCCTCGGTGCGGGAGAGGGAGCACTGGCGCTCCTCCAGCACGGTGGCCGTGCGCAGGAGCAGCCTGGTGACCTGGCCGCTCTCGCCGACGGACACCTCGAACGAGGCGTTGAACTGCTCGTCGGGGCCGGCGGCGACGAGACGACCGGAGGCGCGCAGGCGCTGGTCGCTCGACATGAGCAGGCGGACCTGCTCGAGCCGCGGCTCGTGGATGCCCTGCCAGGTGAACATCTCCGGCTTGCGGGCAGAAGTGGAGCGGGTCTCCCCGGAGGTGACCCGCCCGGCGTCAGTGGCGTTGGAGGAGTTCACTCATCCACCTGGAAGGATGTCCTTGAGCTTCTGGGCTACCGAGTCGACCTGCTCTTCGTGACCGAACTTGCCCGCGAGGAAGTCCGCCGCGGCGTCCACGCCCTTGTCGACCTGCTCGTGGTGCTGCTCGGCGAGGTCCATGGCCTTGCTCTTGATCTCGTCGAAGTTCATGTGGTGCTCCTTCGTCCCTGACGCAGGGTACCCGAGCAGGCCCCGCGTGGTGATAGCCGCGATCACGCTTCTTCCGCCTGGACAGGCCGGCTCGGCGACGACGAAGATGTGCCCTGCCGCCGCCTGGGTCGGCCGCCGACGCGGTCAGAACCAGGAGGAAGTCGATGACACGGCTCCTGCGTGGAGTTATGTCCGCAGTGCTGCTGTTGCCGCTCGTCGCTGTCCCCCCGGCCAACGCCACGGCCGGTTCGCGGGGGAAAGCGGAGTTCACGGTGACGACCACGGCCACGAACGTCGCCGCTCGCAGTGACCGGCGGCCCGTCGCCGGCGGGGTGCACGACCGCAAGGCCGGGAAGACCTTCATCTCGTGGGCCGGTCGGCACGAGGACAGCTACGTCCAGACGTACGACCACCGCGAGTCCGCTTGGTCCGCGCCCAACCGGATCGCCGACGGCGACTCCGACGCGCACAACTACCCGACCGTGGTCCAGGCCCGCGACGGGCACCTGCTGGTCTTCCGCGGCATGCACAACGTCGAGCTGCGCATGTCCCGTTCGCCGGAGCCCCACTCTGCGGACGGCGTCTGGGAAGAGACGCTGATCTCGAAGAACGCGGCCACGTACCCGATGCCGTTCGTCACGCGCGACGGCACGATCTACGTCTTCTACCGGGAGACGACCCGCGACCTCGACGGCACGACGCCCACGGACACGCGTCCGATGCTGTACGTCGTGTCGAACGACAACGGCAGGACGTGGAAAACCTCCACCGAACTGACCGGTGACCGGTTCGCGATCGGGTCGACCTCGCGCGCGGACAACATGAACGAGATCTACATCGGCCAGCTCCGCCAGGAGGACGACGGCCGCGTGCGGATCGTCTACACGCTCGCGGGCGGCGGTCCCGAGGGCAACAAGCACGACCGGTACCACCGCAACATCTACTACACGTGGTTCGACCCGCGGACCCGGCACTTCCACTCGGCGTCCGGCCGCGATCTGGGCACCCAGGTCGACGACGCCGACCAGGAGGCGCACCTCAAGGTCGCCGAGACCCCGCTGACCGTGCCGAACGGCGTGAAGTCCCCGGACTACATCCAGCAGGTGGGCACGACGCTGGGCAAGCCGTTCGTGCTGTGGTTCACGGGCGACGAGGCGGGCGGGCCGCTGCGCAACCACCTGTCCACGTGGAACGGTCGCGCGTGGGAGACCAAGGAGGTCGCACGGGGTCTGCGCACCCGTGAGGCCGAACCGGTCGACCCGATCACCTGGCGCGTGTACGCGACCGAGGACGGCAAGCCGAACGTGAACACCTACCTGGTGCGGTTCGGTCGCCACTGGACGCCGGAGACCGTCATCCCGACGGCCAAGCCGGTGCAGCGCGTCGAGGTCGTGGAGAACTTCCGCGACCCGGCCCGCGCGATCTTCTCCGGAGCGTCGTCCGACCGGGACGTGGCCATCGCCGACGGCGACATCAGCGTGGCGGGCACCAGCCGCCGCTGACCGGGTCCGGACAAGGCAAACGCCCCCTGCTCCGGCGCGGAACCAGGGGGCGTTCGTCTGGGTGGCGGCTACCTCAGATCAGGCGCCGGCCTTCTTGCGACGGACCGCGAACAGCGCAGCCGCACCGCCGCCGACGAGGACCAGACCGCCGATGAGCGGCCACAGGATCGACGCACCGGTCTGGGCGAGGTCCTCGCCACCACCGGGAGCCGGGGCGGCCGGCGTGGTGGAGGTGGTGCTCGGAGTGGTGGTCTCCGGCGCCGTGGTGGTGGTCGGGGCCGTGGTCGTGGTCGGAGCCGTGGTCGTGGTGGTCGGCACGACGCCGGCCTTCCAGTCGGCCTTGGCCTCCTTCTCGACCTTGGCCTTCTGCGGCTGCGCGACGACGAGCGACTGCGCCACGTCTTCCTTGTCCTTGTTGTGCGCGACGAACAGGCGGCCGATCGCGAGCTCGGCCTCGGCCGAGAGCTTGATCGCGGCGTTGCCGGCCGGGGCCTTCTCCGGGACGTTCACGAAGAACTCGGAGACCTTGTCGCCCGTGGACTTGGCGGCGACCTTGTCACCCTGCTTCTGCAGGGCGAGCGGCGTGCCGTCCTTGTCGGTGAGGGTGACGCCCTCGGGGAGGTTCGCGGTCAGCTTGACCTCGGAAGCCGTGGTCGTGACCTTGAACGGGCCGATCTTCTCGCCGGACTTGCCGGACTTCGAGGCGGGCTCGATCTCCAGCGTCGGCTTCGGCTGCTCCTTGATCTCGTTCGCCGCGGCGTCCTTCACCAGGCGCTCGTACAGCTTGACGACGTCGGCGTTCGTCTTGTTGCTGTCGAGCTCGGCCTCATCGGTGAAGTGCCAGATCGCGGCCTGCGTGGCGGCGATCGTCTCCTTCTTGTCGAACTGCTTGCCGAACTTCGCCTGGACCTTGTCCATGGGCTGTCCGGGGTAGGAGTTCGTGAGGATCCACAGGACCTTGCCCGCGTTGACCTTGAACTTGGTCTTCGGGTTCGGGTGCTTGTCCCACGGCACCTCCTTGAGGGCGTCCCGGTCCTCGAGCGGCGTCGGCAGCTCCACGCAGTAGGTGAGGACGTTCGAACGCTCGGCGTCGTCCTCGATGCGCAGCTTGATCACCGCGGTGTTCTGGCGGTGGTGGTGGTCGCCGTTGATGAGGTGGACGTCGTGGCCGTCCTCCTGGCCGCCGCGGTCCGGCTTGATGATCACGTCAGCGTGGGCCGGAAGGGCCGAGAACGACAGAAGGGCGGTGGCGCCGAGCAGCGCCGCGCCCATCCTCAACCGGGAAGCCATGGGTCTCCTTGCTCACTGAAGTTAGCCCGAACGCGGCGGGAAGTCAGTCATCCGTCGGGGCGGTCGGCACGTCGGACGTCGACACTGAACCGACAGGAAGCGAGCGGGACGTTATCCGATGGGGTGACACACGTACGGGTGAGGTATGGAGTCCCACAACACCCACCGTGAACAGCGCAAACACACTCAGGGTGTCCACAGTGGATAGGGCTGCGATGCATTCATTCCGTCAGGTGACGTTAAATTCGTTGCCGAACAGTTATCTGTCCACGCGTCCCGCTACGGATGAACGCCACGAGCGGTTCAACGCTCAGGCAACCAATTCCACAACTTCTGCCGGACGAATGTCTCCCGGACGCAGTGAAGTGCCGCGCAGGCACATGTCCCGCGGCTCGGGGCGGTCACCGGTGAGAATCCACCGCGTGAGTCCGGCCAGCTGGTAGGCGATCAGCGGCGGAACGGCGTCGCCCACGTGCCGGTACGCGTTCCCGAGAATCGAGACGTCGAACCTGAACTGGCGTGGAAACCCTTGCAGGAGCGCCATCTCGCGCACGGTGCAGAGCCGGTGCTGGACCGGGTGGGCATAGCGCCCGTTCCCGACGTGACCGCATTCCCTCTTGATCGTCCTGGCCGGTTCGTCCCACCACATCCGGCCGTAGACGTCCGGGTGCGAACCCCAGTTCTGCTGCTCGACGATCTTGCGTTGCGCGGGGTTCAGCAACCGGGCCGTCTCCGGTGACCGGAGCAGATCAGCCCACGATCCGCCATTTGCCGGAATGGCGCGCATTCTTTCGAGACTGCGGTCCTGCGAGAAAGTCGGCGAGACGTGAATGGGGTCGTCCGGGTCCGCGGCCCCGGGCTCCACGACCGGGAGCTTGCCGATCGCGCGCCGGACCGTGATGGCGGACGGGCGGACGACCCTGCCCTCCCACAGGTCGTCGAGCGTGAGCAGCGGCAGCCCTCCGTCGACGGCGACCATCAGCGTCCGCTCGCGCAGCTGCGGCAGGCCGAACCGGGACAGCATGTGCGTGCCGCCCCAGACCTTGTAACCGATTCGGGTGAGTTCTTCGGCGAGGCTGTCGAAGTGGTGGCGCTGCTTGCCCTTGACGAGCTCGCGGGCGTTCTCCATCAGCACGACCTTCGGGCGCAGCTCCTGCGCGTACACCGCGATCCGGCCCACGAGGGAGTTGCGCGGGTCGTCGCGCAGGTGGTTCTGCGAGGTGATCCGGCTGAAGCCCGAGCACGGCGGGCACGCCAGCAGCACGTCCAGTTCGCCGCGCCGCAGACCCCAGACCTCGCGCAACGCCGCGGGCGAGACCCTCGCGAGGTCGACCTCCAGCGGGTCGACGCCGATGTTGGCGCGGTACGTGTCGTTGCAGCGCAACGAACCGAGCTTCGAGCTGGGCTTGCCGATCTGCGCGTCGGCGGCACCGACGACCCGGAAGTCGCGGTGGGCGTGGAAGCCGTAGCTCATGCCGCCCGCACCCGAGAAGAGGTCGGCCACCGAGAAGGACACGGCGAGATCGTACGGGCGAGGCGCCGAGGCGCTTTCCCTGACATCCCGTACCTTTCCCGCCTATGGAGCTGCCGCGTGCCTGGCAACGGCCTGACCCGTTGCGCGGACTCGACAGGATTTCCTGGAGCGAGGTCTACGACGGCCGGGGTGGCGCCGGTCGCGTGCCCCGTCTGCTGCGCTCCCTGGTGGACCCCGCCGCCGACGTCCGGCTGGAGGCGTTCAGCTCGCTCGCCGACCGGCTGCTGACCGACGACACGGTCTCCGAGGCGTCGTTCTGCGCCGTGCCGTTCCTGGTGGAGCTGGGGGCCTCGTACAAGGTCGCCGGCGACGTGCGGGACCGGGTGGTCTTCCTGCTGGCCGCCATCGCGCTGGCGGGCAAGGGGTACACAGAGGACGGACGGCGCACGCACCGCCGCTGGAACGCCCTCGGCCGCGAACTGCCCCGCACCGCACCGGACTGGCTGACGCAGACCCGGCACGCCGTCGCCCAGGGCGCGCCGAAGATCTTCGAGGCGCTCGCGTCCGAACGGGTCGCGTGCCTGGTCGCCCTCGCCTGCGCGGTGCCCGGGAGGCTGCCCGCGTTCGTGCACGGGCTCATGCAGGAGATGACGGACCTGCCGGGCGAGGAGATGCTCGCCGACGCCGCCGAGATCGCCGTGGCGCTGCTGAAGGGAACACCCGAGCTGCTCGGCCCGGACGTGCCGCGGCCGAAGGTGCTCGGCGAAGGGCTGGTGCGCCCGGCGCACCAGCCCCGTGAGGTCGCCGCCGCCCTGATGGGCTACCGGTTCGCCCTCATCTCCGCGTACGGCGACGAGGGCGCCTGGTAGGCCTCTCTAGGCGATCACGGCCTCTTCGAAGGTCTCCTCGGCCTGGACGCTGTCCTCGACCGCGATGGCGGGCTCCAGGGCACCGAGGCCCGTCCCCCACTCCTGGTCCGCCAGCGCGAACGCCGCGACCGTCAGCGCCGCCACGGGAGCGCCCACGGGCATGTTCTCCCGGTGCAGGTCGAGGTCCAGCCTGCCGCCGATCGGCGACGGGCTGAGCCGCAGCGTCGCGTGCGCGGGCTCCTCGGGGTGCGCGAGGCGGCACGCCCAGCCGGTGAAGATCACCCGGCGCTCGTCCACCTCGGTCGGCTGCACGGCCCGCACGTTGGCGCCCACGGCACCGGCGCGGTGGTTGTCCGCCGCCTGCAGGACGAGCTCCTCGAACTCCATCGAGGAGATGCCGAGGTCCCAGCCGGCGACCAGGGCGACCTGCACGAGCGCGAGCGGCAGCGTCGGGACGGCGTCCTCGAAGCAGACCATCGCGCCGCCGTAGCGGGTGTTGATCTCGGTCGGCAGGAAGCCGTCCTCGGTCGCGATGCCGTCGAGCGTGAACGTGCCGCGGTAGCCGACGGTCTCGCGCAGGTGCTCGCCGACGCGGCGGGCCAGGTTGCGCATCTCGTCGCGGATCCACACGGGCGGGTCGTAGTACGACGCGCAGCCCGCGTAGAGGAACTTGGCCTGGCCCTGGCGGCGCGGCACGACCATCTCGATCGGGCGCAGCACCGCGGTGCCGTCGGGGAAGACGATGCCGTGCACGCTCACCGGAATGCCTTCCAGGAACGGCATGACGCGGACCTGCTCGCACTTGGGCGCGAGCACGTCGAAGGCCTGCTTGGCCTCCTCGTACGACCGCACGCGGCGCACGAAGTTGGCACCGCCGTTGATCGCCGGGCCGTCACCGGACCAGACGACGCCCGCGCCGCGGTCCAGGATCTCCGAGGCGCCCCAGAGGCGTTCGAAGTCGAGGTCGAACACCATCGCGGGCGCGCGGCGGGCGCTGAGCTCGTCCCAGAGCGCGTCGATCGTGGTCTTGTTCTCGAGCTCGACCCACGAGTGCTGCCGGGCGTTGATCACCGGGCGGCCCTGGAAGGTGCCGATCTCGTTGTAGGGCGTGCTGATCACGACCGCTTCGCCGTCGGCGTCGAAGTCCCGCAGGATCTCCCTCACCTCGGCGCCCGGCTTGGTCAGCAGCTTGCCCAGGCGGCGCTGTTCGACGGCGACGAAGCCGCCCTTGATGCCCAGCGAGACCCATCGGGCGATCACGGAATCATGCAGCGGGGCATGATCGTCGGTATCGAGCACGAGCGTATGGCGAGCGCCGAGCGTATGGAGCTCCTGGGCGCGCTTGGCCAGACGCGTGCCACCGGCCAGCACGACGAGCCGGTCACCGAACAACCTGCCGAGGCGCTCGTTGAGCGCTGCGAGAACATGATTCATCGCCGAGAACCCGCTTTGAGAGAAGCAGAAGGATGCGACCGGCGATCGCCGGGTGACGCGTAGCGTAGAGCCACCCGGTACGTGTGTCGAAGCACGGTCCGGCAACAGCCGGATGAATCTTGCGGCGGGCCTGTCGGCGCGAGTCCCGCGGCAGGTGGATCAGCGGGCGAACTCGCTGATCAGAGGGCGCGCGACGCGTCCCGGAGAACCTGGTCGACCCGGTTGAGGAAGCTGCGCCTGGGGTTGATCGAGGGCAGCGGTGCCGTGAGTCCGGCGGGGGCGGGCTGAGGCGCGGGTGCGGCTCCCACGATGTCAGCCACGTTGCGCAGGAACTCCTGCCGCTTGAACTCGTGCACGGCGTGGTCGTGCAGAAGCTCGGCGATGCTCGTGTGCACAGCGCGATGGGGGTAACTCACTCGTGTGTTATCGGCCGAGTCAACATCGACCTTTAGGGTCAACTCGTGCGAGTTCTGGTGACCGGTGCCACTGGCTATGTCGGTCGTGCCGTGGTGCGTGAGCTGCAGATTCACGGCCACGAGCCTGTTCCGTCCCGTCAACGCCTCTCCGAGCCGTTCGAGTTGCACGACGTGGACGCCGTCATCCACCTGGCGGCCGCGGCCCGCGTCCGGGAGTCGTTCCTCGACCCGCTGCCCTACTGGGAGACGAACGTGGGCGGGACGCTCAACCTGCTCAAAGCCCTGCGGGGCCAGCGGTTCCTGCTCGCCTCGACGGGCACCGTCTACCGGCCGTCACAGGCCCCGCTGACCGAGGAGTCCGTCCGCGAACCCTCTTCCCCGTACGCCGCTTCGAAAGCAGCCGCCGAAGACCTCGTGGCGTGGACGGCGCGGTCGGGACGGATCGGCGCGACCACTCTCCGCTTGTTCAACGTCGCTGGAGGTGGTGACACGGACACCAGTCGGGTGATCACGCGCGCCGTGGCGTGCGCCGCCGGGACCGTGCCGGGCATGGAGGTCTACGGCGACGGCACGGCCGTACGCGACTTCGTGCACGTGCGCGACGTTGCTGCTGCTTTCGTCGTGGCTCTGGAGGCCTGCACCGTGGGCACGTCGTCGGTCTACAACGTCGGCGCCACCGCGGCCTCGGTGCAGGACGTGCTGTCGGCGGTCGCGGAGGTCACCGGCCGGCCCGTGCACGTCGACTGGAAGCCCGCGCACGCCGGCGAGGTCCGCGCGCAGCGGGCCGACGCCTCGAAGCTGCGCGCGCTGGGCTGGGAGCCGAGGTCGTCCTCGCTGACCGAGATCGTCACCGACCAGTGGCGCGCTTCGGCACCGGCACCCGGTCCAGGTCCTTCGCGATGACGATCTCGCCGTCGAACTCCGCGGCGGCCTCCGCGTGGAACTCGGCAGGGTCGTCGTAGCGCTGGGAGAAGTGCGTGAGGACCAGCTTGCGCACCCGGCAGTCCCTGGCGACGCGGGCGGCCTGCTGGGCGGTGAGGTGGCCGTGGTCCCCGGCGAGCTTGGTGTCGCGCGCGAGGTACGTCGACTCGATGACGAGCATGTCGGCGTTGTCCGCGAGCTCGTAGACGTTGTCGCAGAGCCTGGTGTCCATGACGAACGCGAACCGCTGGCCCTTCCGCGGCTCGCTGACGTCCTCCAGCCTGACGCCGTCGAGCTCGCCCTGCGTCTGGAGCGTGCGCACCGCCGGGCCCTGGATGCCGTGTTCCCTCAGCTTCTCGGGCAGCATGCGGTGGCCGTCCGGCTCGACCAGGCGGTAGCCGAAGCTGTCGATGCCGTGGTCGAGCGCGAAGGCCTCGAGCCTGCCGAACCTCCCCTCGGCCTGGAGACCGTCGCGTTCGACCGGCTCCTCCGAGATGTCCGCGGCGTCGTAGAAGGCGCTGGCGTACCGGAGGCGTTCGAAGAAGTGCGCGCCCGACTTCGGGAAGTGGGCGTGGACGGTGTGCGGGACCCGGTCCAGGGACAGCCGCTGGACGATGCCGGGGACGCCCAGGCAGTGGTCGCCGTGGAAGTGCGTGATGCAGAGCCGGGTGATGTCGCTCGCAGCCGCGCCCGACCTGAGCAGCTGCCGCTGGCTGCCGTCGCCCGGGTCGAACAGGAAGCCCTCGCCGTCCCACCTCAGCAGATAGCCGTTGTGGTTGCGCTGGCGCGTGGGCACCTGGCTGGCCGTTCCCAGGACGATCAGTTCCCGGACTGTCACACCCTGACGTTAACGTCTGTCCCATGCAGAGCGTCGAAGTGGCAGCGTCGTGGCCCGTCGAGAACGTGGCGGTGGCCGTCGTGTCGTCCCCGGACGGCGTGGTCGGCGCACTGGGCGACCAGGAGCGCGTGTTCCCGCTCGCCTCGGTGACGAAGCTGCTGACGTCGTACGCCGTCCTGGTCGCCGTCGAGGAGGGCGCGGTCGAGTGGGACCAGCCCTGCGGCCCCGCCGGCTCGACCGTGCGGCACCTGATCGCGCACACCGCCGGCTACGCGTTCGACAGGCCCGAGGTGCAGGCCGCTCCCGGCACCCGCCGCATCTACTCGAACGCGGGCTTCGACGTGCTGGCGTCATTCGTGGGCGAGGCGTGCGAAATGCCGTTCGCGACTTATCTGCACGAAGCCGTTTTCGCGCCTTTGGGCATGAAATCCTCGGCCCTGGTCGGCTCGGCGGGCGCCGGCGCCGAATCCTCCGCGGCCGATCTCGCACTTTTCGCCGCGGAACTGCTTTCCCCCCGGCTGGTCTCGCCCGAGCTGGTCACCGAGGCTACGTCGGTCGTCTTCCCGGGCCTGAACGGCGTCCTGCCCGGCTACGGAATGCAGAAGCCGAACGACTGGGGTCTCGGTTTCGAGATCCGTTCCACGAAATCGCCGCACTGGACGGGGAACTCGTTCTCCCCGCGCACCTTCGGCCACTTCGGCCAGTCCGGCACGTTCCTGTGGGTCGACCCGGAGATCTCCGCAGCCTGCGTCGCCCTGACCGACCTGCGCTTCGGCCCGTGGGCGGTCGAGGCGTGGACGCCGTTCTCCGACGGCGTCCGCGCGGAACTGGTCAGTCGGCGAGCCTGAGAGCGAGCTGCCGCAGGATCTCCTGCACGTCGGCGTCCTCGTAGTCGTTCTCGTACGCCTGCGCCACCCCGTGGAAGGCGTACAGCAGGCCGGCGGTGAACCACCCGAACTGCGACAACACCTGGTCCATCGCCTGCTTGAGAGCCTGCGCACCGGCCTCGTTCAGCTCGCCGTCGACCTTGACCTCGTAGCTGAACACGCCCTCCTGCAACGACTTGAGGGCCATGCGCAGGTAGTCGTTCGACCCGGCGCCGTCGTAGGTGAGCGTGAGGACGCCGAGCGCCCGCTGCATGATCTCCCGCTGGTCCACGCCGCCACTCTGCCTCGTGGGCGTGGCCGCGTCACCTCCCGACACCCCAACGGCGTCAGTCGAAGTCGTACACCGTGGTCGGGATGTCCCGCACGAGCAGCGCCTTCGCGACGAGCGGCTCGACCAGCTCCCACCTGCCGCCGGCGAGCCCGCACCCGATGCGGGCACAAGCCCGAAGTCGTTCTCCGCCCGGTCCCGGTGCCACTCGCGCTACGCCCGTTCCGGCGCGCGCCACCGCCGTGACACGGCGACCACGAACCCTTGCCCTCCCTCGACGAGGCAGGGAGTCGACTGGTTTTACGAGGTCACGGGCTCGTGAGACGCACCCGTCGCCGGGAGCCGGAGGCCGTCGGCTCGGTCTTGAAGCGGTCGCGGCGCAGCACGGGACTGGGCAGCGCGGTCGCGTCGGCGATGCCGCCGATCTGTTCGCGCGCGCACTCCGCGCTGGTCTTCCGCGGCGCCCAGCCGAGCTCCTCGCGGGCTCGGGTGGTGTCGATGAGCGGAGACTTCGTGCCGACGTCGAACCACCCCGGCGACATGTGCAGGGCGCGCAGCCTCCACAACGCGCTGACCACCGCCTTCACCGCCCGCACGGGCACGGGCACGGCCCGCGCGCCGGCAGCGGCGGCGAGGTCATCCAGCTCCAACGCGTCGGCGGCGACGTTGAACGGCCCGCGTGCGCGCCTGTGCAGGATTCGCACGATCGCGTCACCGACGTCGTCGGCGTGCACCAGCTGCACCCTCAGCGGCGAAGGCAACGGCAGCAGCGGCAGCCGTCCGCGACGCATCAGGCCGAACACCTGCCGGGGCACCACCGGGTCGAGGAACAGCGCCAGGAAGCTCGCCGAGGCGCCGGCCTGGGCCACCAGCGCGGGCCGCACGACCGCCACCGCGATGTCCGGGTTCTCCGCGGCGAACCGCGCCACCTCGGCCTCGACCTCGGACTTGCCCTCCCCGTACGCCGAACCGGCGATTCCCGTGGTCGGCGCCTCCTCGGAGACGGTCGAAGCCGGCGCGGACCCGTAGGCCGCGATCGACGACGCGTGCACGACGTGCGGGACACCGGCACGCCGAGCCGCCCTGAGCACCGCCGCGGTGCCCTTGAAGTTCGTGCGCTGCAACCGCGCCCCGTCCCGGACGGGCTGGAACATCCACGCCAGGTGCACCACCGCGTCGGCGCCCCGCATGACGTCCTCGAGGACGTCCGGCGCGTCATCAGCCGCCAGATCGCACGCCTGCCACGTCACCGAGTCGTACGGCGCCACGGCCGGCGGTGGACGCCGGCACACGCCGACGATCTCGTGGTCGGGGCTGTCCGCCGCCAGAGCGCGGACCAGACCGGTGCCGACGTTCCCCGACGCCCCGGTGATCACAACCTTCACCATCGACCTCTTCTCGCATTGGTCCCCCGTTCCGGGCCGTGTACCCGGGCTAGGGGGCGGTATGCGTTCGGTCGGGGTCCCTCGCACCGTCGAGAACAGCGATGGCCCAGAACGGTTCCTTGCCCGAACCGATGCCGCGAGGCACCTCGACGACGTCCTCGGTGCCCGTCCGGGTGTCGGTGACCTCGGGTTGCTGAGCGAGCCGACGCAGGTTCTCCCCGACGGACCGGTAGAACCGGTGCTGCGCTCGCCGGCCGAAAACCGACCAGCCCAGCCTGATGAGCGGATGCGCGCGCGGGTTGACCTGGTTGTAGCTGTTCACCTCCAGCGTCACCAGACCGGACTCGAGCTCCTTGACGACCCGGTAGTCGACCCGCCCGCGCTCGATGTGCCCCTGCAGCGTCTCGTAGCTCCAGCCCCACGAGTAGCGCACACCGTCCTCGTCGAACCCGGTCTCGGTGATCCGCACCCCCATCACGAACCGCGCCAGGGCGAACCGGCCCACCAGCAGCAGGTCCTTGCCGAGCAACGGCGCCTCGCGCAGGTAGTGGGCGCGCAACAGCTCGGCGGGCGTGAAGGCGTACGCCGCCACCTCCTTGTAGGCGTGCCACCACACCGAGCCCTCCTGCGGACGGCCCGGCGGGTCGGTGCCCAGCACGAACCGGTGGTGGTCGAAGTGCCACTCGGATCCGCGGATCTCGTCCACGTCGTAGTTGACGGCTCTGTCGTGGAGCTGGGTGACGGCTTCGTGGACCGGGAGCTTGTCCGCCCGCATGATGCGCATCCGGGCGGATACCCCGGGACGGCCGGTTGATCCGGCGACGGCGGGTCCCGTTGCTGCACGGGGCTGGGATGCCTTCAACTCGCGCAGACGACGGCTCGCTGCGATCGCGGTGCGAACTGTGAGGTCGCTCTCACAAGTCCAGCACCCGGCTGCTGAAGTCTGAGGACGAGAAAAACGCTCCACCACGACAAATCCCGCCGGACTGATGTCCGGCGGGATTTGTGGAGCGCGCTCGACAGGATTCGAACCTGTAACCTTCTGATCCGTAGTCAGATGCTCTATCCGTTGAGCTACGAGCGCAAGCTATTCAATTGTAACCGATCCCCTAGAGGCTCGGCCTTGCGGAGGCTCCGGGATTTGAACCCGGGATGGGGGGTTACCCCAAACCGCATTAGCAGTGCGGCGCCATAGACCAGACTAGGCGAAGCCTCCCGGGACCATCCTTGGCCACGGGACATAGGTTACACAGGTCCTCAACCGACTTGCAAAACGCCCCCCTCCTAACCCGAAACGTGCTGGTCAGAGCATGTTCAGAGGGCCGGAAGAGGGCGTTAAACGCCTGGTCGGCGCGAACGGAGTGACCTAGATCATTCCGAGGCGAGTTCCAGGAAGGGCCTGAGGGACTCCGGATTGCGCAGCGCGCCCCTGCTCACGGCCTTGTCGGGGTCGGCGCCGGCGAGGATCTTCTTGACCGGGACCTCGCACTTCTTGCCGTTCAGGGTCCTCGGGATCTCGGCCACGGCCACGAAGCGGTTCGGGACGTGGCGCGGGGACAGGGACGAGCGGAGTTCGCTGCGCAGCAACGGTTCCACGTCGGCCAGGGAGACGCCGTCGAGGACGACGAAGCACAGCAGCTCGCCCTCGGTGACGCCGGAGGTGTCGATCACGAGGGAGTCGACCACGCCGTCGACGCCTTCCACGACGCGGTAGAACTCCGAGGTGCCCATGCGGACGCCGCCGCGGTTCAGGGTCGAGTCGGAGCGGCCGTAGATCACCGCGGAGCCTCGCGGGGTGATGCGGATCCAGTCGCCGTGGCGCCAGATGCCGGGGTACGTGTCGAAGTACGCGTCGCGCAGCCGGGAGCCGTCGTCGTCGCCCCAGAAGAAGACCGGCATGGACGGCATCGGCTTGGTGATCACGAGTTCGCCGACCTCGTCCTCCAGGGCCCGGCCGGCTTCGTCGTAGGCGTGGACCGCGGCGCCCAGGGCCCGGCAGGAGAGCTCGCCGAGCCAGACCGGGCGGTCCGGGGAGGCGGCCACGAAGGCCGTGCAGAGGTCGGTGCCGCCGGAGACCGAGGCGATCTGGACGTCGTCGCCCACGGCGGAGGCGATCCAGCGGAAGCCTTCCGGCGTCAGGGGGGCGCCGGTCGAGCCGACGACGCGCAGGCCCGTCAGGTCGTAGGTGGACGACGGCTCGAGGCCCTCCTTCAGGCACGACTGGACGTACGGGGCCGAGGTGCCGAAGTAGGTGACGCGGTGCTGTTCTGCCAAGTGCCATAACGCGTTCAACGACGGGTAGGCCGGGCTGCCGTCGTACAGGACGATGGTGGTGCCGACCATCAGGGCGCCCACCAGGTAGTTCCACATCATCCAGCCGGTGGTGGTGAACCAGAAGAAGCGGTCGCCGGGGCCGAGGTCGCTGTGCAGGCCGAGCATCTTCAGGTGTTCCAGGACGATGCCGCCGTGGCCCTGGACGATGCCCTTGGGCAGGCCCGTGGTGCCGGACGAGTAGAGCACCCACAGCGGGTGGTCGAACGGCACCGGCGTGAACTCCAGCGGAGCGCCCTCGTGCGCGGCCAGCAGCTCGGAGAACGACAGGGTGTCCGGCAGGGTGGCGCCGTTGTCGAGGTAGTCGATCAGGACCGTGGCGCGCAGGCCCGGCAGCTGCGAGCGGATCTCCTCGACGACCGGGCGGCAGTCGAACGACCGTCCGTTGTAGACGTAGCCGGAGACGGCGACGAACACGACGGGCTCGATCTGGGTGAAGCGGTCGGCCACGGCCCGTGCGCCGAAGTCCGGCGAGCACGACGACCACGTGGCGCCGAGCGAGGCGGCCGCCAGGAAGGCGATCAGGGCCTCGGGGGCGTTCGGGACGAGTGCCACCACCCGGTCGCCCTGAGAGACGCCCTGGGCGGCCAACGCGGCCCGGAAAGCGGCCACGCGTAAACGCAGCGCACCGAACGTCAAAGAAGAAGCGATGCCGTCTTCGCGATGGAAGATCACGGCGAGGTCGTCGTCGGCACCACGGCGCAACGCGTGCTCGGCGTAGTTGAGCGTGCTGCCGGGGAACCACCGGGCGCCCGGCATGTCCGCGGAGCCCAGCACGCGCTCGGGGGCCGAGTGGAACCGGACGTCGAAGTACGAAGCCACGGCGCCCCAGAACCCCTCGAGGTCGGAGACGGACCACTCCCACAGCGACTCGTAGTCGGGGAAGTCGTGGCCGCGTTCGGAGCGCAGCCACGTCCGGAAGGCGGTCATCCCGTTGTCCCTCGTGGGGTCGGGGCGCCACAGCAGTTCGACGTCGGTGTCGGTCATGCCCCAATGTCTAATCGAGGCACAACCGCACGTCCATGTGTGATTGGCGGACTTGCGCGAGCCCGCCGGTGTGGACCTACGCGGCGGTGATCAACTCGTCGACGGCGGTGGTCAGCCGTGCCGCGTCCGCCGGGGCCAGCACGAGCCAGCCGTCCTGCTTGCGCAGGAGGTACCGGCCCTCCCGCGTGTCGAGCCACGACACCGAACGACCGGTTGGGCGCGGCACGCCGTCGCGGTTGCGGGCGGTCAGGCCGAGCTCTCCGCCGCCGATGCGGGACGTGACGATGCGCATCAGGTTGTGCGCCTCGGGCTCGCGGATGCCGGCGTCGCGCAGGACGTCGAGGAACGCCTGCTTGCCCTCCTGCTCCCCCGCCCGGCCCGCGCGCACGTAGTCGTCCCAGCGGACGTTGACCGAACGGCCGGTCCCCGGCGCGAGGCCCGGCAACGACGACACCGTGGCCGCGGCCAGCGCGTTCGCCCGGAACGGGTAGAGGTGCACCTGGTCGTTCACGCGGGCGGCGAAGGCACCGCCCCAGCCCGCGCAGGCGATGCCGCGGGCCAGTTCGGTGCCTTTGAAGTACGCGATCTCCAATGCGCGGTCGAACTCGCCCAGGCCGCTGACCAGTGCCCTCAGGTCGGGGTCGGGACGCTGGATCGTGCCCAGACGACGAGCGTGCAGCGTCCGGGAGCTCTCCTCGACGAGGCGCTGCCGCGCCGCCCGGGTCGCCCCGACGTGGGGCGTTCCGAGCGGCACGACGCGGTCCTCGCCGTGCACGGCCTGCCACAGCAGGAAGAACTCCTGCGAGCTCACCGTGAACTGGCGTTCGTTCACTGACCGATCACCGGCGGGGCCGCCTTGCGGTCCAGGCCGAAGACGTTGTCGTCCTCTTCCAGGTAGCTCGCGGCCTTGTGCTCCCGCGAGTCGTCGCGGCCGCCCGCCGCGGGGGCACCGGCGGCCATCGG
>NZ_JAJCXE010000057.1:118163-254304 GCF_021056325.1 Lentzea sp. CC55 | reverse complement strand
CGGAGGGTGCGGCAGCCGCGGGTGCCTTCGGCTTCGGAGCGGACGGCTTGGGCGCCGGCTTCGAGGACTTGGCTTCGTAGGCGTCGCGAAGTCGCCGGGCCACCGGGGCCTCGACGGTCGACGACGCGGACTTCACGTACTCGCCCTGTTCGGCGAGCTTGTTGAGAACTTCCTTGCTCGTAACACCGAGCTCTTTCGCGAGCTCGTGCACGCGGGCCTTGCCTGCCACTGGTCTCCTAGGTCGTGAGGCCGGTGGGCAAGTCCCATCGACCTCGTCTTAACGTCGCGCGTTCATGTCTTCAGCTTCACGGCTGACTCATGACGGGTCGACCTGCTTCCTTGTTTCCTGCTGGCCCCGGGGCTGTCCCGGGACCTGTTTCCCGTGCCGCTCGAAGTGCTCGCGCAGCGAAGCGACGTCGAGTGCTCCCTGGACCCGGAGGGCCCGCGAGAACGCCCGTCGCCGCTCGGCGTTGCGGAGACATTCGAGATCGAAGTGCAACCAAGCACCCCGACCCGGAAGCCGCCGATGGACGTCCGGAACAACCGAACCGTCCACCGCGACCACTCGCAGCAGCTCGGAGGGCAACGTCCGGGTGCGGCATCCAATGCACGTGCGAACAGGGCCGATGTGCTGGGACACCACTCCCGACGATGAACCGTTGATAATTCTATCCCCTGGAGCTCATTCAGCCGAACCGGATGTGACCGCACCGGCGGCCGGAGCCTCCGCGTCACTGCGGATGTCGATGCGCCAGCCGGTCAGGCGGGCGGCCAGGCGGGCGTTCTGCCCCTCCTTGCCGATCGCCAGCGACAGCTGGAAGTCGGGCACCACGACGCGGGCCGTCTTGGCGCGCTCGTCGACCACCTTCACCGACACGACCTTCGCAGGTGACAACGCGTTCCCGACGAAAGTGGCCGGGTCGTCCGAGTAGTCGATGATATCGATCTTCTCGCCACCGAGCTCGTGCATGACGTTGCGCACACGGGCGCCCATCGGGCCGATGCAGGCGCCCTTGGCGTTCACTCCGGCAACCGTTGATTTCACCGCGATCTTCGAACGGTGACCTGCCTCACGTGCCACCGCGGGGATCTCCACGGTGCCGTCCGCGATCTCCGGGACCTCGAGGGCGAACAGCCGCCGCACGAGGTTCGGGTGGGTGCGCGAGAGGGCGATCTGCGGCCCGCGGGCGCCGCGGGAGACGCTCACGACGTAGCACTTGATGCGCTCGCCGTGGTTGTACTGCTCGCCCGGCACCTGCTCCGCCGGCGGCAGCACCCCCTCGGTGTCCCCCACCTGGACGACGACCATGCCGCGGGCGTTCGCGCGGGCGTCGCGCTGCACGACACCCGCGATGATCTCGCCCTCCTTGGCGGAGAACTCGCCGAAGGTGCGCTCGTGCTCCGCGTCGCGCAGGCGCTGCAGGATGACCTGGCGAGCCGTCGTGGCCGCGATGCGGCCGAAGCCCTCCGGGGTGTCGTCCCACTCCTCCTGGACCGACCCGTCCGGCCCCAGGTCCTGCGCGAGCACGCGCACGACGCCGGTCTTGCGGTCGATCTCCACGCGCGAGTGCGTGGCGTGTCCTTCGGTGTGCTTGTAGGCGGTCAGCAGTGCTGACTCGATCGCCTCCAGGACCGTCTCGAAGGGGATGTCCTTTTCACGTTCGATCGCCCTCAGGGCGGCGAT
Organism: Lentzea sp. CC55; assembly: GCF_021056325.1. Taxonomy (NCBI): domain Bacteria; kingdom Bacillati; phylum Actinomycetota; class Actinomycetes; order Pseudonocardiales; family Pseudonocardiaceae; genus Lentzea; species Lentzea sp. CC55. Next base: position 252,620 of record NZ_JAJCXE010000057.1, on the reverse strand, counting down.
GTCGACGTTCACCTCGGCTCCTCCTCCGGTGCTTTCCGAGTGAGCCGAGCCAGTTCCTCGACCGGCGGCTGCTTGAACTCGATCTCCATGACCGCGCGTTCGATGTGGCGGTACTCCACGCGCCGCAGCTCGCCCTGGTGCAGCAGCTCGACCCCGGTCTCGTCGCACTCGCCGACCCGGCCGAACCACTCGGCCTTCTCCGGCTGCTTGACCTTCACGAGACGCAGGTGCGCGCGCTTCCAGTGGCGCGGGCGGGTGAGCGGGCGGTCGACACCCGGCGAGGTGACCTCGAGGGTGTACGGCCCGTTGATCAGGTGGTCGTGCGCGTCGAGCGCGGCGGAGACCACGCGGCTCGCCTCGGCGACCTCGTCGAGCCCGATGCCGTCTTCACCGTCCACGACGACCTTGACCAGACGGCGGCGCCCAGCCTGATTCACGTCGAGCGCGTCGAGGTCGAAGCCGGCGGCTTCGAGAGCTTCCCGCACAACGGGTGTTAGCTGCGCGGAAAGGTCTCCGCGCGGCGGGCTGGACACGTGGTGTCTCCTTCAGTTCGAACGCATGAAAACCCCGGCCGACGCTGTTTCCGGCGGCCGTGGACGACCAGACTATCTCGTTCGCCCGGCTCCCACCGACCCGCACGGCTGCTGGCAATATGGGTTCGCGTGATCTCCGAATCGGTCAGCCGCCGCCGTGTGCTGCTCGCGGTGGCCGCCGCACCGCTCGCCGTTGCGTGCACCACAGAACCCCCGGCGCCACCCCCGCCGGACCCGTTGTCGGCCCTCGCCGCGCGGGCCCGTGCGGACGTCAAGCTGGCGCAGTCGCTGACGGCGGTGCCCGCGGCCGCGGAGATCGCCAAGGCCCGTGAGACGCACGCGACCCTGCTGCAGGCCGAGGTCGACCGCGAACGGCCGCCGCTGTCGTCCACGGCGCCGCCCGCCCCCACGAGCCCGCCCACGCCGCCGGACCCCCTGGCCGCGCTGCGGACCGCGCTCGACGAGTCCGTGCGCGAGGCCTCGGCCGCCGTCGCCTCGCTGCCCTCCTACCGCGCCGGTCTCGTCGGCTCGGTGGCCGCCGGCTGCGCGTCGCTGCGGGAGGTGCTCGGATGAGCGTGGAGGCCGTCCAGACCGCGCTCGGGACCGAGCACGCGGCGTTGTGGACCTACGGCATGGTGTCGGCGTTCCTGGACCAGCAGTCCGCCGCCGTCGCCGAGGGCGCGAACCTGCACCGGGCGCGCCGCGACACGACCGAGCGGTGGCTGAAGGACCACGGCGCGACGCCGAACCCGCCCGCGGCCGCGTACCTGCCGCCGGCGCCGGTGTCCGACGCCCCGTCCGCGCTGGCGGCGCTCGTCGCCGCCGAGCAGGACACCTGCGCGGCGTGGCGGGGGGTGCTGGAGCGGACCGACGACGTGGCGCTGCGCACGTCCGCGCTGGAGGCGCTGACGACGGCGGCGGTGCGGGCTACGCGGTGGCGCAAGGCCGCCGGGACGACCCCGGCGTCCATCGCGATGCCCGGGGTCGCGTCCGGTTAGCCGGTGAACGAGGACGCGAGCCTGATCGCGTCCTCGGAGACCTTCTTCATGTCCTTGTTGTGCGCGAGCGCGTCGGGGCCCCTGGTCGGCGAGTCGGACTCGACGATCACGACCTCCTCGTCGCGCTGCTCGGAGGCGTACCCGCCGTTGGCCAGCGTGGTCAGCGGCGGCACGCTGATGGCCTTGTCCAGGACCAGGTCCTTGACGTTGCCGGTGCCGTCGCGCTGGGTCAGCTCGCGCAACTGACGCGCCTCCTCGGCCGTCTTCATCTTCACGACGGACACGGACGAGTAGACAGTGCGGCCGTCCGGCAGTTTGGCCGTGTAGAACGCACGGGTCAGCTGCAGGCACGGCGTGGTCTTGAAGAACGCCTGCGTCTGGCTCGTGGCGTGGGCGGCGCAGTCGCTGTCCTTCACCGGCTCCGGCAGCTCCGGCACGGTGGTGAACTCGTACTCCCCCGCGGTCTTCTCGGGTTGCGCGACCTGCTTGTCCACCGGGTCCGACGGCTGCAGCACCCACCAGACGAGCCCGGAGACCACCGCGACGCCGACGAGTGCCAGCGCCCTGCCCACCCACGTGCTCTTCCGCACGGGTGCGGGTGGTGGTGGCGCGGGCATGTGCCCCTGGCGGTTGTCCATGATCGACTGGAGCTTCACGAGCTCGTCGGCCGGGTACAACGGCGCGGTGTCGGTGGGCCTCGGTGGGAAGCGAGGCAGGTTCTGGGTCACCTCTTCAGGTGACTGGCGTGGTTCCGACACAAGGACTCACGGTAACGGACGGCAGTCAGCCGAGCGCTTCGAGCACCCGGTCAACGTCCTCGACAGTGTTGTAGAGGTGACATGCGAACCGTGTGCGACCTGCGCGGACAGACGACACGACGCCCGGGACGGGTGGTGCGTCGACGGACACGATCGCCGAGCCGCGGGACGGAAGGCCGAGCCCGGTGAGGAGCCGATCAGTCAAGCTCACGCAGTGCGCGCGCACTGCGTCGAGGTCCAGGGTCGCCACCCACGGGAGCGCAACCGCCGCACCGACGTGGGAGAACCACGTCGGTGAGAGGTCGAACCGCCGTGCGTCGGAACGCAGCACGAGCTCCGTGCCGTAGTTCTCGCCGGTGCTGTACCAGTTGGCCGCCAACGGCTTGAGGAAGTCCATCCGGTCCGGCCGCACCGCCATCCAGGCCGCGCCCCGCGGTGCCATCAGCCACTTGTAGGCCACGCCGACGACGAAATCGGCCCACGCCAGCGACAACGGCATCCACCCCGCCGCCTGCGAGACGTCGAGCAGCACCGGCTTCCCGGATCCGCGAAGGCCTTCGAGGTCCGCGATCGTCCCGTCCGCGCTCTGGACCACGCTCACCGCGACCATGTCGCACTCGTCCACCGTGGACACGACCCGGTGTCCCGCGGCGACGAACGGCAGCGAGACGCTCGTGAACTCGCCGGGGTCGACGAAGACCTTCGAGCCGGCCGGCAGGGCCTGGGCGACCAGCGACGCGAACTGCGACACCGTGGCGCCGCACGCGACCGACGCGGCGGGCACCCCGACCAGCCGCCCGAAGGCCTCGCGGGAGGTCTCCACGACCTCGTTGAACGTCGAGGACGTGTCCTGGCCGCGCCGCCACCGCTCGTGCGAGGCCGCCACCGCGTCGGCGACGTGCCGCGGGGGCACCCCGATGGACGCCGTGTTCAGGTAGCCGGGCTCGACGTCGAAAACCGCTCCGAAGGCCTCACGCATGCGTGAGCTGCTTGTCGCGCTTGCGCCGCGCGTAGACCTGCTTCTTCACCCGTGCGATCACGGTCCCATCCTGCCCGACGACGTCGGTGTCGAACCAGATCAAGGCCTTCTCGGTGCCCCTGGTCCGTTCCAGCACCTGCTCGACGTGCTCGTCGGTCAGCCGGAACTCGGCGTGCACCGTGCCGCGGCCGGGTGCGACGAAATCGATCTCGCCCGCCCGGTCCCACACGACGTGCTCACCCTTGAGCTGGTGGAACAGCAGCAACACCCAGAACGGGTCGGTCATCGCGAACAGCGAGCCGCCGAAGTGGGTGCCGAAGAAGTTGCGGTTCCACGGACGCAGGCGCATCCGCACGCGCGCATACCGGTAGTCCGGCGAGATCTCCTCGACGCGGATGCCGGCGAACAGGAACGGCGGCCACAGGTTCATCCCGAAGCGCAGGCGGCTTGCCTTCATAAAAAACAGTGTTACACAACCTCCGCCAGCCTGTCCGCAACTTCCTCCGGCGACGGCATGTGACTTATCTCGTCCGCGATCCGACCTGCGGCTTCCCGGTAGCGGCCGTCGGTGAGCAGCAGCTGCACGCACCGCGCGACCGCCTCGGCACCGATCGCGTCCGGACGCACTCCGGCGCCCGCCTTGAGGAGCGCCTCGGCGTTGCCGAACTGGTCCGCCCCTCGCGGCAGTACGACCTGAGGGACCCCCTCGGCCAGAGCGTTCAGCATCGTGCCGCTTCCGCCGTGGTGCACGACGACGTCCGCCTGCTTGATCACCTCGGCCTGCGGCAGCCACCGGTCCGGCGTGGCGACGACGACCTGGGCGTCGAGCCGTCCGAGGTCCCCCACCACCGTCGCGAGCAGTTCCTCCGTGCCGAACACCGTTCCGAAGGTGACGTAGACGAGCTTCTCGTGCGTGCGTTCCGGGACCCGGCCGGGCGTCGCGTGCGGCACCGGGCGGAGCAGGATCCGGTCGTCGGTGAAGTCCGCGTTCTGCAGCGAGGGCGGGCAGAGGTCGAGGTGCCGTCCGCCGGCGGGCCGCGCCAGCCCGATGCCGTCGTCGAACATGCGCCCGAACCCGTGCCACAGCACCGGGAACGCCCGGCGCTTCGCCTCCCGGAACACCTCCGGCACCGACCAGCCGCTGATCACCAGGTCGGGCAGGACGCGTTCGAGCTCGGGAGCGATGTCCTCGGCGTAGATCTCGCCGAACGCGAGGCCGGGGCGGAACGGCCGCAGCCCCAGCCGCCCGAGTTCGGGGTGCATCTCCTCGCCGACCGCGAAGTGCACCTCGTGCCCGGCGTTGCGCAGCGCTGACGCCAACGGGATCAACGGGTACGTGTGGCCGACCGTGGCCATGCAGGCGAACAGCACGCGCATGACGTGACGATACTGAGGACCCCGAGAGCGAGACGCGATTTGCCTGCTCACGTGCTTGCGGTCGGCGGCCCTGCCCGGGCGGTTCGTAAGATCTGAGGCCATGCGCAGCGAGGAGATCCAGGTCCGCACCGGTTCCGACGAGGTCGTCCACGACCTCACGAGGGAGTGCGAGCGGTTCCTCGCCAGCGAGAACGGCGACGGGCTGCTGCACGTGTGGGTGCCCCACGCGACCGCGGGCGTCGCGATCATCGAGACCGGCGCGGGCAGTGACGACGACCTGCTGACCGCGCTGGAGCGGATCCTGCCGCGCGACGTGCGGTGGCGGCACCGGCACGGCACCCCGGGTCACGGCCGTGACCACGTGATGCCGGCCCTGGTGCCGCCCTACGCGACGATCCCGGTGCTAGGCGGTGTGCTGGCGCTCGGCACGTGGCAGTCCGTCTGCCTGGTCGACACCAACGTCGACAACCCCGTCCGCACGGTCCGCCTGAGCTTCCTGGCCGGCTAGCAGCAGCACGACGCCGACGAGTGCGATCCCGCCGAACACCCACCACTCGGTGGTGACGGAGCCGTCGTACAGGAGGCTGCGCAAGCCTTCCGCGGAGAACCGGAAGGGCGTCCACGACCACAGGACCGCCTTGTAGACGGGGTGGAGCAGCTCCGGCACCTGCCCCGCGACGGCCGGCGCCATCAGGTAGAGCAGGCCGAGGACGCCCATCGCGCGGATGCCGAGGTGCCGGAACAACCCGGCCTGCAGCAAGGCGAACGCCGCGGCGACGGCGAGCAGGAAGGTGAGCGCCGCCGCGCCGGGGGTGACGCCCCACCAGGCCAGCAGCGCCGCGGTCGAGCCGGTGACCAGCACGGCGGTGACCAAGGCGGACAGCCACCTCAGTCGCTGTCCCTTCAACACCACGAACAGCAGCCCGGCGATCATCCCGCCGACCCACAGCAACGCGCTCGCGGCGAGTGGCGCGGTGCGTTCGGCGGCCGTGGAGGCCCGGGCGTCGACCTCGACCGGCAGCACCGCGCCCTGCGCGACTCCGGTCAGGACCTGCTGCGCCACCTGGGTTCCGGACGGGTTGACCGCCGGGTTGAGCCGGATCGTCGCCCGGCCGGGCGCGATCTCCAGGACTCCGTAAACCTCCTTGTCCGCCAACAGGGTTCGCGCCTCCTCGGCGGACACGACCCTGATGTCGACCTCGGCCGAGCCGGCGGCCTTCACGCGCTCCGCGACCGGCGGAGGCGCCACCACGGCGAGCGGCACGTCGTGCGGGTGCACGGTGGCCTGCACGCCGAACGTCAGCAGTCCCAGGAGAAACGCCACCACCGCGCCTGCGGCGGCGGTCACCAGCGCGGTGCGCATCGTGCGCCTCCAAAGTTCATCGCTCGTTGAATTTAGCGGGAACGGTACGCCCGCTCCTCCCGGGAAGTCAACGCGTGATGAATTGCAGGGCTGTCAGACCCACCAGGTACGGTTCCCCCGTGACGTACCCAGGTGGTGGACAGGGCGGCTGGAACGACCAGCAGGGCTGGGGCCAGCAGCAGGGTGACCAGAGCGGCGGCCACCCGACGGGGGGCTACCAGACCGGCGGCTACCAGACCGGCGGCTACCAGACCGGCGGCTACCCGCAGACCGGTGGTTTCCCGGAGACCGGTGGTTTCCCGGAGACCGGTGGTTTCCCGCAGCAGGGCGGCTTCCCGCAGCAGCCCTACGGCGGCGGGTACGGCGGCCTGGGCGTCTACGGCGGCTTCGACAACGAGCCGCCGAAGAAGAGCAAGAAGACGCTGTGGCTCGTGCTCGGCGCGGTGGTGCTCGTGCTCCTGGTCGGCGGCGGCCTCACGTGGCTGCTCCTGTCCCGCTCGGACGACCAGGCCGCGCAGCCCGACCCGTCCCCGACGAGCAGCACCACTTCCTCCTCGCAGCCGGCCGAGGCGAAGTGCCCGAGGAACGACGGCCAGCAGTGCGTCGAGACCAGCCTCGGCTTCACCTACGAGGTCCCGAAGAACTGGGACATCCTCAGCGAGGCCAGGATCCCGGTCGACAAGTTCGACGGCATCTCGCTGTCCGGCGTCACCTCGTACGGCGACTACGAGTGCGAGGGCAAGAACTACACCAAGGGCACCAACGGCGGCGCGCTGCTGCCCAAGGGCGACATCGGCAAGACCGCCACCGACTTCACGAAGTCCTTGGCCACCCAGTACTACAGCTCCGGCGGCGAGCCCAAGGTGGAGCTCACGCAGCCGAAGCCGGTGAAGATCCAGCACACCCAGAAGGACGGCAAGAAGGTCACCGTCGAGGGCGTGCAGGTCGACGCCACCGTGACCCAGTCCGCCAACAAGTGCCTGGCGTCCAAGGGAATGCTCAAGGTCGTCGTGCTCAACGGCAGCAACAGGCTGCACGTGCTGGTCGTCAACGGAGACCTGGAGGGCGGCGGAGGCGGCACCACCCCGCCGCTGGTCAAGGAGTCCGACCTGCAGAAGATGGCCGAGTCGCTGGTCCCGACGACCTGACGTCCGGCCCGCGCCGCTCCGGTCCCCTCGCGCCGACCTGCGCCGCGTCCGGAGCCTTCTGCGGCGTTCGTCCTCGGACGCCCCGCCACCACGCCGGAACCGTTGCCCCTCACCCGCTCAACGGGCGCAGGACCAGCAACGCCGGGCCGCGCGACCAGCGCGCGACCCGGCGTCCGGAGTTCCGGCTCAGCCCTTGACGACCTGCACCAGGTGGTCGACGGCCTCGGCCACCGGCACCTCGACGCGCTCGCCGGAGCGGCGGTCCTTGACCTCGACCGTGCCGTCCTTCAACCCGCGCCCGATCACGAGGATCGTCGGGATGCCGACGAGCTCGGCGTCGGCGAACTTCACGCCGGGGCTCGCCTTGCGGTCGTCCAACAGCACGTCGAGGCCCTTGTCGCTGAGCTGCTTCGCGAAGTCCTCACCGGCGTTGAGCAGCGTCTCGTCCTTGCCGGCCACCACGACGTGGACGTCGGCGGGCGCGACGTTGCGGGGCCAGATCAGGCCGCGCTCGTCGTGTGACTGCTCCGCGATGACCGCGACGAGCCGCGAGACGCCGATGCCGTACGAGCCCATGGTGATCCGGACCGGCTTGGAGTCCGGGCCGAGGGCGTCGAGCGAGAACGCGTCCGCGTACTTGCGACCCAGCTGGAAGATGTGGCCGATCTCGATGCCGCGCGCGGCGACGAGCACGCCCTTGCCGTCCGGGGAGGCGTCGCCCTCGCGGACCTCGGCGACGTCGATGACGCCGTCGGGCGTGAAGTCGCGGCCCGCCACGAGGTCGACGACGTGGTGGTCGGCCTTGTCCGCGCCGGTGACCCACGCGGTGCCCTTGACGACGCGGGGGTCGGCGAGGAAGCGGATGCCGTTGGCCTGGATCGCGCCCGGACCGATGTAACCCTTGACCAGGAACGAGTTCTTCGCGAAGTCGGCCTCGTCGACCATCGCGACCTCGGCGGGGCTGAGCGCCGCCTCGAGGCGCTTGAAGTCGACCTCGCGGTCACCGGGGACCGCGATCGCGAGCAGCGTCCAGTCCTTCTGGCCCGGCTGCTGCGTCTTCACGATGACGTTCTTCAACGTGTCCGCCGCGGTGAACTTGCGGTCGGTGTTCGCGTTGAGGAAGTCCACCAGCGTCTCGATGGTGGGCGTGTTCGGCGTGTGGTGCACCTGCGCCGCGGGCTTGTCGTCGATCGACTGCTCGGCGGGCACGGGCGTCGCGACGGCCTCGACGTTCGCCGCGTAGCCGGACTCGGTGCTGCGCACGAACGTGTCCTCACCCGTCTCGGCGACGGCGAGGAACTCCTCGGACGCGGACCCGCCCATCGCACCGGACGTGGCGGAGACGATCACGTACTCCAGGCCGAGCCGGTCGAAGATGCGGATGTAGGCGTCGCGGTGGTTCACGTACGACTGGCTCAGGCCCTCGTCGCTCAGGTCGAACGAGTACGAGTCCTTCATCAGGAACTCGCGGCCGCGCAGGATGCCCGCACGGGGACGCGCCTCGTCGCGGTACTTGGTCTGGATCTGGTACAGCGTGACGGGGTAGTCCTTGTAGGAGCTGTACTCACCCTTCACGGTGAGGGTGAACATCTCCTCGTGCGTCGGCCCGAGCAGGTAGTCGGCGCCCTTGCGGTCCTTGAGGCGGAACAGGTTGGGGCCGTACTCCTCCCACCGGTTCGTCGCCTCATAGGGCTCCTTGGGCAGCAGGGCGGGGAACTGGATCTCCTGCGCGCCGAAGGCGTCCATCTCCTCGCGGACGACGGCCTCGATGTTGCGCAGGACCTTGAGCCCCAGCGGCAGCCAGGAGTATCCGCCCGGCGCGACGCGGCGGACGTAGCCGGCGCGCACCAGCAGCTTGTGGCTGGGCACTTCGGCGTCCGCCGGGTCCTCGCGAAGGGTTCGCAGGAACAGCGACGACATCCTGGTGATCACGGTGGGTACTCCTCGTTCACGGGCTGTTGGAGCAGCGTACTGGTTGGACGTTCCCCGAAATCGCGCGCGGTGCTCACCACGGGCCCTGACCTGCGCCGACAAGAATTGTCAGACCCCGTGGGTAGCGTTCCGCCCATGCCACTGACGATCGACATGATCACCATCGACACCCCGGACGCGCGCAAGCTCGCGGAGTTCTGGACGGCCGCTCTGGGCACGACGGTCCAGAACGACTGGGGTGGGTTCATCGTCCTCGCCCCGAGTTCCGAGACCGGCCCGGCCCTCGGCTTCCAGCAGGTCCCAGACGCCACACCGGGCAAGAACAGAGTGCACTTCGACTCGCACGTGCCGGACCGCGAGGCGGAGGTCGAACGCCTGGTCGGGCTGGGTGCCACCGAGGTGGCCGTGCACAGCGTGCCGGGCCTGGTCTGGTCGGTCCTGGCGGATCCGGACGGCAACGAGTTCTGCGTCGGCCAGGCGGGCGAGGAGCTCTAGAGCTCCACCGGCATCCCGTGGTCGGCCCAGGTCCGCACCACCCCGAACCCGGCGCGCTCGTACACCCCGAGCGCACCGGTCGGGTTCGCCGTGTCCACCGAGAGCCCGGCCCTGGCGTACCCCTGAGTCTTGGCCTGGGCCAACGTCCAGCTCAGCAACCCGGAGGCCACCCCGCGCCCGCGGTGCTCCTCGAGGGTGCCGACGTCCCCGATCCACAGCTCGCGCACGCCGGTCATCTCCTCGACGACCGGGTAGTGCCGCGCGAGCACGAACCCGACGACGACGCCCTCGTGCAAAGCGAGGAAGGAGCACTCCGGCACGAACCGCTTGCTGTTGGTGAACGACGCGGCCCACTCCTCCGGACTGCGCTCGACGGACCCCCAGTGCCGGGCGAACGCCGTGTTGGACACCACCCGGACCTCGGCATCCCGAGCCGCCGAGAACGGCACGACCTCGTACCCGGCCGGCACCGGCACCCGGGCGAGTGACTCGCCCAGCGCCACCTCCAGTTCGTGGAAGTGCCGCTCAGCGCGAAAACCCCACCGCTGCACCAGCGCCGCGTGCCCCGCACACCGGCTCTCGACCATCGTGTTCACCACGAGCGGGAGGTCCGGGTGCTTGTCGACGTGCAGGCCCCGCGCCAGCTCGACCATCCGCGGCAACAGCTGAAGCCCGACACCACGCCGCCGGAACGAGGGGTGCACGAACCCGTCGAGCCGAACCCGGTGCGCCCCAACAGGCTTGTCCCGCACCACGACCACCCCGTAGGCCGCAAGCTCGTCCCCCGCGAACGCGGCAACGGACCCGCGAGGGAGGTCGGCCTCACCGAACAACTCGACGAAGTCCTCTTCGGACAACAACTCCCCGGTGTCGTCCGCTGCCTCGACAGCGTTGTACAACGCGGCCACCGCCGGGATGTCTGCGGTCGTGAGCGAGCGCCACACGAGTTCCACACCCCGAAGCTACGACGAGACCCGACGCCAGCCAACCGAATAACGCGTTGCCCGAACACCCCGGCAGCGCCATCGTGCGCCAGATGACACCGCCAGAGATAGCGCCGCTGCACGAAGATCTGACCTTCCACGGCCCGTTGTCCGAAGAACGAGCAGCCCGCCTCATCCGCTCACTGCTCCCCCTCGACAACGCCCACGTCCTCGACCTCGGCTGCGGCTGGGCGGAACTGCTCCTGCGCACCCTCGAAGCAGCCCCCACAGCCACCGGCACAGGCGTGGACCTGAACGCGGCCGACATAGCCCGAGCCACCGCCAACGCACAGGCCAGAGGCTTGACCGCACGAGCGAGCTTCCACGCGACCGACGTGGCCCAGTGGCAGCCGGACAAACCAGCCGACGCCGTCATCGTGAACGGCGCAACCCAGGTGTGGGGCGGCGATCCCCTGCACCACACCACGAACGCCCTGACAGCAGCCAGGTCCCTGCTGCGCCCAGGCGGCAAACTCCTGCTGGGCGAAGGCTTCTGGGAACGAGAACCCACAGAGGCCCAACTGGCGGCGATGCCCATCCCCCGCAACCAGTACGGCTCACTGGCAGACCTGGTCGACCTGGCCCACACCCACGGCTACCGCCTGCTGGCCGCAGAGCAGGCAAGCCTCGACGAGTGGGACATCTTCGAAAACGGCCACGGCCTCGCCTGGGAACGCTGGCTGCGCGACAACCCGAACTCCGAACACGCCGCCGAAATCCGCGCCAAGGCGGACACGAGCCGCAACTACCGCCTGCGAGGCTGGCGAGGAACCCTCGGCCTCGCCTACCTGACGCTCCTGGCCCCCTGACAGAGGCGCGCGGGCAGAGCCGGGGTGGAGCAAGGCGAAGCCGAGCCGCTTTCGACCCCGCTCCAGGCTTGTCAGCTCTTCACAACGACCCGAGGTGGGGCGGTCCCGTCACGAGTCGTGCCTCAGCTCTTGCCGCGCCCGAGGGGTGTGGCCGGCTCGGGCGCGGCTTGTGACGGGACCACCCCACCGGACGCCCACCGCTACGCAACAGCAAGCCGCCCAGAGCAACGCAGCAGCCAACGCAATTGGGAAAACCAAGCGCCAGCTGACGCAGACGTCCCCCGACAAGAAGACCCCCAACAGGAAGACCCCCTGAGCCCAAACGCTGCTCAGGGGGTCCGACAAAATCACCTGGCGGACTTCACCGCCGGCCGATCCTCAGTGCTGAGGCGCCCGGCGAGGCCGTCCACTGCGCTCCGAACGGCCGAACGCACGACCGCCCTCGGTCCGCTCGGCCCGGCGAGGCCCGCCACCGTCCGCGGAGGACCGACGAGGCCCACCGCGGAACTCGCCCCCTTCCGCGGAACGACGACCGGTACCGGCACCGGGGGCGCCGAACCGGCGCGAGGGCCCGCGGCGAGCGGGCTTCTCCCGCTCCAGCACGGGCTCGCCGCTGGGCGTGCGGGCGCCGGTGATGCGGACCAGATCGTCGTCGCCGGGCCGGACCTTGGTGCTCTCCGGACGGATGCCGGCGCGGGCGGCCATGCCCTGGACGGCGCGGCGCTGGTCGTGCGTCACGAGGGTGACGACGGTGCCGGACTGGCCGGCGCGCGCGGTGCGGCCCGCGCGGTGCAGGTAGTCCTTCGGGTCGGCCGGCGGGTCGACGTGGACGACGAGCGAGACGTCGTCGACGTGGATGCCGCGGGCGGCGACGTCGGTGGCGATCAGGACCGGCGTGGTGCCCTCGCGGAACTCGCCGAGCACGCGGGTGCGGGCGCTCTGCGCCTTGCCGCCGTGCAGGGCGCCGGCGTGGACGCCGACCGAGCGGAGCTTCTTGGCCAGGCGGTCGACGTGGTGCTTGGTGCGCACGAACATGATCGTGCGGCCCTCGCGCGCGGCCATCTCGGTCACGACGTTCTGCTTGTCCTCAGCGGACACGAACAGCAGGTGGTGCTCCATGGTCGTGACGCTCGCGGTGGACGGGGCCACCGAGTGCGTCACCGGGGAGTGCAGGTACTGGCGCACCAGCTTGTCCACGTCGCCGTCGAGCGTCGCGGAGAACAGCAGGCGCTGACCGTCCTGCGGGGTCAGGTCGAGGATGGCGCGGACCTGGGGCATGAAGCCCATGTCCGCCATCTGGTCGGCCTCGTCCAGCGCGGTGATCTCGACGGAGCCGAGGTCGCACGTGCCCTGGCGGACGTGGTCGGACAGACGGCCGGGCGTGGCGATCAGCAGGTCGACGCCGCGGCGCAGGTGTTCGATCTGGCGCGGGAACGACGTGCCGCCGACGACGACGCGGCACCACAGGCCCAGCGAGCGGGCGTGCGGCATGAGAGCCGTCTCCACCTGCATCGCGAGCTCGCGGGTCGGGACGAGGATCAGGCCGCGCGGCTTGTGCGGCACGGAACGGCCGCCGGCGAGGCGGCTCAGCATCGCGAGGCCGAACGCCAGCGTCTTGCCGGAGCCGGTCTGGCCGCGGCCGAGGATGTCCTTGCCCGACATCGCGTCGGGAAGGGTGGCCGCCTGGATGGGGAACGGCTCGGTGATTTCGTTGGCGACGAGCGAGCGGATCAGCGCGTCGGCCAGGCCGAGTTCAGCGAACGAGGGCAGCGGGCCTTCCGGCAGCGTGCTCTCGACGTGCTCGGCGACGATCGGTTCCTCGACCCGCTGCTGCGGACGCGAGGAATTGCCCTGGCGACCCGAGCGGCGGCGCGGTGACCTGCGGCTTTGTCCACGCTCGGAACGACCTTCGGACATTGATGGCAAAACAAACCTCCGGGACATGGCACGTCTCGAGGCTGCCCCGCGCGCTACCGCGGTGCCGATCACAAGGACGGGCCCGGCGTGGTGGTCACGCCGCTGATGAGTAGGTGGAAACACCGGTCAACGGCCGTCAGGCCTTCATCGGTGTACAGCACAGTCTAACTGATCAGTGGCGACACTTCGCGCGCCCGGCAGTGTCCTTGGACACGACCGGGCGCTCGACGGCGGGGTCAGCCCATACCCGCCACGTCCAGCAGCGTTGCCACCAGCGCGGACGGGTCGCCGATCTCCGGCGGGAGGCCGCGCGCGGCGAACCAGCCGCAGATGTTGCGGACGTCGCGGTCGAGGAACTCCACGCCGCGGGGGTTCGCGACGAGGTCGACCACCTGGGGCAGGTCGATCACGACCAGCCTGCCCTCGTGGACCATCAGGTTGTAGGCGGACAGGTCGCCGTGCGTCAGGCCCGCCTCGGCGAGCGTCGTCAGCGTCGCGACCAGCTGGCGCCACAGGTCGAGCAGCTCGTCCTCGTCGGGACGGGTCTGCGCGAGCCTCGGCGCCGCGTTGCCCTCGGCGTCCCCGATGAACTCCAGCAGCAGCTCGGTGCCGCTGCGCTGCACTGGGTACGGCACGGGCGCGCCGATCTGCCACAGCCGGGAGAGCGCGGCGAACTCCGCGACCGTCCACTGCTCCGCGATCAGGTTGCGCCCGAACGCGGTGCGGTTCGCGATCGCCCGGTTCTCACGGGACTTCTTCATGCGACGACCCTCGAGGTACCCGGCGTCGCGGTGGAACATCCGGTGGTCGTTGCTGCGGTAGCGCTTGGCGGCGAGCAGGCACACCCGGTCGCCGATCGCGCGTTCCAGCAGGAAGACGTCCGCCTCCTTGCCGGTCTTCACGATGCCGAGCTCGCGGTCGACCGCGGCCAGCTCCGTGATGAGCCACGACGGGTGCGGCTTCGGTCCCTGGTCGGCGTCGCCCCACGTGGACCAGCGGTCGCCGTCCTCGGGGGTGTCGGCCGAGCTGAGCTGGTCCTCGCGCACTCGCGCGACGCGCAGCTTCTCTTCCTCGGTCATGCGGCCGCGACGGGTGGGTTCCGCGTCGTCGATCCTGGACCTGGTGCGCTTTCCCTTGCGCCGCATGGTGTCGGCGGTGTCGTCGAAAGTAGATTCGTAGCGTTCGAAAAGATCGTGCTCGCGCACGGTGGGGTCTCCCGGAAAGGATGAAGGGTGACCGCCCCACTGGCGCTCTGCGATCAAACGGTGCTGATCAGGCGCGAAGGGCGGCTGGACGGGTCGCGAACGCGGTGCCACGTCCCCAGGCGGGCTCTGACATCACGCACCTCCTCGATCCAGTTCCGATGTCACGCTTCGGGGCAGAAGAATGCCCTGCGGCCCCACCGGCCGCAACCGAATTAACCGGTGATCAGGTCGGCGGTCTTCCCGCCGGTCGGCACGAGCCGCAACCCTGCCTTCTGCGCGAGCTTGACCAGGCCTTTCAGGTCGCCGGGCTCGGCGCTGGACCGGGCGATGGCCCGCGCGAGCAGGCCCTTGTGCGCCTTGTTGAAGTGGCTGACGACCTTGCCCTCGCTGGTGACGACCCGGACGACGACGGCGTGCGGGATCTTCGCGAGGCTCGAGTACGCACCGGACCGGAGGTCCACGACGAACTCGTCCGCGCCGGCCAGCACGGGCTCCAGCGCGGGCTTCCACACCGTGCGCAGGCTGCCGTGGCCCGGCAGCGCGCTGCCGCCCGACAACCGGTAGGCGGGCACCGGGTCACCGCCGCGGACCACTCCGAACAGCGCGGACGCGACCACGAGCCGCTGACAGGCGCGTTGTTTCTCGGCCTTCTTCAGCGACGGGAAGTCCAGGTTGTCGTAGAGCACCCCGGTGTAGCGCAGGAGCGCGGGCGTGGTCCGCGACGTGCGCAGGGCGGCGTTGCGGTGCACCTCGTCGACCTGGCGCTCGGAGATGTCGAGCGCCTTGAGGCTCGCCGGGACGTCCCGCGCGAGGTCGGCCAGCGCGGACACCAGCTCGTCCCGGACCGGGTTCAGCTCGGGGAACGACAGCGCGTCGAGGTCGAGCGGCGCGCCCTCGCCGCCGATCGCCTTGGTCTCCGACGGGGGAAGCAGCACCAGCACGGTCGAAAGGGTAGGGCAGAGCCCGAAAACCGCTGGACAGGGCGTGGTCCTCTGGAGGTGTGGAAGCACTCGACCGCCTGTACCGCTCGCTCGACGCACGGCCCCGCCCGGAGGACGTGGCCGTCCTGGTGCTGGAGGTGAACCAGTCCCTGACGCGCCGCGAGCGCGCCGTGATCGGGGACGTCGCCCGGCACGCGTCGCGCTGGCAGGGGTTCTCCGGCATGAGCGACGACTACGCGCGCCCGGTCGGTGCGGCGCGGCAGGTCGCCGCCACCAGGCGCCTGTTCGACGTGGACGCCGCGGTCGACACCGAGGACCCGGTGTCGGTGCTGGAGTTCGCCGAACTGGCCGGCGCCGGGATCGGTTGGGACCCCGGGCACACGGACTTCCTCGCGGACCGGCTGAACCGCGAGGCGCGCGAGGCGGCCGGTGTCGAGCTGTCCAAGCGGCAGTACAACCGCCGGTTCCGCATGCTGCGCAGGCTGTCCGCCAAGGCCGACCGGCTCGGCCGCGCCCAGCGGCTGCGCAGCGCGACGCTGCTCGCGTCGGCGGGGTTCGTCGACGTGATCGACCGCGAGCGCTTCGGCGCGGACGTCGACGCGGCCTGCTTCGTCGCCTACTTCACGGCTCGCCGCAAGCTGCGCCGCGAGTTCAGCCTGACCGGCCGGGAGAACCCGTTCGACCAGGTCGCGGACGTGCTCCTCGCGCGGTGCAGGGCCCGTGCGGACACCGACTGGGCGATGATCGCGCTGGCGCACCCGGTGTGGGACGTGCTGCGGCACCTGTCCGCCGACCAGCTCGGCGAGCTGCTCGGCCGGTGGTCCGCGGCGACGCGGTCCATCGCGGCCGTGCTCGGTGGCGTGTGGCGTTCGTCGGACGTCGACCGGGCGACCATGGTCGTGCGGTCCGGCGTCGACTCGTCGACCTGGAACGCCTTCGCGGGCGCCTACAACGCCGCACGCGCGGCGTGGATCTCGTGCCTGCACGCCGCGGGGCTGTCGTCGCTGCTCGACGACGCCTGGCCGGGCAAGGCCATGCGCGTGATGGCGGCCGACCTCGTAGCGTGGCACGGCGGCGGCCTGCACCCGGACACCTCGGTGTGGGCGCGGCTGCCGCTGCCGTGGGAGGTCCTCGACGGCACGGCGGCGTGCACCCGCGCGGACGTGGAGGCGGCGTGCCGTGAGCACGGCGTCGACCCGGAACGCGCCGGGTGGACGGCACCGCGCGAACACGGCGCGATCGCGCGCTTCCGCCCGACCCCGGAGCTCGTGCACGGCGTGTCCGTCTCGGATCCGTTGTGGGGCATGGTGTTGCGGCGCGCGCACGTGTTCAGCGGCAAGCCGGTCCGCGCCGAAGTATTGGGTGGACAGAACACGCCCGGTTGAGCAAGCTGGGACGCGTTCGGTGGTAGCTCAGTGGTGGAGCGCCCGGCTCTGGACCGGGTGGACGCCGGTTCGAGCCCGGCCCGCCGAACGCCTGGAACGCGTAGCTCAGCGGTAGAGCTCCGGCTCTTCACCGGAAGGACGCCGGTTCGAGCCCGGCCGTGTTCCCCAGTTGCCTGCGTGCCGGTCCCACAGGGACCGGCACGCAGGGTGTCCCATGGGGCGGAACTGGTACCTCCTGTGGGGCGGCAGCGCGATCTCGGCGCTGGGCGGCGGCATCTTCCTCGCGGCACTGCCGTTGCTCGCCACCACGATCACCCGCGACCCGACGCTGGTCGCCGGCGTGAGCTTCTTCGGCGCACTCCCCTGGCTGCTGGTCTCCCTGCCCGCCGGCGCGGCCGCGGACCGCTACGACGGACGGCGGCTCCTCCTCGCCGCGCTGTGGATCCAGTGCGCGCTCATGGCGTTGCTCGCGACCTTCCACAGCGCGCGCATCGCGGTCATGTACGGGTTGGCGTTCCTCATCGGCACCGCCGAGACGATCCCAGGGCCGTGGGACAACCACTCATCAAGGCCACCGTGAAGAACCCTCTGCTGGAGCGCGCGAACGGCAGGTTGTTCGCCTCTCAAGCGGTAGCGCTGCAGTTCGTGGGACCACCGTTGGGTGGTCTGCTGTTCGCCATCGCCGTACCCGCGCCGTTTTGGGTCAACGCGCTGACGTTCGCCATAGCGGCGTCGCTGGTCACTCAGATGCGTACGGAACGCAAAGTGCCGTCCGCCAGGCAAAAGGCTCGCGACGGCTTGCGGTGGCTGATGAAGCACGAGGCTCTGCGCACCATCACGGTCGTGTCCGCGACGACCAACCTGTGCATCGCGATGACGGTGGCGACGCTGGTGCTGTTCGCCCAGCAACGCCTGGGGCTCACCGACGCCGGCTTCGGGGCGCTGCTCGCGACCCTCGCCTGCGGCGGCGTCGCGGGGGCACTGCTGGCCGAGCGGATCCTGGCCCGGGCGAGCTGGGCGGTTCTCACGACCGTGGTGCTGATCCCGCTGATGTGGCTCGGCATCGCCACGATCGCGCGTGACCTCCCCACGGTCGCGGTGTTCGCGGTCGTGAGCTCGTTCTGCACGGCGGTGTGGGGCGTGGCGACCGCGAGCTTCCGCCAGCGGGTGGTGCCGACCGGGCTGCCGGGCCGCGTCAGCAGCGCGCAGACGCTGGTCACCTGGGGTGTCCAGCCGGTCGGCGCGCTGCTGGGCGGGCTCGTCGCGGACGGCTTCGGGCTGCTCGCGCCCTGGTACGCCGCCGTGGTGTTGCGCACGGCGGTCGGGGTGCTCAGCCTGAAGCCGCTGCGCACCCACTTCCGCGACGTCCGCCCGAGCCGGCCCTAGCCCTTCAGGGAGGCGATGTCGGCGACCGGTCCGACGACGATGATCGCCGGCGGCCGGATCCGGTGCGCCTCCATGTCGGCCGCCAGCGAGTCCAAAGTGGAGCGCAGAACGCGCTGGCCGGTCGTGCTGCCCTCCTGCACCACGGCGACGGGCGTCGACCCGGGACGGCCTTCCATCAGCGCCGTGGCGAACGCACCGGCTCGTTCGACCGCCATCATCAGCACGACCGTGCCACGCAGGCGTGCGATCGCCGGCCAGTCGACGAGAGAACGCGGGTCGTCCGGTGCCACGTGACCGGAGACGACGACGACCTCGTGCGCCACGCCCCGGTGCGTCACCGGCACACCGGCCAGCGCGGGCACGCCGAACGCCGACGTCACGCCCGGCACGACCGTCACCGGGATCCCGGCCTCGGCGCACGCCAGCAGCTCTTCGAAGCCGCGGCCGAAGACGTACGGGTCGCCGCCCTTGAGCCGGACGACGAACTTGCCCTCCTTGGCCCGGTCGACCAGCGTCTGGTTGATGAAGTCCTGCGTCGCCGCGCGGCCGTAGGGGATCTTCGCCGCGTCCACGACCTCGACGTGCGCGGGCAGTTCCTCCAGCAGCTCACGCGGGGCGAGCCGGTCCGCGACCACCACGTCCGCGAGCGCCAGCAAACGCTTGCCCTTCACCGTGATCAGCTCGGCGTCGCCCGGACCGCCCCCCACCAGCGCGACACCGACGGGCGGTGCGGCCTGGTCCGCGATGCGGCCGTCGCGCAACGCCGCCACGAGCCCGTCCCGCACCGCGGCCGACCGGCGGTGCTCGCCACCCGCGAGAACACCGATCAGCATGCCGTCGTGCGTGGCGGAGGCCGGTGTGACGGCCGTGCCCTCGACGGCGATGTCCGCGCGCACGCAGAACACACGCTGAGAGAGCGCTTCTTCACTGATCTGCGCGTTGACCTCGGCGTCGGACGTGCACGCCAGCACGTACCAGGCGCCCTCGACGTCCCCGGCCTCGAACAGCCTCTCGTGCCAGGTCAGCTCCCCCGCGTCGACCATGCCCTGCACGGCGGGGGTGATGACGGGCGACACGAGGTCGACGACGGCGCCGGACGCGATCAGACGGGGAAGACGGCGCTGCGCGACCGTGCCACCGCCGACCACGAGCACGCGTCGGCCCCGGAGGTCGAGGCCGGCCAGGTAGTGCTGTTCAAAGGGCATGCGTAGAAGCATCCACACCGGACCCGCCGTGTCCAGCCGAAGGGAACATGGTCACAGCGGCAGGAGCTCGAACGAGGTCGCGAGGACGCCTCCGAACCTCTTCCCCGCGGCTTCCGCCATCGAACGGAGGAACGGCTCCGGCTCGGCCATGTCGCCGCTCAGCGCCTCCAGGTACGCCTTGTGAGCGCGCAGCGAGGCCACGGAGGCGTCGAACGAGTCGGTGATGTCCACGGCGTGCGTCGCCAACGGTGAGGACGCCGCCGCGACGTACTTGACGCCGTCCCACTTCTCCAGGCCGAGCTCCGGGAAGATCCAGCGGTTGGCCGCGTCCCGCACGGCGTCGACGGTCGCGCGGCCGACGGCGATGTGGTCGGCCATGTTGAGCCCGCCACCCGGCCAGGTTTCGCGGAAGTTGCCGGTGATGACGAACTCCGGGCGGTGGCGGCGGAGGGCGGCCGTGATGTCGCGCCGCAGCGGGACGCCGTACTCGATGGTGCCGTCCGGGTGGTCCAGGAACTCGACCTCGGTCACGCCGACGGCCGCGCACGACGCGATCTGCTCCTCGACGCGCAACGGCGCGCAGACGTCCGGAGCCATCGAGTCGATGCCGTTCTCGCCACGGCTGGCGAGCAGGTACGCGATCTTCTTGCCTTGGGCTGTCCAACGAGCGATGGCGCCCGCACCGCCGTACTCCATGTCATCGGGGTGAGCGACGACGACCAAGGCGCTCGACCAGTCCTCGGGCACAGCTTCGAGATCAGCCATGCGTGCAGGGTGCGCGCCGGAGCACGCACCCCGCAACCGACGACCTAGAGCTGAGCGGTGATCACGGAGTTGTACGACGCGATGCGCGCGTACACGCCGGGGTAGCCCGCCGAGGCGCAGCCACGACCCCAGGACGTGGCACCGATCAGCTTGCCGCCGTAGACCAGCGGACCGCCGGAGTCGCCCTGGCAGGTGTCGACGCCACCCTGCGGGAAGCCCGCGCACACCATCGAGGTGTTGCTGTACTGCGAGTACGCGGTCTTGCAGGTCGCGTCCGACGTCAGCGGCACGTTGGCCTTGAGCAGGTACCGCGAGGCCGAGCCACCGGAGGACGTGGTGCCCCAGCCGAGGATCAGCGCGGAGTTGCCGGCCGCGTAGAGCGCCGTGTCGGCCGGCGTGGCGAGCGGCAGGGTGGCCGAGCTGATGTTGCGGTCCAGCGTCAGCACCGCCACGTCGTAGCCGGACGTCGCGCTGCGGTAGCTCGGGTGCACCCAGATGCGCGTGACGCTCGCGACGGTGCCCGCGGTGCTCTGCTTGTCGTCACGCCCGTGCACGACACGGGTGCTGGAGGCGGTGCGGCCGGAGACGCAGTGCGCGGCGGTGACGACCTTGTTGGCCTTCACCAGCGTGCCGCCGCAGAACTGCGAGCCGGACGTCGACGCCAGGTAGACGACCCACGGGTAGGTCGCGGTGCTGGCGCGCGTGCCACCGACGATCATCGGCGACACGTCGCCCGCGCTGGCGGGCGGAGCGATGAAGAAAATGCTCGCGAGAGCGGACACCAAGACAGACATGATCAGGCGATGCAGGGTTTTCGCCATGTTGCCAGTCCTTCCCTATGACGCCGTGTGTGCAGGGTGTGAAGCAACGGCGCACACAGCGTCACCGGGGAGGATTCGGCGGCATAACCGCCATTAGTCGGAGATGCCGGACTTGACTTTTGACTCAGCCGATTCCGGGAACGACGACCACGTCGGCTTCGACCGGACCGTCCAGCGCGGGACCGGCTCCCAAAGCGACGAACGCGACGGCGGCCCCCGCCGCGGCCAGTTCACCCGCGCCCTCGTGCCGGACCTCGGTGCCGGCACGCAGGATCGGTCCCACGGCGTCGAGCGCCTCGGGTGTCCCGACCACGAACGCCGCGCGCCGGATCTCCGCCTCCGCCCTCGGCGTGCGTTCCTCGGCGGGACCAGGACCGAGCCCGACCAGCGCTAGCCTGCCGCGCGGCAGCACCCGCGCCGCGGCCACGGTCACGTTGTCCCGCTTGAACTTCTCGGCCGCCAGCTCGACCGGGCCGCCGGCGCAGAGCGACCGCGCACCCCGCAACGCCGCCGCCTCCGCGACGCTCGCGGTGCCCATCGAGTTGCGCACCACCGAGCTCGGGTTCGGCACCCCGATCTCCGCCAGCTCCTCGGTCGGGAACGTCAGCAGCTCGGCGGTGTCGCCGTGCCAGAAACCCCAGTCCTCCACGGCGTCCACGATGCCGGGCTCGTCCGCCTTGACGTCGGCCGTCGCGAACGCCTTGATGGCGCGCAGGTCGAGCCCGCCCTGGGCGTCCAGTTCCGACAGTGCCGCGCCGACGCTCGTGGCCGACGCGCCCCTCGTGGACCCCACGCCGACGACGAGCGTGCGCGGCACGATCCGCAGCACGTTCTCCTTGCTGGAACCCGCCCGGTCGTCGACGACGATCACCCAGGTCGCGTCCTCGCCCGCCGCCACGACGTTCGGCGGCAGGGCGGGCAGCGGGAAGTTCAACGGGTTGCGCAGCACGACCTTCTCGCCCGCCTCGATGGCGGCGAAGCAGGCCTCGACGTCGCCGTCCGCGGTGGCGTCGAGCTGCTCCACCAGCTCGTCGAGCACCGAGTCGATCGACGGTCCCTTCGTCACCACGGCCGTGCGGTTCAGCAGGTCCGCGACGTGGCGGGCGAACGTGTCCGCGTTCCCGGCCAGCGCGACGACGAAGTGCTCGTCCACGCACACCACGGCCGGGTCACGGCGCCGGTCGCGCAGCAGCGGCGCGATCAGGCGGACGGCGGACCCGGCGTCCAGGAACAGCACGACGGCGCCGAGCCGCGGCCAGAGACCGCGAACGGCGAGCTTGACGGGACCGTCGGGGACGACCGCGTCCGCGCCGAGCAGGCCTGCCAGGTCAGCCGCGTCACCTCGGTGGGCGGCCCCGGCGAACACACCGATCACCTGCTGCTTCCCCACGGTCCGGCGGCCGGGCGGTTCGGCTCCACCGCGCTCACTTCTTGCTCCCCCACAACACGGTCACCGGCACCGCGGGCGCGAACCCGGAGTCCAGCAGGCGCGAGGCGGTCCAGTGCACGCCCTCCACCTCGTAGCCCGCGGCCACCAGCGCGTCGCGCGCCGGCACGATCTCGTCGACTCCCTCGGTCGCCACCACGACCCGGCGGGCCGACACGGCGGCGGAGGCCTTGACCGCGCCGATCTCACCGCGCCCGACGAACACCGCGTCGGGGCGCGGTAAGGAGGGCGCGTCCAGCTCGGACTCCTCGACTCGGACGTCCACGCCGTGCGCGGAGGCGTTCGCGATGATCCGCACGCACTGCACGGGGTCCGGCTCGACCGCGATCACGGCGGCGCCCAGCCGGGCGCACTCCACGCCCACCGCGCCGGAACCGGCCAGCACGTCCCACACCAGCACGCCGGGGCGCGGGGCGAGACGGGCCAGCACGAACGCGCGGACCTCGGCGCCCAGCACGTGGCCGCGGCTCGCGAACTCCTCGTCCGGGAGCGCCCAGCCGTCGCCTGACCGGAGGAACTCGTTGTCCGCCAGGCACAGCACGGCGTCCGGCGCGCTCCAGCGCCTGGTCACCGCGTCACGCGGGTCCACTGTGGTCAGTCCGTCGGCGTCCGACACGACCATCGACCGGCGCCAGCCCGCGAGGCCCGCCCCGATCTCGGCGGGGCCCACGCCCTCGGCCAGCTCCACGACCACGGCGGAACGGGCACGGCACACGTTCAGCGCCGGGCGCAGACCGTCCGCGGCGTCGACGACCTCGACCGGGCGGCCCGCCGCCTCCCGCAGCTTCTCGACTGTCACGGCTTCCGCCTCAGTTGCCGGCCGTGCGCTTGGACTTGCGGGTGACCGGCTTCTTCTTCGCCGTGGCCGTGGAGGCCCGGACCGTCGGCGGCTTCGGCTTCTCGGCCGCCACCACCGTCAGCTTCGGCTTGGGCGCGGGCTCCTCGGCGGGCTTGCGCACGGACTGCTGTATCTCCTCGACCGCCGTCCACGCCGGGTTCGGCTCGGCGGGAACGGCGGGCGAGGGGACCGCGGCCGGGATGGGCTCGTCCGTGCGCGTCGCGATGCGCGAGGCGGCGCGGCGGGACCAGCGGGTCGGGCGGGCGGTGCGCGGGGACTCGTCGGCCGAGCTCGCGGCCGACGCCGAGACGCGGCGCGCCGGCGCCTTCACCGCGGTGCCGACCAGGAACAGCGTGGGGCGGTACAGCTTGTGCTGCTTCACGACCGCCTCGAGCTCGCCCACCGTGGTGTGCACGACGATCTCGTCGGCCTGGCTCACCTTGTACGCGACGACGACCGGCGTCTCGGTGGTGTAGCCGCCCTGCAGCAGCTTCTCCACGAACTGGCCCGTGCGCGCGCCCGACACCGTCGCGGCCATCGTGGTCTGCAGCCGCGCGAACTCGGCGACGCGCTCGCTGCTCTCCGGCGAGATCAGCACCGCCGACGACGCCTCGGTCTGCGTGAGCTCGCGGCCGATCCTGGCGGCAGCGGCGGCCACGACCGACACGCCGGGGACGACCTCGACCTCCAGACCGAGGCGCACGCACAGGTCGTGCTGCTCCTGGACGCCACCACCGGTCGCGGCGTCGCCCGCGTGCAGGCGCACGACGACCTGGCGCGAGGCCGCGGCACGGCGGTACAGGTCGGTGATCTCCTCCGGCGTGACGCGCGAGAAGTCGACCAGGTCGGCGTCGGGGCGGGCGTGCTCGCGGACGCATTCGACGTCCACCGCGCTCGGGGCCCAGACGACGACGTCGGCTTCCGCGATGCGGCGCGCGCCCCGGACAGTGATGAGGTCGGCGGCACCGGGACCGGCGCCGACGAAGGAGACCCGACCGGTCGTCGTCACGACAGCTCCACAGGGGGTTTCGGGAAGAGGCTTAAGCGAAGACCGTACCGTCTGCCACTCCTGCCACGAACGGGTGGCAGGCGCGCACGAAACGGGCCACCGCCTCCGGATCACCGGCCGGGTGGGTGTGGAGGTACGACGCGTGCACGCCGCCCACCACGAACCCCTCGGCGACGGGCCGCGAGCCGACGCCGCGCCAGTGCCACGCGGGCGGGGTGGAGTGCGGTGTGGACAGCTGGGTCCGGTGGAACTCGTGGCCGGTCACGCGGCTGCCCGGCGGGTGCAGCGGCGAACCCGCGGAGGCCACCGCGTCCCGGTAGCCCAGGGTCAGCTTCGGGGTCATGAACCCCTCGGCGTCGACCACCCCGCACATCGGGTGCCCGTCGAGCGAGCGGGCGAGGTACAGCAACCCTCCGCACTCGGCGTGCACGGGAGCGCCCGATCGGGCGAACCGCGTCACGGCGTCGCGCAGCTTCGCGTTGGCCGACAGGGCTTCCGCGTGCTGCTCGGGGAACCCGCCCGGCAGGACGAGACCGGCCGTCCCCCGCGGGAGGTCCTCGTCGTTCAGCGGGTCGACGACGGCGACCGCGGCGCCCGCGGCCTTCAACACCTCGACGTGCTCGGCGTAGCCGAACGTGAACGCCGCTCCCCCGGCGACCGCGACCAGCGGCTCGTCCCGCACGCGGTCGACCCGCGGCTCCCACGCGGCGACGGCCGTCGGGGGCACCGACGCCGCGAGCCTGCGCACCGCGTCGAGGTCGACGTGCTTCGCGACGGCGGCGGCGATCGCGTCGACCGCGGCGACGGCCTCCGGCCCGTGCTCCGCGGCCGTCACGAGGCCCAGGTGCCGTGAGGGCAGGGAGAACCGCGGGTCGCGGGGCAGCACGCCGAGCACGTCGAGGCCGACCTCGTCGCACGCCGACCTGAGCACCTGCTCGTGCCGTTCCGAGCCGACCTGGTTGAGGATGACGCCGCCGAGCCGGACCGTCGGGTCGTAGCCGCGGAACCCGTGCAGCAGCGCGGCCAGCGACCGGCTCTGCCCGCGGGCGTCCACGACGAACAGCACCGGCGCGTTGATCAGCTTGGCGACGTGCGCGGTCGAGCCGATGCCCGCGGTGTCGACGCGGCCGTCGAAGAGGCCCATCACGCCCTCGACGACGGCGATGTCGCAACCCTTGGCACCGTGCGCGAACAGGCCGGGGATCCGGTGCTCGCCGACCATCACCGGGTCGAGGTTGCGACCGGGCCGCCGCGTCGCCAGCGCGTGGTAGCCGGGGTCGATGTAGTCGGGTCCCACCTTGAACGGCGCGACCCGCGACCCGGCCAGGCGCAGCGCGGCCATCAGGCCGGTGGCGACGGTCGTCTTGCCGCTGCCGGAGGCCGGGGCGGCGACGACCAGCCTGTTCACCACTCGATCCCCCGCTGGCCCTTCTGCCCGGCGTCCATCGGGTGCTTGACCTTGGTCATCTCCACCACGAGGTCGGCGGCGTCGACGAGCTTCGGGGGCGCGTACCTGCCGGTGATGACGACGTGCTGGTGACCGGGCCTGGTCGTCAGCGTGTCGACCACCTCGTCGACGTCGATCCAGCCCCAGTGCAGCGGGTACGTGAACTCGTCGAGCACGTAGAGGCCGTGGCGTTCGGACCGGATGCGGCGGGCGATCTCCGCCCAGCCCTCCCGCGCGGCGGTGGCGTGGTCGTCCTCGGTGCCCTGCTTGCGGGTCCAGGACCAGCCCTCGCCCATCTTGTGCCACTCGACGGCGCCGCCCTCGCCGGTCTCGTCGTGCAGCCGGCCGAGCGCCTTGAACGCGGACTCCTCGCCGACCTTCCACTTGGCGGACTTCACGAACTGGAACACGCCGATGTCCCAGCCCTGGTTCCAGCCGCGCAGCGCGAGGCCGAACGCCGACGTCGACTTCCCCTTCATCTCGCCGGTGTGGAGCATGAGCAACGGCCGGTTGCGGCGCTGACGGGTGGTCAGGCCGTCCTTCGGCACCTCGGTGGGTTGTCCTTGAGGCATCGGGATCTCCTTATGCGGCCCGGACGACGCCGGCGAGGTGGTCGGCGGACAGCTGGTCGAGCCGCACGCAGGTGCCCTGCAGCGCCTCGGCGATCTTCTGGGCGAGCCCGAGGCGGACGTGCCCCTGCTCGCAGTCCACGACGACGACGGCGGTCTGCTCCAGCAGCCCGGCGGCCTTGAGCGCGTCCTTGGCGGGGTCACCGCCGAGCCCGGACGACGTGGCGCGCCCGTCGGTCAGCAGCACCACGAGCGGGCGCTTGCGCGGATCCCTCAGCCGTTCGACCTCCAGCACCCGGTGGGCCTTCAGCAGGCCGTCCGCGAGCGGGGTCCGTCCTCCAGTGCGCATCTTCTTGAGCCGCGTCGCCGCCGCGTCCACGGAGGTCGTCGGAGGCAGCGCGACCTCGGCCTGGCTGCCGCGGAACGTGACCACGCCGACCTTGTCCCGGCGCTGGTAGGCGTCGCGCAGCAACGAGATCACCGCGCCGCTGACCGCCGACATCCGCTTCTGCGCCGCCATCGAGCCGGAGGCGTCGACGACGAACAGGACGAGGTTCGACTCCTTGCCCTCCCTGACCGCCTTGCGGAGGTCGGCGCCCGTCAGCAGCAGTCCCGGTCCGCTGCGGCCGCGGGCCCGCTGGTGCGGCGCCGCGTTCGTGAGCGTGTCGACCAGGTGCAGCCCATTGCCGTCCACTGTGGACGAACGCACGACCCGGCCGGTGCGGGCGCGTGCCCTCGAACGCTTGCCGGGCGCGCCTTCGCCGACGCCGGGCACCTCCAGCAGCCGCGCCTTGAACGCGGGCGCGGGCTCCGGTGCCGGACGGTCGCCGGGCGCGTTCCCGCCGCCCTTCGGGCCCTCCTGCGGTTCGGGCAGCTCACCACCACCCGGCCCGTCGTCGTCCGGTCCCTCCCCGGGGTCCTCCGCGTGCTCGGCCGCCTGCCGCATGGCGTCCTCGAGCTGCTGCTCCTCGATGCCGGGCTCGTCGAACGGGTCGCGGCGGCGCCGGTGCGGCAGCGCGAGCCGGACCGCGGTCTCGACGTCCTGCTCCTCGACCTGATCGGCGCCCCGCCACGCCGCGTGGGCCGTGGCGGCACGGGCGACCACGAGGTCCGCGCGCATGCCGTCGACCTCGAAAGCCGCGCAGACGGCGGCGATCCGGCGCAGCTCACCGTCCGGGAGGGACACCGCGGGCAGCCTGTGCCGCGCGTCGGCAATCCGCTGCCGGAGCAGGGCGTCCTCGTCCTCCCACTTCCGCGCGAACCCCACCGGGTCCGCCTCGTAGGAGAGCCGGCGCCGGATGACCTCGGTGCGCACGCCGACGTCCCGCGCCGCCTTCACCGCCACCGTCAGCCCGAACCGGTCGAGCAGCTGCGGCCGCAGCTCGCCCTCCTCGGGGTTCATGGTGCCGACCAGCAGGAACTGCGACGGGTGCGAGATCGACACGCCTTCGCGCTCGACGTGCGCGCGTCCCATCGCGGCGGCGTCGAGCAGCAGGTCGACCAGGTGGTCGTGCAGCAGGTTGACCTCGTCGACGTAGAGCACGCCCCGGTGCGCCGCCGCCAGCAACCCGGGCTGGAACGCCCGCACGCCCTCGGTCAGCGCCTTCTCGAGGTCGAGCGACCCGACCAGCCGGTCCTCGGTGGCGCCGACGGGCAGCTCGACGAGCTTCGCGCGCCGCCGCTCCACGCCCTCGTGCGGCGCGTCGGGGCAGTCCGCGCTGCCGGGCACGCACCCGAAGCGGCAGTGCGCCGACACCTCCAGCTCGGGCAGGAGCGCGGCGAGGGCACGCACGATCGTCGACTTCGCGGTCCCCTTCTCACCTCGGACGAGAACGCCGCCGATGCCGGGGTGAACGGCGTTGAGCAGCAGGGCCAGGCGGAGGTCGTCATGTCCGACGACAGCCGAAAAGGGGAACATGCTCGGTGAAGTCCTTCCTCGGGTGTCCACGCCCGCGGTCAGGTGAAGAGGGGGACGAGTTCCTGACTCCCGACCCTGCCGGGCCGGTCACAGTCGCGGGACGGCGCCGGATTCGCACCGGCTTCCTCGCACTCCCCTCACAGCCCCGGCATCGTCGCACTTCGCACCGCCGGGTCCAACAGCCAGGTGAGCGACGTCGCGTCAGAAGTGCGGTATCGTGGGTCCGCGCAGTCGCACTAGCGCTGCGAAGTGGACCCGGCAGCCTTCCGGACGGTGGGTGGGCCGGGTTTCGCGGTTTCAGACGACTTCCACCGCGGCGACCAAAGGCTGCACCGCTTCTTCCACTGACCACCCCGGTGCCAGCACCAGGCGATCGCGTCCGGCAACGCGAGCAGCGGTTCCTCGTGGGCGCGGTGGTGCCGGTAGACGAGCGTCTCGTGACACCCGAGATCTCGAACACAGCGGTAGAGGAGCTTCTTGTCGGCTTCGAGGACGGAATCGTCCTGTTCGAGCACCAGCATCCCGGCGCCGGACACCGCGAGGTCGCAGACCAGCCGGACGAGGCATGCATCCCGTTGGCGCCTGCGCACGTGCGCCGATCCGTCGTAGATCGTGACCTCCGGCGCGATCTCCACCACCACGTCCAGGATCTGTTTCCTGCGCTGATCCGATTCCTTGTGGAAGTGGATCCTCCGCTGGTTGGCCATGACCAGACCGCGCACGGTCCGGCGTGCGGAGACCAGATCGCCTGGGAGCAACGCCGCCGCGGTGACCAGGAAGCCCTTCTCCTTGGGCTCGTCCACGAACACGTGGGCGGTCATGTCGAACTGCCTCCTGATCACGCCGAGATCTGATCGTGGCAGAAGGCTCGGCGACACGATCGGGCGATGGCAGTCGACGTCGCCCTAGATCAGGCTCCGGAACTCCGCCCAGGCCTCCCGGACCTCGTCGGCGGTCCACTCCAGCGCGGGCTCCGCCACCGTGATCTCGGTCTTGGCGAGCGTCCCGTCCCGCCAGAACCCGCCGAGGAACGACCCGCTCACCTCGGTCAGCCGCTCCGGGTCGCCCGGCAGGTGCAGCGCGAACTGGTGGGTGTGCGGTTCGGGCAGGTCCAGGGCGGCGGCCACGACCTTGGCGTGTTCGACGTACAGCCCCAGCCGGGGCAGCACGGTGTCGAGGCCGTGCAACGCCGACAGGGCGGCGGGCCACTGCTGGAACAGCATGCCGCCGTACCGGTGCCGCCAGACGCGCGCCTGGTCGACGAAGTCCTGCGAACCCGCGAGCGCCGCGCCCGAGATGCCTTCGAGCGACTTGTAGAACGACACGTAGACCGAGTCGAACAGGCCCGCGATCTCGGGCAGCGGCTTGCCGAGGCCGTACGTGCTCTCCCACAGCCGCGCGCCGTCGAGGTGCACGACGGCGTCCCGTTCCCGTGCCAGGTCCACGAGCGAGGTCAGCTCGTCCCAGGCCGGCAGGACGAACCCGGCCTCGCGGTCCGGCACCTCCAGCAGCAGCGTCCCGTACGGCTCCGGGCAGGAGCCCACCTCGCAGTCGCGCACCTTCACCGGGCGCAGGCCGGACAGCACGGTCAGCGCGTCGTCCTCGTGGTTCAGGGGGTGCGCACGCGGGTGCATCGCCACGATCGGGTTGTGGGTGCGGTCGGCCCAGCAGCGCAGCGCGATCTGCTGCGCCATGGTGCCGGTGGGCACGAACAGCGCCGCCTCGGTGCCCAGCAGCTCCGCGACCCGCTTCTCCAGCGTCTCCACCGGGCCGCCGTCGCCGTACCGGTCGGGGTCGACGTCCGGCACGGGGCCGAGCCTTTCCAGCAGCGTCTTCTTGCGGATTCCGGAGAGTTGGCGGTTCAGCACCCCAGCATCAAACCTCAGCCGCGAGAGTGTCCGCGAGAGAGATAACGCCCGCACGGATCTCGTCGGCGGTCATGCCCTGGTTCAGCAGGAACTCGACAGGACGGCCAGCACGGTGTGCTGGCCGAGGCGACGTCCGGCGGTGCCGGCACCCTGCTCGTGCAGCTCGCCCGCCTCGCGCCTGCCGGAGGAGGCCCTCGGGCTCGGCGACGTCTACCGGCTCGACGAGATCGCCGAGGCGCACCGGGCGCTCGAAGCCCGCACCACGAGGGGCAAGCTCATCGCGCGACCGTGACCGACCGCGGCGCGCGGAACGACAGCAGGTTCAGCCAGTCCGGACCAGGCCCGGTGAGGTGCAGCGAGGGCTCGTGCCCGGCCACCGTCCGCAGCGTCACCGCGGCCTCCAGCCGGGCCAGCCCGGCGCCGAGGCAGAAGTGCCTGCCGTAGCCGAAGGCCAGGTGCCGCGGATCGGTCTCCTTGCCGCGCAACAACAACACGAGCTCGGCGCCGGCGGGCACGCGCACCCCGGACAGCACCACCTCCCGCGCGGTCAGCCGCCGCCACGTCACCACGGGCGTCTCGGTGCGCAGCACGTCCTCGACGAACTCCTCCGCGACACCGGGCAACGGCAGCCGCGCCCACAGCTCGCGGTCCAGCAGAGCCCGGCGCAACGCCGTGGACAGCAGCTGGGTCGTCGTCTCCTGCCCCGCGATCAGCAGGAAGTAGCAGAGGCCCGCGGAGTCCTCGGCGGACACCCCGGCGTCGGCGAGCGCGCGGAACAGCTCGCCGTCGCGCGCGTGGTAGCGCTTGACCAGCCACTGGTGGAAGTCGCCGACGTCGTCGACCAGCTCCAGCTGCCGTTCGCGGGTGATGTCGCCCCAGAAGAACTCCAGCGAGCCGGAGCTCCACCGCTTCAACGTCGGAATGTCAACATTCGGACAACCCAGGAGGTCCATCAGCACGATCGCGGGCAGGTCCCACGCGAGGTCGCGCACGAGATCCGTGCCACCCAGCCGTTCCCAAACCAGGGACCGGATGCGAGGCTCCGCAGCGGCGACGCGGGCCGGCGTGAAGAACGACGCCACCAGCTTGCGCAGGCGGGTGTGGGACTCGGAGCTGTTGTTCGCGAGTGTCGGCGGCAGCGAGAAGCGGGCCCTCACCAGGGACCGCAGCGCGGCGGGTGCGACCGGGGTGACGGCGGTCAGCGCGTTGTCGGGCAGGAACGTGACCGGGTCGGCCAGCACGGCACGCACGTCGTCGTACGCGGACACCACCCAGCGGCCGCCGGCGAACTGCACCGGTGAGGTGAGTTCGGCGCGCGTGAAGGTGAACAGGTCCACGAGCGGCACGCTAGTCGGCGGATGGGAGACTCAGTCGGTGACCGTGAGCACAACCGAGGCAGTGTCCAGTGGCGGTGAGTCGACGTTCGACTGGATCGACGTCCGCTCCGAGGCGCGGTCCAAGGCGGGTCTGACCCGGCGCGTGAGGCCGCGCACGGCGGACTCGACGGACCTCGACCTCGCGAGCAACGACTACCTCGGCCTCGCCAGGGACAAGCGCGTCGCGGGTGCCGCGGCCGCCGCCACGCTGAAGTGGGGCGCGGGCTCGACGGGCTCGCGTCTCGTGACCGGCTCGACGGAGCTGCACAACGAGCTGGAGTACGAGCTCGCGAACTTCTGCGGCGCGCAGTCGGCGCTGGTGTTCAGCAGCGGCTACATGGCGAACCTCGGCGCGGTCACGGCGCTGACCGGTCCCGGCACGGCGATCGTGGCGGACCAGCACATCCACGCGTCGCTGATCGACGGCACGCGCCTGTCGAAGGCCGACGTCGTCGTCGCGGACCACTGCGACGTGGGCAAGGTCCGGCACGCGCTCGAGACGCGCGGCAAGCGGCGCGCGATCGTCGTCACGGACTCGGTGTTCAGCGTCGACGGCGACATCGCCCCGCTGAACGAGCTGCACGAGGCCTGCCGCGCGACCGGGGCGGCGCTGGTCGTCGACGACGCGCACGGCCTGGGTGTGGTCGGACCGGGCGGCCGCGGCGCGGTCGCCGAGGCGGGGATCATCAAGGCGCCGGACGTGGTCACCACGCTGACGCTGAGCAAGTCGCTCGGCGCGATGGGCGGTGCCGTGCTCGGCCCGAGCCGGGTGATCAGGCACCTGATCGACACCGCGCGGACGTTCATCTTCGACACCGGTCTCGCGCCCAGCAGCGCGGCGGCGGCCCTCACCGCGATCAAGATCCTGCGCGAGGAGCCGGACCGCCCCGAGCGGGCGCTGACCGTGGCGCACGACCTGAGCAACCGCCTGAAGGAAGCCGGTTTCCAGGTCAGCACGCCGACCGCCGCCGTAGTGAGCGTGCGGGCGCCGAGCCCGGAGCAGGCGTTCCAGTGGGCCGAGAACTGCCGCGCGAGCGGCGTGGTCGTCGGCTGCTTCCGGCCGCCGTCGGTGCCGGACGGTGTCAGCAGGCTGCGGCTCACCGCGCGCGCCGACCTGACCGAGGCCGAGATCGAGCGCGCGGTGCGCGTGATCAGGGAGAGCGCCGCATCCGCAGGTGTGGGATCCCGTCGTCCATGAACTCGGCGCCCTCGGCGACGAACCCGAACGACGCGTAGAAGTCCGCGACGTACGTCTGCGCGTCGAGCACGCACGGCGTGGTGCCCACGTCCACGAGCGCGGCCTGCATGAGGCGGCGGCTGTAGCCGCGGCCGCGGGCCATGCGCGCGGTGGCGACGCGTCCGATGCGGAACGTGCCGTCGGGCTCCTCCAGGAGCCTGAGGTACGCGAGCGGGTCGTGCGATCCTTCGGCTTCCAGCCAGAAGTGCCGTGTGCCCTGGTCGAGGTCACGCCCGTCCACGTCGGCGTAGACGCAGCTCTGCTCGACGACGAAGACGTCCTGGCGCAGCCGCAGGATCGCGTAGAGCTGGGCGGGGCTCAGGTCGAGTCCCCACTGGCGGCGCAGGGTGGCCGGAAACTGTGTGGTTCGCACCGAACCTTGGATATCAGAAGCCCAGTGCCTGCCGGTAGTGAGCCAGCCGCGTGTAGACCCCGGGCTCGTCGGGACGGGCACAGCCGCGGCCGAACGACACGACGCCCGCGAGCCTGCCGCGCACCACGAGCGGTCCGCCCGAGTCGCCGGTGCACGCGTCACGGCCACCCCGCCCGGCGCACAGCATCGCGCCCTGCCGGTAGTCCGGTTCCTTGAGCAGGCACTCCTGGTCGGACAGCACCGGCACCGTCACCTTGCGCAGCGACATCGCGGGTGCGGAGTTCTCGGACGTGCGGCCCCAGCCCAGCACGACGCCGTCGTCCCCGCCCTCGCCGAGCGCGATCGTCCGGTACGGCAGAGCACGGGTGAGCGTCAGCACCGCCACGTCGTCGCCCTTGGTGACCTCGCGGTAGTCGGGGTGGCGCCACACGCTCGCGACCGCCGCCTCGACGCCCTCCCCCTGCACCCTCAGGTCGGTGCGGCCGGCGACCACGCGCAACTGCTCCGCCGAGCGCTGGTTGTTGCCGACCACGCCCTTCGCCGTGACGCAGTGGGCGGCCGTCGCGACCTTGTCCGGGGCGACCAGCGCGCCGCCGCAGATCAGCTGACCGTCCGTGGTGGTGATCGCCACAACCCACGGGGTGTCCTCCACCTCCGCGGGCGTCCCCCCGACGACCGCATCGGCGGTCGTGGCGCCGCTGACCAGCGCGATCACCGCAATCAGCACGGCACACCGCTTACCCCTCACGGACCACTCCTCGTTGCGCCAGGTGGACGATCGGTCACCAACCGTAGCGATCGCGCTAGGACGGCGTCAAAACCGTAGATTCTCGTGTTAGTGTCCCATCAGACCGGAGATTTTGCGATCAGTGGCGTAAATCACGGGGGTATGTACGGTGTTGTTCGACTTCGGCCAGGTTCCGGCCTTTCTCATCGCGTGCGCGGTCGTCATCGTGACCCCCGGTGTTGACGCGTTCCTGTTGCTGCGCACGTCACTGCGCTCCGGCACCCGCGCCGGACTGCTCGCGCTGGGCGGCATCCACACGGCCGCGGCGGTCCAGGTGGCGCTGGTCATCTCGGGCCTCGGCGTCGTGCTCGCGCAGTACCCGATGGTGCTCACCGCGCTGCGCTGGATCGGCGCCGCCTACCTGCTCCACCTGGCCGTTTCCATCACGCGCGGCCTGCTCAGGCGCTCCGGCGGCGAGCCGGAGGAGGTCGTCGGCGACCGGCCGTTCCGGCAGGGCTTCCTGACCAACATCACCAACCCGAAGATGATCCTGTTCTCGCTGGCGTTCCTGCCGCAGTTCATCGGATCGGGTGAACCGGCACCGCAGCTCGCGATGCTGGCGGCGCTGTTCCTCGGCCTGGCGGCCGTCTGGGAGCTGATGATCGTGCTGGCGGCGTCGCGCGTCGCCGGACGGCTGAAGCGCCCCGGTGTCACGACCGCGCTGGACGCGGTCTGCGCCGCGGTCTTCCTGACCATGTCCGTGGGCTTGGTGCTCTAGGCGCTCCTGGGAGCGGCGCCCGTCCCGGCACGAAATCCCTACGATCGATCACGTGGTGGATCGACTGCGGGCCCTGCGCGACGCGCTGGCCGAGCGTCCCGGTGACCCCGTCCCGTTCGACGTGCTGGCGGCGCGGGTCTGGCCGGCGGAACCGCCGAAGCACCCCCGAGCGGCGCTGCGCACACTGGTCAGCAGACTGCGCGCCACGGAGCAGGTGGTCACCGAACCGACCGGGTACCGGCTCGTGCCGCGCCCGCCCGCACCGTGCCAGCTGCCCGCCGATCTGCCCGACTTCGTCGGCAGGGAGGAGGAGCTGGCACGGCTGGAGCTGCTCGACGCCCCGGTGCGGGCGATCACCGGCCTGCCCGGTGTCGGCAAGACCGCGCTCGCGGTCCGCGAGGCGCACCGGCTGCGCGGGAGGTTCCCCGACGGTCAGCTGTACGTGGACCTGCGAGGCTTCTCCCCCGGGCCGTCGACGACGGTCGAGCAGGCGCTGGCGCGGTTCGTGAAGGCGCTCGGCGGCGGGCCGGACGACGACTACCGCGAGCTGCTGCGGGGCCGGCGGGTGCTGGTCGTGCTCGACAACGCCACCGCCGAGGTGATCGCGCCCCTGCTCCCGGCCACACCGGGGTGCGCCGCGCTGGTCACGAGCCGCCAGGACCTGCCGCAGTTCGCGCAGGTCAAGATCGGTGTGCTGGCGGAACGGGAAGCACGCGAGCTGGTGAAGGGCATGCGGGTCGAGGGCGACACCGGCGAGCTGGTCCGGCTGTGCGCGCGGCTGCCGCTGGCGTTGCGGATCGCCGGGGCGAACCTCGCCGGGCGGCACCTGCCGGACTACGTCGCGGAGCTGCGCGAACACCGGCTCGAAGCGCTGGAGATCGAAGAGGACGACACGGCGGTGCGAGCGGCGTTCGACCTCTCGTACCGCAAGCTCTCGTCGCGGGCGCGCCGGACGTTCGACTTCCTGGGCGCCGTGCCCGGTCCCGACGTCCCGCCCGGTCTGGCCGGCCCTGCCGTGGACGACCTGGTCGCGGCGAACCTGGTGCAGCGCACCGGCGACCGCTACCAGCTGCACGACCTGCTGCGCCTCTACGCCGGCGAACGGGCCACCGCCTCGGACCGGCGGGCGGTGTTCGACTGGTACCTGCGGCACGCCGACGGCGCCGAGGCGCGG
This sequence comes from Lentzea sp. CC55, assembly GCF_021056325.1. Taxonomy (NCBI): domain Bacteria; kingdom Bacillati; phylum Actinomycetota; class Actinomycetes; order Pseudonocardiales; family Pseudonocardiaceae; genus Lentzea; species Lentzea sp. CC55. Next base: position 216,859 of record NZ_JAJCXE010000057.1, on the reverse strand, counting down.
TTGCGGGCCGGCTTCACCCGGCTGCTGCCGCCCGTGCCGGAGCCCGTGGAGTTCGCGGACAGGGCGGAGGCGATGGCCTGGTTCGAGGCGGAACGGCAGAACCTCGTCGCGCTCGCCGTGGAGCGTCCCGACGCGTCGCTGGTCGCGGCCATGCGGCCGTTCCTGCTGCTCACCGGCCAGTACGCCGACCTGCGCACGATCGCGCAGGCGGCGCTGGACGCCGGCGAGACCGGGCAGCGCGCGGCGGCGGCGCGGGTGTGCCTCGCCCTCCTCGACTGGCGTGCCGGCGAGCACCGGCGGGCCGTCGAGCACAGCGAGCGGGCGATCGCCGAGTTCCGCGCGGCCGGAGCGCAGGCGCAGGAGGCCACGGCGCTCAACACGCTCGCCGGAATCCGCCACGACCTCGGCGAGCTCGACCGCGCCCGCGAGCACCTGGCGTCCGCGATCGAGCTCTACGGGCCGAACGGCATGCGGGCGCAGCTCATCGGCGGTCTCGCCAACCTCGGACTGGTCGACCTCGAGCTCGGCGGGCTCACCTCGGCCGAGGAGATGCTGCGGCGCTCCGTCGAGCTGGCGCGCGAGACCGACGACTGGCAGCACCTCGCGAACGGCCTGAACAACCTGGGCGTGGTGCTCGCCGCCCAGCACCGGCACGCCGAGTCCGAGTCCGCGTTCACCGAGGCGGTCCTGCTGGCCCAGCGCCACGGGCTGCGGCCGGTCGAGATGTCCGCACGGGTCGAGTACGCCGAGCTGCTGCTGACCGCGGGCCGCCGGGAGGAGGCGCGCGAGCAGGCCGGGCGCGCCCTCGGACTCGCGGGTGACGACGACCTGTTCATCGAGGTCGACGCGTGCCTCGTACTCGCGGAGGTGAACCGTTCGGTCGCCGAGTACGACGAGGTGCTGCGCCGCGCGGTGGAGGCCGGGTTCCGCATCATCGAGGTGCGCGCGCTCGCGGGCAAAGCCGCGCTGACGCAGGACGACGCGTTGTACGCCAAAGCGGTCGAACGGGCGGAGAGCGCCGGACTGCGCTACCGGGCCGACGTGGTCAGGCGGCTGCGTTCAGGTACGTCGTGACGCGGGTGTAGACGCCGGGCAGGTTCGGGCGGGCGCAGCCCACGCCCCACGACACGATGCCCACGAGCCTGCCGTCGATCACGAACGGACCGCCGGAGTCGCCGACGCACGAGTCGATCCCGCCGTCCGGATAGCCGGCGCAGAACATGGCCACGGCGTCGTACCGCGGGTGGGCCGCCGCACACTGCTCGTCGGGCACGATCGGGATGTACGCCTTGTGCAGCAACGGGCTCTTCACCGCGTCGTCCTCCGCCTGCCGGCCCCAGCCGTACACGGCGCCGACGCTGCCGGCCATGTAGACACCGGACGACTGCGCGACGGGCAACGGCGCGTAGGGCATCGGCTCGGCGAGCGTCAGCACCGCGAGGTCCTTGCCACGCGACGGCGTCGAATAGCCGTCCACCACCCGGTAGGCCGAGACTGCGGAGGTGGCCCCGTCACCGGTGCGCAGGTCGAGCCGCCCGCCGACGACGGTGATCGAGGCGGGCGGGCGGCCGTCGACGCAGTGCGCCGCCGTGACCACCCGCCGGGGGCCGACGAGAGCGCCGCCGCAGAACTGGTCGCCCGACGACGTCAGGGCCACCACCCACGGCGCCTCACCGGCCTCCGCCACGACGCCGCCGACGATCCGGGGAGCCGCGTGAACCGGGGTCGCCGTGATCACGAGCAGAGCCAGGACCGCCGGCAGCACGCCTCTCACCGAACCCGCCGCCCTACGGCTCGACAACGGCAGGCGGCGGAGAATCCACCACCGAGTGCAGCTCCTTGGCGTAGCGGGAGATCCGGACGTACACGCCGGGCTTGTTCCTGCGCGCGCAGCCCTCGCCCCACGACGTGACGCCGACGAGCTTGCCCTCGACGACGATCGGACCGCCCGAGTCGCCCTGGCAGGTGTCGACCTTGCCGCCCTCGTACCCCGCGCAGAACATGTCGGTCTGCACGAACTGCGGGTACGTGTCGACGCAGAAGTCGTCGGGCAGCACCGGCACGGTCGCCTGCATGAGGAAGCGCGAGGTCCTGCCGTTCTCGCTGGTGCGCCCCCAGCCGAGCGCGCGCAGCGGCGTTCCCGGCTGGTAGAGCGCCCCGTCGGTCTCCTCCGCGAACGGCAGCGGCTGGTACGGCAGCGCCCTGGGCAGCGTGAGCACCGCGACGTCCTCGCCCTGGTCGGCGGAGACGTACTGCCGGTGGACCCAGATGGACTCGGGCACGACCGAGACCCCGGACTCGCGGTCCTGCTTGTCCTCGCGACCGGCGACGACCCGCAGGCTCCTCGGGGAGCGGCCCAGCGCGCAGTGCGCCGCTGTGAGCACCTTCGTCGGCGCGACGATCGTGCCACCGCAGAACTGCGCACCCCGCTCGTCGGTGAGGTGGACGACCCACGGATTGGCCGTTATCGAGGCGCGCTCGCCGCCGACGACCTGCACGTCGGCGGCGGCGACACCCGCGGGAGCCAGCATTGCGGCGAGAACCAGTACCAGGAGTCGTCTCATGACTCCAGATGGTAGCTACTCGGCTGCTCCATTTGGAGCAACCTTGCTCCACATCTTGCCGGCCGCGCCCATCACGGTCTCGCCGATGTCGTTGATGGTCTTGATCAACGGGTCGGCGGAGCTGCTCATGGACTCCTTGTACGACCTGGCGGCGCCCTTGATGTCGTCGGTCAGGTTGTTCGTCGGGTGGTCGTCCTCGCGGCGCGGGTAGGTACCGGTGAGGATCTCGCGGTACTCCTCGCTCGCGGCCCACCGCTGCAGCTCGGCGGCCCGGACGACGGCGAGCGGGTGCGAGCGCTGCTCGTTGTCGAGCAGCTTGAGGATGCTGTCGCGGATGTCCTCGCCCTCGTACTCCTTGGCCTGCTCGAGGAACGACGCGATGTCCACCTGGTCGCCCGTGTCGCCGGCGAACGCGAGGTGCACGCGCAGCGCGGCCTGCGGGTCCTGGCCCGCGAGCAGCCCGGCGCGGTCGCACGACAGCTCGGTCTTGCGCTGCCACTCGTAGAGCGCCGCGATCACCGCGCGCATGGCGAACGTGCCCGCCGGGTTCCAGCCCATCGTGTACCGCAGGCCGAGCAGGCGGTCGAGGATCGTGTTGTAGAGGCCGTGACCGGACATCGCGTGGCCCATCTCGTGGCCGACGACCCAGCGCAGCTGCTCCCGGTCGAACCTCTCGACCAGCGCGGAGTTCAGCACGATGAAGGGCTTGTCGATGCCCCTGGTCTGCGCGTTGACCAGCGGGGAGTGCCGGACGAACAGCTCCGGGACCTCCTGCAGGTCGAACGCGGCGGCGACCTCGTTCTGCAGCCGGTGCAGGTCGGGGAACTGCTTCGGGCCGACGCGCACCGAGGACGCGACCTGGACCAGGCGCTCGCCGCGCTCGGAGAACGCCGCCGCGACCGCCTTGATGACCGGTCCCACGGCGGGCACGGCGCGCAGCACCGCGAGGGCGCCCCGGTCGGCCGGATGTTCGTAGGCGCGCGAGCTGATGCCCGGGAACCGCACCCTGGATGACTGTTCGATGTCCCCCGTCATGTCCCCAGGTTAGACACGATCCGGACGCGGGTGCGCGGAATCGGCACCGGACCGATGCAGACTTGCGCGGTGAGCAGCGACGAAGACACCACCGTTCTGCCGTTGCGCGGCGGGGCATCGGCCACCCTGGTCCGCCGGCGGGCCGCGGCGAACGACCGGGGCGCGATCCTCTACGTGCACGGGTTCGCGGACTACTTCTTCCAGGAGCACGTGGCCGAGCACTACACGGCCCGGGGCTACGACTTCTACGCCGTCGACCTGCGCGGGTACGGCCGGTCGCTGCGCGACGGCGAGGTGCCCAACTACACGACCGACATGGCGGTGTACTTCGAGGAGATCGACGCGGCCATCGCGAAGGTCCGCGAGGAGCACTCGCGCGTCGTCCTCATGGGCCACTCGACCGGAGGCCTGACCACGTCGTTGTGGGCGCACGAACGGCGTTCCAGCGAGCTGATCGACGCCTTGGTGCTCAACAGCCCGTGGCTGGACGTCGTCGAACCGCCGTTGATGCGCCGAGTCGTGAAACTGGTGGGCCGGCTCGCGCCGAAGGCGAAGATCCGCGCGAACCTCGGCGACGCGTACGGGTCGGCGATCCACAGCTCGCGCAACGGCGAGTGGGACTTCGACCTCCGGTGGAAGCCGCTCGCGGGCTTCCCGGTGCTGGCCGGGTGGATCCGGGCCGTGCTCATCGCGCAGGAGAAGGTCCAGAAGGGACTCGACGTGCGCGTGCCCGTGCTCGTGCTGCACTCCGACAAGAGCATGCTCAACGCCCGCGAGTGGAGCGAGGACGTCTCCCGGGCCGACGCCGTGCTCGACGTCGAGGGGATGCGCAGGTGGGGTCCGAAGATCGGGCCGTCGGTCAAGGTCGTCGAGATCAAGGCCGGCATGCACGACCTCTTCCTCTCCCCCGAGCCCGTGCGCGCGGCGGCGCTCGCCGAGGTGGACGAGTTCCTGGAAACCGCTTGACCTCCTGATAGGTCGAAGTTCGAGACTGGTCGTCATGAACATCGACTTCAACGCCTGGTACGCGCTCGAAAGCGCGATGCAGGACGAGAAGAGCCGTCGCGTGAGCCGGGCGACGTTGAAGCGCGTCGCCCGGTTCGCCCGCCCCCAGCGGCGGGCCGTGTACGCGTTGCTCGCCACCAGCGCGGTCGCCGCCGTGCTCGCGGTGGCCTCGCCGCTGCTCGCCGGTCGCGTCGTCGACACCATCATCGCGGGCAGGGACTTCGGGCTGGTCGTGTGGCTCGCGCTGGCGATCGCCGGCGTCGCGGTGCTGGAGGCCGGGTTCTCCCTGGCCGAGCGGTGGCAGTCGTCGCGGGTCGGCGAGGACCTGATCCTGCGGCTGCGCCAGGCCGTCTTCGACCACGTGCAGCGGATGCCGGTCGCGTTCTTCACCCGCACGCGCACGGGTGCGTTGGTGTCGCGCCTGAACAACGACGTGATCGCGGCGCAGCGGGCGTTCTCCGAGACGATCTCCGGTGTCGTCACGAACGTGATCGCGCTCGTGCTGACGCTGGCCGTGATGCTGACGCTGTCGTGGCAGGTCACGCTGCTCGCGATGGCGCTGCTGCCGATCTTCCTCATTCCGGCGCGGCGGATGGGCAAGCGCTTGGCGTCGCTGCACCGCGAGGCGGCGAACCTCGACTCGGCGATGACCACGCAGATGACCGAGCGGTTCTCCGCGCCGGGCGCGACGCTGATCAAGCTGTTCGGCCGGCCCGCCCTGGAGAGCGCCGAGTTCGGCGCACGGGCGCGGCGGGTGCGCGACATCGGCGTGCGGACCGCGGTGGCGCAGTGGCTCTTCCTGGTGGCGCTCACGCTGGTGTCCTCGCTGGCACTGGCCCTGGTCTACGGCCTGGGCGGGTGGTTCGTGTTCGCCGGGCAGATGGCGCCGGGCACGATCGTGACGCTGGCACTGCTGCTGACCAGGCTGTACGCACCGCTGACGGCACTGGCCGGCGCGCGGGTCGACGTGATGACGGCGCTGGTGTCGTTCGAGCGCGTCTTCGAGGTGCTGGACCTGCCGCCGCTCATCGAGGAGAAGGCCGAGGCGGTCCCCGTTCCCGACGGGCCGGTGTCCGTCGAGTTCTCCGACGTGAGGTTCGCCTACCCGTCCGCGGACAAGGTGTCGCTGGCCTCGCTGGAGGAGGTCGCGTCGCTCGACACGCGCGGAGGTGAGCAGATCCTCGACGGGGTGTCGTTCACCGCCGAGCCCGGTTCGATGATCGCGCTGGTCGGGTCGTCCGGTGCGGGCAAGTCGACGATCGCCTCGCTGCTGCCCCGCCTGTACGACGCGGACTCCGGCTCCATCCGGCTGTCCGGTGTGGACGTTCGCGACCTGTCGTTCGACTCGATCCGCGACACCGTGGGAATGGTGACGCAAGACGGCCACCTGTTCCACGAGACGATCGGCGCGAACCTGCGGCTCGCGGCTCCCGCGGCGACCGACGAGGAACTGTGGGACGCACTTGAACGGTCGCGGCTCGCGGACCTGGTCTTCTCGTTGCCGGACCAGCTCGGCACCGTGGTGGGCGAGCGCGGCTACCGGCTCTCGGGCGGGGAGCGGCAGCGCCTGACCATCGCGCGGTTGCTGCTGGCCAAGCCCCGCGTGGTGATCCTCGACGAGGCCACCGCGCACCTCGACTCGCGTTCGGAGGCCGCGGTGCAGGAGGCGCTGGTCGAGGCGCTCGCCGGGCGGACCTCGCTCGTCATCGCGCACCGGCTCTCGACCATCCGCGCGGCGGACCAGATCCTCGTGGTCGAGAAGGGGCGGATCGTGGAACGTGGTACGCATGAAGCGTTGCTGGCCCGGGAAGGCCACTACGCCAAGCTGTACCGCACGCAATTCAGCGAAGAGCCGATCGGAGCGCCGTGACGATCCCCCCGCCCGACAACCTCTACCCGTTGCCGGACCACCCCCGGACGGTGCTGCTCAAGCCGTTGGTGAAGAACCCGCAGATCGAGGTCGGCGAGTACACCTACTACGACGACCCGCACCACGCCGAGGAGTTCGAGCACCGCAACGTCCTCTACAACTTCGGCGAGGAGAAGCTGGTCATCGGCAGGTACTGCGCGCTGGCGGAGGGCGTGCGGTTCATCATGTCCGGCGGCAACCACCGCACCGACGGCGTGTCGACGTTCCCGTTCACGATCTTCGGCGGGCTGTGGGCGGAGAAGACGCTCGACATCGCGCTGGGGGCGCCGAGCCGGGGCGACACCGTGGTGGGCAACGACGTCTGGATCGGATACCACAGCGTGGTCATGCCGGGCGTGCGCATCGGCAACGGCGCGATCATCGCGTCCGGTTCGGTCGTCGTGGCGGACGTGCCGGCGTACGGCGTGGTCGGCGGCAACCCGGCCAAGCTGCTCAAGAAGCGGTACAGCGACGCCGACGTCGAGCTGCTGGAGAGCATCGCGTGGTGGGACTGGCCGGTCGAGAAGGTGACCGAGCACGTCCGCGTGATCATGTCCGGGACGCCGGCGGAGCTCGCGGCGGTGGCGGGGTGAAGGCGCTGCTGATCACCGGGCCGGTCGGGGTGGGCAAGACGACGGTCGCCGAGGCGGTCGGCGGCAGGCTCGCCGAGGCGAAGGTGCCGCACGCGGTCATCGACCTCGACTGGCTGTCGTCCTGCTGGCCCGCACCGGACTCCGACCCGTTCCACCTCGAGCTGCGGCTGCGCAACCTGCGGGCCGTGGTGGGCAACTACGTCGAGACCGGCGTGCACCGCATCGTGCTCGCGGGCGTGGTGGAGAGCCAGGCGGACCGCCTGCGCTACGCCGAGGTGATCGGCGGGAAGCTCAACGTCTGCCGGTTGAAGGCCGACCTGTCGGTCGTGCACCGGCGGCTGTCGCAGCGGCACCTCGACGAGGCGGACCTGCGGTGGCACCTCAACCGCGCCGACGAGCTGGAGATGCTCTACGCGGCGTCCTGGGTCGAGGACTACGTCGTCGACGCGGACCAGTCCGTGGTCGACGTGGCGCAGGACGTGATCTCGTGGTGGCTCGCCGTGGAACGCGGTCCGGTCCGGCCGCTGGCGTCCGGGTGAACTTTCCCGGGGATCACGCTGACCGCGCGATCATGAGCACATGGAGTACGACCGCTACTGCGACCTGACCATGCGGGGCGGCACGACCAGCGGCGTCGTGTACCCGCTCGCCGTCGCCTCGCTGGCGCGCCACTACGAGTTCAAGCAGATCGGTGGCGCGTCCGCGGGAGCGATCGCCGCGGGGTTCACGGCGGCGGCCGAACGCGGTCGTGCCTCCGGCGGGTTCGAGAAGCTGGCGGGGCTGATCGACTGGTTCACGTCCGGCACGGGCGCGGAGCGGTGGCGGATGGCACAGCTGTTCCAGCCCGCGCAGAAGACCCGCGCGCTGTACCGGATCGTCGTCGCGTCCATGCAGAAGCGCTCCACGACGGGCCGCAGCGCGATCACGTGCCTGTTCTTCGCGCTGCTCGGCGCGATCGGCTGGCGGGCGAAGGCGGTGCTGGCGCTCATGGCGGCGCTGTGGCTGGGCGGGCCGGTGCTGTGGTCGGCGTGGCTCGCGCCGTCGTCCTACGCGGGCTGGCTCGCGGCGCTGGTGGTCGTGCTGGCGCTGGCGTGCCTGGTCCTGGTGCTGTGGCCGCTGAGGTCGAGCCTGCCGTGGCCCGCCTGGATCTTCGCCGCCGTGCCCCTGGTGCTCGGGCTGGCGTTCTCCCGCCACCACGCCACGGCCGCGGTCGTGCTGCTGGTGTGGCTGGTGCTGTCGCTGGCGGCGGTCAGCGCGTTGATCGTCACGTACGGCTATGCCGTGCAACGGTTCCTGAAGAACAACGCGCGGTCCATCCACTTCGGACTCGTGCCGGGCACCGGTGACTTCAGGCCGTCCTGGCTCGACCGGCTCGCCGGCGTGCCGAAGTCGACCGGCGTGCCACCGCTGGCCGACTGGATCGCCGACCAGCTGGACGCGCTGGCGGGCACCTCGCAGGCGCTGACGTTCGGCGACCTCGGTGACATCAACCTCGTGCTGATGACGACCGACGTGTCGGAGGGGCGGCCGTACCGGTTGCCGTTCAAGGAGGAGTGGCAGTACTGCGAGGAGTGCCTCGGCCACGTGCTGCCCCGCCGGGTCGTCGACCAGCTCGACGGTCCTGAGGTCTCCGCGAAGTGCCCGCTGCACGAGCACATGCCGTTGCGCGCACTGCCTCCCCGCGACCACCTGCCCGTCGTGCTCGCCGTGCGGATGTCGTTGTCGTTCCCCGGCCTGATCGCCGCCGTGCCGCTGTGCCGCGACGGCCGCGTGCACTGGTTCTCCGACGGCGGCATCACCAGCAACTTCCCCATCCACTTCTTCGACGCGCTGCTGCCCCGCTGGCCCACGTTCGGCCTGAGCCTGCAGTCCTACCCGAACGGCGACACGCGGGAGGTGTGGCTGCCGGAGCAGGACGCGTCGCGCTCCGGCACGCCGTACGCGTCCCTGGACTCGATGCCGCGCTTCCTGGTGTCGATCCTGAACACGTTCCTGGACTGGCGCGACACCATGCAGTCCGCGCTCCCCGGCTACCGCGGCCGCATCGCGCACGTGCGGCAGGCCGACGACGAGGGCGGCTCCAACCTCTTCATGCCGCCTGCCACGATCCGGCGCCTGGCGCTGCGCGGCCAGCGGGCGGGCGAACTCCTGCGCGAGCGGTTCGAGCAGCGGCACAACACCGACCGCTACCGCTGGATCCGCCTGCGCATGGCGCTGCGCGAGTACCAGGAGCTCGGCGAGCAGGCCGCGGACCGCGAGGCGCTCTACGACGAGCTGCTCGCCCGGTTCGAGATCCCCGCGGAACTGCACGACTGGTTCCGCACTCCCCCGGCCGACGGCGACCCGTTCCGGGACGGGATCGAGGTCGCGCTCGACCACGTGGGGCGGCTGAAGGACGACGGGCCGTTCGACGGGGTGCCGCCCGTGGACCCGGATTTGCGGCTGACGCCACCGGAGTAGGCGCGCTAACCTGAACCCGTGACGCGATTTAGCCACCCCCGACCAGCGTGGGTGGCGCGCGCCTGAAATTCCCGTCGGTCGGGGGACTCCGCACCCACTCGACCGAGCAGAATCGGGAATTCCCATGTACCGCACCGAAGAACTCGTGCACGCCCTGAACGTCCGCGACCTCACCGACCCCGCGCAGGGCCCGCACGCGATGCAGCTCCTCATCGCGGACCTGAAGGCGGTGCTGGACACCCCGCGGGAAGTCCGCCACCACCCGCTCGTCCCGGTGGAGCACAACTACGAGCACCTCGGCTACCCGGCCGACGCGATCACCAGGGACGCCCGCTACACCCGGTACGTCAGCCAGACGTGCATGCTGCGCAGCCACACCACGGCGATGATCCCGCCGGCGTTGCGGGAGGTCACCCCGGACGTGACGCTGCTCTGCCCCGGCCTCGTCTACCGCCGTGACACCGTCGACCGCCTGCACACCGGCACGCCGCACCAGCTCGACGTCTGGCGGATCAGCACCGCGGAGGAACCTCTGGACGACCTCATCCACACCGTCGTCACGACCCTGTTGCCCGGCAAGCGCTATCGGACCGTCGACGCGCAGCACCCGTACACCACGCACGGCAAGCAGATCGACGTCGAGCACGACGGTCGGTGGGTGGAGATCGGTGAGTGCGGCAGGGCGGCGCGGCACGTGCTCAAGCACCACCCGCACGGCCTCGCGCTGGGGCTCGGTCTCGACCGGGTTCTCATGCTGCGCAAGGGGATCCCGGACATCCGCCTGCTGCGCAACGAGGACCCGCGCATCGCGGCGCAGATGCTCGACCTGGACGGGTACCGGCCGATCTCCCGGCACCCGGCGGCGATCAGGGACATCTCGATCGTGGCCGGCGGCGGCGACGACGCGGAGACGCTGGGCGACCGGATCCGCGCTCTCGTCCCGGAGGACGTCGTCGAGGAGATCGAGATCCTCGGCGAGACACCGTCGGAGGAGCTGCCCGAGCACGTGAGGGCACGGCTGGGAGCCCTGCCCGGTCAGAAGAACGTGCTCATCCGCGTGACGATGAGGGCGCCGGAACGCACCCTCACCGACCGCGAGACCAACGAGATCCGGGACCGCCTGCTTCAGGGCTTGCGGGCGACGGCGCCGTAGATGCCCACGTGGGCCTCGTCGAAGGAGTCCGGGCGCCAGTCGTTGACCGCGACGACGCCCGGCTCCAGCATCTCCATGCCGTCGAAGAACCTCGTCACCTCGGCGTGCGTGCGCATCTTGAGGCCGTTGTCCGAGCTGCTGTAGATCTTGGCGATCTGCTCGGCCTCGGCGCGCTCCTCGTCGTTCAGGGTGTCCCAGGTGGCGTGGGTGATGGCGAGGTACGAGCCGGAGGGGAACGCCGCCATGTACTCCTCCACCGCCTGGTACGGGCTGTCGGCGTCCTGGATGAAGTGCAGCGCGGCGATGACCAGCACGCCGACCGGGCGGGAGAAGTCGAGCGTCTCGCGGGCTCCTTCGAGCACCGTCGAGGTGGCGCGCAGGTCGGCGAGGATCGCGGTGGCGTTCGGGTTGTCGGCCAGCAGGGCGTTGCTGTGCGAGACGGCGACCGGTTCGAAGTCGACGTAGACCACGCGGGCGTCCGGGTTCTCGTGCTGCGCGATCTCGTGGACGTTGCCCACGGTCGGGATGCCGGAGCCGAGGTCGAGGAACTGGTCGACGCCCTGGTCCATGAGGTGGCGGACGACCCGGCGCAGGAACGAGCGGTTGGCCTGCGCGCTCTGGGCGACGCCGGGGAAGATCTGCTCCACCTGCTTCGCGGCCGCGCGGTCGGCTTCGAAGTTGTGCGAGCCGCCCAGGTAGTAGTCGTACATCCGCGCCACGCTCGGACGCGTGACGTCGACCGTGGACGGAACCCACTTCAGCTCTTCCTTCACGTGCGCATCCTCCGTCGTCGCCGCACAGGTGTCCACCGCCACACACCCGAACCGGGATGGTGTCGCTCACGTGTGGAGGACATGCCCTCCAGCACCGCTGAACGCCACGAGAGGTTCCGCTACCTCAGGGAACGCTCGCCGGTGCACTTCGACGCCGACATCGGCGGGTGGTGCATCAGCCGTTACGACGACGTGCGCACAGTGCTCGGCGTGGACGCGGGCGGCCCGCAACCTCCACCCAAACGGGCGATCGCACGGGCGCTGAAAGTGGCCCGGCCGGCGATCACCATGAGCACCGTGGAGCTGCTCGACGCCGACGACGCCACCTTCGCGCAGTCGGTCGCCGCCACGGCCGCGGAGGCGTTCACCCTCACGCACGGCGTGGAGGCGTTCGCCGCGTCCGCCCTCGCCACCACGCGGGGCTTCCTCGCCAACGCCCTGCGCGCGTTGCACGAGCACCCCGGCCAGGCCGCGCTGCTCCGCGCCGACCCGGACCTCGCCGCGGACGCCGTCGAGGAGCTGCTCCGGTTCGACACACCGGTCCCCGTCGCCCCGGCCCGCCGCACGCCCCGGCCGATCGTGCTGAGCGGGCGTACGGTCGAAGCGGGCGAGGTGCTGGTCCCCTTGGTCGCGGCGGCCAACCGCTGCACGGTCCGGTATCCCGGCGCGGACCGCCTCGACCTGCGGCGCAGGCCCACCGGCGTGCTGTCCTCGTGCGGGACCGGCGCGGCGATCGCCCGCCTGACCGGCGAGATCGCGCTGGTCAGGCGCCTGCGAGCCACTGCTCGCTGACAGCGAACACCGCGGGGGAACACCGGCAGACTCCAGTTGGTTGAGCGATACAGACTCAACTTTGGAGGATGACGAGATGGGCGAAACCCTGGCCCTGCCGGTACTGCCGCTGGACGACGTCGTGGTGCTTCCCGGCATGGTGGTGCCGATCCGCATCTCCGGTGCGGACGCGAGCGCCGAGGCCCGCGCGGCCGTCGACGCGGCCACGACCGCGGCGAACCATCAAGTGCTGCTCGTCCCACGGCTGGACGGCAAGTACGCCGCGGTCGGCACACTGGCCGAGATCGAGCAGGTGGGCCGGCTGCCCGGTGGCGAACGCGCCGCCGTTGTGCGCGGCACCAAGCGCGTGCGCATCGGCACGGGCACCACGGGGCCGGGCGCGGCGCTGTGGGTGAACGCCACGATCGCGGACGAGTCCGAGATCACCGACCGCACCCGTGAGCTCGCGAAGCAGTACCGCGCGCTCGTCACGAACATCCTGCAGACGCGCGGCGCGTGGCAGATGGTCGACTCGGTGCAGCAGATCACCGACCCGTCGGCGCTCGCCGACCTCGCGGGCTACGCCTCCTACCTCGACGAGAAGCAGAAGATCTGGCTGCTGGAGACGTCCGACGTCACCGAGCGCCTCGAGAAGCTCGTGGAGTGGGGCCAGGCGCACCTGACCGAGCTCGACGTCAACGAGACGATCGCCAAGGACGTCAAGGAAGGCGTCGAGAAGCAGCAGCGGGAGTTCCTGCTGCGCCAGCAGATGGCCGCGATCCGCAAGGAGCTGGCCGAGCTCGACGGCAAGCCCGCCACCGAGCAGGAGGACTACCGCGCCCGCGTCGAGGCCGCCGAGCTGCCCGAGAAGGTGCTCAAGGCCGCGCTGGCCGAGGTCGACAAGCTGGAGCGCACCTCCGAGCAGTCGCCCGAGGTGGGCTGGATCCGCACCTGGCTCGACACGGTTCTCGAGATGCCGTGGAACGAGCGCACCGAGGACTCCTACGACATCAAGGCGGCGCGCGAGGTCCTCGACGCCGACCACGCGGGCCTCGACGACGTGAAGCAGCGCATCACGGAGTACCTGGCCGTGCGCAAGCGCCGTGCCGACCGCGGCATGGGCGTCGTGGGCGGGCGTCGTTCCGGCGCCGTGCTCGCGCTGACGGGCCCTCCCGGCGTCGGCAAGACCTCGCTCGGCGAGTCCGTGGCACGGGCGATGGGCCGCAAGTTCGTCCGCGTGGCGCTCGGCGGCGTGCGTGACGAGGCCGAGATCCGCGGCCACCGCCGCACGTACGTCGGCGCGCTGCCGGGCCGGATCGTCCGCGCCATCAGCGAGGCCGGTTCGATGAACCCGGTCGTGCTGCTCGACGAGATCGACAAGGTCGGCTCGGACTACCGCGGCGACCCCACGGCGGCGTTGCTCGAAGTGCTGGACCCGGCGCAGAACCACACGTTCCGCGACCACTACCTGGAGGTCGAGCTCGACCTCTCGGACGTGGTGTTCCTCGCGACGGCGAACGTCCTGGAGTCGATCCCGGCGCCGCTGCTCGACCGCATGGAGCTCGTGCAGCTCGACGGCTACACCGAGGACGAGAAGGTCACGATCGCGAGCGACCACCTGCTGCCGCGCCAGGTCGAACGCGCCGGCCTCACCCCCGAGGACGTCACGTTCGACAAGCCCGCGCTGCACCAGCTCGCGAGCGAGTACACGCGGGAAGCCGGTGTGCGACAGCTGGAACGCGCCATCTCGCGGATCCTGCGCAAGGTCACCGCGAAGGTCGCCCTGGGCGAGTCGGAGCTGCCGGTCGTGGTCGACCAACCGTCGCTGAAGTCGTACCTGGGCAGCCCGAAGAACACGCCCGAGTCGGCGGAGCGGACCTCGGTGCCCGGCGTGGCGACCGGTCTGGCCGTCACGGGTGTCGGCGGCGACGTGCTGTTCATCGAGGCCTCGCTGGCCCCGAAGGGCACGGGGTCGACCGGGGTCACGCTGACCGGCCAGCTGGGCGACGTGATGAAGGAGTCCGCGCAGATCGCGTTGTCGTACCTGCGTTCGCACGACGACAAGGCCGCGGCGCTGGCCGACCGGGGAGTGCACATCCACGTCCCGGCGGGCGCGGTGCCGAAGGACGGTCCGTCCGCGGGCGTCACGATGACGACGGCGCTGGCGTCGCTGCTGTCGGGCCGCCCGGTGCGCTCGGACGTGGCGATGACCGGTGAGATCTCGCTGACCGGCCGCGTGCTGCCGATCGGTGGCGTGAAGCAGAAGCTGCTGGCCGCCCACCGCGCCGGCATCACGACCGTGCTGCTGCCCCAGCGCAACGAGCCGGACCTGGACGACGTGCCGGAGGCGGTGCGCGAGCAGCTGACCGTGCACTTCGTGTCGGACGTGGCCCAGGTGCTGGAGCACGCGTTGTCGAAGGAGACCGTCGCGACCGTTGCGGCGTAACGGAATCCTGACGCAGACCCCTCGTGGGGCAGTAGCGGCGACTACTGCCCCACGAGGCTTTTCCGTTCTACAGGCCGATGTCGATGACGAGCCTGTTCGGGCTCGTCAGGGTGAAGACCCGGTGCCACGACGAGGGGTTGCCGTAACCGACGGCAATCCCGAGCGTGGCCTCGAAGTCGCACGTGAGCGCGATCCCGCGGACGTGCGTGAGGCCGGGTGTCGCGAAGTTCCGCGACCCCGTGTAGGTCGGGTTCCCGGCGTCGTCGTGCGCGGCGGCACCGATCAGCGTGACGGACAGGATCTCCCGGATCCCGGACCCCGCGACGGTGACCGGGTTGCCGGACCCGCAGTTCGACACGCCGGTGACCTCGCTGACCCGGTGTTCGGCCGGCAGTCCGGACAGGTCCAGCACCACGCGGCTGAACCCGGCGTGCTGCCCGGTCCTGATGTTCGACAGCGTGGGCGTGCTCTGTGCCGACGCGATCGGGACGAACGTGAAAACCGCCAGCACCGCGACCAGGACCGCGGCAATGCGTCTGTTCATCTTCGGCCCCCTCTCAGGGCTCGTTCGATGACTTCAAGACGTGTGACACGGGCCACAGTTGCGTCAGAACGAGTAGACATCGATGACGAGCCGGTCAGGGCCCGTCAGCGTGAACACCTTGTGGTACGAGTGCGGGTTCGCGTACCCGACGGCGATGCCCAGCGTCCCCTCGAAGTCGCACGTGATGGCGACGCCCTTGACGTTGGTCAGCCCCTGCGGCACGAAGTTGCGCGGCCCGGTGTACGTCGGGTCGAAGTTCTCGTCGTACGTGGCCGCGCCGTAGAGCACCGTGTCGAGGATCTTCGCGCCCTGCACGGGAACCGGGTTGCCCGAGGCGCAGTTCGAGACCTCGGTCGTCTCCCGCGAGAGGTAGTTGCCCGGCAGGCCGGTGAAGTCGAGCACGATCCGCTCGAAGCCGTCGTGCTTGCCGGTCCTGATGTTCGTGAGCTCCGCGTGCCCGCTGGCCGAGGCCGCCGGGACGAACGTGAACACCGCGAGCACTGCGAGCAGCACCGCGATAAGCCGCTTCTGCACTTGTCTCCCCCTGCGAACGTCAGTGGTCGTGAAACTTTTCACCCCTAACCACGCAACGACCGTCCGCGGGGTTGCTCCGCTACCCCAGGAAGTCCTCCAGCGGCACCGGCGTGAGCCCGTCCTGCTCGGCCCGGTCGAGGAACGCGGTGAAGTCCTCGACGAACGTCGTCCGGAAGTGCATGAGCACGATGTCCCCGGCCTTGAGCCGATCCCCCTGCTGGAACTGCACCCGCCCGTCGTTGACCGCGGCGGTCCAGTTGACCAGCGCCTTGAACCCGCAACTCGCCGCGGCGTGCCGCGTGGTGGCGTCGTAGTTGCCGAACGGCGGCCGGAACAACGTGGGCCGCTTCCCGTACTCGGCCGCCAGGAAGTCCGCGTTGCCGCAGATCTCGTGCTTCTGGAACTCCAGCCCCTTGCCGGCGAGGTTGGGGTGGCTCGTCGTGTGGCTGTGGACCGTGACGGGCAGTTCCTTGAAGTAGTCGCGATGCCCCTCGGCGTACTTCGTGTTGAGGAACACCGACGGCCACACCCCGGCCTGGATCATCAGCTCACGGGCCTTCGGGTGCTGCACGGCCCCGTCGTCGACCGTGATGAACACGTACGGCTTGTCCGTCGGGATGTGCGTGACGACGGGAACCATCCCGTCCACCACGGCGGGCGCCTTGGCCTGCACCGTCCCGTACGGGTACGGCGGCTCGAACATCCTCTTCGGCCGCTCCGCGGTCGTTGTCACCACCGCGGGCGACGACGTGGTGAGCACAGGCCCGCCACCGGACCCCTCCGGCGTCTCCGCACAGGAGACCACCCCCGCGACCAGCACAAAAGCAGCGAAGAGCCGCAACCTCGACATCAACATCCCCCTCCAGGCGAAAGACGTCGAGCAGGCCCCACCGGTTGCACGGGGATAGGGTCGAACTGATCACAAAAGGAGGACTCCCATGAGCCTCGAGCGCCCAGTCGCTCCCGACCCCTACGAGCTGCTCCCGCAGGTGGGCACCTTCACCGTCACCTCGACGGACGTGCGAGACGGCGAACAGCTCCCCGAAGCCCAGGTCTTCGAGGGCGGCAACACCTCACCCCAGCTGTCCTGGTCCGGCTTCCCGGAGGAGACCCGCAGCTTCGTGGTCACCTGCTACGACCCCGACGCCCCGACCCCCTCGGGCTTCTGGCACTGGGTGGCCGTGAACATCCCCGCGACCACCACCAGCCTCGACACGGGCGCGGGCGCCTCGGACGACACCCTCCCGGGCGACGCCTTCCACGTCCGCTCCGACTACAGCACCCGAGCGTTCGGGGGAGCCGCCCCGCCCCAGGGCGACCACCCGCACCGCTACTACTTCGTGGTGCACGCCGTGGACGTCGACAAGCTCGACGTGGACGCCGACGCCTCCCCCGCCGTGGTCAGCTTCAACCTGGCCTTCCACACCCTGGCCAGGGCGATCATCACCCCGACCTACCAGCACTGATCGCACGCGACGCCGAAGGCGAGCCGCCTCGCCGGTGGGGTGTCCCGTCACGAGCCGCCCCACCGGCCCACCCCACGACGGGCGCGACCGGCGGCTGGGCAACCTGTTCCGCCGGGCCCCGGCGGAACAACGCAAGGCAACAGGCCGCCCGCGAAGCGGCCACCCGCGGCCAGGGCAAGCCACGTAACCCCGCGTAAGACCCGTCCGGGGAACACCCACCCACCCGAAGTGGTTGGATCGACACGTGAGGCACTTCGACCTGGTCATCATCGGCACCGGTTCCGGCAACAGCATCCCTGCCGAAGCCATGGCAGGCTGGCAGATCGCCATCCTGGAGAAAGGCACCTTCGGCGGAACCTGCCTCAACGTGGGCTGCATCCCGACGAAGATGTTCGTCCACACCGCGGACCAGGCAGCAGCCCCGGCCAACGCCAGGAAGCTCGGCGTGGACGCCCACACCGACGCGGTCCACTGGCCGGAGATCCGCGACCGCATCTTCGGGCGGATCGACCCGATCGCCGAGGGCGGGCGCAACTGGCGGGCCAACGAGAACGCCAACGTGACCGTCTACGAGGGCACCGCGCGTTTCCTCGACGCCCACACGATCGACACCGGCACCGGCGAGACCATCACCGCCGACCGGATCGTCGTGGCCGCCGGCAGCCGTCCGAGCATCCCCGACATCGCGGACCTCGACACGACCGGCTTCCACACCAGCGACACGGTCATGCGCCTCGACGAGCTGCCCGAAAGCCTCATCATCGTCGGCAGCGGCTTCATCGCCTCGGAGTTCGCGCACGTCTTCAGCAGCTTCGGCGTGGACGTCACGGTGATCGCCCGCTCGAACCTCCTGCTGCGCCACGAGGACCTGGAGATCGCCGAGCGCTTCACGTCCGTCGCGAAGTCGAAGTGGAACGTCCTGCTCCAGCGCAAGACGACCCGCGCGGAGAAGACCGCGACCGGTGTGCGGCTGCACCTGGAGGGGCCGAACGGCGCGGAAACCGTTGAGGCGCAGCAGCTCCTCATCGCCACCGGGCGGCAGCCGAACTCCGACCTGCTCGACGTCGCCAAGGCGGGCATCGAGACGCACGACGACGGCCGCGTCAAGGTCGACGAGTTCCAGCGGACCTCGCAGCCGCACATCTTCGCGTTGGGCGACATCAGCTCGGACCACCAGCTCAAGCACGTCGCGAACCACGAGGCCCGCGTGGTCCAGCACAACCTGCTGCACCCGGACGAGCCCAAGGCGAGCGACCACCGGTTCGTGCCGGCGGCCGTGTTCTCCAGCCCGCAGATCGCGAGCGTCGGTCTGACCGAGGAGCAGGCCAAGGAACGGGGAATCCGGTACGTCACCGCGAGCCAGGCCTACGCGTCGATCGCGTACGGCTGGGCGATGGAGGACACGACGGGCTTCGCGAAGCTGCTCGCGGACCCGGCGACCGGGCAGCTGCTCGGCGCGCACATCATCGGGCCGCAGGCGTCGACGGTGATCCAGCCGCTGATCCAGGCGATGAGCTTCGGGCTGGACGCGAAGTCCATGGCGCAGGGCCAGTACTGGATCCACCCGGCGATGCCGGAGCTCGTGGAGAACGCGCTGCTGAACCTGCCGTTGGACTGAAAGTCCCCCGGGACGGGGTCTTCCGCCGCTGCCGCGAACCGCTCGCACGGACCACGGTGCAGCGATGGCAGACGAAGTCCTCGTCGCGTACACGTCGAAAATCGCCGCCACGGACGAAACAGCCCAGATCATCGGCACCGAGCTCGCGGGCTGCGGGCTGAGGGTCAGCGTGCTCCCGGTCGCCGCCGCGGAGACGCTGCACGGGTTCGGTGCCGTGATCATGGGTGATGCCGCCGCACGGGATGCGCACAGATTCGTGCGGCGGCACAAGGCTTCCCTCAAGTGCACGCCCCTGTGGCTGTTCCACCGCGGCACGTCTCCGGTGCCCAACGACGTCACGCGAATGGCGCGCAGGCTCGGCGCCATCGGGCCCGTCAGCTTCGGCGGCGCGGCACCGGACCGGGACCGGGACCGGGCGAAAGCGTGGGCGCGCTACCTCGCCGACCAGCTCACGGTGCTGCACCGCGGTTTCGTGTCCGGTCGAGGGGAATCAGGCCTGCTGGATGCGGACCGTGTTGCCCGCCGGGTCGCGGAACACGCAGTCGCGCACGCCCCACGGCTGGTCCGCCGGCTCCTGCACGACGTCCGCTCCGCCCGCCTGCAACGCGTCGAACGCGCCCGCGAGATCGGGCGTCGCGAGGGTGATGAAGGCGTAGGAGCCGTTCTCGATCATCTCGGCGATGGCGGTGCGGTGGGAGTCGGTGAGGCCCTCCGCCATGGCCGGCGGCTCCAGGACGACCGACGAGCTCGACCCGGCGGGGGCGACGGTGATCCAGCGCAGCGCGCCCCGGCCGACGTCCGCGCGGACCTCCCAGCCGAGCAGGTCCCGGTAGAACGCCAGCGAGGCGTCGGGGTCGGTGTGCGGCAGGAACGTCGCGTGAAGGGTGATGTCCATGCCGGCAACGCTAGGACCGGCGGGAACGCTGTGCTTCTCGATTCCTGACCGGCTGTGCTCAGACGTAGCGGGGACGGCCGGCGACCATGCCGAGCGCGGTCAGCGCGGCCAGCAGCACCAGCTGCAGGACCAGCGACGTGGTCCAGGTGCCGGTGGCCTCGCGCAGCACGCCGAACGCGAACGGCCCGGACGCCGCGATCAGGTAGCCGAGGCTCTGCGCCATCGCGGACAGCCGCGCGGTGTCCGAAGTGGACTTCGTGCGCAGCGACATGATCAGCAGCGCCAGCGGGAACATGCCCATGCCGAACCCGATCAGCACCACCCACAGGCCGGGCGCCGCGGCGGGCGCCACCAGCATGCCGAGCATGCCCGCGAACGACAGCGCGCCGAGCGCCAGCACCATCCGGCCCTGGCTGCGCAACCGCGCGGCGATCGGCGGCACGAACAGGCTGACCGGGACGCTCAGCAGCATCGAGACGGCGAGCAGCATGCCGGCGGTGTTCCGGTCGACGCCCGAGTCCACGAGCATCGCGGGCAGCCAGCCCATGACGGTGTAGGCGAACAGCGACTGCAGGCCGAAGAACGCGGTGATCACCCACGCCAGCGGGCTGCGCAGCAGTGAACGCTTCTCCGCGGGAGCGGCGGAGCGCACGACCGAGGCTTCGGAACCGTGGCGCGCGCCGGCGAACCACACGATCACCGCACCGGCCGACAGCAGCGCCCACGCGCCGACGGCGAGGCGCCACGAGCCGAGGTAGTCCTCCAGGCGCGGCGTCAGGGCGGCGGCGAGCGCGGCGCCCGCGGACAGCGTCCCGGTGTAGACACCGGTGATGAGGCCGACCTTGTCCGGGAACGAGGCCTTCACGACCACCGGGATCAGCACGTTGGACACCGCGATGCCCGCGCACGCGATGAAGGTGCCGCCCAGCACGACCCACGGGCCGTCGATCACGCGCAGCACCAGGCCGAGCGTGAGCACCCCCAGCGACAGACCGATCGCGCGGGCCATGCCGAGACGGCGGCCGAGCCAGGGGGCCGCGAACGCCGCGAAGCCGAAGCAGAGCGCCGGAACGGCCGTCAGCGCGCTGGTCCAAGCGGCCGAAACGCCCAGGGCGGCGCGGACATCGCCGAGGACCGAGGCCAGACTGGTGACCGCAGGCCGGAGATTCGCGGCAGCGAGGGCGACCCCGATCGCGAGCACCGTGGACCCGACCAGCGGAACGTGACGATTCTTGACGACCGTCACCCTGCAACCCCGATCGGTGGCAGTCTGTGCGGCGGGAGTCGTCTGCTGAAGCGTCACGCGAGCCACTATCGCAGACGTAGGATGTTCGGATGAAAGGATGACGCTGTGCCGTTGGCCACTACCCGGCGGGCGGGCCTCGTCGACCAGGTGATCGAGCAGATGCGCGGCGCGATCACCACTGGTGAATGGCCCGTCGGGCAGCGCATCCCGCCCGAGCCCGAGCTCGTCACCGCGCTCGGGGTGGGTCGGAACACAGTTCGGGAAGCCGTGCGGGCGCTGTCGCACGCGGGCCTGCTGGAGGTGCGGCAGGGCGACGGCACGTTCGTCCGCGCGACCAGCGAGATCTCCGGCGCGGTCCGCCGCATGTGCGGGTCGGAGCTCAGGGAGGTGCTCCAGGTCCGCCGCACCCTCGAGGTGGAGGGCGCGCGTCTGGCCGCCAAGCACCGCACCGACGCCGAACTCGCGCGCCTCACCGAGTTGCTGCACAAGCGCGACGTGGCGATGGAGGCGGAGCAGTGGGCCGAGGTGGTCGAGCACGACACGGCGTTCCACGTGCTGCTCGTCCAGTGCTCGCACAACACTCTTCTAGCCGAGCTCTACCGGGGCTTGACCGAGGCGGTCAAAGCTTCGGTGGCGGCTTCTGTCGACACCAGCCAGCCTGGCACCGACCAGGTGTCGCACACCGGACTGTTGCACGCGGTCCGCGACGGCGACCAGGAGAAGGCGGCGATCGAGGCGGGCGGGTTCTTCGAGGAGCTGATCGAGAAGTTCTGCTGAAAACGCGGACAACGGCTGTCCGCACGAGCTCATAGCGGGGGCCATGGAGATCACGCCGTTCCGCATCGAGATCCCGCAGGCCGAGGTCGACGACCTCCGCGCCCGCCTGGCCGGCACCCGCTGGCCGGAGGACGACCTGCCCGATGTCGGCTGGTCCTACGGCATCCCGCTGAGCTACCTGCGCCCGCTCGCCGAGTACTGGGCCGACGGGTTCGACTGGCGTGCGCAGGAGGAGCGGCTGAACTCCCACCCGCAGTTCACGACCGAGGTGAGCGGGCAGCGCATCCACTTCCTGCACGTCCGCTCGAAGAACCCGGACGCGCTGCCCCTGCTGCTCGTGCACGGCTGGCCGGGCTCGGTCGTCGAGTTCCTGGACGTGGTCGAGCCGCTCTCGCAGGACTTCCACCTGGTGATCCCGTCGATCCCGGGCTTCGGCTTCTCGGGCCCGGTGCGCAAGCCCGGGTGGAACGTCCTGCGCGTGTCGTGGGCGTTCGCGAAGCTGATGGAAGCCCTGGGCTACGACCGCTACGGCACGCAGGGCGGCGACTGGGGCTCCGGCATCGCGCAGGAGATCGGCCGGGTGTTCCCCGAGCACGTCGTCGGCGTGCACGTGAACATGCTGCAGACCTTCCGGCCGCAGGGCGTGAACGACCTCTCGCCCGAGGAGATGCGGGCGCTGGAGTCGCTCGACCACTACCAGAAGGAACTCTCCGGCTACATGCACCTGCAACGCAGCCGGCCGCGCACTCTCTCGTACGCCCTGACGGACTCGCCGGTCGGGCAGCTCGCGTGGATCGCGGAGAAGTTCCACGACTGGACGGACAACAACGGCGTGCCCGAGGACGCCGTGGACCGCGACCAGATGCTGACCAACGTGTCCGTCTACTGGTTCACCGCCACCGCGGGCTCGTCCGCGGCGCTCTACAAGGAGCAGTCCGCGGCCTGGGGCAAGCAGCAGCCGTCGACCGTGCCGACGGGCGTGGCCGTCTTCCCGCACGACCTCAGCCTGCCGGTGCGGTCGCTGGCGGAGAAGACGATCCCGTCGATCGTGCACTGGACGGAGTTCGACCGCGGCGGTCACTTCGCCGCGATGGAGGAGCCGGACCTGCTGGTCCAAGACATCAGGAAGTTCTTCGGATCACTATGAGCACAACACTTTCCCACCGCACCCTCAACCGCACGCTCCTCGCGCGGCAGATGTTGCTGCAACGCACCGACATGCCGATCGTCCAGGCCGTCGAACACCTCGGCGGCCTGCAGGCGCAGGCGCCGATCCCGCCCTACCTCGCCCTTTGGGCGCGGCTCAAGCCGTACAGGGTCGACGCGCTGAGCAAGCTCATCATCGACCGCTCCCTGGTGCGGATGACGCTGTGGCGCGGCACCCTGCACCTGATCTCGGCCGACGACGTGTATCTCATGCGCACGGCGTTGCAACCGGAGCTGGACAAGTGGGCGAAGACTGTGATGCCGCCCGCCACGCGCGTCGAGGTCGACTTCGAGAAGCTCGCCCGGATCACGCGCGAGTACATCGACGCCGAGCCGCGCACGGTCGCCGAGATCGGCGCGCACCTCGAGGAGCACTTCCCCGGGGCGAAGGCCCGCGAGCTGTCGACGCAGGCGCAGATGCTGGTGCCGATGATCCAGGTGCCGCCGCGCGGGATCTGGGGCGTGGGCGGCGTTCCGCAGAACGTCGCCATGGCCACGTGGCTCGGCCGCGAACTGCCGGAGAAGGCCGCGGTGCCGGAACTCGTCGAGCGGTACCTGCGGGCGTTCGGGCCGGCGACGCTCGCGGACATGCAGGCCTGGTCGCGGTTGGTCGGGCTCAAGGCGCACGCGGCGGACCTCGACCTCGTGGAGTACCGCAACGAGGACGGCAAGGTGCTGCTCGACGTCCCGGACGGCGTGATCGTGCCCGAGGACGTGCCGGCTCCCGCACGGCTGCTGCCCGCGTTCGACAACGTGCTGCTCGGGCACGCCGACCGCAGGCGGATCATGAGCGAGGACGCGCGTTCGCGGTGGGGCGCGGTCCGCAACGCCGTGTTCCCGCCGACGTTCCTCGTGGACGGGTTCCTGCGCGGCACCTGGAACGTGGTGGAGAACAAGGACGCGGCGACGCTGACGATCGAGCCCTACTCCAAGACCACGAAGAAGGACATGGCCGGCGTGGTCCGGGAAGCCAAGGCGGTGCTCAAGGTGATGGCACCGAAGAAGCCCCACGTCGTCGTGGCGCCCTAGGCGACCTGCCTGATCACGTCGAGCGCCGCGGTGATGGCGGGCCTGCGCGAGGCCTGGGTCCGCCACACCGCGTACAGCCGCCGGGTGGGCGTGGGCCGCAACGGCACGATCCTGACCGTGCCCGGCACCTCCCCCCTGCCGAGCCGCGGGATCAGCGCGACCCCGATCCCCTTGTCCAGCAACGCGATCTGCGTCCGGTACTCGCTGATCCGGTAGGCCACCACGGGTTCGATGCCCGCGCCGTGGAACGTCCGCTCCAGCCAGTCGAAGCAGATCGAGCCCTCGGTCTGGCAGATCCACCGCTCGCCGGCGAGGTCGACCGGTTCGAGGAACTCCCTGTGCGCCAGCGGGTTCGTGGCGGGGATCAGCACCTCGGCGACGTCCTCGACGAGGAACTCGCGGGACAGCGACTCCGGCACGGGCAACGGCGTGTTCGCCCAGTCGTGCACGATCGCCATGTCCAGCTCACCGCGGGCGACCGCCTCGGTGGCGTAGGGCGGGTCGATCTCCGTGAGCCGCACGTCGAGTGCCGGGTGCTGCTCGCCCAGCCGCGCGAGCACCTCGGGCAGCAGGCCGCGTGCCGCCGTGGCGAAGGAGCCGACGCAGAGCCTGCCGATCGCGGCGCCGCGCTGTTCCTCCAGCGCCACCTCGGCCTCCTCCACGAGCTTGAGCACCTGGTCGGCGGTCTCGGCGAGCAGGCGGGCCGCGTCGGTGAGGCGCACACCGCGTCCGTTGCGCTCCAGCAGCGTGGTGCGGGTCTCGCGTTCGAGCTTGGCGATCTGCTGCGAGACGGCGGACGGCGTGTAGCCGAGCACGTCCGCAGCGGCGCCGACGGTCCCGTGGGTGGCGACGGCGTGCAGGGCTTTCAGTCGGCCGAGGTCGAGCATGTAGTGATGCTAAACCCATCACCTTAGGAATCGGAACTAGTGCTAAACAGTTAGCACGCGCAAGCTTGAGCCCATGAGTCCCCGCCACGTCCTGCTCGCCGTTCTCGTCGCCGCCATCTGGGGCTTCAACTTCGTCGTGCTCAAGGTCGGCCTCGACGAGTTCCCGCCGATCCTGTTCTCCGCGCTGCGCTTCCTCGCGGCGGCGGTCCCCGCGATCTTCTTCGTCGGGCGGCCGAGGGTGGCGTGGCGCTGGATCGTCTCCGTCGGGCTGGTGCTGGGCGTCGCGAAGTTCAGCTTCCTGTTCATCGGCCTCAAGGCGGGCATGCCGGCGGGCCTCGGGTCGCTGGTCCTGCAGAGCCAGGTGATCTTCACGACCCTTTTCGCGGCGGTCGTGCTCCGCGAACGGCCGAAGTCCGTGCAGATCACCGGGATCGCGCTGGCCGTCGCGGGCATCGGGGTCATCGCGTGGGACTACGGGCTCTCGTCGCCCCTGCTCGGGTTCGTGCTGCTGATCGCCGCGGCGGCCTGCTGGGGCGTGTCGAACGTGCTGATGCGGTACGCACGACCCGCGGACGCGCTGCGGTTCATGGTGTGGGTGAGCGCGGTCGCGGTGCTGCCGTTGTTCGCGCTGTCGGCCCTCACCGAGGACATGAGCGCGCTCGGCGACCTCGGCTGGTCCGGGATCGGCGCGGTCGGGTACGTCGCGTGGATCTCGACGCTGCTCGGGTTCGCCCTCTGGGGGTCCCTGCTGCGCCAGTACGAGTCGTCCGTCGTGGCGCCGTTCTCGCTGCTGGTGCCGGTGTTCGGGATGTTCTCGGCGTGGGCGTTCCTCGGCGAGGACCTGAGCGGGCTGCAGGCCGCGGCCGGTGGGCTCGTGCTGGCCGGGCTCGCTATCCCGCAGCTGCTGGGGCGCCGGGCGGCACGAACGGCAGTCCTGCCGGAGCCCCTCGTTCCAGCAGGTCGATGACGGCCTTCGTGTCGAGGTGGTCGGCGACCAGGTCGCCCAGCAGGTCCAGCTGGGCCTCGCGGGCGGCCTGGAAGCTCACCTCGGCCGGCTCGAAGTCGCGGCCGGCGCGGTCGGCGGCCCAGCGCAGGAACCTGCGGCGGAACGCGTCGTTCTCCAGCAGGCCGTGCCAGTGCGTGCCGAGGACCGCGTCGGTCTGCGCGCCCTCGTCGCCGATCAACGGCTGCTCGGCGCTGCGGACGACCTGGCCGTGGTGGATCTCGTACCCCGTGACGGGTTCGCCCCAGGCGACGTCCGACGGCGTGGCCAGCGTCTTGCGCCGCCGGAAGCGGATGTCGACGTCGAGCAGGCCGAGCCCGTCGACCGTGCCGCGCCCGGACTCGACGTCGTCCTCGATCCGCTTCGAGAGCATCTGGAACCCCCCGCAGATGCCGAGGACCGGGCCGTCGAAGCGCGCGATCGCCTGCGCCAGGCCGGTTTCGCGCAGCCAGGCCAGGTCGGAGACGGTGGCCTTCGAGCCGGGCAGCACCACCAGGTCCGCGTCGGCCAGCCTCGACGGCTCCGTCACGAACCGCACCGAGACGCCGGGCTCGCACGCCAGCGCCTCCACGTCGGTGGCGTTCGAGATGCGCGGCAACCGGATCACCGCGACGCGCAGCCAGTCCCTCACCGGCGGCCGCGGCCGGCCGATCACGCCGTCGGCGTTGTAGGACAACGAGTCCTCCGCGTCGAGCCACAGCTCCTCGCGCCACGGCAGCACGCCGAGCACCGGCCGGCCGGTGAGCGCCTTCAGCTGGTGCAGCCCGGGTTCGAGCAGGCGCTGGTCGCCGCGGAACTTGTTGACGACGAACCCCGAGACCAGCGCCTGGTCGGCCGCGTCCAGCACCGCGACCGTGCCGAAGAGGTGCGCGAACACGCCACCGCGGTCGATGTCGCCGACCACGAGCACCGGCAGGTGCGCGTTGACCGCGAGGCCCATGTTCGCGATGTCGTCGGCGCGCAGGTTGATCTCGGCCGGTGAGCCCGCGCCCTCGCACACGACGACCTCGTGGTCGCGCCGCAGCTCGTCCAAAGTGGACAGCACGGTGCCGAGCAGCTGCCGCTTGCGGTCGCGGTAGCTCAGCGCCGACACCTCGCCGACCGCCTGCCCGAGCACGACCACCTGGGACGTGCGGTCGCTGCCGGGTTTGAGCAGCACCGGGTTGAACCGGACGCTGGGCTCCTTGAACGCCGCCCGCGCCTGCACCGCCTGCGCCCGCCCGATCTCACCGCCGTCGAGTGTGACGAACGAGTTGTTCGACATGTTCTGGGCCTTGAACGGCACGACGTCGACGCCCTGGCGTGCCAGGAACCGGCACAGACCGGCCACCAGGACGCTCTTGCCCGCGTCGGAGGTCGTCCCACAGATCAACATCGCGCCCCGCATGGACGCCAATGCTGCCATCATCACCCCCATGGTCACCGTCGTGCTCATGCACAGCCCGTTCCTCGGCCCGTCGAGCATGCGCCCGCTCGCCGACGAACTGGCCTCCGAGGGGGTGGCCGTCCTGCTCGTCGACCTGCAGATGACGGTCAACGAGGCCCCGGTGCACCAGCGGCTGATCGGCGCCTTCGCCGACGCCCTGCAGGACGCCGGGGTGCCCGGCCCGCTGGTCCTCGTCGGCCACAGCGGAGCCGGTCCGCTGCTCCCCGCCTTCGCCGACGCCCTCGAACTGGACGTGGCCGGCCTCGTGTTCCTCGACTCCGACCTGCCGACGCCGGGGAGGGCGTGGCGCGAGACCGTCGACCCCGCCCTGGTGAGCCAGGTCAAGGCGTCCGTGCGCGACGGCAGGCTGCCGCGCTGGGACCGCTGGTTCGACTCCGACCCGCTGCGGCTCGTGCCCGCCGGCCTGCGCGAGGAAATGCGCGACGAGGCGCCCGAGGTGCCGTGGGAGTTCCTGAAGGAGCAGCGCCCGAGCGTCGAGTGGTCCGGCCCCTGCGGCTACGTGCTGCTGTCCCCGGTCTACGAGGACGCGGCCGTGCGCGCGGAAGGGCTCGGGTGGCCGGTCGAGCGCGTCGAGGCGCACCACCTGGCGGCCGCGACGTCGCCCTCGTCGGTCGCGGCCGCGGTGAAGTCCGTGGTCAGCAGACTGTGAGGATCTCCGAGCCGGTCTCGGTCACGACGATCGTGTGCTCGAACTGCGCGGTCCAGCTCTTGTCCTTCGTGGTGACGGTCCAGCCGTCGTCCCACATCTCGCCCTCGTAGTCCCCGAGCGTGATCATCGGCTCGATCGTGAACGTCATGCCGGGTTCGAGCACGGTCTTCACCGACGGCTCGTCGTAGTGCAGCACCACGAGGCCGCTGTGGAACGTCCGGCCGATGCCGTGGCCGGTGAAGTCGCGCACGACGCCGTAGCCGAACCGCTTCGCGTACGCCTCGATGACGCGGCCGACGACGTTGAGCTCACGACCGGGCTTCACGGCCTTGATGGCGCGCATGGTCGCCTCGTGCGTGCGCTCGACGAGGAGCTTGGCCTCCTCCGAGACGTCGCCCGCGAGGAAGGTGGCGTTCGTGTCGCCGTGCACGCCGCCGATGAAGGCCGTGACGTCGATGTTGACGATGTCGCCGTCCTCGACGACGGTGCTGTCCGGGATGCCGTGGCAGATGACCTCGTTCAGCGAGGTGCAGCACGACTTCGGGAAGCCGCGGTAGCCCAGCGTCGACGGGTACGCGCCGTTGTCGCACAGGAACTCGTGCGCCACCGCGTCGATCTCGTCCGTCGTCACGCCGGGCACGACGACCTTGCCGGCCTCCTGCAGCGCCTGGGCCGCGAGACGGCCGGCGACGCGCATGGCTTCGATGATCTCCGGCGTCTGCACCCAGGGGTCGGTGCCGCGCTGCGGCGCGGGCTTGTCGACGTACTCGGGACGCACGATGCGCGAGGGCACCTGACGCCGCGGAGATTGCACACCGGGTTGCAGTGGGGCACGAACAGCCATGCGTTCCACATTAGCCGCCTACGCGCGGACCACCCCGAACCTGGTCCTCCGCACGAGGTTCGGGCACGCGCGGCGCGGGCAGGAGGATGCCTGCCCGCAGCAGGCGTTCGCGCAACGTCAGGTCGCTGGTCTTGCTCATCACGGCACCGCCTTGAGGAACCTCACCGCCACGTCCACGGCCGGGGTCGAAGTCTCACCGCTGAGCACCAGGGTCGCGAACGCGAGATCGCCCCGGTAACCCATGAACCACCCGTGCGAGTGCACTCCGTCACCGAACTGTGCGGTACCAGTCTTCCCGCGCACGTCTCCGTACGGCTTGAGTTGCGGTGCAGTGCCGTAGTCGACGACCTCGCGCATCATCTGCCGCACCGGGTCGAGCGCGGCGGCGGGCGGTGCGGCCGGCTGCTTGTCCGCTTTGGTCTCCCTGCCCCGCACCAGCTGCGGCACCGGCATCGAGCCCTTCGCGATGGACGCCCCGACCAGTGCCATGCCGAACGGCGACGCCAGCACCTTGCCCTGCCCGAAGGCGTCCTCCGCCCGTTCCACGACGTCGGTCGCGGGCGGCACGGAGCCGGTGATCGTGGTCAGGCCGGGGACGTCGAAGTCGACGCCGAGGCCGAGCGACAGCGCGGAGTTCGTCAGCAGGTCCGCCGGCATGTCGACGGCGAGCTGCGCGAACGTGGTGTTGCAGGAGAACGCGAACGCCGAGCGGAACGGGATGGTGCCCTTGTCGAACTCCGAGGAGTTCGGCACGATCCGCCGCCCGTCGATGGTGGTCTTGCCGGGGCACGGCAGCGGGGTGTCGGCGGTGGCCTTGCCGGACTGGATCGCGGCGAGCGCGCTCACGGCCTTCATCGTCGAGCCCGGCGGGAAGCGGCCGGTCAGCGCGAGAGCCCCCTGCGCGTCAGCCGGGTCGTTCTGCGCGACGGCGAGGACGTCCCCGGTCGACGGCTGGATCGCGACGAGGATCGCGGGCTGCGTGACCGGTTCGACGGCGTCCTCGGCGGCGGTCTGGATCGAGCGGGACAACGCGGTGCTCACGGCCTTGGCGGGCTCGGGCGCCTTCGAGTGCAGCTCGTCGACCTCGTTGCCCTGCGCGTCGACCGTGGCGATCCGGAAGCCCGCGGCACCGGCGATGTCGTTCTCGACCAGCTTGCGCACGGCCGGCAGCACCTGCGAGCCGAAGTTGCGGCTCGGCGCCAGCAACGACGTCTGCGAGCTGAACCGCACGCCCGGCAGCTCGTAGATGGCGGGCTTCACCGACTGGTAGTCCGGGTCGCGCAGCGCCGCGACCTGGTAGGCCTGCCCCTCCGGCGTCTTGGCCACGCCGTCGGTGATCGTCTGCTGGGTGATGGCCTTGTCGAGCGGGTTGAGCGCGTCCGCGAGGGCCTTGCCGACGGCCCCGACGTCCCCGGCCTCCTTCGCGACGAGCAGCACCGACACGACCCGTTCCGGCGCCAGCAGCGGCGTGCCGTCGCGGTCGAGCACCGGCGCCGGGTCGGGCTTGAGCTCCGTGAGCCGCACGGACTGCTGCGGCGCGAGCTTCGGGTGCGCCACCGACGAGGCCCAGTGGACCTTCCACGTGTCGCCCTCCTGGCGCACGTCGAACTTGGCCGGGTACGTCCAGTGGCGGTTCTTGCCGAGGTCCCAGTCGAGGGTGACGCTCGCCTCGGACGCCGTCTCGCCGTTCTTGCGGATCTGGTCGACCTTGCTGCTGAGCCCCTCCGGTTTCAGAGCGCCCCGGAACTTCTCCAGGGTCTCCTTGGCCTCGGTCGGGTTGTCGGTCATCCCGGCGGCACCCTGCACGTCACCGGACGCGAGCTTCGCCAGGAAGTCGTGGGTGATCTCCGGTGCCCCCGGTTCCGACTCGAACAGCCCGCAGCCGCTCACCGTCACCAGCACCACCGTGATCATCGCGAGTAGGCGCACTCGCGCGAGTATGCCCTCTCAGAAGAGGACGGTGGCGTATTGCCCGACCTGTTCGAAACCGATTCGGCGGTAGGCGGCCTGCGCCACGTGGTTGTAGCCGTTGACGTAGAGGCTCGCGGTCCTGTTCAGGACCCTGGTGAGGCGGTCGGCGACGGCTGCCGTTCCCGCCGTGCCGATGCCCTCGCCCCTGCGGTCCGGGCGCACCCAGACCCCCTGGATCTGACCGACGCGGCTCGACATGGCGCCGATCTCGGCCTTGAAGACGACCTCGCCGTCCTCGAACCTGGCGAACGCCCGGCCCGCCGCGATGAGCTCGGTGACCCGTGCGCGATAACCCGCGCCGCCGTCCTCGGCGCACGGGTCGATGCCGACCTCTTCGATGAACATGCTGATCGCCGCGGGCAGGTAGCGGTTCAGCTCGCTCGGCCTGACCTGCCGGACCGCGGGGTCCGGGGTGGTCTTCGGGGCCGTCGAGATGGCCATGAGGGGCTGGTCCGCCCTGACCTCCCTGGCCGGGCCCCAGTCCGGCTGGAGCTCGTCCCAGAGGGTGAGGACCTGTTCGGCCGGGCCCACGAGGCTGGAGCACATGCGGCCTCTGCGGCGGGCCCTGTCCGCGAACATGCGCATGGCCGCCGCGCTGCCCTTGAGGGGGATCAGGTTCGGGCCGCTGAAGCACAGGCCGTCGATCGCGCCCCTGGCCGGTTTGCTGTCCGAGCCCCACATCTCGCCGCCGAGGCGCCACGGGTCCAGGCCGGCGACTTCGACCCTTGCGGCGACCATGCACGCGGCTACGGGGTCTGATTCGAAGACCCCGCGTACGTCGATCAGGTCGCGTTCGTCCAGCACGCGCGCTCCGGCCAGCCTCAGCACGTCATCCAGCGTGCCAGATCCGCGCGGGAATTGGGATCAGCCGTTGGTGCGGAGCAGGGGTGATGGTGGTTGCGTTTATTTATGCGGCTGTTGTGCGAACCGCCCCGTCGAGGTGGCACGCCGGTTCTCGCGGTGGTGGGTGGCCTCGATGTCGCGACAAAGCGAAGGGCGCCCCCGTGGGAGCGCCCTTCGGTGGTGCTGTTGTTGCTGCTAGCCGACGGTGACGGCGGGCGCGCCGCCCTCTACCGGCTCCATCTCCTCGGCGAGGCGCATGGCCTCTTCGATGAGGGTCTCGACGATCGCGTGCTCGGGAACGGTCTTGATGACCTTGCCCTTGACGAAGATCTGGCCCTTGCCGTTGCCGCTCGCCACGCCCAGGTCGGCCTCGCGGGCCTCACCGGGGCCGTTCACGACGCAGCCCATGACGGCGACGCGCAGCGGCACCTCCATGCCCTCCAGACCGGCCGTGACCTGCTCGGCGAGCGTGTAGACGTCCACCTGCGCGCGGCCGCAGGACGGGCAGGACACGATCTCCAGCTTGCGCGGGCGCAGGTTGAGCGACTGGAGGATCTGGTGGCCGACCTTGATCTCCTCGACCGGCGGGGCGGACAGCGACACGCGGATCGTGTCGCCGATGCCCTGGCGCAGGAGCGCGCCGAAGGCCACGGCGGACTTGATGGTGCCCTGGAAGGCCGGGCCCGCCTCGGTGACGCCCAGGTGCAGCGGGTAGTCGCACTGCTCGGCCAGCAGTTCGTAAGCGCGGATCATGACCACCGGGTCGTTGTGCTTGACCGAGATCTTGATGTCGTGGAAGTCGTGCTCCGCGAAGAGCGAGGCCTCCCACATCGCGCTCTCGGCCAGGGCCTCCGGGGTGGCCTTGCCGTACTTCTGCAGCAGGCGGGGGTCGAGCGAGCCCGCGTTGACGCCGATGCGGATCGGGGTGCCGTGGTCGCGCGCGGCGGCCGCGATCTCCTTCACCTGGTCGTCGAACTTGCGGATGTTGCCGGGGTTCACGCGCACCGCTGCGCAGCCGGCCTCGATGGCGGCGAAGACGTACTTCGGCTGGAAGTGGATGTCGGCGATCACCGGGATCTGGGACTTCCTGGCGATCGCCGGCAGCGCGTCCGCGTCGTCCTGCGACGGGCAGGCGACCCGGACGATGTCGCAACCGGCCGCGGTGAGTTCCGCGATCTGCTGCAGCGTCGCGTTGACGTCCGACGTGAGGGTCGTCGTCATCGACTGGACGGAGACGGGGAACTCGCTGCCGACACCGACGTTGCCGACCATCAGCTGCCTGGTCTTGCGACGTTCCGACAGCACCGGCGGCGGCAGTGCCGGCATTCCGAGCATCACGCCGTCACTCATGGGTTGTGCACCTTTCCGTGAATCACTACTGCAACCTGATCGGGTTGACGATGTCGGCGGTCACGGTCAGCAGCGTGATGGCGCCACCGATGAAGATGACCACGTAGGTGAGGGGCAGCAGGCGCATGTAGTTGACCGGTGCGCCGGCGGGCTTCCCGCGGAGCTTCCTCACCCAGTCTCGCACCCGTTCGTAGAGGTTGACGGCGATGTGACCACCGTCAAGCGGGAGCAGCGGCAGGAGGTTGAACACACCCACGAAGAAGTTCAGGCCCGCCAGCATCAGGATGAAGAACGCCCAGAGACCTCGCTCCGCCGCGTCACCGCCCAGGCGCGACGCGCCCACGACGGAGATGGGGGTGTCGAGGTCGCGCTCGCCGCCGCCGATGGCCTTGACCACGGCCGGGATGCGCTCCGGGAAGCGCATGAGGCCCTTCCAGGTGTTCACGAACATGTCGCCGGTGAACGCGACGGACGCCGGGACCGCCGCGAGCGGGCTGTACTCGAAGTTCTGCTGCCAGGTGACGCCGATGGCGCCGACCTGTTTGACCTCGCGGCCGCCCTTGCCGTCCGTCACCTCGCGGGTGACCTTCGGCACGTTCACCGTGAGGGCCACTTCCTCGCCGTTGCGCTTGACCTTGAACTCGGTCGGGCCGCTCAGGTCGCGGGTGACCTTGAGCATCTCCGACCACGTCGAGATCGGCTTGCCGGCGATGGCCGTGACCTCGTCGCCGGGCCGCAGGCCCGCGTCCTTGGCCGGCGCAGGGGCGCCCGGCTGGCACGGCGCGGTGAGGCCGACGGTGTGGTCCTGGACGCACGGCGTGATCTCGGCGAGAACCGGGAGGTCCTTGTTGTTCGGCAGGCCGAGCGACATCGCGAGGACGAGCAGGATGAGGAAGCCGAGGATGAAGTGCGTGATGGAGCCGGCGGCCAGCACGACGACGCGCTTCCACACCTTCTGGTTGTAGAAGGCGCGCTTGCGGTCGTCCGGGTGGACGTCGTCCAGCGCCGTCATGCCGGTGATCTCGCAGAAACCGCCGGCCGGGATCGCTTTCAGACCGTACTCGGTCTCGCCCTTGCGGAACGAGAAGATCTTCGGGCCGAAACCGATGAAGTAGCGGGTGACCTTCATGCCGAAGGCCTTCGCGGTCAGCAGGTGCCCGAACTCGTGCAGCGCGATGGACACCGCGATGCCGAACGCGAACAACAGCACCCCGAGGATGTTGATGAATGTGTTCACGAGTAGTTCAGTTCCTTCCAACCAGCTCGCGGGCACGTGCGCGTGCCCAGTCCTCGGCGGCCAGCACCTCCGCGACGTCCGCGGGGTCCTTCTGCCAATCGTTCGCCTCGCCGAGAACCTGGCCGATGGTGTCCACGATCGACAGGAACGACGTCTTCCCCGCCACGAATGAGGCGAGTGCCTCCTCGTTCGCGGCGTTGTAGATCGCAGGGTGGCACCCACCCGCCTTGCCGGCCTGCCGCGCGAGCTCGACCGCCGGGAAGGTCACGGTGTCCAGCGGCTCGAAAGTCCACGAGGTGGCGGTGTCAAAGGTACAGGCGGCGGCCGCACCCGGTACGCGCTCGGGCCACCCGAGGCCCAGCGAGATGGGGAGCCGCATGTCCGGAGGCGACGCCTGCGCGAGCGTCGAGCCGTCCGTGAAGGTCACCATCGAGTGAATGACGGACTGGGGGTGCACGACCACGTCGACGCGGTCGTAGGGCACGCCGAACAGCAGGTGCGCCTCGATCAGCTCCAGGCCCTTGTTGACGAGGTTCGCCGAGTTGATGGTGACGACCTGCCCCATCGACCACGTCGGGTGCGCCATGGCCTGCTGCACGGTGACCGATTCGAGTTGTTCGCGGCTTTTGCCCCGAAACGGCCCTCCGGAGGCCGTGAGAACGAGTTTGTGGACCTCGTTCCCGGTGCCGCCGCGAAGGCACTGCGCGAGTGCCGAGTGCTCGGAGTCGACCGGGACGATCTGGTCCGGCTTGGCCGCCTCGAGCACGAGCGGCCCGCCCGCGATGAGCGACTCCTTGTTCGCGAGCGCGAGCACGGCGCCGGTCTCGAGCACCTTGAGCGACGGCTCGAGCCCCCTGGACCCGTCCATGCCGTTGAGGACGACGTCCGCCGGACACGCCTCGATCAGGTCGACCATGCTGGTCAGCGTCCTGACACCGGGCACGTCGGCGCCGTTGGCCACGGCGACCGTCTTCACGTCGAACTCTGCTGCCTGCTGCTTCAGCAGGTCCAGCTGACGCCCACCCGCGCCGAGCCCGACGACCTGGAAGCGGTCGCGGTTGCGCCGGATGACGTCGAGCGCCTGGGTCCCGACCGAACCGGTCGACCCCAGGATCAGGACAGTGCGTGGAGTACTCATCGCCCCTCATTGTTCCGGAGAGTGCCTGAGAGCCTCGGCACAGGCCGCTACTTTGATAACGGAGTGGTTTTGGAGGTGTGAAGTCGCCGGATCGAGGGCATTCCACGATCGTCAAGTCGTTGGAAGGAGACTCTCGGTGGGCATCCTCGGATGGATCGTGCTCGGCCTGCTGGCCGGAGCCATCGCCAAGGCGATCATGCCGGGTAAGGACCCGGGCGGAATCATCATCACGATGCTGATCGGCATCGTCGGCGCGATCCTGGGCGGTTTCATCGGATCCGCCATCTTCGGGACCAGCCTGGGCAATTTCTTCGATCTCCGGACGTGGCTGCTGGCCATCGTCGGATCGCTGGTCCTGCTGGGCGTCTACCGCCTCGTCACGGGACGACGCAGCCACGCTTAGCGGCACACACGACGTTTGAGGCCGTTCGGGTGACACCCGGACGGCCTCTCGTCTTTTCCGGATCAGTTCGCGATGCCCGCGTCCCGCGCCAGCAGAGCCGCCTGCACCCGGTTCGTCAGCCCCAGCTTCGCCAGCAACCGCGACACGTACGTCTTCACCGTCGCCTCGGACATGTGCAGCTTCGCGCCGACGTCCGCGTTCGACATCCCCTGCCCGAGCAGCGCCAGCACCTCGACCTCGCGCTCGGTCAGCCCCTCGACGGCCTTCTGCGCCTCCTGCCGCTTCGGCTGCCCGGACGTCGCCACCATGCCGACCACCCGGGACGTGACCATCGGCGACAGGTACGCCTCGCCGTTGTTCACCGCGCGCACGGCGCGCAGCAGCTCCTCGGGTGCGGAGTCCTTCAACAGGAACCCCGCGGCGCCGTCGGACAGGGCCCGCACGATGTTGTCGTCCTCACCGAACGTCGTCAGCATCACGACCCGCACGGACGGCGCCACCGTCCGCAGCTCGCGGGCGCACGCCAGGCCGTCCATGCGCGGCATGCGGATGTCGAGCACCGCCACGTCCACGCGGCGTTCGCGCACGACCTGCAGCGCCTCGCGGCCGTCGCCGGCCTCCGCCACCAGCTCGATGTCGTCGGCGGTGCCGAGGATGGCCTTGATGCCGGCGCGCATCAACGGCTCGTCGTCGGCGATGAGCACCCGGATCATTGACCAGTCCTCTGAACGTGGATCTTCTTCTCGACCAGCTTGCCGTCCCGGAAGCAGAAACGCACCACCCTGGTGCCCTTCGCGAGGTACGACTGCTCGTCGGTGATGTGGTAGACGCAGCGGGCGCCGGGTGGCTCCGGGGAGGCCTGCGACTTGCGTTCGCCGTCGGCCACCAGGGGTTCGTCGCCGTTCGGGAGCAACGCGCGCACGTCGGCCTCGGGCTGGCCCTCCTGGATCTTGTCCAGGTTCTCCTGCGAGACGACCTCGGTCACCGGTTGCGCGCCGAGGTACGTGAAGCCGCCGATGATGATCGCCAGCACCACGGACGCGCCCGCGATGGAGCCGACGCCCGCCCACTTGCGGATGCCGCGCGGCGACTCGGTCTCGTCCTGCTCGTCCTCGGGCTCGTCGGGGAGCGCGGTCTCCTCGTACGGCAGCACGGCGGCGATGCGGAAGCCACCGGACGGCAGCGCGCCCACGTGCAGAATGCCGCCCGCCACGCGCACGCGTTCCGTCAGGCCGATGAGGCCCACGCCCGGTGCGCCGCTCGGGGAGCCGTTGCGTGACGGGTTGTTGCGGACTTCGACGACCAGGGCGTCCGGCTCGTACTTCACCGTCACCTGCACGGCCGCGCCCGGCGCGTGCTTGGCGGCGTTCGTGAGGCCCTCCTGCGCGACGCGATAAGCCGCGTGAGAGACACGGGACGGCAAAGGGTGTGCTTGTCCGCCGCGCACCAGACTGACCAGAACACCGGCCTTGCGCGCGTCGGTGACCAACGAGTCGATGGACTCCGCGGTGCGTGTCGCCGGGTCGTCGTCGGGACCGTCCTCGGCCCGCAAAACGCCGATGATCGCCCGCAGCTCCCCCATGCCGGTCAGCGCCGCGGAGCGCAGCACCCCGATCGCCTCGCGCTGCTTCTCCCCCAGCGACGGGTCCAGCGCCAGGGCGCCGGCGTGCACCGAGATCAGGGAGAGCCGGTGGCCGAGGCTGTCGTGCATGTCCTGGGCGATGCGGCTGCGTTCGCGCAGGCGGACCTGCCGCGACAGCATCTTGTGCTCGCCGCGCATGCGCGCCTCGCGGTCCTGCATGGCCTGGACGAGCGCCTCGCGCTGCGCGAGGTACCGGCCGACGAGGAACGGCAGCGCCACGCCCACGCCGAAGATCGTGATGAGGATGAGCATCCCGTAGACGGGGTCGAACTCGAGCGGGCGCGCGTCCCAGTCCCACAGCAGGACCACGACGACGAACGTCAGCGCGGTCGACGCGACGGCCTTGACCCACGACTCGATCCGGCGGCCCGCCGTGTAGCTCAGCACGACCATCGTCGCGGGTCCGAGGAACGGCAGCGCCGCACCTCCGATCATGGTCGTCGCCGGGAACAGGTGCCGCAGCGGCAGCAGCACCACGTAGACGGCGGCGATGCCGGCGATCGACCAGCCCGTCGCCTTCGTCTCGGCCCACGGGCCCGGCCACACGTCCAGCAGGAGCGCGGCGACCATGACGACCAGGTCGCCGACCAGGCGCACCACGGTCAGGCCGCGGAACCGGGCCAGGGCGTCGGCGCGGAACGCCTCGGCCCTGGTCCGCACAGCAGTAATCACGCTCTCAAGCTACGAGACGTCCCATGTCCGCGCGGCACGCTGGAGTATCGGAAACCAGCGACGAAAGTTGACTACCCGGCCAGCTTCGCGGCTGATCCGGCCCTGCGCGCCCGCCAGGAGGCGAGGACGACGCCGATGATCAGCAAAAGAGCCGTCGCGGCCACCATCAGCGTCGAGAGCGCGACGATCTCCGGCGAGATGCCGCGCTTCGACGCCTGCGCGTAGACGAACACCGGCAGCGTCGTCGAGCCGACACCGGTCAGGTACGACGAGATCACCACGTCGTCGAACGACAGCAGGAACGCGAACGCCGCACCGGCCACGACCGCGGGCGCCACCAGCGGCAGCGTCACGGTCCGGAACGCCACGAACGGCGACGCCCCGAGGTCGGCCGCCGCCTCCTCCAGCCGGGCGTCCATCCCGGACACCCGCGACCGCACCACGACGACCACGAAGCTCAGCGAGAACGCCACGTGCGCGAACAGCAGCGCCCCGAACCCGAGCGGCACACCGGCGAGCTTCACGAAGAACCCCAGCATCGCCACGCCCAGCACGACCTCGGGCACCACGAGCGGCAACGACAGCAGCACCGTCCAGAGCCCGCGGCCGGGGAACGCCCGCCGCAGCCCGAACGCCGCCAGCGTCCCGATCACCGTCGAGATCAGCGCGGACGACAGGGCGAGCTGCAAGGTCAGCCGCAACGAGTCGAACACACGCGTGTCGTCCACCAGCTCCGCGTACCACTGCAGCGAGAACCCGCTGATGCGAGACAACGACCGCGAGGAGTTGAACGACGCGATGGCGAGCCACGCGATCGGTGCGTACAAGAACAGGAACACCAGCGCCACGACAGCGCCGAGTGCCCACGGACGACGGTTCACAGCACGTCCTCCCCGCGCCGTCCGCGCAGCGCCAGCACCACCACGACGAGCACCAGCAGCAGCACCGCCATCGCCGAGCCCAGCGGCCAGTTGTTGCCGCCGCGGAACTGGTCGTCGATCACCGACCCGAACGTCGACTGCTCCACCCCGCCGAGCAACCTCGGCGTCACGAAGTCACCGGCCGCGGGCACCAGCACCAGCAGCGACCCGGCCAGCACACCGCTCATCACCCCCGGCAGCACGACGCGGAAGAACGTCGACACGCGCCCGTGACCGAGGTCGTGGGACGCCTCCACCAGCCGCACGTCGAACCGCTCGCAGGCCACGTAGAGCGGCAGCACCATGAACGGCAGGAAGCCGTACGTCAGGCCGAGCACCACGGCGCCGTGGGTCAGCAGGAAACCGCCGTCCCGGTCCAGCCCGACCCAGCCGAGCACGGTGTTCACGAGCCCTTCGCCGTCCAGCAGCGCCTTCCACGCGTAGATCCGCGCGAGGTAGCTCGACCAGAACGGGATCAGCACCGCCGCGAGCAACGCCGTCCGGTAGCGCCCGCCGTGCCGCGCGATGAACCACGCCAGCGGGAAGCCGAGCACCAGGCACAACAGCGTGGTCGCACCGGCGTACAGCAGGGTCCGCCCGAAGATCGGCAGGAACGCCGGGTCGAGCGCCGTCAGGTACGCCTGCGCCGTCCACGGCAGCACCGCGCGGGCGACCCCCGTGTCCCTGGTCGCGAAGCTGAACTCGACGACCACGACCAGCGGCGCGATCAGGAAGATCCCCAGCCAGATCCCGGTCGGAGCGAGAAGGGCGTTGGCCTTCAGCCAGCGTCGGAGCACGGGCCGCATCTTGCCACCGCACCGGCCTGAACATTCGTGTACCGTTGTGAACATGAGTGTTCACCTGCTTCAGACGGCAACGTCTGTGCTGCTCAAGGACCCGACGGCCTCGCTGAGCGACGTCGCGCGGGCCGCCGGTGTCGGCAGGACCACACTCCACAAGCGGTTCCCGACCCGCGCGGCGCTGGTCCGCGCCGTCGCGAGCGACGCGCTCGACCTGATCCACTCGGTCGCCCGCGAGGTCGACTTCGGCTCCGACGAGGCGCTCGAAGACCTGGTCACCCGCCTGGTCGCGCTGGGCCCGCGGGTGGAGTTCCTGCTCCGCTTCCCCGGCCTGGAACGCGACGAGGAACTGGCGGCCCGCATCCGCGAGATGGACCGGCCCGTGCTCGACCTGATCACCCGGCTGCAGGGCACGGCGCTGCGCCACGACCTGCCCGCGTGGTGGATCCTGCAGACCCTCTACGCCGGGCTCTTCAACGCCTGGGAGGCGATCAGCGACGGCCGTCTCGCGCCGCTGGACGCTCCCCGGTTCGTGCTCACCACTGTGTTCGAGGGGGTAGCAAGTGCTGGACCAGCTGACCGGACATGAAGACCCGCACCCGATCTACGAACGACTCCGCGCGCAGGGACCGCTGACGCGGGACGACGGGATGTGGCTCACGACGAGCCACGCGCTGGCCAACAAGGTCCTGCGCGACCGCCGCTTCGGCGTCCGGTTCGCCGACGGCGGCTACCCCGCCGGCGGCAGCCTGCTGCCCGACTCGTTCCTGGAGCTCGATCCCCCCGACCACACGCGGCTGCGCAGGCTCGCCATGCCGGCGTTCAGCCCGAAGAAGATCGACGAGTACCGGGCGCGCGTGGAGAAGGTCGCCGACGCGTTGCTCGACCGCGACGAGTTCGACCTGATCGCCGACTTCGCGGCGCCGCTGCCGATCTCGGTGATCAGCGACCTGCTGGGCATCCCCGACTCCGACACCGCGGAGTTCGCCGACTACGGCGCGCTGGTCGCCGCGTCGTTCGACTCCGGTGTCACGCCGGAGATGTCCGAGGCCCACGGCAAGGTGCTCGCGCTGTTCGACCGGCTCATCGCGGAACGCCGCAGGACGCCCGGCGACGACGTGATCAGCTCGCTGGTCGCCGCGGAGGCGGAGCGGAGGCTCACCGCGCAGGAGATGCTCGGCACCCTGGTGCTGTTGCTGGTCGCGGGCTTCGAGACCACGGTGAACCTGATCGGCAACGCCACCCGTGCGCTGCTCGACCACCCCGCGCAGTGGAGGTTGTTCAAGGCCAACCCGGACCTCGCGCCCGACGTGGTCGAGGAGACGCTGCGGTGGGCGCCGCCGGTGCAGCTGACCAGCCGGATCGCGCACGAGCGGGTCGACGCGATCGGCAAGGACGAGGTGGTGACGCTCCTGCTCGCCGCCGCGAACCGCGATCCCGAGGTCTACCCCGAGCCGCACAAGTTCGACGTGATGCGCGTGCACAAGCCCGAGCACCTCGCGTTCTCCAGCGGCATCCACTACTGCCTGGGCGCGACGCTCGCGCGCATGGAGGGCGACGTGGCGTTGCGCGCGCTGGCCCGCCGCATGCCGGATCTGCGGCAGACGGGTCCGGTGACGTTCCGCGACTCGGTGGTGATCCGGGGCATGAGGTCCATGCCGGTCAGCCGGTCTTGACCTTCGTCCAGGCGTCGGCGTAGAGCGCTTCGGCGTCGCCGCCGAGGTCCTTGGTGAACGGGAGCTTCGCCAGCTGCTCGTCCGGCGGGTAGACCACCGGGTCGTTCAGCAACTCCTTGTCGATCAACGGCTTCGCGGCGGCGTTGGGGCTGCCGTACCGGACGGCGTTGGACAGCGCCGCGCCCGCCTCCGCGCCGAGGATGAAGTCGATGAACCGGTGCGCGTTCCCGGCGTGCGGCGCGTCCTTCGGGATGACGAGCAGGTCCACGTAGGACAGTCCGCCCTCCGCCGGGATCGCGTAGCCGACGTCCTCGGTGGTCTCGCGGGCCTGGAACGCGTCACCGGAGTACGCCTGCGCGAGCCGCACCTGCCCCGACGTCAGCGGTTCGATCACGTCCGAGGTGATCTGACCGAGCTTCTTCTTGAGCGACAGCAGGAAGTTCGCGGCCTCGTCGATCTGCCGCGCGTCCGTGGTGTTCGGGTCGTGGCCGAGCTTGAGCAGGCCGATCGCCATGCCGTCGCGGGCCTCGTCGAGGATCGAGCTGCGCCCCCTGGCGTTCGGCAGGTCGAAGGCGTCGAAGCCGGTGACCTCGCCGCCGAGCTCCGCCTTCGAGTACGCGAGCCCGGTCGTGCCCCAGGCCCACGGCACGGAGTACCGGTTGCCGGGGTCGTACTCGGCCTCGGCGAACCGCGGCTCCAGGTTGCGCAGGTTCGGGATCGCGTCGTGGTCGAGCGGCTGCAGGAGCCCGGACCGCAGGAACCGGCGCAGGAAGTTGTCGCTCGGCACCACCAGGTCGTACCCGGCCTGCCCGGACGCGATCTTGGCTTCCATCTCGTCGTTGGTCGAGAAGTTGTCGTACGTGACCTCGATGCCGCTCGCGGACGTGAAGGCGGGCAACGTCTCCGGCGCGATGTAGTCGGTCCAGTTGTAGAAGTTGAGCTTCGGCTCGTCCAGCAGGTTCGCGGCCTTGGCGGCGCCGCCGGAGCCACCGGAGTTCGTCGGCGCCGGACCGACGGCGCACGCCGCGAGGGCGAAGAACGCCATCGAGCCCAGCATCGTGCGCCGGGTCACCCGCGGGCTGTCGACGTCCCACAGCCGGGCGATCCGGACCCGGTCAGCCATCCGAGCCCTCCAGCAGCACGGTGAACTCCGGGTCCCACGCCATCCGCACCGGCTGGCCCGGCGCCCCCGCGTCGTCGATGCGCTGGGCGTTCTGCACGAACGCCGACAGCACGCCGGCGGGCGTCTCGACCACGAACTGCGTGGAGACGCCCGTGTAGACGACGTCCTGGACGACGCCCCTGAGCACGCACCAGCCCGCCGGGGGCTCGGCGGACTCGTCGAACAGGTGCACCTTCTCCGGGCGGACGGTGGCGGCGACCTCACGGCCGTGGCCGACGCTGCCGGAGAACTTGGCGCGCAGGTGCTCCGCCCCCGGCGCACGGAGGGCGGCGAACTCACCGTCCACACCGGACACGACGGCGTCGAGGATGTTCGAGGTGCCGATGAAGCCGGCGACGAACCGGGTCGCGGGGCGCTCGTAGACGTCCTCGGGGTAGCCGACCTGCTCGATCTTGCCCGCGTTCATGACCGCGATGCGGTGCGACAGGACCAGCGCCTCTTCTTGGTCGTGCGTGACGTACAGGAACGTCGTGCCCACCTCGCGCTGGATGCGCATCAGCTCGATCTGCAGCTCCTTGCGGAGCTTGGCGTCGAGCGCGCCGAGGGGTTCGTCGAGCAGCAGCAGCCGGGGCCCGGCGGCCAGCGCACGGGCGATGGCGACGCGCTGCTGCTGACCGCCGGAGAGCTGCGCGGGCCTGCGCTTGGCGAACTGCGAGAGCCGCACGAGCTCAAGGTGCTCGCCGACGCGCTTCTTCAACTCGTCGCCGCGGATCTTCTTGCGCTTGAGGCCGTAGGCGACGTTGTCCCACACCGTCATGTGCGGGAACAGCGCGTACGACTGGAAGACGGTGTTGACGTCCCGCCGGTGGGGAGGGACGCCGACCATGTCGTTGCCGTCGAGCTCGATGCGGCCCTCGTCCGGGTCGGCGAACCCGGCGATCATGCGCAGCACCGTGG
Organism: Lentzea sp. CC55; assembly: GCF_021056325.1. Taxonomy (NCBI): domain Bacteria; kingdom Bacillati; phylum Actinomycetota; class Actinomycetes; order Pseudonocardiales; family Pseudonocardiaceae; genus Lentzea; species Lentzea sp. CC55. Next base: position 173,273 of record NZ_JAJCXE010000057.1, on the reverse strand, counting down.
TCTTGCCGCAGCCGGACGGGCCGAGGACGGAGAAGAACTCGCCCTCGTGGACGTTCAGCGAGACGCCGTCGACCGCCACCTGGTCGGAGAAGCGCTTGCGCACGCCGTGGAGACCGATCTCGACGGGGGCGAACGTGTCCGGGGCGGAGGCCTCGGCGGGGGAGAAGCCGGTCAAGTCGAGGCGCCTTCGAGGTCGGACGGGTGGGGCCGCGCTGAGCCTAGACCGGCGCGACCTCGCCCGTCAGTCGTGCGCGCGCGACCTCACACATCCGTCCCCGCCCACATGTGCGACGATGGCCTCGTAATCCGGATGAGCAGTGGAGGAAACCGTGGCCACGTCCTCGGAACTGGACAAGCGTCCTGCCGTCGACCCGCACGAGGAGCCGTCGGCCGAGTGGGGCTGGCACGGCACGTTCCCCAAGGGCACCCGCATCGCGGGCTGGCTCTCCGCGATCTTCTGCTTCCTGATGCTGATCGGCAACCACCACGGTCAGACCGAGAACATCTGGCTCGTCGCCTCCGGTGTCTCGATCATCGCCCTGCTGCTGTGGGACGCCGCGCGCCGCAAGAAGCCCTGGCGCCGCTAGAGCGTCTTCAGCACGATCTTGCCCTGGGTGCGACCCGTCTCGCCCAGGGCATGCGCCTTTTCGGCGTCCTCCAGCGGGAACGTCGCGTCGACGTGCACCCTGAGCTTCTTCGACTCGACCAGCGCGGCGATGGCCTCGAGCCCCGCGCGGTCGGGTTCGACCAGGATCGGGCTCGTCCTGATGTCGTCGCGGGTCTGCATGTCCACCCGGGACGGCACGCCGACGAACAACCCTCCGGACCGCACCGGGGCCGGTGACGCGCCGCCGACCAGGTCGACGTACAGGTCGATGTCCGTGCCCTGGTAGTCACCCTTGGTGTAGTCGACCACCTCGTCGGCGCCGAGGTCCTTCAGGAACGCGTGCTTCGGCTCGCGCGCGGTGCCGATGACGTACGCGCCGTGCGCCTTCGCGATCTGCACGGCGAGGTGACCAACGCCACCCGCCGCGGCCGAGATCAGCACCTTCTGCCCTTCCCGCAGGTCAGCGGTGTCGATGAGGACTTGGTGCGCGGTCAGGGCGGCGAGGGGCAGCGCGGCCGCCTCGACGTGGGTGAGGCTCTTCGGCTTCTTCGCGAAGTGCCGCGACGGCGCGGTGACGTACTCGGCGTAGGCGCTCGCGGCCCGCGGGAACCACGGCATGCCGTAGACCTCGTCGCCGGGCTTGAGGGTCGTGACGCCGAAGCCGACCTCCTCGACCACGCCGGAGACGTCCCACCCGTTGATGAACGGGAACGTCTGGAGCCCGGCCATGCCGCTGCCGGCGCGGGTCTTCCAGTCCACCGGGTTGACACCGGCCGCGTGGACCCTGACCAGCACCTCCGTCGGAAGCGGCGTGGGCTTGGGCACCTCGGTGAGGGTGAGGGGGCCGCCGAACTCGTTCTGGGTGATCGCTCGCATGCCCTCAATCCTGGGAGAGCAGGTCACCTTTGGCAACCAGGCACTGTTTTGTGCACTGGGTACCTGGTAGAAACTATCCGTGATCAGGGACGTTTACCTCAGGATGTGCCCGTGCCGCGACCTGCTGGACATGGTCGCGTCCAAGTGGACGGCGTTGGTGATCGGCGACCTCGAGGACGGGCCCAAGCGGTTCGGTGAGCTCAAGCGCCGGTTGGAAGGCATCAGCCAGAAGATGCTCACCCAGACGTTGCGCACCTTGGAGCGCGATGGGCTCGTCACGCGCACGGTCTACCCCTCGGTGCCGTTGCGCGTCGAGTACGAGCTGACCGAACTCGGGCGCAGCGTCACCGAGCCGCTGGCCGCGCTGCGGTTGTGGGCGCAGCGGAACTACGAGTCCGTCGCCGAGGCGAGGGAGACGTTCGACCGCTCGGAGCCGGTCGGCCTGGAGCCCGCCACGACCCGCTGACCTGGGCGGTCAGGCGAGCACCCAGCCCTGCACGAACTCCTGCGGGTAGCCCTCGCAGCCCGCCACCGAGTCGAAGTGGTGGCCGCCCATGTTGCAGCGGTGCAGCGGCAACGAGGCGACGTCGGCGGGTTTGGCGGTGAAGACGTGGCCGAGGACGCCGCCGTAGCGCTTCTGGCCCTCGCACCCGTCCGAAGCCGACGTCATGCGGTCTTCCGAGTTGTTGATGATGCAGCTGTACAACGGCTTCGTGCCCGGCTCCGGCTTGGCGAGGAGCTTGCCCAGGCCGCCGGTGTTCTCCACCGTGAAGCCGGGCGGCACGGCGATGTTCGGCGTTCCGCTGTAGTGCCAGCCGTTCGCGTTGCGGTAGCGGGAGAACGCCAGGGTCTCGCGCGGTGGCTTCGGCGGTGTCGTGGTCGGCTGGGGCTGCCCCGCCTGCGAGGTCTGGGACGGCTTCGACACCTGCGTGGACGACGGCGCCGCGCTGCTGCTGCTCGGAGCCGCACTGCTGCTGCTCGCCGTGCTGGAGGGCGTGCTGCTCGCCGTCGAGGACGGTTGCGCGGGAGCCGGACCCTGTTGCGCGGCAGCGGCTTCGCCCTGCCTCGTCTCGGGCTTCACCAGGAAGACGGCGGCCAGGGCGACCACCACGACGACCGCCGCCGCACCGGCGAACAGGCCGACCTTCCTGCGCGACCCGGGTTTCTCGTCGCTCCAGTCGTCCCGCGTCGCCGCCTGCGGCACGACGTGGCCGGTGACCGGTTCGATGACGACGGTCTGCTCGGACGGCGTCAGCGGCTTCACGACGCTGGTGCGGTTCTCGAGCCGTTCGCGCAGCTGGGCCGCGGTGAGCCGCCGGGTGTCGTCCTGGGCCAGCAGCGCCATGATCGTGTCCGCGAGCGGGCCCCTGGTGCGCTGGAGGACCGGCTCCTCGTACATGATCGCGTGCATCGTCGCCGCGGTCGTGTCGCGCTGGAACGGAGAACGCCCCTCCACGGCGTGGAACAGCGTGGCGCCCAACGCCCAGAGGTCGCTTGCCGGCGAGGGTTGCTTGCCCGCGAACAGCTCCGGCGCCATGTAGCCGGGCGAGCCCATGACGCCGCCGGTCGCCGTGAGGCCCGGGTCGTCCATCGCGCGGGCGATGCCGAAGTCGGCGAGCTTCACGCGTCCGTCCGGCAGCACCATGATGTTGCTGGGCTTGACGTCCCGGTGCACGATCCCCGCCGCGTGCGCCGCCTCCAGGGCGTTGAGGGTCTGCAGGCCGATGTCCGCGACCTCGTCCTCGGTCAGGGCCCTGCGGGTCATGACCTCGGAGAGCGTGGGCGCCTCGACCAGCTCCATGACCAGGTACGTGACGCCGTGCTCGACGATCACGTCGTAGATGCCGACGACGTTCGGGCTGTTCAGGCGCCCCGCCGTGCGTGCTTCCCGCAGCACCCGCTCGGTCTCGCCGGTCCGCAGCTCCTTGAGCGCGACCTGCCGGCCGATGACCCTGTCCTCCGCCAGCCAGACGACCCCCATGCCGCCCCGGCCCAGCTCCCTGAGCGTCGCGTACCTGCCCGCGACCAGCCTCGTCGAATCCCCCACGAGGCCGCATGGTAGCCGCACGGTCGTGGCGGCAGGTTCCTGTCCGGCCGGTTCCAGTCGTTCGCCGACCGGAGCGACAGCCCTAGACGCAGGCCCAGCAGTAGAGCCGCTCGCCGTTCTTCCGCGCTTCGGAGGCGAGGTCCCGCAGCTCTGCCAGGACCTCGGCGAGCACGGCGGCCTCGAACCCCTCCAGCTCCTCGATCCCGGCCCACCGCACCGAGACCTCGTCCAGGTCACCGGCGGCCGCGAGCCCGTCCCGCAGGCCGTCGGTGACCGCGAGGACCGCCACGTTCCCGTCGTGTTCCACGGCAACGCCGTGACCGCACCTCGGGTCTCGGACGACCTCGGTGTAGGGGCGGCCGGTCAGCAGCTCCTCCAGCTGTCCCATCACCACGACGGGGTCGATCGACTTGGTCTCGACCGTCCTGAACAGACCCACCGGCCCGTCCTCGATCGCGGTGGCCGCGAGCTCGTCGGACGGCGCGGCGAAGTAATCGCAGAACACTCCCATGAACGGAGCTTCGCAGAACTGCGCCCCGGCGTCAGGCGTTCACGCCGACTCGGTGATCGTCGCAGCGGACGACGTGCAGCCAGTCCCAGTCCCGCTCGACCGCGACCTCCGCGCAGCAGTGCCGGCCGGGGTTCTCGTGGATCCAGCGCGGTCCGTCCTCGACCAGCCACCGCCACTGTTCGCCGGTGAGCGCGAACGCCTTCCGGCTCCCCGTGAGGAACACCGTGTGAGCCGCGACGTGGTGCCGCACCACGTCGCGGTAGGTGCGGCGCAGCGGCTGGTGGTCCGGCGTGAGCAGGCTCTCGACCGGCGGGAACCCCCTGCTCCGGACGACGTGCGGCCTCCCCCGCCCGAGCCGCGCCCGCACCTCTTTCCACAGCGACGGCGGAAACCCGAGGCTGTGGTGCATCAACACGAGATCCAGCAACGGCTCGCCGTCCTCCTCGAACGACCGGCACTCGTACTCGCTCTGCCGCAACGGCAGGTACACCAACGTGCGCGGCGACCGCATCGCGAACTCCCACGCCATCGCCAGCTCACGAGCAGCCACCTTGTCGACGAGCAGCTCCGCGTTGCGGAACGCGTCGTCCGAGATGTACATCGACACGTGCCGCAACGGTGTGGCAGGCCGCACGACCCGGTACTCGTCCCGTCCCACCCTGACGGTGCTGATCAGCGTCCGCCAGCGCGCCCCTTCGAGCTTCATCGGCGCGTGCTCACCCGGTGCTCGTCGCAGTACACGACGTGCAACCAGTTCGCGTGCCTGCCCTTGGCCGTGATCTCGGCGCAGCAATGCGTGCCGGGGGCCTCGTGCATGTGTCGCGGGCAGTCCTCCACCAACTGCCGCAACGCCTGCCCGCCTGCCTGGAACGCGGCCTTGCCACCGATGACGAACACGGTGCCTTCCACGATCTCGGCGCGCAGCTCGTCCCTTTCCCACTCCGGCGACGGGTGCGCCCGAGGTAGTCCACGGGAGAAGACGGTGTGCGGCCGCCCACCCCGAAGCCTGGACCGCACGTCCCGCCACGTCGAGAGGCGGAACCCGAGGCTGTGGTGGAGCAGAACGAGGTCCAGCGCAGGTCCGTCGTTGCCACGGCACTCGCAATCGCTCTGCCGCAACGGCAGGTACACCAGCGTGCGTGGCGACCGCATCGCGAACGCCCACGCCATCGCGATGTCGAGCGCCGACGCCTTGGTCACACACGACTCGACGCCCATGTACCCCTCGTACAGCGGCGCGTGCTCCAAGGGCTTGGCGGGCTGCACGACCCGGTACTCCTTGGGCCCCAGTCGCACGGAGGTGACGAGCGTGCGCCACCGCGTCTCTTCGAGCTTCATCGGCGCGTGCTCACGCGGTGCTCGGGGCAGTACTGGACGTGCAACTGCTCCCTGCTGTCCATGCCCTTCGCGACGATCTCGGCGCAGAAGCCTTCCCGCTGCCTCTCGTGCATGAGCCGCGGCCAGTCCTCGACCATGTCCAGCAGCTCCTCGCCGGTGGCCGCGAACGCCTTCCGGCTGCCGGTGAAGAAGGCGGTGTCGGCCGCGAAGTGGTAGCGGAGGTCGTCTTCGAAGTCGCGGCGAAGAACCTCCCCCCGCCGCAGCGCACCTCTCGGCAACCCCTGGCACACAACGGTGTGCGGCCGTCCACCCCGGAGCCTGGCGCGCACTTCCTTCCACCGCGACGCGGCGAACCCCAAGCTGTGGTGCAACAACACGAGATCGACGGAGATGTCGCCGTCGCCGGCGTACATCCGGCATTCGCGGTCGCTCTGCCTCAGGGGCAGGTACACCAGCGTGCGAGGCGACCGCATCGCGAACGCCCACGCCATGGCCAGCTCGCGCGCCGCCGCCTTGTTCACCGTGACGCTCACGCCGCACGACGCGAGGTGCATCGACGCATGCGCGACCGGCCGGGCAGGCTGCACCACCCGGTACTCGTCGCGGCCCAGCCGCACCGTGCTGACGAGCGTGCGCCAGCGCTCCCCCAGAAGTTTCATCGCGGGGAACGGTAAGAGCCGCAGTGGACCTCAGCGACTGATTTTTCGCCGGCGCACTTGGTCGAAGACAGGACTGGCGGCTCCGCGCCGGATCAACGGCAGACGGTCAGCCCTCGGCGGCCAGCTGACCGCAGGCCGCCGCGATCTCCTGCCCGCGCGTGTCCCGCACGGTGCACTCGACACCCTGCTCCCGGACCCGCCGCACGAACTCCCGCTCGACGGGCTTCGGCGACGCGTCCCACTTGGACCCCGGAGTCGGGTTCAGCGGGATCAGGTTCACGTGCACGAGCTGCCCGAGGTGCTTGCGCAGCTTCTTGCCGAGCAGGTCGGCGCGCCACCCCTGGTCGTTGATGTCGCGGATCAGCGCGTACTCGATCGAGACGCGGCGCCCGGTCTTGTCGGCGTACCCGCGGGCGGCCTCCAGCACCTCGGCGACGTTCCACCGCGTGTTGACCGGCACCAGCGTGTCGCGCAGCTCGTCGTCCGGCGTGTGCAGCGACACCGCGAGGCGGACCTGCAGGTTCTCCTCGGTCAGCTTCTTGATCGCCGGCACGAGCCCGACCGTCGACACCGTCACGTGGCGCTGCGAGATGCCCAGGCCGTCCGGCGCCGGGTCGCAGATGCGGTGAACGGCCTCGAGGATGCGCTTGTAGTTCGCGAGCGGCTCACCCATGCCCATGAAGACGATGTTCGACAGCCGGCCTGGGCCGCCGGGCAGGTCGCCGTCGCGCATGGCCGCGGCACCCATCCGCACCTGGTCCACGATCTCCGCGGTCGACAGGTTGCGCTGCAGGCCGCCCTGGCCGGTCGCGCAGAACGGGCACGCCATGCCGCACCCCGCCTGCGACGAGATGCACAGCGTCGCCCGGTCCGGGTAGCGCATCAGCACGGACTCGATGAGCGTGCCGTCGTGCGCGCGCAGCAGCGTCTTCGCCGTCGTGCCCTCGTCGGTGGTGACCTTGCGCACGACCGTGAACAGCGGCGGCATCAGGTCCGCGACCAGCTTGTCGCGCGTCGCGGCCGGGATGTCGGTCATCTCGGCCGGGTCGACGGTCAGGCGGCTGAAGTAGTGGTTCGACAGCTGCTTGGCCCGGAACGGCTTTTCACCCAGGGCCGCGACGGCCTCGGCGCGTTCGGCGGGCGACAGGTCGACGAGGTGGCGCGGCGGCAGGCCGCGCTTGGGCGCGTCGAAGACAAGGGGAAGCGAGGTCATAGCACATCTAGTGTCCCACGAACTCAGACAACACAAGACCGTTGCATCGCGATAGGTTCCGATATATCGTTAACGACATGATGATGAGACCACACCACCGAGAACACCACCACAGGCACCGCCACGGACCCTTCGGGGGCGGCGGCAGGGGCAGGGGCGGCCGCCAGAGGCGCGGCAACGTCCGGGCGGCGGTTCTGTCGTTGCTGGCAGAACGGCCGATGCACGGCTACGAGATCATCCAGGAGATCGCCCGGCGCACCGGCGGCGTGTGGAGCCCGAGCCCCGGCTCGGTCTACCCGACCCTGCAGATGCTCGCCGACGAAGGCCTCATCTCCTCGGCGGAGGACGGGGGCAAGAAGCTGTTCGACCTCACCGCGCACGGCAGGACGGAGCACACGGCCCCGCCCTGGCGCGACATCGAGATCCAGCAGGACCCGGTGGACGGCGAACTGCGCACAGCGGTCCGCCTGCTCGGCGCCGCGATGGAGCAGATCTCCCACGCGGGCACGCCGGAGCAGAAGGCCCGCGCGGTCGAGCTCTACAACGACCTGCGGCGCAAGCTCTACGCCATCCTCGCCGAGGAGTGACCTACCACCGGTCGTGCACGTGCGGCCGGATCAGCTCGTCGTACACGGCCTCGACGGCCTTGCCGTCCACCGGCTCCAGGTCAGCGGCCTGCGAGTTGGCGCGCGCCTGCTCCACGTTGCGGGCACCGGGGATCACCACCGTGACACCGGCCTGGTCCACGATCCACCTGAGCGCGAACTGCGCCATCGTGGCGCCTTCCGGCACCAGCGGCCGCAGGCGTTCCACCGCCTCCAGGCCGACCTCGTAGGGCACCCCGGAGAAGGTCTCGCCGACGTCGAACGCCTCACCGTTGCGGTTGTAGTTGCGGTGGTCGTCCGCGCCGAAGGTCGTCGACCTGTCGTACTTCCCGGTCAGCAACCCGGAAGCGAGCGGCACCCGCGCGATGATCGCGACCCCCGCCTCCGCGGCCCTGGGCAGCACCTCCTCGAGGGGCTTGAGCCGGAACGCGTTCAGGATGATCTGCACGCTGGCCACGTGCGGGCGCCTGATCGCCTCCAGCGCCTCCTCGACCTTCTCCACGGACACGCCGTAAGCGGCGATCCGCTGCTGCTCCACCATCTCGTCCAAGGTGTCGTACACCTCGTCACGGCTGTACACGGCCGTGGGCGGGCAGTGCAGCTGCACGAGGTCCAGCGTGTCGACACCCAGGTTGCGGCGGCTCCGGTCGTTCCACGCGAGGAAGTTCTCCCGGCTGTACCCCTCCGCGACCTGCGCCGGCAGCCGTCGCCCCATCTTCGTGGCGACGAAGATCCCGTCGTCCTTGCGCTCCTTCAGGAACCGCCCGACGAGCGTCTCGCTGCGACCGTCGCCGTACACGTCGGCGGTGTCGAAGAAGTCGACACCCGTGTCGGCGGCGGCGTGCAGCAGCGCGAGCGCGTCGCTCTCGTCCACCTCGCCCCAGTCCGCGCCGAGCTGCCAGCACCCCAGCCCCACGACGCCGACCTGGCGGTTCAACCTGCCTGCGTTTCGCTTCTCCACGAATCGAGCCTAGTCCCGATCACACGATCAGACCCTTCGGCTTGCGCCGCACGTGCACCCGGTACCCGACCGGGAAGCTCACCCCGCTCACCGAGGCGATCGCCCGCTCGGCCACCTTCGCCGAGAACTCGATGCGCAGCACGGCCTCCAGGTCCTCGCGACTTTCGAAGCGCCACTGCGCCACGACCCGCCGCAACGAAAACCCGTTGTCCGCGAAGAACTTCTCCACCACCACGGGGTCGTAGCGCGGCTCGTCGGCGAGCAACCAGGGCCCGTACGGGTCGGCCAGCCCGTCGAGGTCGACGATCACCAGCGCACCCCCGGGCCTCAGCACCCGGTCAGCCTCCCGCATCCCCGGCTCGCACCCCGGCCCGAAGAAGTAGGCGGTGCGGGCGTGCACCAGATCAGCGGACGCGTCGTCGAGCGGGAGCCCCTGGGCCGGGCCGGACACGACGCGGGCGTTCGGCAGCGAGGCCACCCGCTGCCTGGCCCGCACGACCAGCGGCGGGTGCGGTTCGACGCCCGTGACGGACTTCGCGGTGCGCGCGAACAGCGGCAGGTGGAACCCGTCACCGCAGCCGACGTCCACGACGTCCCTGCCGTCAAACGGACATTCTTCGCTTATCACAGCCCAAATCGCACCGTGGACGTCCTGCGCGCGGTTCTCGACCTCGTAGACGTCCGGCCAGTGCCAGATGTTCGGACTGGGCACGACGTCTGCCGGACGCACCGCGTTCAGCGCCGCCCGCACGAATCCCCTCACGAAGCCACTGTAGGGCCTCCATTTCCCGGCGACCGTACGAATTCGCCCGATCACGGCGTAGCGTGTTGACATCTCTTTCCCCTGCAGGAGGCGGCTGTGTCCATCGCGCCCAACACGCCCAAGCTCGCGCCGTTGCTCTCCGGAAGTCCGTGCTGGGTCGAGAGAACCGTCGACGACCTCAAGGGTGCGATCGAGTTCTACACCGGCCTGTTCGGCTGGCACTACGCCGACGACGCCGGCTACACCGTCGCGATGGTCGACGGCATCCCCGTCGCGGGCTTACCCCAGGGCGATCCGGAAGGGTGGCGGTTGTACCTGGTCACACCGCATGCGCGTGCCACCGCGGAGAAGGCCTTCCACCTCGGCGGGACCGTGCTGCGCAACCCCGAAGACGCCGCCGACCACACGCAGAGCACCGTGATCGCCGACCCCACCGGCGCCGTCGTCGGCTTCCGCCACGTGCCGCCGGACTGGCGGTTCGGCACGGGAGGCCACGGCTCGTACGCGTGGGCCGAGCTGAACACCCGCGACGGCGCCGCGGCGGACGAGTTCTTCGGCGAGCTGTGCAACTACGACATCACCCAGATCGGCGACGGCCAGCGCCTGGACTACGCCTCCTGGTCCATCGAGGGGACGGAGGTCATCGGGCGGCAGAAGATGGGGCGCGAGTTCCCCTACGGAGAGCGCTCCCACTGGATGGTCTACTTCAACGCGGCGCCGGAGATCGGCATCGACTCGGTGGCGTACCGCGTGCTCGAGCTCGGCGGCCGGGTGACCGTCGAGCCCTACGACACCCCGTTCGGACGCATCACGGTGGTCGAGGACCACGCGGGAACGGCCTTCTCGGTGATCGACCCGTCCCGCGTGATCGAGGCCGAGCCGCGCACCGAGGTGGACGACCCGTTCGACGACTGATCGGGGTCTACGGCACGAACAGGTGCAGCAGCAGCCAGGAGGCGACGGCGGACGGCAGGAGCGAGTCCATCCGGTCCATCAGCCCGCCGTGGCCGGGCAGCAGCGTGCCCATGTCCTTGATGCCGAGGTCGCGCTTGATCAGCGACTCGACCAGGTCGCCCGCGGTGGCCGTGACGACGAGCGCGGCACCGAACAGCGCGCCCTGCCACCACTGGCCGTCGAGCAGCGTAGACACCGTGATCGCGCCACCGACCACACCGGCGGTCAGCGAGCCCGCGAAGCCCTCCCAGGACTTCTTGGGGCTGATCGTCGGCGCCATCGGGTGCTTGCCCAGGAAGACACCGGCCGCGTACCCGCCGACGTCGGACAGCACGACACCCACGATGAACGCGAACACGCGGCCCACGCCGTCGTCGGGCACGACGAGCATGGCCGCGAACGCCGCGAACAACGGCACGTACGCGACGGTGAACACCGACGCGCTGAGGTCGCGCAGGTAGCCGTCCGAGCCGCCCCGGAACCGCCAGATCATGCACACCAGCACGGTGACCACGAACGCGGTCATCATGCCGGCGCGCTCCAGCGGCCAGGACAGCCAGAGGATCGCCTGGCCGCCGATCAACGCCGGCCAGAAGGCGACGTTGATGCCCGCCTTCTTGAAAGCGGTGGCGATCTCCCACGTCGACACCGCCACGGCGGCCGCGACGATGGCGATGAAGGTCTCCTTCACCGTCAGCAACGACGCGATGATCACCGCGCCGAGACCCACGCCGACCAGGATCGCCGCCCGCAGGTCACGTCCCGCGCGCGACGGCTTCGACGCGGGCGCGTCCGCGGGACCGCCTGCCACCTGTGCTCCCATCACGACCTCCGCCCGGCCAGGGCAATCACGCCTTCGGCGACTCGGCCGGGCGAACCATCAAGGGGGATCAGACTTCGAGAAGCTCGGCTTCCTTGTGCTTCACGAGCTCGTCGACCTGCGCGACGTACTTGTGGGTGAGAGCGTCGAGCTCCTTCTCACCACGGGCGCCGTCGTCCTCGCCGACCTCGCCGTCCTTGACGAGCCGGTCGATCTCTTCCTTCGCCTTGCGGCGGACACCGCGGACGGAGACGCGCGCGTCCTCGCCCTTCTGCTTGGCGACCTTCACCATGTCCCGGCGGCGCTCCTCGGAGAGCTGCGGGATGACGATGCGGATGATGCTGCCGTCGTTGCTCGGGTTGACGCCCAGGTCGGAGTCCCGGATCGCCTTCTCGATGGCGTTGAGCTGGCTCGCGTCGTACGGCTTGACGACCGCCATGCGCGCCTCGGGGACCGTGATGCTGGCCATCTGGTTGAGCGGCGTCATCGAGCCGTAGTAGTCGATGTGAATGCGGTTGAACATCGAGGGAGTCGCACGACCGGTTCGAACGGAGGAGAGGTTCTCCTTCGCGACCGAAACCGCCTTTTCCATCTTCTCCTCGGCGTCGAGGAGGGTCTCGTCGATCACGACTGCTCCTTGCTCTGCGTGTTCGTGCCCAATTCCCGGTCCTGGAGAGATCCCACCAGGTCTAGAAGGCCGGACGGCCACCGGGGGTGCTGACCAGGGTGCCGATCTTCTCACCACGCACCGCGCGCGCGATGTTCCCCTCGGTGAGGAGGTTGAAGACGAGGATCGGCATGTTGTTGTCCATGCAGAGGCTGAAGGCCGTGGCATCGGCGACGTTGAGGCCTCGCTCCAGCACCTCGCGGTGGGTGATGTTGTCGAACATCAGCGCGTCGGGGTCGATCTTGGGGTCGGCCGTGTAGACGCCGTCGACGGCCTTGGCCATCAGGACGATCTCGCAGCCGATCTCCAGCGCGCGCTGGGCGGCGGTGGTGTCGGTGGAGAAGTACGGCAGACCCGCGCCGCCACCGAAGATCACGACACGGCCCTTGTCGAGGTGGCGCATCGCGCGGCGGGGGATGTAGGACTCGGCGACCTGCGTCATCTGGATGGAGGTCTGCACGCGGGTGTCGATGCCGTGCTCGCGCTCGAGGAAGTCCTGCAGCGCCAGGCAGTTCATGACCGTGCCGAGCATGCCCATGTAGTCGGCGCGCGACCGGTCCATGCCGCGCTGCTGGAGCTCGGACCCGCGGAAGAAGTTGCCACCACCGATCACGACGGCCACCTGCACGCCGGACTTGTGGACGGCCGCGATCTGCTTGGCGACTGTCTGGACGACGTCGGGATCGACGCCGACGCCACCACCGCCGAACATCTCGCCACCGAGTTTGAGCATCACCCGGCTGTAGCCGTGGCTACCTTCTTCGCTCACAGGTCCCTCTCCTTTGACCCCGGGAACTTCCGTAGACACGCCAAGGGCGGGGTCGCTGGTACCCGCAACCCCGCCCTCATGCGAATCAGCTCTGGCCGACCTCGAACCGAGCGAAACGGGTCACCGTCACGCCGGCCTCGTCCAGGAGAGCCTTGACCGTCTTCTTGCTGTCCGTCACGGAAGCCTGCTCGACGAGCACGACGTCCTTGAAGAAGCCGTTGACGCGACCCTCGACGATCTTGGGGAGCGCGCCCTCGGGCTTGCCCTCCTCGCGAGCGGTCTCCTCGGCGATGCGGCGCTCGTTGGCGACGAGCTCCTCCGGAACCTCGTCACGGGTGACGAACTTCGGGCGCATCGCGGCGATCTGCATCGCGGCACCCTTGGCGACCTCGGCGTTGTCACCGGTGTACTCGACGAGCACGCCGACGGCCGGCGGCAGGTCCGCGGCACGCTTGTGCAGGTAGGTCGAGACGGTACCGTCGAAGTCGACGGCCTTGGCCAGCTCGAGCTTCTCGCCGATCTTCGCGGAGAACTCCTGGACCAGCGCGTCGACGGTCTTGCCGTCGACCTCGACGGCCTTGAGGGCCTCGACGTCCGCGACCTTGTTGGCCTTGGCGATCGCGACGATGTCGTCGGCGAGGGCGATGAAGTCCGCGTTCTTGGCGACGAAGTCCGTCTCGCAGCGCAGCTCGACCATCGCGCCGTCCTTGACGGCGACGAGGCCGTTGGACGTGGTGCGCTCGGCGCGCTTGCCGACGTCCTTGGCGCCCTTGATGCGCAGGATCTCGACGGCCTTCTCGAAGTCGCCGTCAGCCTCGTCCAGCGCCTTCTTGCAGTCCATCATGCCGGCGGCGGTCAGCTCGCGGAGCTTCTTGACGTCCGCGGTGGTGTAGTTCGCCATCGTGTTCCTTCTGCGATGTACGCGCTTGGGTCACGAGGTGCCCGCTGGTCGCGGGCACCTCGTGGGGGAGATCAGGACTGGACGGGCTGCTCGGCCGGAGCTTCCTCGGCAGGAGCCGCCTCAGCCGGAGCCGCCTCAGCCGGAGCCTCGGTGGCCGTGGAGCTGGTCAGGAGCTCCTGCTCCCACTCGGCCAGCGGCTCGTCGGCAGCGGGCTTGTCCTGGCCCTCGGCGGCGTCGCGGCGACCACCGGAGCGCTGCATGAGACCGGCGGCGGCGGCCTCGGCCACGACCTTGGTCAGCAGTGCGGCGGAGCGGATCGCGTCGTCGTTGCCCGGGATCGGGAACTCGACCTCGTCCGGGTCGCAGTTGGTGTCGAGGATCGCGACGATCGGGATGTTCAGCTTGCGAGCCTCACCGACCGCGATGTGCTCCTTCTTGGTGTCCACGATCCACACGGCGCTGGGCACCTTGGACATGTCGCGGATACCGCCGAGCGTGCGCTCCAGCTTGTCCTTCTCGCGGTTCATCATCAGGATTTCCTTCTTGGTGAAACCCTGGAAACCGCCGGTCTGCTCCATCGACTCGAGCTCCTTGAGGCGCTGGAGCCTCTTGTGGACCGTCGAGAAGTTGGTGAGCATGCCGCCCAGCCAGCGCTGGTTCACGTAGGGCATGCCGACGCGGAGCGCCTCGTTGGCGATGGCCTCCTGCGCCTGCTTCTTGGTGCCGATGAACAGGATCGAACCGCCGTGCGCGACCGTTTCCTTCACGAACTCGTAAGCCCGGTCGATGTAGGTCAGCGTCTGCTGCAGGTCGATGATGTAGATGCCGTTGCGCTCGGTGAGGATGTAGCGCTTCATCTTCGGGTTCCAGCGCCGCGTCTGGTGCCCGAAGTGCACGCCGCTGTCGAGCAGCTGCTTCATGGTTACGACGGCCATGGCCGGTTCGCACCTCATCTGTAGGACGCGCCAGGTCTGGCCTTGCGCGTCGATCCGGTTGTCGCCTCAGGCCAGCAGGCCGTCAGCCCTGGTGCCGAACGCCGCCGCCCACACCTTCGGAGCATCTCTGCACCTTCAGGACCGTCGGACGTCGTGACTCGACCTTGCTGGAACCAGCGGGTCGGATCTGCATTGGCACGCGAAGTCGTCCCGCGCACAGACGGGACGCGCCCGAAAGTCTACTCCTCACCCCCGTCAAACTTCGAATCGCCCCCGTCGAGCAGGTGGCAATTGTCCACAACCGGCGAGTAATCCACAGATCCCCGATCACCGCTGGTCCCCGGTGTGCCCCGTAGCCGACCGTTGACCCATGCCCCTCCTCCCCACCGCCCTGGTCCTCACCACGCTCCTGACCCCGCCTCCGGCGCGCTTCGGCTGGCCGCTGCCCCCGCCCCACCCGGTGGTGCGCGCCTTCGAGGCCCCGGCGACCCCGTTCGGCCCCGGCCACCGGGGCGCCGACCTCTCCGCTCCGGCCGGCACCGGCGTGCTGGCCGCGGCGGACGGGGTGGTGGTGTTCGCCGGACCGGTGGCCACCCGGACGTTGGTGTCGCTCCAGCACCGCGGCGGCCTCCGCACGACGTACGAGCCGGTGGCGCCGGCCGTCACGGCGGGAAGCCCGGTACGCCGGGGACAGGTGATCGGTCATCTGCAGGAGGGCCACTGCTCCACGCCGTGCCTGCACTGGGGCGCCAGGCGGGGCACCGAGTACCTCGACCCGCTCCGCCTGGTCAGCTCGCCGCACGTGCGCCTGTTGCCCCTGTCCACGCCGGCCAGGAGCCCCTGACCCGCCCGAGACCCGCGCCGCGCAGCCCAGCGCTTGCGAGCGGCGCCCCGATAGGGCGCTTCCCGCCGTCCCCGACGGCCGGACAGCGGCGCGACCCGTCCCCGCGCCGCGGCGCCCACCAGGTGCCGGGAGGCGGCCCCGCTCACGTTCGCCCGCCTCCCGGCCACCTGGCCCCGGTCCCGCAGACATCCGAGCCCGGCCAGCGCGCAGCGGCCCTGCCCGCTCACCTTCCGCTCCCCTGACCCATCTGACCCTGATCCCGCAGACATCGGAGCCCCGTCGGCGCACGGCGGCCCTGCCCGCACTCCTCACGGAACCGCCCGGCCTGCACCCGCAAGCCGACTCTGTTCCCGCTCACCTTCCACCCGCCTCCCGGTCCACCTGGCCCCGCTCCGCGGAAGCCCGAACCAGGCCGACGCACGGCGGCCGTGCCCGCTCTCCGCACGGAACCGCCCGGCCTGCGCCAGCGAGCCGCCGATCGACCCTCGCTCACCTTCCACCCGCCCCCGACCCACTTGGGCCAAATCCGACAGACATCCGAACCCGGCCGGCGCACGGCGGCCCTGCCCGCTCTCCGCGCAGAACCGCGCCCGACCTGCACCCGCAAGCCGACCCGACCCCCGCTCACCTTCCGCACGCCTCCTGGTCCGCCTAGCCCAGGTCCGCGGACGCCCAGGCCAGACCGACGCGCGGTGGCCCTGCCCGCTCTCCGCGCGGAACTGCCCAGCCTGCACCCGCGAGCCGGCGAGGCCCCCGCTCACTCCCCGGCCCACCTAGCCCTGGTCCCGCGGACATCATGCGGGCGGCCAGCGCGCGGCGGCCTTGCCCGCTCTCCGCACGGAACCGCCCGGTTTGCACCCGCAAGCCGGCTCAACCCCTGCCCGCTGCTCCCGCTCGTCCACCTACCGCAGGCGACAGACCGGCTTTCCAGCCGATCGCCGAATCGCGGTCCGGCGATGACGATCGTCCTGTTCGGCGCCTGCCCGATTGCCGTCGCCGGTGGAGGTTCGCAAGCGCTGAATGCATTTTCGGCGGCTCGCGGATTGGCCGCCGTCGTCCGCAGCTCGACTCGACGGCCCACTGCGGGAATCGACCTGCGCGCCCGAAGTCCAGCAGCTCAGCTCGGCGCTCGACCGTTCGACTGCTGCCCGAGCGGGCACGCGGCGTGCTGAGGCTTGGAAGAAGTCCACCCGTTCGAGTGAATTAGCCCGGCGAGGGGCGGAAAGGAGGCTCAAAGCTCAATTCCAGGGCCGCGCACGACTTCTCGGTACGCGCGTCCGGCAGCTCGGGCGGTGCGCCCGACTGCGGGTGGAATGAGCCTTCGTCAGGCCTCGGACTGCTCGTTGAGCTTGGTGCGCAGGCGCAGGACGGCGCGGGTGTGCAGCTGGCAGACCCTGGACTCCGTCACGCCGAGGACCTTGCCGATCTCGGCGAGGGTCAGGTTCTCGAAGTAGTAGAGGGTCACAACTACGCGGTCGCGCTCCGCGAGCTGGGCTATCGCGTCGGCCAGCTGGCGGCGGCTGTCCTGGTCGACGAGGCTCGCCACCGGGTCTTCCGCGGCGTCGTCGGGCAGCGACTCGGCGAGGGAGGAGCCGCCCTTGTTCGGGGCGATCAGCTCGTCGAGCGCGACGACGCTGGTGAGCTGGAGCTGGCCGTACAGCTCGCGCAGCTCGGCCAGACCGATCTTGAGCTCTGCGGCGAGCTCGCGGTCGGTGGGCGTGCGCTGGAGCTTGGCACCGAGGCGTTCCAGGGCCCGTTCGACGTCGCGGGCGCGGCTGCGGACCGACCGCGGCACCCAGTCCTGGGAGCGGAGGTCGTCGAGGATCGCGCCGCGGATGCGCTGCATGGCGTAGGTCTCGAACTTGAGACCGCGTTCCGGCTCGAACTTCTCTATCGCGTCGACCAGGCCGAAGATGCCGGACTGGATCAGGTCGGCGACGTCCACGTGGGCGGGCAGGCCCGTGCCGACGCGGCCGGCGACGTACTTGACCAGCGGCGCGTAGTGCAGCACCAGGCGGTCGCGCTGGCCCTGGTCACGGGACTCGCCGTAGCTGCGCCACAGCGCCACGATGCCGGCCTCGACGTCGTCACCGGACCGGACGTCCGTGCGCGTCACGCCGGTCGGGACGGCAGCGGGCGTGCCGTTGACATGCGTGTCGGCACCGGGCTCCGCGATCGCCTCGGTGCTGTGTGGCGCGCCGTTCTGACGGTGCCCGTTGCTCGCCTGCTTCGACGCTGGTGCGGGCAGGACGGGGTCAGGGGGCACGGTCGCCGTACGCGATCCTCCCCCTGCGGCGTCAGGAACGGGGGTGGGTTCGGTCATGGATCGCCTTCAGCCGTTCGACAGTGACGTGTGTGTAAAGCTGAGTCGTTGCGAGCGTAGCGTGACCAAGCAGCTCTTGGACGGTGCGCAGGTCCGCTCCCCCTTCCAGCAAATGGGTCGCAGCGGAGTGGCGCAACCCGTGCGGCCCGATGTCCGGCGCTTCCGGCACCTCGGCGACTACCTCGTGCACCAGGGCGCGGACCGCCCGCTGGTTCAGCCGGCCCCCGCGCGCACCGAGGAACAGGGCGGGCGGCGAATCCGGTGCTACCAGGGCGTTCCTGCCCTCGTCCACCCACCGCCGCACCGCGCACTCGGCCGGCACGCCGAACGGCGCGCTGCGCTCTCGCCCACCTTTGCCCAGAACTCGAATCACCCTTAGGGAGTAGTCCACGTCGTCGAGATCAAGACCACAGAGTTCGGCCACGCGGATACCGGTGGCGTACAGCAACTCCACCACGGCCTGATCACGCAGCGCAACCGGATCACCTTGGGACGCGCCAGAGGATACGGCGCTCATGACGTCCTTCGCCTGGTCCTGTCGCAAAACGGACGGCAACGTCCGGTGCGGCCGCGGAGCAGCGAGGCGAGGCCCCGGATCCGACGCCAAATGCCCTGTTCGGTGCGCCCACGCCGTGAACGAGCGTGCAGCGGCAGCGCGGCGCGCGAGAGTCGTGCGGCTCGCACCCGTTGTGCGTTGCGCCGCAAGCCATGACCGCAGATTCGTCAGGTCTATGTGCTCGACATCGGCATTTTCCGGGATATTCCCGGCGACGTGTCCCAGCAATGCCACCGCATCGCCCACGTAAGCGCGCACTGTGTGCGTCGAGAGATCACGCTCCAACGCCAGGTGGCGTTCGTACTGCCGCAACACCTCCGCGACGTGCGCAGGCAGTTTTTCGCGCAGGCGAACGAGATCGACACGACGTGTCCGACCATGCGGCGGCGGGGACATAGGCCAAGACGCTGCGCCAGTCGGGGCGTTTGGTCAAGTATCGCCACACCCCCGAGCCGCATGAGAGCGTTCCCATGATCAGGAACACGATAACGTTTCAACTCCCCGTGACGACCAGGGGCTTGGTGGCACGTACAGATCACCTTTCGGAGTAGCGATGGTAGCCAGCACCACCGTCCGAACAGTCGACGAGCTCGCTCGCCGAGTCGTGCGCAAGATCGCTCCCGAGGAGCTGCCTTCGTTCGAGATAGTCGCCGCGCCCTACCTGGAGAACCCCAAGCAGGCCGAACGCCGGCTCCGCCAGGCCCACGACGACCCGCTGGGCTTCGGCCTGGGCGACATCGTCGCGATGGCGACTCCGGTGATCGCCCTGGTGTCCGGCAGCGTGATCACCGCCGTGTCCGACAGCGTCGGCAAGGCCGTGCAGCAGGGCACGACGAACGCCGCGCGCAAAGCGTGGCGCAAACTCCGCGGCAAGCCCGCCGAACCGCTCGAGCTGCCGTCCACACCCCTGACGACGCCCCAGCTGGCCGAGGTGCGCAAGACCGCCCTCGAACGCGCTCTCTCGCTGGGCATGGAGCGGGAGAAGGCGGAGGCTCTCGCCGACGCCGTGGTCACCGCCCTGGTGCTGCGCGACAACGACCCCGAAGAAGGCCCGGCCGACCCGGACTGATCAGCACCGCACCTCCAGCTTCTGCCAGCCGCCGTCGACCTGCAGCGCCAGCCCGGCCAGCTCCAACTCGGGCAGCAGCGCCCGCACCCGTTCCAACGGCACACCGGACTCGACCGACACGACCTCGTCGCTGACCCCGCCCCGCTTCCCGAGTGCTTCGTAGACTCGCATGGCCTCGCCCTGCGGCGCCCCGAGCTCGCTCTCCTTCTCCGCGGGCTCGGTGGCGAGGTCGTCCCCGAACCGCCCGACCGACTCGACGACCTCGGCCACCGAGCTCACCGACACCGCCTGCCCGTCCCGCAACAGCTCGTGGCACCCGATCGAACTGGCCGACGTCACCGGCCCCGGCACCACCATCAACGGCCGCCCCAGCGCGAGCGTGATCGCGGCGGTGTTCTTGGCCCCGCTGCGCCGCCCGGCCTCGACGACGACCGTGCCACCGGCCAACGCCGCGATGAGGCGGTTGCGCGTCAGGAACCGGTGCCGAGCAGGCATCACACCAGGCGGGTACTCGCTGACGATCACCCCTTCCCGCGAGATCTTCGCGAGCAACCCCTGGTGCCCGGCGGGATAGGCGAAGTCCACCCCGCACGCCAGCACCGCGACGGTCAGCCCGCCACCGGCGAGCGAACCGCGGTGAGCGGCACCGTCGATCCCGTACGCCGCCCCGGACACGACCGTCACCCCCGCCGCCGCCAACCCGAACGCGAACTCGCCGGCAACGTGCTCGCCGTACCCGGTCGAAGCCCGCGACCCGACGATCGCCACGGCCGTGTCCACCGCCTCGGCGAGGTCGTGCGCCCCACGAACCCACAACGCCAACGGCTCACCACCACACCGCCGTGCCGACACCCCCTCCAACGCGACGAAGGGCCACCGCGGCCACTCCTCGTCCTCAGGAACAACCAGCCGCCCACCCAACTTGGCGACGTGCGCGAGGTCCTGCTCCGCCCGCTCCTCAGCCCGCCGAGCAGACGTCTGACTCGCAACCGAAGACGACACTTCACCAGCCCGGACGAGCGCCGCGGCCTCAACGGGCCCGACCTCGGCCACCAACGCGGCCAGCGCCGCCGGATACGGCTCCGCCACCCGCGACAGGTACGCCCGCGCCAGCCGGACGGCGTCCGTCGCCCCGGCGCTCACCGGAACCACCACCAGGGCAGCCAGCGCTGCCAGGGCTCCGAACGCCACGGCGACGGCGGACTGACACCCGACGACCGCCTTCGCACCGTGCACGGCATCCGCAGAAACGCGGGCAAAGCGGCGGCTGCTCGGGCGGTGGTCGAGGTGGCCGCACAGGCGAGAAGCGAGGACATGGTCGGACTCCTTGATCTGGGTTGGACGGGGCCGGGCGCGGAGTAGGAGTGGGACTCCGAACCCGGCGACTCGGGAGGGTCAGGGTTCGTCGTCGGGGTCGGGGTCGGACCTGGGGTTGGTGGGTGAGCGGGCGCTCGCAGGGGTGGACGAGCGCCCGCTCGACCGGGGGCCGGACGCGGAGTCGGGGCGGGAAGCTCCGCGACCGGCGGCTCGGGTGGACGGCTGTCTTGGAGTCCGCTGGCAGCCGGGGTGACAAGAGCCACCGCTTGCGACCGGCGGCTCGGGTAGGCGGCTCCCCTGGGCTCGCTGCCAGGCGGTCGGCCGCCGGCCACGAGCGCGAGCGCCGTGTGTCAGGCGGTACTTGTGGCCGAACGCCCACGGCGGCGCAGGGTGCTGGCCTGGTGTCTTCGCAGGAGAGTCGGAGAGCAGCGGAAAGGCGTCAGACTCGGCGTTCTCGGAACTGGAGGGCGGCGGCCACGTGGTCGGCGGTGGGGCGGTCGGCTTCGGCCAGGTCGGCCAAGGTCCAAGCCACTCGCAGACATCTGTCGGCGCCTCGGCCTGTCAGGGCGCCGATGGCCAGGGCTCGGTCCAGCAGCGCTGTGGTGTCGCGTGGGAGGGCGAACTCCTGGCGGAGTGCCGGGCCTGGGACCAGGGCGTTGGCCTGCCAGTCGTGGCCGTGGGCCGACCAGCGGGTGGCGGCCCGGGAGCGGGCCTTGAGGACGCGTTCGCGGACTGTTGCCGTCGAGTCGGGTGGGGCCGCGTCGGCGTTCGACATGGCGGTGGTCGCCCTCATGCGGACGCGGAGGTCCACTCGGTCGAGCAGCGGGCCGGAGAGTTTGGACTGGTAGCGGCGGCGCACGGTGCTGGTGCAGATGCAGTCGACCTCCTTCGGCGGGGCGCACGGGCACGGGTTGGTGGCGAGGATCAGCTGGAAGCGGGCCGGGTAGCGGGCTATGCCGTCGCGGCGTGGGATGCGGACCTCGCCCTCCTCCAGCGCGGTGCGGAGGGTGTCGATGGTCTTCTGGCCGAACTCGCAGGCCTCGTCCAGGAACAGCACTCCCCTGTGCGCCCGGGAGGCGGCGCCCGGCTTCGCCAGTCCGCTCCCTCCGCCAATCAGGGCCGCTATCGACGTCGTGTGGTGCACGTTGACGAACGGCGGGCTGGCGACCAGCGGGTAGTCGGAGGAGAGGACGCCCGCCACGGAGTGCACCGCCGTGACGGCCAGCGACTCCTCGCGGGTCAGGGGTGGGAGCAGGCCCGGGAGGCGTTCGGCGAGCATCGTCTTGCCGGTGCCCGGTGGGCCCGTCAGGAGGAGGTGGTGGGCGCCGGCCGCCGCCACCTCCAGCGCCCAGCGGGCTTCCGGCTGGCCGACCACGTCGGCCAGGTCCGGGACCTGCGGCAGCGGCGGGTCGACGGGCCGCGGTGGCTTCTGCAGCGTCACCTCGTCGCCGCGCAGCCACGCCAGGACCTCCGTCAGGGTGAGGGCGCCGTGGATCTCCACGCCGTCCACCAGGGCGGCCTCGGGCAGGGTGGCGACGGGGACGACGGCCTGAGTGAGGCCCGCGCGGCGGGCCGCCAGCAGGGCGGGCAGGACGCCGCGGACCGGGCGGATGCGGCCGTCCAGGGCCAGCTCACCCAGCAGGACGGTGGTGGCGAGGCGGTCGGGCGGGATCGCGCCCGAGGCGGCCAGCGTGGCGCAGGCGATGGCCAGGTCGTAGCTGCTGCCGCCCTTCGGCAGGTTCGCCGGGGACAGCCCCAGGACGATGCGCTGCTTCGGCCACTCCTCCTCGCTGTTGCGGACGGCGGCTTTCACGCGCTCCTTCGACTCGTGCAGCGACGCGTCGGGCAGCCCGAGCAGGTGCGTGCGGGGCTGGCCCACGCCCACGTCCGCCTCGATCTCCACCGGCAGGCCGTCGACGCCGCAGAGCGCCACCGACCACGCCTGTGCGAGGCCCATCTCAGGCTCCCCGCAGGTGCTGCAGACGGGCTTCACCGGACGGGGGCCAGGTGACCGAGATCAGGTCGACGCGGACGTGGCACCAGCCGACGCCGTGCGACGCGAGCCAGCGCAGGGCTGTTCGACGCAGGCGTGAGAGCTTGTGCTGGTCCACGGCCTCGTCCGGACGTCCCCACGCGGGACCGGATCTCGTCTTGACCTCGCAGACGACCAGGCGGTCGCCCTCCACGGCCACGATGTCGAGCTCCCCGTCGCGGCACGTCCAGTTCCGCGACAGGACCACCAGACCCTGCTCCTCCAGGTACCTGCACGCCAGGTCCTCGCCCTGACGGCCTCTCTCCTGCTGCCTGGTCCCGACCGGTGCCTGTGCCACCACTGTCCTCGCCTCCCTGCGGGTCGTCGGGTTCGACCTTGCCGGGCGGAACGGGGTGGGTGGCCGGGCTGAGGGGAATCTGTGGACAACTCAGCGGCTGTGGACAGGTCGGCCTTTGTGGATCTTGAAAGGGCGGAGTTGTCGGTGGGGTGTGCTAGTGGCCCGAGGACGGCGATCCGCGGCACGAAACAGCACCGCCCCCGCGTCCCGGTACGACCCGGGACGCGAGGGCGGTGCTGCGGAAGACCTCAGGTGGGGAACGGACCGCTTTCCGGCAGTCGGAGGTCCGGCTTGTCCAGCTCCTCCACGTTCACGTCCTTGAACGTGATGACACGAACGTTCTTGACGAACCTCGCGGGCCGGTACATGTCCCACACCCACGCGTCCGACATGCGCACCTCGAAGTACACCTCGCCGTCGGCGTTGCGCACCTGCACGTCCACCGAGTTGGCCAGGTAGAAACGCCGTTCGGTCTCCACGACGAACGAGAACTGGCTGACTATGTCGCGGTACTCCTTGTACAGCGACAGTTCCATCTCGGTCTCGTACTTCTCGAGATCCTCTGCACTCATTACGCCTCCGCGCGGGTCATCATCTGCTCCGCGCCCTCCCTCGTCGCGAGCTCCCCGGCATCAGCCGGGGCTGCATCATTCTGGACCACGGCCGCCGCGGTCGTGGCGCGCGCCACCCTGTGCGGCGCGGCGAGACCGTGCTTGGCAGCCGCCGCTGCCACATTTACATACGACCACCGGTGCTCCGCACACGGCCCGTGCTCCATCAACGCAGCCGTGTGGTCGGGCGTGCAGTAACCCTTGTGCACGTTGAACCCGTACTCGGGATGGCGCTCGTGCAGGTCGGCCATGATCCGGTCCCGCGTGACCTTGGCCAGCACCGATGCCGCGGCCACGCACGCCGCGGCCTGGTCGCCCTTGAGCACCGCCACGTTCGGCGCGGGCATGCCCGGCACCTTGAACCCGTCGGTCAGGACGTAGCCGGGATGGGTCGACATCTGCGCCACCGCGCGGCGCATGCCCTCGATGTTCATGACGTGGATGCCCAGCCAGTCGATGTCGGCGGGCGGCACGACGACCACCGAGTGGTCCACCGCGCGCTTCAGCACCAGGTCGTACATCCTGTCGCGCGCCGACGCCGTCATCAGCTTCGAGTCGTTCAGGCCCTCGAACCGCGACGCGTCACCCGGCCGGAGGACGCACGCGGCGATCACCAGCGGCCCGGCGCACGGACCGCGCCCCGCCTCGTCGACCCCGGCGACGGGACCCAGGCCCCGGCGCTCCAGGGTGCTCTGCAGCGCCCAGTTCCCCGAGGAGCCCCGCACCACCGCGCGAGGCGGCATCAGCATGGTCATCGGCGGAATCGGTCTCGCACTCGACGTCCGAGCAGCAGAAGCGGCCACGCGGCGACGATACCCAGCCCCAGCGGCACGTTCTCCTGCCAGCCCGGCGCACCCATCGACACGGCCTGCGGGTCGTGGTCCGACACCCCGCCCCACCTCGACGGGGGCAGCACGATCACGCGCGCCTTGCCGATCACGTCGTCCACCGGCACGAGGCCGTTGAGACCGCCCTGGCCCTGGCAGCGCGAGTCGCACGAGTGGTTGCGGTTGTCGCCGAGCACGAACAGCATCCCGTCCGGGATCTTGAGCTCCTCGAACGACTCCTGCTCGGCCGGCGTGCCCTCGTCGAAGTGCTTGTACGGCTCGTCGAGGGGCTTGCCGTCCACGGTCACGCGGTTCTGCTCGTCGCAGCACTTCACGGTCTGCCCGCCGACGGCGATCACGCGCTTGACGAAGTCCTCCTCGTTCGCCGACGGCAGCCCGACCAGCGACCCGAGCCACGACAGCCCCTGCGAGACCGGGTTGCCCGGCTCCTCGGAGATGAAGTCGTTCTGCCACGACGGCGGCCCGCGGAAGACGATCACGTCGCCGGGCGCCGGCTCGGTGAAGCGGTAGGTGACCTTGTCCACGAGCACCCGGTCGCCGTAGCAGTCGGTGCACCCGTGCAGCGTCGTCTCCATCGACTCCGACGGGATCATGTAGACGCGGCCCAGGAAGACCTGGATGCCGATGGCGAGGCCGAACGCGACCAGGACGAGAACGGGCAGTTCCTTCCAGAAGTTGCCCTTTTTCTTCTTCTTCCCGGTTTCACCCGAAGCGTCGGAAGTCGGCTCGTCACCGGACGTGTTCTGCTCTGGAGCGTCGTCGACCACGAGATCAGCCTAGGGGCTGGGGGTTGTGGTCGGACACAACACTCCAGCGATCTTTCGGGAAAACGACGTACCGGGCTTTGCCGATGACGTTCTCGACAGGCACCGTGCCCGCTACGCCCCCGCCGCCCTGTTTGCGCGAGTCGGTGGAGTTCATCCGGTTGTCCCCCATCACGAACAACCGCCCTTCCGGCACGCGGATCGGAGCGAACGGCTCGTGGTCGGCGGGAGAGGTGCCGGGCTGCCAGTACACGTACGGCTCGTCGAGCGGTTTTCCGTCCACGACGACACGGTGCTGCTCGTCGCAGCACATCACCGTCTGACCGGGAAGCGCGATCACGCGCTTGACGAAGTCGCGCTCGTTCGCGGGCGCGATGCCCAGCAACGAACCGACGTACTGCACGGACCGTGCGACGGGGTTCGTCGACGGCGGGTTGCGGAAGTCCGTCGTCGTCCACGCCTCGGGCCCGCGGAACACGACCACCTCGCCGGGTTCGACGTCGCCGAACCTGTAGGTGACCTTGTCGACGAGCACGCGGTCGTTCTGGCAGCCGGTGCACCCGTGCAGCGTGTTCTCCATCGACGCCGAGGGGATCACGTAGACCCGCGCCACGAACGCCTGGATCAGCACCGTCAGCACGACGGCCGTCAGGACGACGTAGAGGACTTCCCTCCACACAGGAGTACGCCCCCGCTCCGGTTCATCCGGTGCGGAGGCGTCCTCCGGGTCTTCTGGGCTCGAAGCCACCGATCAGGAGACCGGACGGGCCTCGCGCTTCTCCTTGATCTTGGCGGCCTTGCCGCGCAGGTCGCGCAGGTAGTACAGCTTGGCGCGACGCACGTCACCGCGGGTGACGACCTCGATCTCGGAGATGTTCGGGGAGTGCACCGGGAAGGTGCGCTCGACGCCGACGCCGAAGGAGACCTTGCGGACGGTGAAGGTCTCGCGGATGCCGCCACCCTGGCGACGGATCACGACGCCCTGGAACACCTGGACGCGCTCGCGCGAGCCCTCGATGACGCGGACGTGGACCTTCAGCGTGTCGCCGGCGCGGAAGGCCGGGACGTCGGAGCGCAGCGACTGGGCGTCAAGTGCGTCCAGGATGTTCATCGGTGGTCCTCACGTGTGTCTGTGAACTCCCCAGAGCATGTTCCATGGCTGTGCACGACATGATGGGGGTCGGCTTGGTGCGCACGCCGATACGACACCGGCTGCGGCAACTGTTCCAGTGTGCCAGACCAGGCACTCCGGAATGAAATCGGGCTACTCGCCCCCCTCGCGCAGGCGTGCGAGCAGGGCCCGGTCGTGCTTGTCGAAGGCGTCCTCCGGCAACGATTCCAGCAGGTCGGGACGCCGTTCGAAGGTGCGGGCGAGTGACTGGTCACGCCGCCAGCGGTCGATGAGCCTGTGGTTGCCCGAGCGCAGCACGTCCGGAACGGCCAGGTCGCGCCACACGAGCGGCCGCGTGTAGCTCGGTCCTTCGAGCAGCCCGTCCTGGAACGAGTCCTCGGCGTGCGACTTCGGGTTGCCGAGCACGCCCGGCAGCAGCCGCGCGACCGCTTCCACGATCGCCAGCACGGCCACCTCGCCGCCGACCAGCACGTAGTCCCCGATGGACACCTCATCGACGCGAACGCGCCGCCGGGCGTCGTCGACCACACGCTGATCAATGCCCTCGTAGCGCCCGCACGCGAAGACGAGGTGCGACTCGCTCGCGTACTCGTGCGCGAGCGCTTGCGTGAACGGACGACCGGCCGGCGTCGGCACGATGAGACGCGTCTCGTCCGTGCAGACGTCATCGAGCGCGGGGCCCCAGATGTCGGCCTTCATGACCATGCCGGGCCCACCGCCGTACGGGCTGTCGTCGACGGCCTTGTGCACGTCCTGGGTCCAGTCCCGCAGGTCGTGCACACCGACGCTGATCAGCCCTTTATCGATCGCCTTCCCGAGCAACGCCGCGCGCAGCGGCGCGAGGTACTCGGGGAAGATCGTGACGACGTCAATCTGCATCGAGAAGACCCTCGGGCGGGTCGATCACGACACGGCCGCCGCGAACGTCCACAGTGGGCACGATCTCGCGCACGAACGGGATCAACGCCTCCCCGCCGTCGCGGATGACCACGAGCAGCTCGCCACCGGGGCCGTGCAGGACCTCCTTGACCGTGCCGATCTTCGTGCCGTCGACCAGCTCCGCCGCGAGCCCTTCGAGCTCGTGGTCGTAGAACTCGTCGGGGTCGTCGGTCGGCGGGAGGTCGTCGGTGCTGCCCAGCAGCAACGTGCCGCGCAACGCCTCGGCGACATCGCGGGTGACGACCTCGGCGAAACGCACGAGCAGCCGCCCGGCATGAGGCCGGGCGGCTGACACGGTGAGGCTTCGGGACGTGCCGTCACGCAGCTTGGCCTGGAGCTTGGCTCCGAGCGCGAACCGCAGTTCGGGTGAATCAGTGCGCACGTCAACGGCGAGTTCGCCGGTGATCCCGTGCGCCTTGGCCACACGGCCGACAACGACGTCCATTTGCCCTTGAAGTTCGTTCAGCGGTCGGTGTCGACGACGTCGACCCGCACACCACGACCGCCGATGCCGGCCATCACGGTGCGCAGAGCCGTCGCGGTGCGACCGCCACGACCGATCACCTTGCCGAGGTCGTCCGGGTGGACGTGGACCTCGAGGGTGCGGCCGCGACGGGTCGTGACGAGGTTCACCCGGACGTCGTCCGGGTGGTCGACGATGCCGCGAACGAGGTGTTCGAGGGCGTCAGCCAACAAACTCACGCCTCGTCCTTGGTGGCCTCGTCAGCCTTGGGGGCCTCGTCGGCCTTCTTGGCCTTCTTCGCCTTCGGGGTGGTGGCCTCGGTCATCGGCTCCTCGTTCGCGGCGGCCAGGGCGGCGGCGAACAGGTCGGCCTTGGAGGTCTTCGGCTCCTTGACCTTCAGCGTGCCCTCGGTGCCCGGCAGGCCCTTGAACTTCTGCCAGTCACCGGTGATCTCGAGGAGGCGCTGGACCGACTCGGTCGGCTGCGCGCCGACACCCAGCCAGTACTGCGCGCGCTCGGAGTCGACCGCGATGAACGACGGCTCTTCCTTCGGGTGGTACTTGCCGATCGTCTCGATGGCCTTGCCGTTGCGACGGGTGCGCGCGTCGGCGACCACGATGCGGTAGTACGGCTGGCGGATCTTGCCGAGACGCTGAAGCTTGATCTTGACGGCCATTGGCCTGGTACTCCTCGAGAGCTCTGTGTTGATGGTTCGCACAGCCGTGGCCCGGGCAGAGGGGCCGACCACGACGGACAGCGGGCAATTGTGCCAGATGACGGCCGGTGGATCCGAACCGGGCCTACGCGAACGGCGTCACGGAGCCGAGCGCCTCGCGCACCGCTCGGGCGTGTTCGACCGCTCCGGGCGTGTCGCCGTGCACGCACAACGACTCGGCGCGCGTCTTGATCACGGTGCCGTCGACCGCGACGATCTCGCCGTCCAGGAGCCTCTTGGCCCGTTCGACGACCTCGTCCGTGCTGCTGAGCAGGGCGTCCGGCCGGCTGCGCGGGACCAGCGTGCCCTCCGGCGTGTAGCCGCGGTCCGCGAACGCCTCCTGGACGGGCCTGAGTCCGGCTTCCGCGGCTTTCGCGAGCAGCTGGGAGCCCGGCAGGCCGAGGATCGGCAGGTCCTTGAACGCCTTGGTGCCGTTCACCACGGCTTCGGCTTGCTTCTCGTGGTGCACCGTCGCGTTGTAGAGCGCGCCGTGCGGTTTCACGTACACGACCTCGGTGCCCGCTGCTCGCGCGCACGCGTCGAGCGCACCGATCTGGTAGAGCACCTCGTCGGCCAGTTCGAGCGGGTCGGCGTCGATGAAGCGGCGCCCGAACCCGGCGAGGTCGCGGTAGGACACCTGGGCGCCGATCCGCACGCCGTTGCGCGCCGCCTCCTCGCACACCCTGCGCATGGTCGACGGATCACCGGCGTGGAAGCCGCACGCGACGTTCGCGCTGCTGATGAGGCCCAGCAGGGCGGTGTCGTCGCCGAGCCTCCAGATGCCGAAGCCCTCGCCGAGGTCGCTGTTCAGATCCATCACATGACCCCGACGGAGACGAGCAGGAGCGTGAGCCCCGGCAGGAAGTTGTTCATCACGTGCGCCACGATGCTCGCCCCGAGGCGGCGGGTGAGCAGGCGGGCTATGCCGATCGGGATGGCGATCACGAGCAGCAACGACGTGCGCAGCGGTTCGAAGTGGCCGATCGCGAAGACCACCGTGGTGAGCCAGAACGCGGCCCAGCGGCTCCATCCCTGGCGTTCGACCGCGCCCCAGAGCATGCCGCGGTAGATGATCTCCTCGCAGATCGGCCCGATGAGGCTCACGTAGAGGAACATCGTGATCGCGGCGCCGAGCGGCAGGTTCGAGCCGGACAGCAGGTCCCCGACCGCGCTCGTCGCGTTCTCCTCGCCGACGACCTTCGTCCAGAGCGTGGCGGCGGCGTAGGTGAGGACGAGGCCGAGGACGCCGAGCTTCAGCCCGATCGCGACGTCCTCCCTGGTCATGCTGAAGCGGAGGTCGATCTTGGGACCGTTGCCCCTGACGTAGGTGATCACGATGGCGGCACCGGCCGCGAGGACCGTCGGCACGATCGAGCCGACCAGCACCAGCGGCACCGAGTCCAGCAGGCTGATGCCGAACTGCTTGGCGAGCGCCGTGATGAACACGGCGCTGAGGATGAAGATCGCCTCGACCAGGAGGAACGCGCCGAACCCCCAGCGCTGGCCGACCCGCTCGGGCTCCGGGTCGCGGTTGATGTTCCGCACCGCCTCGACGGCGCCGCGCACGGCCCCGGCAACGCGGCGCGCGGCCCCGGCGACGCTCTCGGTGAAGCCGCGCCTGGGCTTCAGGGATTCCGGCTCGCTCACGCTCTGCAATCTAGTCACACCGCGGCTACCAGCGGCGCAACAGCGGGCACCGACACCCTCATGATCAACCCACCTCGCGATCGACGGCTGCTGAAGCACCTCCGGGCTGTCGGTGCCTCGCGATGCGCTTGGAGTGGGGACCGCGAGCCCCCTCGGGGAGCGTTGCCGCCCCCGGATCCGAGGCTACTGTGCGGCACCGGCGGAATCCGGGCCAAGCACCTGGCCAAAAGATGGTCAGATCGGGTCCCCGCCGGATGTCCCGGCTCCTGCTGAACGGATCGGCGGGCGGACCGGGTCGCAAACCACTGGCGCGGGGTGATGCCCGGACCGGTGCCGCCGCGAGGTCGCCCCGGGTGGCCGGCTTCCACCACGCCCGGCCAGCACGGGACACGTCCGCACCTGCCGGTGATCAGCGGCGCAGGGACGTCTCCCGGTCCATGTGCGAGAGCTTCTCCGGGTTGCGCACGGCGTAGAGGCCGCTGATCCGCCCGTCCTCCAGCCGCACCGCGATCACCGTGTCGAGCTCGCCGCCGAACCTGACCACGAGCGCCGGGTAGCCGTTGACCTGGGCCGGTTCCATCTCCCAGCCGGTCACCTTCAGCAAGCCGCCGAGCAGCAGGCGCGCGACCTTCGAGGCGCCGACGACCGGACGCGGGACGGCCTGCTTCACGCCGCCGCCGTCGCCGAGGAACACGACGTCCGGGGCGAGCAGGTCCAGCAACGACTGGAGATCACCCGTCTCGGTGGCGCGCTGGAAGGCCGCGAGGGCCTCGCGCGACTCGGCCTGGGTGACGACCTCGCGCGGGCGCCGGGCGGCCACGTGCGAGCGGGCGCGGTGGGCGATCTGGCGGACCGCGGCCGGGTTCTTGCCCACGGCCTCGGCGATCTCGTCGTAGCCGAGGTCGAACACCTCGCGCAGCACGAAGACGGCGCGCTCGGTCGGGGTGAGCGTTTCGAGGACCAGCATCACCGCCATCGAGACGCTGTCGGCGAGCTCGACGTCCTCGGCGACGTCCGGGGCGGTCAGCAGCGGCTCCGGCAGCCACGAGCCGACGTAGGACTCCTTGCGGCGCCCCAGGGTCCGCAGCCTCGCCAGCGCCTGGCGCGTCACGACGCGGACCAGGTAGGCGCGGTGGTTCTCGACGGCGCCGTGCTCCACGTCTGCCCACCGCAGCCACGTCTCCTGCAGCACGTCCTCGGCGTCGGCGGCGGAGCCGAGCATCTCGTAGGCGATCGTGAAGAGCAGGTTGCGGTGGCTGACGAACGAGTCGGTCGCGGCGTCCATGGACACAAGACACCAGGCCGGGCTCGACTGTGACAGTGTGCTGGATCACAGTCACAGGATTCGGGGGTCCGGCATCTCGTGGTCGTCCGGCAAGTCCACGAGGGAGGAACCAACGATGGAAACCCGCTTCGACCTCTTCGCCACCCAGACCGGCGCCAAGCTTGCCAAGCGGTTCGCGGGTCTGCACGGCGTGCTGCACGAGTCGCCGCTGCCGAAGACCGTGATCGAACTGGTCAGCATGCGGGCGAGCCAGCTCAACGGCTGCGGCTTCTGCCTCGACATGCACGCCAAGGACGCCGTCGCGGCGGGTGAGGACCCGTTGCGGCTGCACCTGGTGGCCGGGTGGCGCGAGACGACCGTGTTCACGGAGGCCGAACAGGCCGCGCTCAAGCTCACCGAGGAGGGCACGCTGCTCACGCTCGACGGCGTGAGCGACGAGACCTGGGCAGCGGTCCGCAAGCACTACGACGACGAGGAGACCGCCGCCCTGGTCTGCCTGGTCGGCCTGATCAACGCCGCCAACCGGCTGGGCGTCATCACCCGCCAGAAGGGCGGTGCGTACCAGGTGGGCGCGATGGCCCAGTTCGACTAGTGGATCCGGCCCCGGAGCATGACCATGCGCGGCGTCCGGAGGACCTCCAGGTCTTTCCGCGGGTCCTCGTCGTAGACGACGATGTCCGCCGCCGCGCCCTCGGTCAGCGACGGGAAGCCCAGCCACTCGCGGGCACGCCACGACGCGGCGCCGATGGCGTCCGCCGCGCTCATGCCCACGCGGTGCAGGGCGACGACCTCGTCGACGATGCGCCCGTGGCGGATGCCGCCACCCGCGTCGGTGCCCGCGTAGACCGGCACGCCCGCCTCGATCGCGGACGCCACCGTGGACGAGACGCGGGCGTGCAGGTCCCGCATGTGGTTCGCGTAGACCGGGTACCTGCCGGCCCTGTCCGCGATGCCGGGGAACGTCTCGACGTTGATCAGCGTGGGCACCAGCGCGGTGCCCCGCTCGGCCATCAGCGCGATCGTGTCGCCGGTCAGGCCGGTGCCGTGCTCGATGCAGTCGATGCCCGCGTTGATCAGGCCCGGCAGCGCGTCCTCGCCGAACACGTGCGCGGTGACCTTGGCGCCGGCGTCGTGGGCGACCTTGATCGCCCCGGCCAGCTCCTCGTCCGTCCACAGCGGGGCGAGGTCGCCCGCGTCGCGGTCGATCCAGTCGCCGACGAGCTTCACCCAGCCGTCGCCCTGCACGGCCTGCTCCGCCACGGCTGACGCCAGGTCCGACTCGATCTCCACGCCGATGTGCGGGAGGTAGCGCTTCGGGCGGGCGATGTGGCGGCCCGACCGGATGATCCGCGGCAGGTCCAGGCGTTCCTGCAACGGCGTCGTGTCGATCGGCGACCCGCAGTCGCGGATCAGCAACGTGCCCGCGTCGCGGTCGGTGATCGCCTGCTCAACGGCCTCGGACAGCTCCACACCGCCCTGCGGGCCCAGGCCGACGTGGCAGTGCGCGTCGACCAGGCCCGGGACGAGGAACCCTCCGTCGACCACGGTCCGCGCACCCGGCACGGGCTGGGTGCGCACACGGCCGTTGACGACCCACAGGTCTCGCGGCTCGCCGTCCGGCAGGACGACGCCGCGCAGGTGCATGGTCACTTCTTCTTGTCGTCGCCGTCGAACTTGAACTTCGACGGGTCGAAGCCGGGCGGGAGCTCGTTCATGCCCCCACCGAGCTTCGACAGGTCGGGCATCCCGCCGGGAGGCATGCCGGGGAAGCCACCGGGCATCCCGCCGGGGAGCATCCCGGGGAAGCCGCCCTTGATCTTGGGAGGCGTCGGGCCGCGTCCGCCCTTGCCCTTCTTCCCCTTCTTGCCCTTCTTCCCCTTGCCGCCGCCACCGCCGCCGAAGCCCATCCGGCCGGCCATCGACGCCATCATCTTGCGGGCCTCGAAGAAGCGGTTGACCAGGTCGTTCACGTCGCTGACCTTGACGCCCGAACCGTTGGCGATGCGCAGCCGGCGGGAAGCGTTGATGATCTTGGGGTCGTCGCGCTCGGCCGGCGTCATGCCGCGGATGATCGCCTGGATGCGGTCGAGGTGCTTCTCGTCCAGCATCGCGAGCTGGTCCTTCATCTGCCCCGCGCCCGGCAGCATGCCGAGCAGGTTCGCGATGGGACCCATCTTGCGGATCGCGAGCATCTGCTCCAGGAAGTCCTCGAGCGTGAGCTGGCCGGTGTGCAGCTTCGCGGCGGCCTTCTCGGCCTGCTCCTGGTCGAAGTGCTGCTCGGCCTGCTCGATCAGCGTGAGGACGTCACCCATGCCGAGGATGCGCGAGGCCATCCGGTCCGGGTGGAAGACGTCGAAGTCCTCGAGCTTCTCGCCGTTGGACGCGAAGAGGATCGGCTGGCCGGTGACCTCGCGGACCGACAGGGCGGCACCACCGCGGGCGTCGCCGTCGAGCTTCGTGAGCACGACACCGGTGAAGCCGACGCCGTCGCGGAACGCCGTGGCGGTGTTGATCGCGTCCTGACCGACCATCGCGTCGACGACGAACAGGACCTCGTCCGGGTTGACCGCGGCCCGGATGTCGATGGCCTGCTTCATCATCTCCTCGTCGACGCCCAGCCGGCCGGCCGTGTCGACGAGGACGATGTCGTGCTGCTTGGCCTTGGCTTCCTCGATGCCGCGGCGCGAGACCTCGACCGGGTTGCCCACGCCGTTGCCGGGCTCGGGGGCGAACACGGGCACGCCCGCGCGCTCACCGACGACCTGGAGCTGCGTGACGGCGTTCGGGCGCTGCAGGTCGGCCGCGACGAGCAGCGGCGTGTGACCCTGGCCCTTGAGCCAGCGGGCCAGCTTGCCGGCGAGCGTCGTCTTACCGGCACCCTGCAGACCCGCCAGCATGATCACCGACGGGGGGTTCTTCGCCAGGTTCAGCCGCCGCGTCTCGCCACCGAGGACGTTGACGAGCTCCTCGTTGACGATCTTCACGACCTGCTGCGCCGGGTTCAGCGCCTGGTGCACCTCGGCGCCCTTGGCGCGCTCCTTCACCTTGGCGATGAAGCCGCGCACAACGGGCAGCGCGACGTCGGCCTCGAGCAGGGCGACCCTGATCTCGCGGGCGGTCGCGTCGATGTCGGCGTCGCTGAGCCGGCCCTTGCCGCGAAGGCCCTGGAGAACCGTGGTCAGCCGGTCGGAAAGCGTGGAGAACACGCCGTCCAGCCTAGCCAACCTCAGCTCCACCCGATCCCATGGCTCGCCAGCGCGTCCAGAAGGACCGGCTGACGGCGTCCGACCGGAGCAGTGGAGATCTGCGCGAACCGCAGTCCCGCCGCCACCGCGGCCCCGTCCACCACGGGGTCGTCGCCGACGTGCAGGCACTCGGACGGGTCGACGTCCAGCCGCACGCAGGCGGCGTCGAAGGCACGGGGTGAGGGCTTCGAGAAGCCGATCTCGTACGACAGCGCGAAGGCGTCCACCGACAGCCGTTCGCGTGCGAACACGCCGCGGATGTTCCACGAGATGTTGCTGAGAACGCCGACCTTCAACGGCCTCACCACGCTCAACGCCGCGGCCGTGTCGGGGTACGGCAGCCAGAACGCCGGGGTGTGCAGGCGCTGGAACAGGTCCTCGGTCAGCGGCAGGCCCGCCAGCCGGAACAGGGTCCGGTGGGCCGCGCGGCTGGCCAGCGCCGTCAGGTCGCGGGCGTCCCAGACAGCCCGCTCCGCCGCGTTCATCCGCGCGACGTACGGCGCGGGCGCGCGCAGGACGGAGAGGTGCCGCGGCGGGAACCACGGGTGGGCAGGACGCCCGAACAGGGTGCCCGCGAAGTCGAACAGGACAGCCTTGATCACGACGCCATGATGCGCAGACCACCCGAGGTCCCCGCACGGGTGAGGAGCGTCACGCCCTGGAAGCCGAACGGGACCCAGCCCGCCTCGAACCGGGCGCGCATCGACGTGCCGCGGCGGACGTGGCGTTCGAACGCGTGGGTGCGGACGACCCGTTTGCGGGCGATCTGACCGTCCAGCGCCTGGGCGGCGGAGGCGTCCAGCCACAGGAAGTGGCGGGAGCGTCCCGACAGCAGGCCCGCCAGCACCAGCATGAACCGGGTGCCGGGACGGGTGGAGGGCTCGTGCACCACCAGCAGGCCCGCGCAGGACAGCGCCGCCCAGAACACGCGCAGCCGGTGCGTGAGGTGCACGAAGACGCGCCAGTACCGGTACGGCAGGCGCACGCGCGGCTCCAGCCACTGGCGCACCTGGTCGGAGTCGAGCACGGTGACCGGTTCGTCCGCGTCGAGGCGGGTGAGCAGCGTCGTCTTGCCCGCGCCGGGGATCCCGGCGAGGACTACGAGCGAGCGCGGCCGCACTCGGACGGCGGTGGTCTGCGTGTTCAACACGGCGGTCATGTCCTAGAAGACGTTCCGGCCATCCTTCTCGTTCAGTTTGGTCCGGTTTCTCACCGAATGCACAGCCTTCGGCTCCCCGGCCCGTGCTGTTCGCCCGACGGCGGCCCGCCGACCTCCCCGGACCGATCGCGGAGTGACGTGCGGCACGGGAGAAACGCCGGCGGCGGTGCGGGTGCCCGGTACCTCCCCCGGCTCCGTCACCCGTCACCACCGCCTTCGCCCGCCCGGGAAGCGGTCCACCCCTCGAGGACGCTTTCCGGACACCGCGAAGACTGCCGCGTTCCGGAAGCGTCCAGGAGCGTGAGCACCCCCGAGTGGTTGTGCGTAGTGCTACTCAACCTCTACCTGGCCGCGTCGAGCACAGCCCGCTCGATCCGCCTCCTGTCCAGATCGGCGCCGGCGATGCTGAACGAGTCGACGACGGTGGCGCCCAGCGTGGACACGCGCGCCCACCGGACGTCCACCCCGCACTGCTCCAACGCACCGGCCACGCGGTGCAGCAGCCCGATGCGGTCGGCGGCGCGCAGTTCCAGCACCACGGCACCGGTCGCCTCGTCGTCGAACCACAGCACGCGGGCGGGCGGCGGGTCGAGCGGCGGGCCGCCGTAGTCGCGTTCCTTGGCGGCGAGCTCGTCCGCCAGCGGCAGCGAGCCCTCGACCGCCCTGGTGAGCTGTTCGCGCAGCAGGGCCGCGTCCGGCAACGAGCCGAAGCGCGGTGACACCGTGAACGCGTCCACCGTCGCACCGCCGTGCGAGCGCAACGTCGCCGCGTGGACCTCCAGCGAGTTCAACGCGAGCACCCCGGCAGCCTTGGACAGCAGCCCCGGCCGGTCCGGCGCGATCACCGTCACGACCGCCGCGTGGTCCTGCTTCTCCAGCAGCACGTCCGGTTTCCCCGACGCCGCGACCCGTTCCGCCATCTCGACGTGCGCGGGGTCGAGCGGTTCCGGTTCGGGCAGCGCCTCCCCCGCCATCGCCGTGCGGCAGCGGGCGACCAGGTCGGCCAGCAGCGCGGCCTTCCAGTCCGTCCACACGCCCGGCCCCGTCGCGATGGAGTCGGACTCCGCGAGCGCGTGCAGCAGTTCCAGCAGCACCGCGTCGCCGCCGAGGGTCTCGACCACGCGGTGCACGGTGGCCTCGTCTTCGACGTCACGACGGGTCGCGGTGTGCGGCAGCAGCAGGTGGTGGCGCACCATCGCGGACAGCGTCTCGACGTCCTGCGGCCACAGCCCGAGCCGCTCGCCGATCTGGGTCGCCAGCGCGGCCCCGACCTCGGAGTGGTCCTGCTGCCGGCCCTTGCCGATGTCGTGGATCAACGCGCCCAGCAGCAACAGGTCCGGCCGCGCCACCGTCGTCGCGAGGCGGGCGGCGTGCGCGACGGTCTGCACCAGGTGCCGGTCGACCGTCCACATGTGGGCGGCGTCGCGGGGAGGCAGGTCCCGCACCGCGCCCCACTCGGGGAACAGCCGGCCCCACAGACCCGTGCGGTCCAACGCCTCCACGACGTCCACGAGCCCGCTGCCGCTGCCCAGCAACGCCAGCAGTTCCTCGCGGGCCTCGCGCGGCCACGGCTGGCGCAGCTCCGGCGCCGAGTCCGCAAGGCGGGTGAGTGTTCCGGACGCGATGGGGTGCTTGGACCGTGCCGCCGCCGTGGCCACACGCAACAACAACGCCGGGTCACGGCTGGGAATCGCGTCACGGGCGAGGGAAACCTCGGAGCCGTGCAGCACAACGCCTTCGTCCAACGGCCTGCGCGGCGGCTGTCCGCGGAGGAACGCGCCGAGTCCACGCTTCGGTGCGGCCGCACGAGCCGAGCGCATGGCCACGTCGAACGCGTAGACAACGGTGCGTGCGGCAGAAGAAAGCGCACGGGCCAAAGCAAAACGATCGGCCAGCCCCAGAGCCGATGCCACCTCGTCGCCGTCCTGTGCCCGCAGCACGTCACGAGGTTTCCGCGCCACGCGGCGGAGTTCGGTGCGCACGTCCAGCAGCAACCGGCGCGCCTCACCGACGTCGGCGGACGGCCTGTCCACCAGCTGGGCGAGCGACAGGGCGTCCAGGATGGTCAGGTCCCGCAGTCCACCGCGGCCGTGCTTGAGGTCGGGTTCGACGCGGTGGGCGATCTCGCCGCTGCGCGCCCAGCGCTTCCGCGACGACTCGGCGATCTCGTCCAGCCGGTTGCGGACGTTGCCCCGCCACGCCTGCCGCGCGCCGTCCGCGAGCTTCTGCGTGACTTCCGGATCACCGGCGACGTGGCGGATGTCGAGCAGTCCCAGCGCTGTCCGCAGATCGCCGGCGGCGACCCTCAGCGCCTCCCCGACGGTCCGCACGGAGTGGTCCAGTCCGATGCCGGAGTTCCACAGGGGGTACCAGAGCTTCTCGGCGATCTCATCGATGTTCTTGACACCGTTGTGCACCAGGACCAGGTCGAGGTCCGAGTAGGGCACGAGCTCGCGCCGCCCCAGCCCGCCGACCGCCACGAGCGCGACACCCGGTCCGGATGTCCCCGCTCCCTGCGCGTGTTTGGTCAACCAGAACTCGTGCAGGTCCACGAGTGCTTCGCGCAGGGGTTCGGCGGCCAAGCGACGACGACCTGGCACGAGCAGCCTTTCGCGTGCTCGCACCAGGTCGTCAGCCGTGACGACGGCCGTTTCGTTGTTCTCCACGGGCCGTCTCCTAGTGGTTAAAGCGCATCCGATCCGCGTTCGCCCGTGCGCACGCGAACGACTGTCTCGACCGGAGTGACCCAGACCTTGCCGTCGCCGATCTTGCCGGTGCGGGCGGCCTCGACGACCGCCTCCAGCACCTTGTCGACGGCGGTGTCGTCGATGACGACCTCGATCTTGATCTTGGGCACGAAGTCCACCGAGTACTCGGCACCGCGGTAGACCTCGGTGTGGCCCTTCTGGCGGCCGTAGCCCTGCACCTCGCTGACGGTCATGCCCAGCACCCCGAGCTGTTCCAGGGAGCTCTTCACGTCGTCGAGCGTGAACGGCTTGATGATCGCGGTGACCAGCTTCATTTCTTGTTGCTCCCCTCGAGGACCGCGGTCGCACCGGCGGCCACGCTCGTCTTGCCGGTACCCCGCGCACTGGTGAGGCTGCCGTACTCGTAGGCGCGCTCGGCGTGCTCGGCTTCGTCGATGCTCGCGACCTCCGCTTCCTCGGAGGCGCGGAACCCGACGGTGAACTTCACCAGGTACCCGAGCGCGAGGCTCAGGACGAACGAGTAGGCGAGCACCGCGAAGGCACCGACGGCCTGGCGCCACAGCTGGTCCACGCCGCCGCCGTAGAAGAGGCCGTTGATCTTGGCGGGCGCCGCCTCGCTGGCGAACAGGCCGATCAGGATCGTGCCGGACAGACCGCCGACGAGGTGCACGCCGACGACGTCGAGCGAGTCGTCGAGGCCGAAGCGGTACTTCAGCGACACGGCCAGGGCGCACAGGGCACCGGTGATCGCGCCGATCGCGATGGCGCCGACCGGGGTGACCGCGGAGCAGGCGGGCGTGATGGCGACCAGACCGGCGATGACACCCGACGCCGCGCCGAGCGTGGTGGCCTTGCCGTCGCGGATGCGCTCGGTCAGCAGCCAGCCGAGCATCGCGGCGCACGTGGCGACCAGCGTGTTGACGAACGTGACACCCGCGGTGCCGTTAGCACCGAGAGCGGAACCGGCGTTGAACCCGAACCAGCCGAACCACAGCAGACCGGCACCGAGCACGACCAGCGGCAGGCTGTGCGGCTTCATGGGCTCCTTCGGCCAGCCGACGCGCTTGCCGAGCACCAGCGCCAGCGCGAGACCCGCGGCACCGGCGTTGATGTGCACCGCCGTACCGCCGGCGAAGTCGATCGCGAGGAGCTTGTTGGCGATCCAGCCGCCGGGGTCGACGACGTTGCCGGCCTCGTCCTTGCCGTCGAAGTCGAAGACCCAGTGGGCGACCGGGAAGTAGACGATCGTGGCCCACAGACCCGCGAACAGCAGCCACGGGCCGAAGCGGGCGCGGTCGGCGATCGCACCGGAGATCAGCGCGACCGTGATGATCGCGAACATGGCCTGGAACGCCACGAACACGGTGCTCGGGATCTTGCCCGACAGCGAGTCGGCCCCCAGCAGACCGTCGAGGCCGAAGAACTCGAACGGCTTGCCCAGCAGGCCCGCGCCGACGTCCGCGCCGAATGCCGTCGAGTACCCGAACAGCACCCACAGGACACCGACCACGGCCATGGCGCCCAGGCTCATCATCATCATGTTGAGCACGCTCTTCGAACGGACCATGCCTCCGTAGAAGAAGGCGAGGCCCGGCGTCATCAGCAGCACCAAGGCGGCGCTGGTGAGCACCCAGGCGGTGTCCCCTGTATCCACTTCGACCTCCACTGCACGTCGGTTGCAGGGAGCATCGGCAGGTCCTGTTTCACGGACCCGCGTGGAACGTTTCGCCGAGGTGAACTGTCGAACTGGACGTGTTACGTCCGCGTTTCACGGCGTTCACGGTCTCGATTCGGCCACCTCACGGCGGCGAACCGGTGACGAGGAGTGGCCCCCGGCCTCACCCTTGCGGGGGACGCGAACGGACCGCGTCCCCCGGTGCGCTCACCGGCGGACGCGGTCCGCGACCTGACTGGACTACGCGATGGAGAACGGACCCGCGGGCACCCGCGGCTTCACGGACATGGTCGCCGTCTCGGCCGGCTCGACGGCGGCGCAGGACGTGCCGTTGCGCGGCAGCTTCAGCGACACGAGGTACTCGTTGTTGATCTTCAGCGTGCACTCGCTGCGGTCGTAGACGCCGTGGCCCCAGCCTTCGTAGGTCACGAAGACGGTGGTGTCGCGGGACTGGCGGTGCGCGTTGACCGCCCACTCGTAGGCCGTCGCCGGGTCGTGCTTGGCGTTGGTGAGCAGGATCTTCGGCGCGTTCTTGATCTTCAGCGTGCGCTGCGGGTTCGTGGCCTTCGGGAACCCGGCACAGCCCATCATGGCGCCGTGGCCCAGCGAGGAGCCGCGCGTGTTCGGCGCGATCCGGTACTCGGACTTCGTCAACGCCTGGTACTCACCCCACGAGCTGACGCGCAGGTTGTAGTCGTTGCAGAAGATGCCGGGGAACGGGTTGGGGAACGTCTCCTCGGCCGCGAAGGCCGAGAACGCCGACTTCGGCGCCTGCACACCGTCGATGATCTGCTTGACCTGGTCGGCGAACGGCTTCCAGCTGGGGCCGTAGGCCATGCCGACCACACCGCTGCCGAGGTCCTCCGGCGTCATCTTGAGGGTCGGGTCCCACGGAGCCGGCACCTCACCGCGCTCGGCCTTGGCCAGCAGGTCCTTCCAGATCTTGCGGAGGTCCTGGCCGTGGAACGGCGACGACGGGCTGCGGTCGCTCCACTTGACCCACTCGTCGAACGAGTCCTCGGCGGTGCGCGCCTCGGAGTCGAGGAACGCCTTGGTGCCGAGGCTGTGGTCCATGTTGGAGTCGATGATCATGGCCCGGATGTTGCGGCCGAACCGCTCCGCGTAGTGCTGGCCCATGATCGTGCCGTACGAGATGCCGTAGTAGTTGATCTTCTTCTCGCCCAGGGCACGGCGGATGGCGTCGATGTCCTGCGCCACCTCCGCGGTCGAGGCGTTGTCGAAGATCGCGCCGGACTGCTTGCGGCAGTCCTCGCGCAGCGCCTTGTTGAACACGACGAGCGCGTCGAACTCGGCCTTGCTCTTCGGGTAGTTCGACGGGGTCTTCTGCAGCATCTCCGCCGAGCACTTGATCGGCGCGCTGCGGGCGACACCGCGCGGGTCGAACCCGATGACGTCGAACTTGTCGACGATCTCCTTGCTGAAGTAGCGGTCGGCGCCGAACGAGAAGTCGACACCGGACCCACCCGGCCCGCCGGGGTTGATCACCATCGCGCCGATGCGCTGGGACGGGTCGTTCGCCTTGCGGCGCGACACGGCCAGCTGGAACTTCTCCCCCTGGGGCTTCGCGTAGTCGACGGGCAGCTCGAGGAAGCCGCAGTCGACCGTCGGCACCTCTTCACAGGGCTTCCAGTCGATCGCGCCGACGTGGAACTCCGGCTGCCCTTCCCCAGCCGCGACCGCGACCTGGCTCGCACCTAGCACCAATGCAGAACTCGCTAGCGCGGCTCCGAAGACGCGCACCATCGGTTGCATGGATTTCCTCCCTAGATCCCCGATCTTGCGGGAGGAACGCTTCCACCGATCGTGTGACGCAGACAACCGACTCAGGTAGGGAGAGAAATCAGCCCGTGGTCGTACAACCACCCTCAGTTGGTCGTTTTGGCCCACATCGTTCGCAGGTGGGACAGGCCGTCACTCGTAGGAGTTCCGAGGATGCGCAGGCGTGCCATGCCGCCGTCCGGGTAGATGTCGAGGCGCGCGGCCGTCGCCTCGGCCGGGTCCACGAGGAACCGGTGCCTCGTGTCGGGCTGCAGCCGCGTACGCGGGAGCAGGTCGAACCACGTGTCCGGGTCCTTGCGCTCGTCGCAGCCCTTCACCGACGCCCAGCCCGGCGCGTTGCCCTTGAAGTGGCTGGTGTCGAGCTCGACCAGCCGCACGAGACCGGGCGCGGCGAGCCGCAGCGACACCCAGTCGTTGCCGTCGTCACGGCGGCGCGCGGTCTCCCAGCCCTCGCCCATGACCGCGGCCTGACCGGGGGCGATGAGGTTGTTGGGCGAGCTGTAGAACATGTTGCTGCAGCCCGTGACGACCGCGCCGTTCTCCAGGGCGGCGAGGTCGACGCCGCCGACGAGCAGGCGCGGGTCGGCGACAGGTTCGCCGTGCACGCGCAGCCGGGCGACGCCGCCGTCCGGGTCGATGGTCAGGCGCACGTGCGTGACGCGGCGGCCTTCGCCGACGTCGAAGAAGTGCTTCTCGTCGCCCTTCAGCGCGGTGCGCCCGACCAGCGGGAACCACCCGGTGATCTCGTCGGCCGACGGGTAGCCGTCGACCTGGGCGCCCTCGACCCAGCAGAACGGCGGGTAGTTGCCCTTGAAGAACGCCGTGTCGACGACGACCCCGCGCACGACACCGGGCATGCCGAGCCGGACCACCGCCCGGTCCACGCCGGGCTCGCGACGCCGGCGGGTCTCCCAGCCGTCGTAGACCTGCCCCTTGTGGCCGAAGGTGTAGGGCCGGTAGACCGGCTCGGCGGGCTCGACCAGGTTCTCCCGCTCGGCGAACAGCTCGTCGTTCGCCCACACCACACCACCTCCGACCGCGCGCGAGGCGAGATCGGGCAGCCGGGTCCACTCCGTCATGCTTCTCCTCTTCTGAGCAGCTTGCCTTGCGTCTGACCGGTTTCCTTGCCGCGCAACCACGTCTGGCGCACGACGCCGTGCAGCGTGCGTCCGTGGTACGGCGTGACCGGGTTGCGGTGGTGCAGCTTCTCCTTGTCCACCACGAAGGTCTCGTCCGGCGCGAACACCACGAGGTCCGCGTCCTTGCCGACCTCGATGGCGCCCTTGCTCTCCAGCCCGGCCTGGCGCGCCGGGTGCGTCGCCATCCAGCGGACGACGTCGGTGAGCTGGAACCCGCGTTCCCGCGCGCCCGTCCACACCGCGGGCAGGCCGAGCTGCAGCGACGCGATGCCGCCCCAGGCCGTGGCGAAGTCGCCCTCCTTCAGCTCCGCCGTGCTCGGCGAGTGGTCGCTCACGACGAGGTCGATCACGCCGTCGCGCAGGCCCTGCCACAGCGCCTCGCGGTTCTCCGCCTCGCGGATCGGCGGGCAGCACTTGAACTCGGTCTGCCCGTCGCGGATCTCCTCCGCCGTGAACGTGAGGTAGTGCGGGCACGTCTCGGCGGTGATCGGCAGGCTCTCGCGTTTCGCGGCCTCCAGGATCGAGAGCGCGTCGGACGACGAGAGGTGCAGGATGTGCGTCCGTGCGCCGGTCTTGCGGGTCAACGCCACGACGTCGCTGATCGCCTTGTTCTCGGCCTCTCGCGGCCGTGAGGCGAGGAACCCCGCGTAGTCCGGCTCGGACTCACGGACCGTGTGCGCGTCTTCGGCGTGCACGATCGTCAACGCGTCGAGCGTCGCCAACCGGCGCAACGCCGCTTCGAGTTCGTCGGTGGTCACCGCCGGGAACTCGTCCACGCCCGAGTGCAGCAGGAAGCACTTGAAGCCGAAGACGCCGGCCTCGTGCAACGGCTTGAGGTCGGCGAGGTTGCCGGGGACGATGCCGCCCCAGAACCCGACGTCCACGGACACGGCCGCCGCAGCCCCGCGCTTGATCTCCAGCGCCTCGGCCGTGACCGTCGGCGGGATGCTGTTGAGCGGCATGTCGATGATCGTCGTGACGCCCCCGGCGGCGGCGGCCCTGGTCGCCGTCGCGAAGCCCTCCCACTCGCTGCGGCCGGGGTCGTTGACGTGCACGTGGGTGTCGACCAGGCCCGGCAGCAGCACCTCGTCGTCGGCGAGGTGCACGACGTTCGGCGAGTCGATGCGCGCCTCGACGGCGACCACCCTGCCGTCGACGACGCCGACGTCGCACGCGATCTCACCCTGCGGGGTCACGGCTCTGCGGGCGCGGAAGACCAGGTCCATGGCACTCACTGTGACACCCAGTCGCGGGCGATGCGACCACCCAGGACGGTGAGGAGTGGACCGGCGTGAGCCATGCACCGCGTGAGGTCCGGTTCGACGTCCAGCAACGCGTAGGCGGCTTTCAGCCCGAGGTCGCCGGGTTCGACCGAGCACTGTCCGGCCACCGCGACCACGGGTACGTCCCCCGAGGCCCTGACCACGCCGTACGGCGCCTTGCCGTGCCTGGTCTGGGCGTCCAGCGACCCCTCCCCGGTGATCACCAGCGACGCGTCGGCGACGGCCTCGGCGAAACCGGCGAGCTCGAGCACCACCTCGATGCCGGGCCGGAACCGCGCGCCGAGCACCGCCAGCGCCGCGAACCCGATCCCACCGGCCGCACCGGCACCGGGCCGTGAGGCGTGCTCCGGCCCGATCGAGTCGGCGAAGGCTTCGAGCCGCTGCTCCAGGACCTCCACCTGGCCGGGTGAAGCTCCCTTCTGCGGCCCGTAGACCGCCGCCGCGCCGGTCGGCCCGAGCAGGGGGTTGTC
Organism: Lentzea sp. CC55; assembly: GCF_021056325.1. NCBI lineage: Bacteria > Bacillati > Actinomycetota > Actinomycetes > Pseudonocardiales > Pseudonocardiaceae > Lentzea > Lentzea sp. CC55. Next base: position 128,325 of record NZ_JAJCXE010000057.1, on the reverse strand, counting down.
GACGTCCGAGGCCAGCACCAGGTCGACGCCGCCGAACGACGTCCCGCCGAGCGCCTCCAGCATCCCGGCGCCGCCGTCCGTGCACGCGCTGCCGCCGAGCCCCAGCACGATCGTGGAGCAGCCGACGTCCAGAGCGGCTTTCAGCAGCTCACCGACACCGCGACTGGTGGCGTCCAGCGGCGCGGGCTTCTCCAGCAACGCAAGCCCCGCAGCCGACGCCACCTCGACCACGGCGGTCGTGCCGCGGACGGCGAAGGACGCGGGCACCGGCGTGCCGGCCGGTCCGGTGACCCAGCGCCCCACCTTCAGGAACCCGGCGGCGACGGCGGCGTCGACCGTGCCGTCGCCGCCGTCGGCCACCGGGAGGAGGCGCACGTCCGCGTCCGGGACCGCCTCCCGCAGGCCGCGCGCGACGGCGGCGGCGACCTGCGGGGCGGTGAGCGATCCCTTGAACTTGTCCGGCGCGATGACCACGGCACTCACGGCAGCGGCTCGAATTCCCTCATCGCGGCGATCGACGTGCCGTTCGCGGTGTTCCCCTCGCGTTCGACCATGATCTCGACGAGCACCGGCCGCCGCGTGCGGTCGGCCTCCTTGCGCGCCCACTCCAGCGAGCCGCGGATCTCGCCCGGATCGGCCACGCGGACACCGGAGCAGCCGTACGCCTCCATGATCTTGACGTTGTCCGAGCCGGTGGTGTCGTAGTGGATGTCGACCTCGTACTTCATGTCGTAGCCACCGTGGTCCTCGGCCATCCTGATCAGGCCGAGGTACTCGTTGTTGAGCATGATCAGCACGAACGGCACGTCGTACTGGGCGCCGACCGCCAGTTCCTCGACCAGGAACTGGAACGAGTAGTCGCCGACGACGCCGACGACCTCGGCGTCCGGCCTGGCCTTCTTGACCCCGATGGCCGCCGGGATCTCCCAGCCGAGCGGACCGGCCTGGCCGCAGACTTGGTAGTGCCGCGGCCTGTGCGCCTTCTGGTGCTGGCCGGACCAGATCTGGTAGAGCCCGATGGCCGTGACGAAGTACGTGTCCGGGCCGTAGAACTCGTTGATCTCCTTGAACACCCGAGGCGCTTTGACCGGCACGGTGTCGAAGTCCTCGCGCCGCAGCAGCGTCCGCTTGAGCTCCTGGCACCGCTCGACCCAGGCGCCCCCGTCCCGGGGCCCGTGCCGCTTCGCCTTGTCCAGCAGGGCCTTCAGGAACAGCCTGGTGTCCGCGACGATGCCGAGGTCCGGCCCGAACACCTTGCCGATCTGCGTCGGTTCGACGTCGACGTGGATGAACTTCCGGTCACCGCGGTAGGTCGCGAGGTCACCGGTGTGCCGGTCGCCGAACCGCGCGCCGAGCGCCAGCACGAGGTCGGACTCCAGGAACGACGCGTTGCCGTAGCGCTGCGAGGTCTGGATGCCGGTCATGCCCGCGTAGAGCGGGTGGTCCTCGTCGAGGGCGCCCTTGCCCATCAGCGTGGCCTGGACCGGGACCTGCAGGAACTCGGCCAGCTCCAGCAGTTCGGCGGACGCCTCGCCGAGGATGACACCGCCACCCGCGAGCAGCAGCGGGCGTTCGGCGGCCAGCAGCATCTCCAGCGCGCGCTCGACCCGTGCGTCACTCGGAGCGCTTCTCTGCACCGGCAACGGCTCGTCGATCGTGGAGTCCCACTCGATCTCCTGCTTCTGCACGTCGATCGGCAGGTCGATCAGGACCGGTCCCGGACGGCCGGACCGGGCGATCCGGAACGCCTCGCGGAAGATCCACGGCATCTGCGCGGCTTCCCTGACCTGCACCGCCCACTTCGTGACGGGCGCGGCGATCGAGACGATGTCGACGGCCTGGAACGCCTCCTGGTGCAGCTTCGAGACCGCCGCCTGGCCGGTGATGCACAGGATCGGCACGGAGTCGGCCTGTGCGGTGTAGAGGCCGGTGATCATGTTCGTGCCGGCCGGACCCGAGGTGCCGATCGCGACGCCGACGTTGCCGGTCGTGCGCGACCAGCCGTCGGCCATGTGCGTGGCACCTTCCTCATGGCGGACGATCAGGTGCTCGATCGAGCCGTCCTGCTCCATCGCCTTGTACAGCGGGAGGATCGCGGCGCCGGGGCAGCCGAACACGGTGTCGACGCCCTCGGACCTGAGGACCTCGACGACCGCTTGCATGACGGGGATCTTCGGCATGTGTCAGGCCCTTCCCGCGAAGTTCTCGACGACCTTGAGCAGCGCGGAGTGGTCCAGCGAGCCGTACCCCTGCGCGCGTGCCGCCGCGACCAGCGCGGCGATCTGGTTGGTGACCGGCAGTGCGACGTCGGCGGAGCGCGCCGCGTCCAGTGCGATGCCCATGTCCTTGTGGTGCAGGTCGATCCGGAAGCCCGGCTGGAACTCGCGGGCGATCATCGACTCGCGCTTGAGGTCGAGGACCCGGCTCGCCGCGAGGCCGCCCGCGAGCACGTCGAGGCCCGCCTTCGGGTCGACACCCGACGCCTCCAGCAGCACGATCGCCTCGGCGACCAGGGCGTAGATGCCGCCGACCACGAGCTGGTTGGCCGCCTTCACGACCTGGCCCGCGCCGTGCGGCCCGACGTGGACGACCGTCTTGCCGACGACCTCCAGGAACGGCCTGGCCGCGGCGAAGTCCCGCTCCTCGCCCCCGACCATGATGCTGAGCGACGCCTGGACCGCCCCCGTCTGGCCGCCGCTGACCGGCGCGTCGAGCACGCGCACGTGCGTCAGCTTCCTCGCGATCTCGATCGAGGTGGACGGGCGGATCGTGCTCATGTCGATCAGCAACGCGCCTTCGCCGAACGCCACCTCGTCGACCACCGCCTCGACCTGCGGGTGGTTCGGCAGCATCGTGATGACGACCTCGGCGCCGCTCACGGCCTCCTGCGCCGATCCGGCCGCCCCGCCACCGTTCGCGACCAGCTCGTCGAGCGAGGCCCGGCTGAGGTCGAAGCCCGTCACGTCGTGCCCGGCGGCTACGAGGTGGGCCGCCATCGGGCCGCCCATGATGCCGAGCCCGATGAAACCGATCTTCGTCATGCGTTGTCCCTCCAAGCGAAGGAGTGGGTGACGGGCTTGTACTCGGCGCCGACGAAGCCCGTGTAGCCGTTGGCGCGGAGCTTCGCGAGATGCCCGAAGAGGTCGAGCTCGCCGGTGCCGGGCTCGCCGCGTCCGGGAGCGTCGGCGATCTGCACGTGACCGATGCGGTCGGCGTGGTCGGCGAGGAGGTCGAGGTCGTCGCCGTTCGTGGCGAGGTGGTAGAGGTCGGCGAGCAGCTTCACGTTGCCGCGGTCGATCTCGTCGATCAGGTCGAACGCCTGGTGGGCGGTCCTGATCGGGTACCGCGGCGCGCCGCTCAGCGGTTCGACCACGATCTGCGCGCCGATCTCCGCCGCGACGTCGGCGGCGAAGCGGTAGTGGGAGATGGTGTGCGCGGTCGTCTCGAAGTTGCCGTGCAGCGCGTTGAGCGTGCGGCAGCCGAGGCGGGCCGCGATGGCCGCGGCGATCTCGACGTTCGCGCGGAACTCGGTCTCGCGGCCGGGCCAGCTCGCGAGGCCCCTGTCCCCCGCGGGCATGTCGCCCGCGTAGAGGTTCAGGCCGACCAGGCGCACCCGCGCGTCGACGATCGCGTTCTCGAACGCCTCGATCTCGCGCGTCTCGGGTACGGCGTCCGCGAACGGCCACCAGATCTCGACCGCGTCGAACCCGGCCGCGCGTGCGGCTCGGGGACGCTCCAGCAACGGCAGCTCGGTGAAGAGCATCGAGAGGTTGGCATCGAACATCGGTGGCTTGTCCTTCCACATTGCGGAAGTTGTATTTCGTACTACGGAGACACTAGACATCTCGCGCGCGCCGGGTCAAGAATGTGGAAGTTCAATTCCGCGATGTAGAAACTTGGAGAGCCGTGGAGAGCTTCAACAGCGCCCCGGAGTCAGAACTCCGCCCCTTGCTCGCCGAGTGCCTCGCGGTACCCCGCTGGATCGACGCGGTGGTGGCGGGCAGGCCTTACGCGTCGATGGATGCTCTCCTCGCGGCTTCTTCGGCCGCCGCACAAGGACTTTCCGACGAGGAGGTGCTCGGCGCGATCGCCGGGCACCCGCGCATCGGCGAACGGCAGAGGACAGGCGGGGTGTCGGCGAGGTGGTCGCGGTCCGAACAGTCCGGTGTGGACGCCTCCGAGGCTGATCGCCTGGCGGCCGCCAACGCCGCGTACGAGGATCGGTTCGGGCACATCTACCTGGTGTGCGCGACCGGCCTGAGCGGTGCGGAGATGCTCGGCAACCTGTCCAGTCGCATGGACAACCCGCCGGAGGTCGAGCTCCGCGTCGTCAACGACGAACTCGCGAAGATCGCCGCCTTGCGGCTGCAGAAGCTGATCGGGAGCTGAACATGGCCATCGTCCTGGGCCCCAACCAGTACGGGAAGGCGGAGAACCGCCTCGTCACGGTGTCGCGCAACGGTTCCGTGCACACGATCAAAGACCTGACCGTCAGCACCTCGCTGCGCGGAGACCTCGCCGACACGCACCTCACCGGTGACAACGCCAAGGTGCTCGCGACCGACACGCAGAAGAACACCGTCTATGCGTTCGCCAAGGAAGCGCCCGTCGGCGAGATCGAGGACTTCGCCCTGCGCCTCGGCCGGCACTTCGTGGACTCGCAGGAACCGATCACGGGCGCGCGCATCCTCGTCGACGAGCACTCCTGGAACCGCATCGACGGCCACGACCACTCGTTCGTCCAGGGCTCGAACGAGAAGCGCACCACCGCCGTGACGATCGAGGGCTCGTCCGCCTGGGTCGTCTCCGGCGTGCGCGACCTCGTGGTCCTGAAGTCGACGGGCTCGGAGTTCCACGGCTACCCGAAGGACCCGTACACGACGTTGAAGGAGACCGACGACCGCATCCTGGCGACGTCGGTGACCGCCCGCTGGCGCTACACCGGCACGGACGCCGACTGGGCGAAGTCGTTCGCCGAGATCCGCTCGACGATGCTGAAGACCTTCGCGGACAAGCACTCCCTGTCGTTGCAGCAGACGCTGTACGCGATGGGCGAGGCCGTGCTGAACACACGCCCCGAGGTGGCCGAGGTGCGGCTCTCCATGCCGAACAAGCACCACTTCCTCGTGGACCTGAGCCCGTTCGGCCTGGAGAACGACAACGAGGTCTTCTACGCCGCGGACCGCCCCTACGGCCTCATCGAGGGCTCGGTCCTGCGGGACGACGCCCCGGAGGCGGGGCTTGCCTGGAGTACCTTGCCAGCCTTCTGAACACCACCGGGGTGAACAGGCTCGCCGGAGAGGCGACCATGTGCGCGACCTGGATGAAGCGCCGGAACAGGTCGGGGTCGCGCACGATCCCGACCTGCCACTTCTTGAGGTACCACCCGAGCACGCCCCGGCGCCCGTCCTCGACCCAGCTGCGGTCGGCGTTGCTCGACATCGCCCACGACCCCCGCGAGGTCCTGGCGACCTTGCGCTGGAACGCCCGGCAGCCCTTGGCGCTGAAGTCCTGGTGCCGCCGGAACAACAGCGCCTCCATCGCCGCCACGGTGATCCCCTGCCCGTACACGGGGTTGAAGGCGCACACCGCGTCCCCGACCGCCACCAGCCCGCCGGGCCAGTGCGCCGTGGCCTCGAACGCGGTGCGGCGACTGGCCGTCCGCGCGAACAGGTACACGGGCGTGAGCGGCTCGGCGTCCTCGAGCATCTCGGCGATCGGCACCCGCAACGAACCCAGGAACTCCTCGTAGCTCCGCACGTCCCGCGACGGGTGGTCGCCCGCGGCCCCCTGCGCGGTCACCATCAGCCGCCCGCCCTCCACCCGCATCACCGCGCACCCCCTCGGCACGTGCGGCGCGGACAGGCTTTCCGCGTACACCACGGGGAAGTCCTCCGGCGCGGTGTAGATCCGCGTGGCGTACCCGGTGCGCGAGTCGACGACCTCGGGCTCCGGCGTCGTGATCCCGCCTCCGCGAGCCAGTTCGCCAGCTTCGAGGACCGCCCGGAAGCGTCGACGACGAGGTCCGCGCCGATCTTGCCGTGGTCTCGCGTGAGAACGCCGTCGACCGTGCCGTCGCGCAACGACAACCCGGTGACGTGCACGCCGTCCACGATCTCGGCCGTGACCCGCCGCCTGATCGCGGTCTCCAGCAAGGGCCTGCTCAACGACAGCAACGGCAGCCCCGTCCGCGTGCGGGCGAGCCAGCCGAGCGGGTTGAGGATCCGCATGTCCCCCGCGTCCGCCAGCACCGCTCCGGCCGCCACGAGTTCGTCGCGCAGCCCGGGGAACAGCCCCTCCAGCAGTTCGCCGCCGCGCACCAGCAGCCCGTGCACGTGCCGGCCCTGCGGCACCCCGGCCCGGTACTCGACCTCGTCGGACAGCTCGTCCCGCTCCAGGACCACGACGTCGTGGGCCTCGCTCAGCACGCGGGCGGCGAGCAGCCCGGCGATTCCCCCACCCACCACCACGACCCTCATGGCCCCATTGAATCAGCAGGGTCAGCGGTTCTCCGTGCCCCGCAACGACATCTGCCGGTCCCGTCACGAGTGGAACAGGTCCGCCCCGGCCGGCCGAAGTGGCCGCCCCGCCGGATCAGCTCGACCGGGTCGCGAGGCTCCTCAGCGCCGGTTCGTCCAGACCCGTCGCGGCCTGCACCTCCGCCGGGTCCAGCGCGCCGCAGTCCACCGCGCGGAGGAAGGAGGACGACAGCGCCTGAGCGGTCGCCGGCTCGTCCAGGACGCCACCGGAAACGTGCTGGACGTACGACTTCAAGCGGGCGGCGTCGGCGGCGAGGCCTTCGCGGTAGAAGGCGTAGACGGCCGCGTACCGCGTCACCAGTTGTGCCGGGTGCAGGTCCCAGCCCTGGTAGAAGCCGTGTTCCAGCGAACGGCGAACGAGCCGGTAGTGCGTCTCCCAGCCGCGCTGCTTCCCGTCGCCCACGGGCAGCACGTTGGTGGAGCCGTCGGACAACCGGACACCCGTGCCGGCGGCGGACACCTGCATCACGTGGCGGGCGAAGTCGCACGCGCCGTGTGCCAGGTGTTGTTGCGCCGCGGACAGACCGCAGCCCGCGGTGTAGTCGTAGGTGCCGAAGTGCAGGCCCGTCACCCGGCCGCGCCCCGCCTCGATGAACTGCGGGATCGCGAGCCGTCCGGAGGAGTCCACGACGGACTGCGTGGTCTCGACCTGGATCTCGAACTTGAGGTCGCCGCCGAAGAGGTCGAGGACCTCGCCGAACACCTCGACCTGCTCGACCGACGTCACCTTCGGGAACGTGATCACGAAGCCGGGCGGGACGTCCTCCAGCGCGGTCAGGAAGATGTCGAGGGTCCGCAGCCCGCGCTCGCGCAGTTCCGCGGTGTCGAAGGACTTGATGCGCACGCCGAACGACGGCGGCGCGGTGCCCTCGGCGACCCAGCGGGACACGAGGTGGGCCGTGCTCTCGGCGTCCATGTCCTCGACGTCGTCCTCGGGCGCGCCGTAGCCGTCCTCGAAGTCGATCCGCAGGTCCTCGACCGGCTCGCGGCGCAGCTTCGCCTCGACGCGGTCCAGCACGCCGTCCGGCAGGTCCGGCAGCAGTTCCGGCTCGATCGACTCCAGGGCCTCGCGGCCCCAGTCCTCGACCGTGGAACCGATGAGGCGCCCGGCGGGCACGTAGCACGTGTGCACGGGCTGACGGCCGACCGGCCAGCTGCGTTCCACAGTGGACAACCGCGCTGTCAGTCGTTCGACCTCCTCGGGAGGCAGCGATGTCCGGTACATCAGATGCGCTCGTACGCCGGCAGCGTGAGGAAGTCGACGAACTCCTCGGACAGCGCGACCTGCTCGAACAGCTCGACGGCCGCCGCGACGTGCGGGCCCTCCAAGGAGCCGCCGACACGGGCGAGGACCTCGCGCACGGCCTCCGCGGTGACCTCGGTGCCGTCGTCGAGCACGACCTCGTTGTGGATCCACTGCCAGATCTGCGAACGCGAGATCTCCGCGGTGGCGGCGTCCTCCATCAGGTTGTGGATCGCCGCCGCCCCGTTGCCGCCCAGCCAGGACGCGATGTAGCGCACGCCGACGTCGACGGCGCCTTCCAGCCCGGCCCGCGTCGCCGCGCCACCCGCCGACTTGAAGTCCAGCAACTGCTCGGCCGTGACGCTGACGTCGGGTCGCTGCTTGTCGACCTGGTTGGGCCTGTCGCCCAGCACCCCGTCGAAGATCTCCCGGCAAATCGGCACGAGATCAGGATGCGCCACCCACGACCCGTCGAAACCATCGTTCGCCTCGCGCGTCTTGTCCTCGCGGACCTTGCGCAGCGCGTTCTCCGTGACCTCGGGATCGCGCCTGTTCGGGATGAACGCCGCCATGCCACCCATGGCGAACGCTCCGCGCTTGTGGCACGTCTTCACCAGAAGCTCGGTGTACGCGCGCATGAACGGCGCCGTCATCGTCACGCTGTTGCGGTCCGGCAGCACGTAGTCGGCCCCGGCGTCGCGGAAGTACTTGATGACGCTGAAGAGGTAGTCCCACCGGCCGGCGTTGAGCCCCGACGCGTGGTCGCGCAGTTCGTAGAGGATCTCCTCCATTTGGAAGGCGGCCGGAATCGTCTCGATGAGCACCGTGGCGCGAATCGTGCCGTGCGGGATGCCCAACAACTTCTGCGCCGTCGTGAAGACGTCGTTCCACAGCCGTGCTTCGAGGTACGACTCCATCTTGGGCAGGTAGTAGTAGGGCCTGCCCACCTCGGCGTTGTGGAAGAAGTGCAACCCGAAGTCCACCAGCGCACCGATGGCGTTCTTGCCACCGAACTGGAGGTTGCGCTCGTCGAGGTGCCAGCCGCGCGGCCGCACGACGATCGTCGGGTACGGCCCGCCCTTGAGCGAGTACTCCTTGCCCTCCGGCGAGGTGAACGCGATGGTCCGCCGCTCCGCCTCGTACAGGTTCACCTGCCCCTGCACGACGTTGTCCCAGTGCGGCGTGTTCGCGTCCTCGAGGTCCGCGAGCCACACCTTCGCGCCGGAGTTGAGCGCGTTGATCGTCATCTTGCGCTCGGTGGGCCCGGTGATCTCGACCCGCCGGTCGCGCAGCAGTTCGGGCGCCTCGGCGACCTGCCACTCCCCGTCCCTCACGTCCTGCGTCTCGGGGAGGAACCCGAGGGGGCGGCGCTCCTTGCGAAGGGCGAGCAACTCGTCCCTGCGGGCGGCATGCGCCTCGTGCAGCTTCGCGACGAACTCAAGAGCCTCTTCGGTCAGGACCTGCACCGGAATCCACCTCTCTCGGTTTTGCTGTGTGGACTATAGTTTTTGCATTGCGGAACTGCAATGGAAGGAGCCGCACGTGTCCACAGGTGGCGTGCAGTCCCTGCAAAGGGCATTCGACCTGCTCGAACGCCTGGCAGACGCGGGCGGCGAGGCATCGCTGTCGGAGCTGGCGACCACGTCCGGCCTACCCCTGCCCACGATCCACCGCCTCATCCGCACCCTTGTCACGCTGGGCTATGTGCGCCAGAACAGCAACCGGCGCTACACCCTCGGCTCCCGCCTGATCCGCCTCGGCGAGACCGCCTCGCGCCAGTACGGCACCTGGGCCAGACCACTGCTCTCCCAGCTGGTCGACTCGGTGGAGGAAACGGCGAACTTGGCGGTCCTGGACGGCGACGAGGTCGTCTATGTGGCGCAGGTGCCCTCGAAGCACTCGATGCGCATGTTCACGGAGGTGGGCCGCCGCCTGCTGCCCCACGGCACAGGCGTGGGCAAGGCGATGCTCTCGCAACTACCGCGACCCGACGTCCGCGCACTCCTGGAGCGCACGGGCCTACCCGCCTACACGTCGAACACGATCACGGACGCCACCGAACTGCTGGCTTCACTCGACGAGATCGCCGAACGCGGCTACGCGCTGGACGAGTCCGAGCAAGAACTAGGGGTGCGCTGCATCGCGGTGCCGGTGGTGGGAGGCCCAACGCTGGCCGCGGTGTCGGTGTCGGGCCCGGAGGGACGACTGACGAAGGAAGCGGTGACCCGCATCCTCCCCGAGGTGCTGGCAGTGGCGAAGCGGCTGGCGGACCAGGCAGCAACAGCCTGATCAAGCACGATGCCGAAGGCGAGCCGCCTGACCAAGCGCGATGCCGAAGGCGAGCCGCCTGACCGAGCGCGATGCCGAAGGCGAGCCGTCC
>NZ_JAJCXE010000057.1:117847-118153 GCF_021056325.1 Lentzea sp. CC55 | reverse complement strand
TTCGACAATCGGCTACCGAACCCCAACCGAAACACGCATCACCTACGCTGCGTGAACACCCCGTGTCCGGGAACCGGGGACAACTCCAACGCTTTTCGTCGAGTTGACACCCCTACCTCGTTGTGGCCCGCTCCTGGTGCGACTGGTGACGGGACCCCACCGCCAACGCAACCAAACTACGAAACCGGCAGCCGCCCCAACGAACAGGCGTGCCATCAACCCACGACCGGCGCGGGCCCCCGATCAGATTGCCGGGGGTCTGGGGGCAGAGCCCCCAGGGAAACAACGCAAGGCAACAGGCCGCAC
>NZ_JAJCXE010000057.1:92808-117569 GCF_021056325.1 Lentzea sp. CC55 | reverse complement strand
CGCAAGCTGACGCAGGCGTCCCCCCACCCTCAGGACCCCTCGCAACACAACCTACCCACCACCCCCGACAAGATCAGGCGACCAAGGCCCACAAGATCACCCGAGCAGCGCGTCCACGAACGCACCGGGCTCGAACGGGGCCAGGTGGTCCGCCCCCTCCCCCAGCCCGACCAGCTTCACCGGCACCCCGAGCTCCCGCTGGACCTGGAACACGATCCCGCCCTTGGCGGTCCCGTCCAGCTTGGTCAGCACGATCCCGGTGATGTCCACCTGCTCGGCGAAGACGCGGGCCTGAGCCAGACCGTTCTGCCCGGTGGTGGCGTCCAGCACGAGCAGGACCTCGTCGACGACGGCCTGCTTCTCCACCACGCGCTTGACCTTGCCGAGCTCGTCCATCAGCCCGACCTTGGTGTGCAACCGGCCGGCGGTGTCGATCAGCACCGTGTCCACACCGGCGTCCACGCCGCGCTTGACGGCGTCGAAGGCGACGGAGGCCGGATCCCCGCCCTCGGGGCCACGAACGGTCTCGGCGCCGACTCGCTTGCCCCAGGTCTCCAGCTGGTCGGCGGCGGCAGCGCGGAACGTGTCGGCGGCACCGAGCAGCACCGTGCGCCCATCGGCCACCAGTACGCGGGCGAGCTTGCCGGTGGTCGTGGTCTTGCCGACGCCGTTGACGCCCACCACGAGCAGCACGGCGGGCTTGCCGGCGTGCGGCAGGGCCTTCAGCGACCGGTCCATGCGCGGACCCAGGGCGTCGACCAGCACGGACCGCAGCAGCGCCTGGGCCTCGGCCTCGGTCCGCACCCCGGACCCGGCGATCTTCGAGCGCAGCGTGTCGACGATCTCGGTCGTCAGCGCCGCGCCGAGGTCCGCGATCAGCAGCGTGTCCTCGACGTCCTGCCACGAGTCCTCGTCGAGGTCGCCCGCGCCCAGCAGGCCCAGCAGCGAGGTGCCGAAGGCGTTGCGCGACTTCGAGAGCTTGCCGCGCAGCCGTTCCAGCCTGCCCTCGGTCGGCTCGATCTCCTCGACCTCGGACGCTTCTTCCGGCAGGTCGATCTCGACGAAGCCGCGCTGGGGCGAGTCGCGCGGCACGGAGGCGTCGTCGCCCACGCCCGGCTGGCCGTCGACTTCGGTCCGGTCGGCCACCGGGTGCTCGACCGGCGCCGGTCGCTCGACCGGCGCCGGTCGCTCGACCGGCGCGGGGCGCACGGGGGTCACCTCGGCCACGGCGACCGCTTCGGCGTCGCTGGCTTCGGGGGTGGCCGGGGCGAACGTGATCCCCGACGCGGCCTGGTACCCGCCGGGGCGAGGGGTCTCCTCCTTCTGGGTCAGGCTGATGCGACGGCGACGCGTCAGCACCACACCGGTCACCAGCGCGGCGATCAGCACGACCGCCACGACTACGAGGATCAGGACAAGGGAGGACGTCGACACGGGACCATGGTTTCACAGGCCCGCATGTGATCTGTCAACCAGCTGTTGCTCAATTCAGCGAAGATTTCACCACAGCTCTTGCGCCCGACCACGGTGTGGAATAGACCACACGTCGTGAGGGTGATCGGACTGATTTCCGGCACGTCGATGGACGGCATCGACGTCGCCGTCGCCGACCTGTCGATCAACGGCGACGTCGTCGAGCTCGTGCCGGTGCAGTGCGCCGAGCACCCGTTTCCGAAGGACCTGCTGGAGAAGCCGCGGGACCTCGCTGAAGTGTGCGCCTTCGACACGTCGCTCGGGCAGGCTTTCGGTGAAGTCGCCGCCGGGTACCTGCCGGCGGACCTGATCAGCTCGCTGGGGCAGACCGTGCACCACGAGGTCCAGGACGGCGACTGCCTCGGCACCCTGCAGCTCGGCCAGCCCGCCTGGATCGCCGAACGGACCGGCGTGCCCGTGATCGCCGACCTGCGGGTCCGCGACGTCGCGGCGGGAGGTCAGGGCGCCCCGCTCGCGAGCACGCTGGACGCGCTCTGGCTGGCCGGGGACGCGCCCGCCGTCGCGCTCAACATCGGCGGCATCGCGAACATCACCGTGGTCAGACCGGGCAGCCCGCCGATCGCCTACGACACGGGTCCCGGCAACGCGCTGATGGACGCCGTCATGGAGGTGTTGTCCCGAGGCGAACGCCGCCAGGACACCAACGGCGAGTTCGCGAGCAGGGGCACCGTGCGCGAGGACGTCCTCAAGAAGCTCCTCGCCGACCCGTACTACGCCAAGCCGTGGCCCAAGTCGACGGGCAAGGAGCACTTCAACGCCGAGTACCTCCAGGGCCTGCCCACGGTCCAGGCCGAGGACATGCTCCGCACGCTCGCCGAGCTCACCGCCCGCACCATCGCCGACGCCTGCCGCGCGCACGACGCGAGCACCGTCGTCGCGTCCGGTGGCGGCATGCGCAACCCCGTGCTGGTCGAGGCGCTGGCACGTGCCCTCGACCCGATCCCGTTGCGGATCAGCGACTCGCTGGGCTTGCCGCGCGACGGCAAGGAGGCCTACCTCGCCGCCCTGCTCGGGTTCCTGACCTGGCACGGGATCGCGGGCAACACGCCGTCCGCGACCGGTGCGTCCGGACCGCGGCTGCTCGGCAGCATCACGCCCGGCGCCGGGCCGCTGAGGCTGCCCGAGCCCGTCACCACCGCCGTGACCAAGCTGGAAGTGGGGGAACCGAAATGCGCGGACTAGACCTCGCGATCATCGCCCTGTTCCTCGTCGGGATGCCGTTGCTCGGCATGTGGATCGGCGGCAGGCAGAGATCGTCCACCGACTACTTCGTCAGCGAGAAGCGCATCTCGTGGTGGGTCGTCTGCCTGTCGGTCGTGTCCGCGGAGACGTCGACGCTCACCGTGCTGAGCGTGCCGGTGATCGCCTACATGGCGACGCCGGCGCAGGGCGGCATGACGTACCTGACGCTCGCGCTCGGCTACATCGTCGGGCGCATCGTGGTCAGCTTCGTCCTGCTGCCGCGCTACATCGCCGGTGACCTCGTGACGGCGTACGCGTTCCTCGGCAAGCGGTACGGCGGCGGCATGCGCGCCACGGCGTCCGTGACGTTCCTCTTCACGCGCCTGCTCGCGGACGGCATCCGGCTCTTCGCGACGGCGATCCCCATCAAGCTGGTGCTCGCCCAGTACGGCATCGACGCCGGCTACTGGACGATCATCCTCGCGCTCGGCATCGCGATGGTGTTCTACAGCTTCTTCGGCGGCGTGCGCGCGGTCGTGTGGGTCGACGCCATCCAGATGCTCTGGTACGTCCTCGGCGGTCTCGTGGTGATCTGGTGGCTGTCCGGCCAGCTGCCGGACGGCTGGTTCGCCAAGGCCGTCGAGGTCGACAAGTTCCAGGTCTTCGACTTCACCTCCTCACCGCTGACGGGCGCGTACCCGTTCATCGCCGCGTTCTTCGGCGGCGCGCTGCTGTCGATGGCGTCGCACGGCGCGGACCAGCTGATCGTGCAGCGGCTCATGGCCACTCGAGACGTGAAGTCCGCGCAGAAGGCGTTGATCGCCTCCGGTTTCGTGGTGTTCCTGCAGTTCGCGTTCTTCCTGTTCATCGGCGTGATGATGTGGGCCTTCTACAACGGCGTCGACCCGGTGAAGGACCTGGGGCTCGGCAACAAGGACGAGCTGTTCGGCTACTTCATCGTCAACGAGCTGCCGTCGGGCCTGTCCGGCTTCGTGATCGCCGGCATCCTCGCGGCCGCGCTGTCGTCGTCGTTGGGCGCCTTGGCCTCCAGCACCGTCACCGACGTCTACGAACGCGTCCGCAAGACCCCGATGACCGACGAGGAACGCCTGCGCCACGGGCGGATCTGGACCCTGGTGTGGGCGGGTCTGCTGATCGTCTGCGCGGGTCTGTTCGCCTCCTCGAACAAGACCACAGCGGATCCGATCGTGGTGCAGGCGCTCGGCATCGCCGGCTACACCTACGGCGCGCTGCTCGGGGCCTTCCTGCTCGGCCTGGTCTTCCGGCGCGTCACGCAGGCGGACGCGATCATCGCGTTCGTGGCGACGGTGGTGGTCGTCGGGTTCGTGATCCTCGGGGTCAAGTTCGCCGGCAGCACGCCGACGATCTACTTCGGCAAGGCGACCTCGGAGCTGAAATCGCTGACCGGATGGTGGAACACGCCCCTGGGGGTGGTGGTCACGCTGCTCGTGGGCGGGCTGCTGTCGCTGCGCCACTCACGCCGTGTGGCGGTACGCGACGAGCTCGACGTGAAGGCGGAATCCTAGTCGGGCGAACATGTTCTGCGAGGACTCGTTGCCGGCGTAGATCGACGCCGCTGCCTGCGGCCGGGCGCCGTGCTCGGCCGCGAGCTTCCACAGCAGCTCGGTGACGAGAGCGGCTCCGACGCCCTGGCCGCGGACGTCGGGTTCGACGGCCACGAAGTCGATGTAGTACTCCTCGGGCTGGGCCTTGCCCGCGGCGTACCCGAGCACGCGTCGACCGTCCATGGCGACGACGACCGTGCGCGTCTTGGGATCGGATTCGACGAGTTGCCTGCCGGACAGGTACGTGCGCGGGAAACATCGCTCGTGCAGCACGGCGACGGCCTCGTGCACGAACTCGTCTGTCGGCAGGATGCGCATCTCGCGCTCGTTGGGACATTTGGCGTCCCTGAGGAGCAACGTGCGCAAGTCCCCGTTGTCGAGGACGTGGATGGCACTGGCCTTGCCGGCGCTGAAGGCGTGGCGTTCGGCGAACGCCGCCAGCCGGCGGTGGGCGGTGTGCCCGTAGAGCTCGAGGTCGGTGATGCCGGTGAGGAGCTCGGTGGCGCGCCGGAACATCGCGTCGGCGGTCTGGTCCCAGATGCGGCTGCCCGCGGGGTGGTTGACCGGTACGTCGACGAACGGGCCGTGCAGCCACGCGCGCTCGAGCTCGGTGTCGATCTCCACGCTGAGCATGCCGGTGATGTTGTCGTCGGCGTCGACTGCGACCACCGTGCAGTCGGCCCAGCTGGGCTCGAACTCGCCGAGCTCCGCGCGGAGCTCTTCGACTGTCTCACCGAGGTACCCGATGTGGTGCGCGTTGTCGGCCTGGAGCCGGACCAGCAGCGCCATCGTGGCGCCGAGGTCGCCAGGTTCGGCGAAACGGATGTCGTACATGAGAGGAATGGTTGCTCGCACGGCCGTTCGAAGCGAGGGAGTTTTCACCGCCCCCAGGTCACGGCCGCGCGCTCGCGTAAAATCGGGCGGATGTCGTCCGCCGGGGAACTCGAAGAGCTGCACGCCCGCGCCGCCGAGGCCGAGGCCAGAGCCCACTCCGGTGACTTCAGGACGGCCGTGGAGGAGTTCCGGGCGCTCGTCCGGCAGTACGGGGAGGCGGCGGGCGCGGACGCCCCCGGAACCCTCACCGTTCGGCTGAACCTGGCGCGCGTTCTGGGCGCGGCGAAGCAGTCCGCCAAGGCCATCGCCGTGTGCGAGCCACTGCTGCGCGACCAGGTGCGCGTGCTCGGCCCCGACCACGAGGACGTCCTGGAGACCCGGCAGCTGCTCGCGAACCTGCGCTACGCGACCGGGGACACCGGTGGCGCGGCCGCTGACCTGGAGCAGCTCCTGGCCGCGCTCTCCCGCGTCCTGATGCCCACCCACGACCGGATCACGAAGGTCAAGCGCGACATCGAGTTCCTGAAGCGATCCCGCTGAACCGGGAGACAACACTCACAC
Source organism: Lentzea sp. CC55 (assembly GCF_021056325.1). Lineage (NCBI taxonomy): Bacteria > Bacillati > Actinomycetota > Actinomycetes > Pseudonocardiales > Pseudonocardiaceae > Lentzea > Lentzea sp. CC55. Next base: position 111,912 of record NZ_JAJCXE010000057.1, on the reverse strand, counting down.
CGACCCCCTCCGCGACGCTGGTATGCCGGGGCACTACCACCGGCGCCGCGGGCACGACAACCAGATTCGGGCTTGCAGCCCAGGTGAGGGTGGGGGACTCTTTTACGGTGAGTGAGGAAACGATCCAACTCGATCTCAACGAATCCGGGGTGGCCGTCGACCTGCCCTTGCCGTCGAACAACCGGGACGGTGTCCAGGGAGTTCCGTACAGGCCGGTCGAATTCCGAGACGATGATCTTCCCGCCGCTCTGGAACGTGCTGCCGCCTGGTTGCGGCAGACCCAGGAGTGGCTGGGCGAGCCCGTGGACGTCATCGCAGTCCATCTCGACTACGACGACACCCATGGAAACCCGTACTACGACCTCAAGCTGCTGTGCAACGACGAGGACCTGGCGGGCGTGCCCAAGGTCATGCGAGAACACGAAGGGGCCGCTACCGGTCAGTAGCTTTTCCGGCTACCGTTCGGAAGCATGTCGGATCGCGTATATCCCCCGGTGATCGCCGCAGCGAAGCTCATGTTCAAGGTGCTCGACCTGCGGATCACCGTCGAAGGGGCGCACCACGTTCCGCGCACGGGTGGAGCCGTGCTGGCGTCCAACCACGTCAGCTACCTCGACTTCATCTTCGCGGGCTACGGTGCGCACCCTTCGAAACGTCTCACGCGGTTCATGGCGAAGCACGAGATCTTCGCCAACAAGATCGCAGGCCCGCTCATGCGCGGCATGCACCACATCCCCGTCGACCGGAGCGCGGGCCAGGCCTCCTACCAGCAGGCCTTGTCCGCGCTCCGCACCGGCGAGGTGGTCGGGATCTTCCCCGAGGCCACCATCAGCCGCTCGTTCACGGTCAAGGACATCAAGTCCGGCGCGAACCGCCTCGCGCACGAGGCCGGCGTGCCGCTCATCCCCGTCGCCCTGTGGGGCACCCAGCGCCTGTGGACCAAGGGCCGTCCCAAGGACCTGACCCAGCGGCACATCCCCATCACGATCCTCATCGGAGAGCCGTTCGAGGCCTCCCCCGGCGACTCCGGCGACTCGTTGCTCCGCAAGCGCCTGCAGGACCTGCTGGACGTCGCGCAGGCCGGCTACCCCACCGAGCCGGGTGCCTGGTGGGCTCCGGCGCACCTGGGCGGCAGCGCGCCCACGCCGGAGGAAGCGGCGGAGATGGACCGCGGCGGGCGCTGACCCGCGGCGCTCAGGCCTCGGCCTGAGCCGGTTCCGGGGCGGGTTCCGCGGCACGCGCGGGCTCGTCGCCCGACGTGCGCAGCCGCTGCGAGATCACCTGTGAGATGCCGTCACCGCGCATGGAGACGCCGTACAGCGCGTCGGCGATCTCCATGGTCGGCTTCTGGTGCGTGATGATCAGCAGCTGCGACTTGTCCCGCAGCTGCTGGAACAGGCTGATCAGCCGGTGCAGGTTCGTGTCGTCCAGCGCCGCCTCGACCTCGTCCATGACGTAGAACGGTGAGGGGCGGGCGCGGAAGATCGCGACCAGCATCGCGACCGCGGCCAGCGACTTCTCGCCACCGGAGAGCAGCGACAGGCGCTTGACCTTCTTGCCGGGCGGGCGGGCCTCCAGCTCGATGCCGGTGGTCAGCATGTCGTCGGGCTCGGTCAGCACCAGGCGGCCCTCGCCGCCGGGGAACAGGACCTTGAACACGATCTCGAACTCGCGCGCCACGTCCTCGTAGGCCAGCGTGAAGACCTCGAGGATCTTGTCGTCGACCTCCTTCACGACGGTGAGCAGGTCGCGGCGGGTGTCCTTGATGTCCTCGAGCTGCGTGGAGAGGAACTTGTAGCGCTCCTCCAGGGCCGCGAACTCCTCCAGCGCGAGCGGGTTCACCTTGCCCAGCAACGACAGGTCGCGCTCGGCCCGCTTGGCGCGGCGGGCCTGGGTGTCGCGGTCGTACGGCATGGGCTGCGGCTCGGAGACCTGTTCGCCGCGGTCCTTGGCGGCCTGGTACTCGGCCATCTCGGCGGCCGACGCCGGCACCATCACGTCGGGGCCGTACTCGGTGACCAGGTCGTCGAGGCCGATGCCGAAGTCCTCGGCGATCTTGGTCTCCAGCTGTTCGATGCGCATGCGCTGCTCGGCGCGCAGCACCTCGTCGCGGTGCACGGCGTCGACGAGCTTCTCCAGCTCGCCGGACATCTCGCGCACCACGTTGCGCACCTGGGTCAGCAGGAGTTCGTGCTGCTGGCGGCGTTCCTGGGCCAGGTCGCGCTCACGGGCGGCGCGGGCCAGCGAGATCTCGATGCGCTCCAGCGCCTGCTCACCGCCTCGGACGACGGCCTTCGCGACGACCGCACCGCGCGCACGGTGCGCCGTGGCGCGGGCATGGCGTTCGCGGGCCTCACGCTCGGCACGGGCGGCACGACGTAAGGCGTCTGCTTTGCCCTGTACGGCCCGTGCGCGCTCTTCTGCCGTGCGCTGCACCAGGCGGGCGTCCATTTCGGCCTGACGGGCCTGGGCCAGCTCCGCGGACAGCGCGTCGCGCTGGTCGGTGTCCGGCTCGTCCTCCAGGGTCTGCTCCTCCTCGGCCATCAGCAGCCGTTCCTCGAGCTCGCCCAGCTTCATCAGGGCTTCCTCGCGGGACCGCTCGACCTTGGAGCGCTGCTCGGTGATGCGGGCGACCTCGGCCTCCGCCGACCGCACGGCCGCGGCCATCCGGTTCAGCCGCTCGCCGGAGCGGGCCTGGCGGACCTTGGCCTCCTGCACGGCCTCCTTGACCGCGTCGAGCACCTTGCGGCGGGCCTGCTGCTCGGCGCGGGCACCCTCGAGCGCCGCGGAGGCGTGCTCCAGCGCCCGTTCCGCCGTCGCCAGCTGCTCCTGGGCCTCGTCGACCGCGGCCTGCACCTCGATCACGCTCTGGCCCTGGCCACCCGAGCCGCCGACGGCCCAGTCGGAGCCGAAAACGTCGCCGTCACGGGTCACCGCGCGCACGTTCAGGCGTGCCGCCGTGTCGAGGTCGTCGACCACCGCGAGGCGGTCCAGTGCTCGCGCGAGCGCAGGGCGCAACGCCTCGGGCGCGTGCACGACGTCGATCGCCCAGCGCGCGCCGTGCGGCAGATGACCCCACGCTGAGGTGTCCACAGTGGACCCATCGGAGCCGATCAGCACGCCCGCGCGGCCGGCGTCCTTCTCCTTCAACAGCTTCAGGGCGGCCAGCGCGCCGTCCCCGGACGACACCGCGACGGCGTCGGCGATCGGGCCGAGCGCGGCGGCCAGCGCCACCTCGAAACCCGGTTCGACGGTCAGCAGCGCGGCGACGGAGCCCAGCAGGCCCGGCACGTCCGACGCGAGCAGCGCTCCCGCACCGTCCTTGCGCGTGAGGCCCAACGAGAGAGCGTCGACGCGGGCTCGCCACGACGCGATGTCGCGTTCTGCCGTGCGTTCGGCCTTGACCAGTTCCTCGACGCGCTGGCGTGCCGCGTCGTTGGACTGGACGGCCTGGCGGTGGCGTTCGTCGAGGTCGTGGTCGTCCTCGTCCTCGGTGCCGGTGATCTCGCGGGCCTCGGCCAGCTCCATCGACGCGAACTCGACGCGTTCGGCGGCCTCCGCCACCGTGACGGAGAGGCGTTCGATCTCCTCGGCGGTGGCGTTCGTCTTGCTGCGCAACGCTTCCACCTGACCGGACAGGCGGGCGAGGCCCTCCCGGCGGTCGGCGATGGCGCGGACGGCGGCGATGTGGGCCTTCTCCGCCTGCGAGACCATGCGTTCCAGCTCGGCGCGCGTCTCCACGGCCTCGGCCAGGGCGATGCGGGCCTCGGTCACGCCTTCCTGGAGCTCCAGCTCCATCTCGGCGGTCTCCTCGGCCTCGCGGTCGAGGTCGTCGGGGTCGCGGCCCCTGCTGGGGGCGTCCACGTCGGCGGAGAGGTGCCGCGCGCGTTCGGCGGCGAGGCGGACCGTGCCGCGCAGGCGTTCCTCCAGAGCGGACAGCCGGTACCAGGTGTCCTGCGCGGCCTGCAGCTTCGGCGAGTCGGCCGCGACCCGCTCCTCCAGCTCGTTCTGCTGGTACTGCGCGGCCTGCAACGACTTCTCGACCTCGGCGCGGCGCTCGCGGGCCTTCGCCTCGTCGTGCTCCTCCTGCGCGATGGCCGCGCGCTGCGTCACCAGGTCGTCGGCGAGCAGGCGGAGCTTGGAGTCCCGCAGCTCGGACTGGACGACCTGCGCGCGGCGGGCGATCTCGGCCTGCTTGCCCAGGGGCTTGAGCTGGCGGCGCAGCTCGGCGGTGAGGTCGGTGAGGCGCGTCAGGTTCGCCTGCATCGCCTCGAGCTTGCGCAGCGCCTTCTCCTTGCGCTTGCGGTGCTTGAGGACGCCGGCGGCCTCTTCGACGAACGCGCGCCGTTCCTCCGGTTTGGACTCGAGGATCGCGGCGAGCTGGCCCTGACCGACGATCACGTGCATCTCGCGGCCGATGCCGGAGTCCGACAGCAGCTCCTGGATGTCCATGAGGCGGCACGAGTTGCCGTTGATCTCGTACTCGGTGGCGCCCTCGCGGAACATGCGGCGGGTGATCGACACCTCGGTGTACTCGATCGGCAGCACGCCGTCGGAGTTGTCGATCGTCAGCGTCACCTCGGCGCGGCCGAGCGGCGCGCGGCCGGACGTGCCGGCGAAGATGACGTCCTCCATCTTGCCGCCGCGCAGGTCCTTGGCACCCTGCGTGCCCATCACCCAGCGCAGCGCGTCGAGCACGTTGGACTTGCCGGACCCGTTGGGGCCGACCACGCAGGTGATGCCGGGCTCGAAGCGCAGCGTGGTAGCCGAGGCGAAGGACTTGAAGCCCTTCAGCGTCAGGCTCTTGAGATGCACGCCGGGCAGAGTACCCAAGCGCTTGCGGCGGTCGCGGGAGGTATGCCTTGACCTGCGCGTCTAGGGACGCAGGGTGACGAGCAGCCCGCTCTCGTCCGACACCTCCAGCCTGTCGATCTGGTCCACCCGGAACGACGTGGAACCGGGAATGCGCTCGTCAGGGCCGTGGTCGGACCCCCACCAGCCGCCGACCTCGCGCTGGCCGCGCCGGTCGAACACGATGACCTTGCAGCGCGCACCCGGTTTGACGTCGCCGAGCTTGAACCACATCTCCGTGCCCCACGACTTCGAGACCATCGAGACCTCGCCGTCCACACCGGTGCCGGGGTCCTCGGCCGCCCACGTGGGCGCGGGCGGCGGCCGCAGGAACAGGATCCCGCCGGCCAGCGCCAGCGCCCCGAGGACGGCGGCGCAGACCAGCGCCACGCGGCGCCGCCGGTCCGGCCCCGGCGGGCAGGAGGCGATCTCGTCGAGGTTCTCGACGTCCTGCGGGGTCAGGCGGCCGAGCAGGCCCGGCAGCGGGGCGAGCCGCAGCATCTCGGCCCGGCAGCAGTCGCAGGTGCCGAGGTGGCGTTCGAACGCGGCTCGTTCCCCGAGGTCGAGCGAGCCGAAGAGGTAGGCGCCGACGTCGACGGTGTGCTGGCAGCTCACGCCCCGGTCACCCCTCTCTCCTCCAGTGCGTCGCGCAGCGCCCTCAGTGCGTAGAAGCAGCGCGACTTGACCGTGCCCGGCGGGATGCCGAGCGTCTTGGCGGCCTCCGCGACGGTGCGGCGGCGGTAGTACAGCTCGATGACGACCGTCCGGTGCTCGGGCGTGAGCGCTCTCAGCGCCGACGCGATCTGCCACGTCTGCAGCACGTGCTCGACCTGGTCGCTGACCGGCGGGAGGTCCACCGGTTCGAGCGGCACCTCGGTCGCGCGTGCGTTGCGGCGGCGGTATCCGGAGATCACGAGGTTCTTGGCGACCGTGTAGAGCCACGGCGCCGCGTCGTCCGGTTTCAACTCCTCGTGGTGCCGCCACGCGCGGAGCAGGGTCTCCTGCACGACGTCTTCGGCCTGCTGGTAGTCGCCGTCGACCAGCCGCAGCACGTAGTGCAGCAGCGGGCCTCTCCAGCGGTCGTACAGCTGGATGAGGACGTCTTCTGAGGAGTCCACGATCTCCTACTACGCCGTCCCCCCGCGGAAGGTTCAGCGTTCGACGAAGCCGGTCAGGTCACCCCGGGCGGCGGACCACTGCTCACCCACCGATTCGACGTGTCCCGGGGTGTCACCCGATCGGAGAGCCTCCAGCAGTTGTTCACACTTCTCCCGTGACCCCTCGGCCACCACTTCGACCCGCCCGTCCGGCCGGTTCGAAGCACTTCCGACCAGGCCCAGCTCCAGTGCCCTGGCGCGCGTCCACCAGCGAAAACCGACACCCTGCACTCGTCCACGCACCCAGGCGTTCAGTCGTACGTCCACCTCCGAATGGTGGCGCAGTGACCGAAGGTGACGAATGACGCACTCAGGGGTTGTCACCCATTAGTGGTACGGTCCCGACCCGTGAGTGCCCGCAGCCTCTTACTCGGCCTGCTGATCGGTGCAACCGGAATCGGCGGCCTCGCCATCACCGGAACCTCCCCTCTCGGCATCGGCTTCACCAACGCCGCGCAGCAGGAGAGCACCGACGCGGCGAACCAGTTCGGCACGGGCAACGCCGCCGCCCCCGGCACCCGTACTCCGCCCGAAGACGGCAACACCGGTGTCGGCACTCCCACGGCCTCGTCGTCCTCCTCCGCTCCCACCACCTCGTCGACGACGGCGACGCCCTCCTCCACCACCTCGTCAGCGGCTCCCACCACCACCACGACGACGACGCCTCCCGAAGCGCCGAAGCCGCCCGTCCAGCCGCCGAAGCCGCCTGCCGGCCAGACGCCGGAGCAGGCAGTGCTCGCGCTTGTGAACGACGCCCGCGCCGCCGTCGGCTGCAAGGCCCTCGTGATCGACGACCGCATCACGACCGCCGCCCAGGCCCACAGCACGGACATGGCCACCAAGAACTACTTCTCGCACACGTCGCAGGACGGCAGGACGTTCGACGTGCGGATGAAGGAAGCGGGCTACCCGAGGCCCGGCGGCGAGAACATCGCGAAGGGCTACCCGACGCCCCAGGCGGTCGTGACCGGCTGGATGAACTCGACGGGCCACCGCGAAAACATCGAGAACTGCAGCTTCACCACGATGGGCGTGGGCCTCGACACGCGAGGCAACTACTGGACCCAGAACTTCGGCCGCTGACCGCTTGAGCAGGGGAAACTTCGTGTACGAGAGCCCGGAACCGGACTCGAGCCCGCGCTGGCGCCGAGGCGCGCCGCAGATCGTCCTCGCCGCGTCGGGCGTCGTGCTGGCAACCGTCTTCGCCGCCGTCGCCTCGCTCGCGGCGGGCTCGGACAGCGCCGCCGAGTCGCCCGCGACCCAGCCGCCGCGCAAGGAGGCCGTGCGCGACGCCCTGAGCATCGTGCCGACGTCCACGCCGAGCTCGTCGGTCGAGCAGACGTCGACGACGGTGGAGGCGACGACCTCGACGACGACCACCACCACGTCGAAGAAGCCGACGCGCGTCACGACCATCACGCGTCCGGACGGCACGACGACGACGGTCACGACCGAGGACCCGCCGCCGGTGATCACGTCGAACCCGACGACGACCACCAAGCCGCCGGTCACCACCACGGAACCGACGACGACCACCACCGCGGAACCGACGACAACGACGACGGCCTCTTAGGGTTACGCCAGTCAGCACCCTGTGACACAGAGCTACACGAAGGTGTGGCTCTGCTGAGGCCTTGGTGTGTTTCCGCCGATAACTCGAACGCAAGTCCATCCGACCGGGTTTCCCACGAGGAGATGGGTGTGTTCGAGGAAGATCATCCGCAGTCACCGGCAGAGGCTCCGGCAAAGCGCGTGGGCACGGCCGTGATGCTCGCTGCGGGCGGCGTGGTCGTCGCGACGCTGTTCGCCACGGTGGCGTCCATGCTCGCCGCGTCCGGCCGCGAGGCGAGCCCGGAACGCACGGCGGCCGACGTCGTGCAGACCATCACCAGTGTGGCACCCGACGGCAGCACGAGCACCGTCGTGGTCACCGTGTCGTCCGGCGCCCCGTCGTCGCAGGCGAAGCAGGACCGCAGGCAGGCGGCACGTCCGCAGGAGCAGCAGCCGAAGCCCGGGACGCCCGACCAGCCGCAGGTGACGACGAACCCGGCGGAGCCGACGCGGTCGCAGAGCAACCCGCCCACGTCGATCGAGGAACCGGCGCCGACGACGTCCAGCTCCTCGGCGTCGGAGACCACCGCGCCGCCGTCGTCGGGCTCCTCCAGCTCGGCCGCGCCGGACCCGCAGTCCTAGCGGCTCAGAGCTCGAACCGGTACCCCATGCCGGCCTCGGTCAGCAGGTGCCGCGGCCGTGCGGGTTCCGGCTCCAGCTTGCGCCGCAGCTGCGCGAGGTACACGCGCAGGTAGTGCGTCTCCTTCTCGTAGGCGGGCCCCCAGACGTCCCTGAGCAGCTGCTTCTGCGCGACGAGCTTGCCCGCGTTGCGGGCGAGGACCTCCAGCAGCCCCCACTCGGTGGGCGTGAGGTGCACCTCGGCGCCGTCCCTGAGCACGCGCTTGGCCGCCAGGTCGACGGTGAACGACGCGGTCTTCACGACCGGCTCGTCCTCGGGGCCCGCCACGGCCGAGCGGCGGACGGCGGCGCGCAGGCGGGCGAGGAGTTCGTCCATGCCGAACGGTTTCGTCACGTAGTCGTCGGCGCCGGCGTCCAAGGCGTCGACCTTGTCGGTCGAGTCGGTGCGGGCGGACAGCACGATGATCGGCAGGGTCGTCCAGCCGCGCAGGCCCGCGATGACGTCGGTACCGTCCATGTCGGGCAGGCCGAGGTCGAGGACGACGACGTCCGGTTTGCCGTCGGCGGCGAGCCTCAGCGCCGTGGCGCCGTCGGGGGCCGTGAGCACCTCGTAGCCGCGGGCCGAGAGGTTGATCCGCAGCGCGCGCACGATCTGCGGCTCGTCGTCGACCACCAGTACCTTCGTCACGCGTTCCTCTCCTCGGCGGGAAGCGAGATCACCACGGTGAGCCCGCCACCGGGTGTGTCCTCCATGGTGATCGTGCCTCCCATGGCCTCGGTGAAGCCCTTCGCCACGCTCAGACCGAGACCAACGCCACCCGGCGTGCGGTCGCCGAGGCGCTGGAACGGCGCGAACACCTGCTCCGCGGCACCGGCGGGCAGACCGCGACCGTGGTCGACGACGCGCAGCTCCACCTCCGAGCCGTGCGCGGACGCCCTGATGGCGACGGCTCCGGCGTAGCGCAGCGCGTTGCCCACGACGTTGGCGATCACTCGTTCGAGGAGTCCGACGTCGGCGCGCACGGGTGGGAGCGACTCCGGGACGTCGACCTCGACGTCGCCGCCGAGGCCGCTCAGCGCCCGTGCGACGGCCTCGTAGTAGCCGACCGCGCGGAACTGCGGCGACACGGCGCCCGTGGCGAGGCGGGACGAGTCGAGCAGGTTGTCGACGAGCGCGGTGAGGCGGTCCGCCGACTCCTCGACCGTCTCCAGCAGCTCGGCGGTGTCCTCCGCCGACAGGGTGAGCTCGGGGTCGCGCAACGAGCCGACGGATGCCTTGATCGAGGTCAGCGGCGTGCGGAGGTCGTGACCGACGGCCGAGAGCAACGCGGTGCGCAGCTCGGTGCGCGAGGCCTGCCGCTGCGCTTCGAGGGTCTGCTCGGCCATGCGCTGCTGCCTCAGCGCGAGCAGCGCCTGACCGGCGGCGGCCTCCAGCACGCGGCGGTCCGACGCGGGCAGCGAGCGTCCGCGCAACGCCAGGTGCACGTCCGGCGTCACGGCGATGTCGACGTCCGCCTCGTCGGGTTCGTCGCACGGGCCCGCACCGACGCACGCGACCCGGTCCCAGGCGCCGTCCGCGCGTTCCAGCAGGGCGACGGACGTCAGGCCGAAGTTCTCCTTCACCTTCTCCAACAGCCGTGCGAGCGGATATGGGTGCGTCAGAACAGTGCGCGCGTACGAGGCGAGAAGCGTGGCCTCGGTGCGTGCGCGCGCTGCCTGCGTGGCACGTCTCGCGGCGTAGTCCACCACCAACGCCGTGGAGACACCGACGATGATCATCGCGAAGAAGGTGAGCACGTTCTGCTGGGCGTCGATGGTGAACGTGTAGAGGGGTTCGGTGAAGAAGAAGTTCAGCAGCAGCGCGTTGACCAGCGCGGCCGCGATCGCGGGCCCCAGGCCGCCGACGATCGCGACGACCAGAGTCACCAGCAGGTAGCCGATGACGTTGGTGGAGAAGTTCAGGCCGCTCCGCAGCGACGCTCCCGCGGCCGTGACCAGCGCGGGCCCGGCAACCGCCAGGAACCAGCCCCAGGCGAGCCGGCTCGGCTTCAGCGGACTGCCCGCGAACCGCGCCCGCCAGCCGCTGGCCGTCGCGGGGTGGGTGACCATGTGGACGTCGATCGCCCCGGACTCCTGCACGACTGTGGAGCCGATGCCTGCCGAGAACACGCGCGCGAACCGTGAACGGCGCGAGGTGCCGACCACGAGCTGAGTGGCGTTGACGCCGCGTGAGAACTCAAGCAGCGCCGTGGGGACGTCATCACCGACAACGGTGTGGAAGGTGGCACCGACGTCGTCGGCGAGCTTGCGGTACTTCTGCAGTGAGTGCGGATCCGCCCCTGCGAGCCCATCGCCCCTGAGCACGTGCACGACGAGAAGGTCACCACCCGCGCGCGTGGCGATGCGACGAGCGCGACGGATCAACGTCTCGCTTTCCGTGCCACCGGTGATGGCGACGACGACTCGTTCGCGCGTCTCCCACGTGTCCGTGATCTGCTGTTCCGCCCGATAGCGCAGCAACGCGACATCGACCTGGTCAGCAACCCACAACAGCGCCAGTTCGCGCAGCGCGGTCAGGTTTCCGACGCGGAAGTAGTTGCCCAGGGCCGCGTCGATCTTGTTCGCCGCGTAGACGTCGCCGTGGGCGAGCCGGCGGCGCAGCGCTTCCGGCGTCAGGTCGACGAGCTGGATCTGGTTCGCATTGCGCACGACCTCGTCGGGCACGGTTTCCCGCTGCGGAACGCCCGTTATGCGCAGAACGACGTCGTTGAGCGATTCCAGGTGCTGCACGTTGACCGTGGAGAGCACATCGATGCCCGCTTCGAGGAGTTCCTCGACGTCCTGCCACCGCTTCGCGTTGCGGGAACCGGGGACGTTCGTGTGCGCGAGTTCGTCGACGACGGCGACCTGCGGCGCACGGGCCAGCACGGCGTCGACGTCCATCTCGGTGAGTTCGACGCCGCGGTGCACCGAAGACCTGCGCGAGACGATTTCCAGGCCTTCGACCAGTTCGGCCGTCCTCGTCCGGCCGTGGGTCTCCACGAATCCGATGACCACGTCGGTGCCGCGTTCCCGCCGGCGGTGCGCCTCGCTGAGCATGGCGAACGTCTTCCCCACACCGGGAGCGGCGCCGAGGTAGATGCGGAGTTCGCCACGACGGGTTTTCGCACTCACCAGCCCAGTCTGCCCCCGACCACCCGTGGACCGTTCGGGCGTATGCGCTGCGCCACACGGCGAATCCAGTGCGCCTTCCCACAGTTCTGACAGCGGATCTGTCTCGTTGAATCCTCCTTCAACCCGGCGACCGTTCGAGTGAGCCGGGTTGCGCTTTTTACGCCGTTTACCAGCACATTCAACTGTGCCGGACGCACGCGGTGACACCCCGCGTCACCACAACGGCCGAATGGGTTATCGGCAGTTGGCGGATAGCGCGCGGAGCGTGAATGAGGGAAAGTGCCAGGGTTCGTGTCCGAATTCGGACAATCACATGCGCGCGGAGAAACGATGCCCACCACCGTCACCAACCACGAGGCACTTCAACTCGTGGTGGCCGTGCACCGGCTGGTGCGAAGTCTTCGACAGGCCGCCCCGGCCCGTCGTTTGCAACCCACCCAGTTATTGGTGCTGTCAGAACTGAGCGCCCACGGCCCGATGCGGATCGGCGAGATCGCGGTGCGCGCGCTGTGTTCGCAGCCGACCGCGACAACCGTCGTGACCAGCCTCGAGTCCACCGGCCTCGTGCGTCGCGAGCCCGACGCCGCCGACGGGCGAGCGACGATAGTCGTGCTCACCGAAGTCGGCCGCGAGACGATCCTGTCGCTCGCTCACGGCGAAGCCGAACTATTGAGTGAAAGAATGTCCGAGCTTTCCCCGGAAGACAGAGAACACCTGCGCTCGGCCATGCCGGTATTGCGCCACCTGGCGGACCCGCAGGAGAACAAGTAGGAGCGGGACCCCCCGACAGGTCCCGCTCCAGGCTTTACTTGCTCGGTGACACAGAAGTAGGTGGTACCGAGCTCGAAGGCGCGCTTCCAGAACTCTCCGGTACCGAACTCGGCGTTGACGACGTCGATGACGGAGCGGTCACGGACGGTGTCACTGTGTAACAAACACCGTTTTCGTAGTCGATCTGAGGCCGCGGATAGCGGTTGGCCGGAATGACCGGCTCGGGCCCGTGGCCGGGCGTGTTGCAGCCGTTGTAGCTCCGCGCCGCGTTGATGGGGCTGCCGTCCTGGTCGTACAGCAAGACGTTCGTGAGCAACTTGCCGTTCTCGTCGTACGCGTAGATGTTCTCGTACGACTCGACGATGGGCGGCTGGTACGACGAGCGCGAGGCGTTGTACCCGAGCTGTCCCGCGGTCACGTCGATGACCTGGAACAACAACCCGACCGCCAACGCCGAAGCGGGCAGGCTGAACCACAGCCAGCGCCGGTCGACCTTGGCCCGCGGCCCGGCGAACACCGACACCACGGCGATCGCGGCGATCGCCAGGAACCCGAGGATGTCGCGCCCCGCGAGCAACACGGCCCCGAGACCGAGCAGACCGGCCCGCACCAACCACCACGCGGGCTGCAACGACTTCAGGTACGTGATGGCACGCTCCGCCGGCGTGCCCTCCTCAGGCGTGAGCCACTTCTTGAGCCGGTGCGTCTCCGGCAGGTTCATGATCTCCTGCTGCACCGGACCGCGGTCGTGCACGAGCGCCAGGCTCAACACGAGGATCACACCCGGCAGCAACAACACCGCCGGCTCCCGCAACGCCGCCGCCCCGGCCAGCAGCGTGACACCGGTGGCCACGACGAGCCCCCACGCGGCAGCCCTCGGACGCGACAGCCACGGCCGCTTGGTCGTCACCGGCAACCGCTCGGTCCGCGGCGGATAGCCGGCGGCCTGCCGCAGCTCCTGCGCGTACCGCTCCGGCGACCCGAGCCGCTGCTCGAGCGTCTCGTCCTCCCCGAGTTCCGTGGACAGCTCGGCGACGTGCGCCTCGACGTCCTCCAGGATCTCGGCGACCTCGTTGGCCGGCAGGTCGTCGAGGGCGGCACGCATCCCGGCCAGGTAGTGCTCGACACCGAGCGCTTGCGTGTTCATGCTGCGACCTCCTCGAGCAGGCCGTCCAACGTGCTGGCGAACGACCTCCACGTCTCCCTCGACTCAGCCAGGCGCGCCCGCCCGGTCTCGTTGATGCTGTAGTACTTGCGGTGCGGCCCCTCTTCACTGGGCACCACGTACGAGGTCAGCATCCCGGCGTTGTAGAGCCGCCTCAGCGTCCCGTACACCGACGCGTCGCCCACTTCGTCCAATCCCCCGGCGCGCAGTCTGCGCAGCACGTCGTACCCGTACCCGTCGTCCTTGCGCAGTACCGCAAGGACGGCCAGGTCCAGCACCCCTTTGAGCAGCTGACTGGTGTCCATGGCCCCTCCGACCCAGGCCGGACCCCCTCTTCCAGGGGTCGGGCACTGTTGCGCCGTGAACACTACTACGCATCGCGCAGTACTGTCTAACCCGTTGTTCCCTCCGCAAGACGTCTGGGGTCCCCGGTACGTCGGATGCGCTTGGGAAGATCGATTCCAGCGGGTACGAGCCGTTGCCGCACGCCTGCGAAAGGCGGACCGGAAGGCGCCGGCTACCTCAAGACCTGCACGCAGAGGTGGCGAAGATCCTCAAGCCCGGGGGCGAGGCTGACAACGGGGGCACGAGAACGAGGACCGGTTCATGAACGGCTCCCGGATCATCATCGCTCCGCACCGCTTGCAGGGCCGGTTCTCCTGCCCATAGGCGTTCAAGGACCGGTCGAAGTACCCGGACTGCCCGTTGATGTTGACGTACAAAGCGTCGAACGAGGTCCCGCCCTGCCCGAGCGCCTCACGCATCACGTCGGAAGCGTGGTCCAGCACCTCGGCGGCCTTGGCCCGGCTCAGCTTGTCCGTCATCCGGGTGCCGTGCAGACGGGCACGCCAGAGAGCCTCGTCGGCGTAGATGTTGCCGATCCCGGACACGAGGGTCTGGTCCAGCAAGGCGCGCTTGATCTCCGTGTGACGCAGGCGCAACGCGCGCACGGCAGCATCACGGGAGAAGAGAGGATCCATCGGGTCGCGGGCGATGTGCGCGACCGAGTCGGGCACGAGAGCCCCGTCCACCTCGACCAGCTCCGCCAGGGCCAAGCCACCGAAGGTGCGCTGGTCCACGAAACGGAGTTCGGGCCCGCCGTCGTCGAACGTGAAGCGGACGCGCAGGTGCTTCTCGTCGGGAGCCGACGAGGGTTGGACGAGCATTTGGCCGCTCATGCCCAGGTGCGCGAGCAGGGCGGCTTTGTCGGCCAGTTCCACCCAGAGGTACTTGCCGCGGCGCTTGGCTGCCACCATCGGTTGCGAGGCCAAGCGCGCGCAGAAGTCCGCGGAGCCCAGGTCGTGCCGGCGGATGGCGCGCGGGTGCAACACCTCCACCGAGGAGATGACCCGGCCGGCGACGTGGGCTTCGAGGCCGAGGCGTACTACCTCGACCTCTGGGAGTTCGGGCACGTCAGGCTTCGGACTTGCCCTCGTCGACGGGCTGTGCCTCGATCACGGCGGCCTGGGGCTTGGTGGGCTTGAGCACCCACACGCCCGCGCGGCTCGTGTCCCTGACCAGCACAAGTCCCTGGATGCCTCCGCTGCGGGAGGTGTTCACCGGCCCGCGGACGGTGCGGGTGCGGCGGTTGGCGCGGTTCCTGGTCGCATACATCGCGTGTCTCAGTCTTCCTCGGATGGGAGGGTCCCTGGCGTCACCGAGGCGCCGTTCTGCCCGTTCGTGGCCTTGACCGACTCCTGCTCGGCCTTGACCCGTTCGTGCAGAACATGATAAGCCGCTTCGGCGGCTTTCTGCTCGGCTTCCTTCTTGGTGCGCCCATCACCCTTGCCGTAAGGCTGACCACCGACGAGCACCGTGGCGGTGAACTCCTTGCGGTGGTCCGGCCCCTGGTCGTCCACGCGGTACTCCGGGACGCCGAGGCTGGCTTGAGCGGTGAGCTCCTGCAGGCTTGTCTTCCAGTCCAGTCCAGCACCCAAAAGCGGAGCTTTGGCCAAGAGCGGATCGAACAGCCGGTGAACGAACGTTCGTGCGGTATCGATACCGAACTGCAGGTACACCGCACCGATGACGGCCTCGAGGCCGTCGGCGAGGATGCTCGCCTTGTCCCTGCCTCCGGTCAACTCTTCGCCACGACCGAGAAGCAGGTGTGCACCGAGCCCGCCTTTGCCCAGGTCACGCGCTACGCCCGCCAGTGCGTGCATGTTCACCACGCTGGCACGGAGCTTCGCGAGTTGACCCTCGGGAAGATCAGGATGGGTGCGGTAGAGGTGGTCGGTGACTACCAGCCCCAGAACCGCGTCTCCCAGGAACTCGAGACGCTCGTTCGGCGGAAGCCCGCCGTTCTCGTACGCGTACGACCGGTGGGTGAGTGCGAGCACGAGCAGCTCGGCGTCCAACTGGACGCCGAGCGCTTCGAGCAGGTCCGCGCGGTCCGCTTGCGGTGCGCGCGGCGGCTTTCCCCCCACTACGACGGCGAGGAGATCAGGCCGGCTGAGCGACCTGGCGGCCAGCGTACTGACCACAGGCCGGGCAGGCGACGTGCTGCGGCTTCGGCTGACGGCAAGCCTTGTTCTGGCACGCCACCAGGTGCACAGCAGACGTCTTCCACTGGGAACGGCGCGCACGGGTGTTCGAACGCGACATCTTCCGCTTCGGGACGGCCACGACTACTTCTCCTCCGAGTTGTCATCGCTGAACCGCTCTTGCAACGCGGCCCAACGAGGGTCAATCGTCTCATGCCCGTGGTCGGGCCCGAGCTCCGCCCACCTGCCACCACACTCGGAGCAAAGCCCCTTGCAGTCCGGCTCGCAGAGCGGCGCCTGCGGCAACGCGAGGACGATGGCGTCCCGCACCACAGGCTCGAGGTCGATCAGATCGTTCTCGATCCGGCTGACCTCGTCTTCCTCAGTGGTCTCGTCCGTGGTGCTGTCCGGATACGCGTAGAGCTCCGTGATCCGGACTTCAACCTCATCGGTGATGGGCTCGAGGCACCTCGAGCACTCACCTTCGACCTTGGCGAACGCCGTCCCCGACACGAGCACGCCCTCCACGACCGACTCGGTCAGGAGGTCGAGCTCCACCTCTCCGCCTTCTGGCACCGCGATCACGCCGAGGAGCCCCATGCCTGCCGCGGGAACCGACCGGACGAAGGGTCGGCTGGACCCGGCGCGACGGCCGAGATCCCTGGTGTCGAAGACCCAGGGACCGGATGCTGTGGGACGCGTGGACGCGTGACGATGCTCAGTCATGATCAGATTGGTTGCCGGCGGGGACCTACCACGTCCAGCCGGTCCAGGGTACGGGACGACGGCCCCGAGCGTGAAATCGCCAGGTGGTCGCACCTGTCCGACGTAGCGCGAATCACACGTTCAGGCGCCGGAGAACCGGGCTGGTTCGTCAGGAGCCGTAGTCGAACGGCGCCGCGGCACCCGCGACGGCCGGTCCGCGCAGGTGCGAACGGCCCTTGCCGACCGACCTGAGGGTGTGCGCGAGGAGGTCCTCGAAGTCCGCGAGCTTGCCGTCGACGTACGCGTCGCACTCGGACCGCAGCCGGATCGACTCGTTCTGCGCGGCGTCGAGGATGCGCGCCGCCTCGGCGTGCGCGGCCCGGACGACCTCCTGCTCGTTGACGAGCCTCGCCTGCTCGGCGCGGCCGTCCTCGGTGGCGCGCTCGTAGTTCGCGCGACCCGCCTGGATCATCCGCTCGGCCTCGGCGTGCGACCGGCCCACCAGGTCGTCGTACTCCTGCCGGCCCGCGGCGACGGTCCGCTCCGCCTGGTCCTCGGCCTCGGCGATCATCCGCTCGGCACGGGCGCGCGCGTCGGACAGCATCGCCTCCGCCTCGGCCTGGGCCTCGGCGAGCATGCGGTCCGCGTCCGCGCGGGCCTTGGACACCCCGGTCTCGGCCTCGTGCTTGGCCTTGCCGACGACCTCGTCGCGGTGGTCGAGAACGTCCTGCGCGTCGTCGAGCTCGGCTGGGATCGCGTCGCGCACGTCGTCGAGAAGTTCGAGCACGTCGCCGCGCGGCACGACGCAGCCCGAGGTCATCGGAACTCCGCGCGCTTCCTCGACGATCGTGACGAGCTCGTCGAGAGCCTCGAACACCCGGTACACGTCTCACTCCCTAACCCCTGTGACTCCCACCCACAAGTGTGCCCTGCCGATCTCCCGCACTCCGGGAGATCGGCAGGGCGTGTCAGGATTTCCCCACATCCACCTGGGGGAACCGTGAAGATCACAATCAGGCGGGCCACCGCCGCCGACGTCCACCCGATCGTGGCGATGCTGGCGGACGACCCGCTGGGCGCACGGCGCGAGAAGCCGGGCGACCCGGCCTACCTGGCGGCGTTCGAGGTCATCGACGCCGACCCGCACCAGTACCTGGCCGTCGCGGTCGACGAGTCCGGCGAGGTCGTGGGCACGCTGCAGCTCACGTTCACGTCCGGCCTCTCGCGCCTGGGCATGACCCGCGCGACCGTCGAGGCCGTGCGGGTGCGCTCCGACCAGCGCGGCCACGGCCTGGGAGAACAACTGGTGAAGTGGGCCGTCGACGAAGCACGCGCACGCGGCTGCGGCCTCGTGCAGCTGACGACGGACGCGTCACGCGTGGACGCGCACCGCTTCTACGAGCGGCTCGGGTTCACCGCGTCGCACGTGGGGATGAAGCTGACCCTCTAGCGGGTCTCCTCGAGGCGCAACTTGAGCCGCTGCTCGATGGACGCCGGGAGCAGCGTCGACACGTCGCCACCGTAGGTCGCAACCTCCTTGACCAGCGACGACGCCAGGTAGGAGTACTGCGGGCTGGCCTGCATGAACAGCGTGTCGACCCCGGTGAGCTGGTGGTTCATCTGCGCCATCTGCAGCTCGTAGTCGTAGTCGCTGACCGCGCGCAGGCCCTTCACGATGGCCTTGATGTTGTTCTCACGGCAGTAGTCGACCAACAGCCCGTGCCACGAGTCCACGCGCACGTTGTCCCACTGGGCCGTGACCTCGCGCAGCATCTCCTGACGCTCCTCAACGGAGAACAAGGTGCGCTTGTTCTTGTTGATCAGCACAGCGACGACGACCTCGTCGAACAGGTGCGCGGCTCTCCCGATGATGTCCAGGTGACCGTTGGTTACCGGGTCGTAGGAGCCGGGGTACACGGCACGTGTCATGGAGCGGACGTTAGCACCCGATCGGACGCCTCCAGGCGTGTCCGTGGTTCTCGTCACCCATCAGCACGCACCTGCCCCCAGTACACGGCAGTGTCCCCATAACGCTTGGCGCGCAAGGATTCCACCTCTTCAGGCCACACAGGTTCGCCGCTTCGCGAAGCACGTTCCACGATCAAGACGGCATCGGCCGTGAGCCTCGGCACGATCCCCTTCAGCACTCGGGCGAGTTCGTCGTCCCCCACCGCGTAGGGCGGGTCGGCGAAAACGACGTCGAACTCCTCCCCTTCGGTCACCACGTATGCCTCAGCCGTCCGGTTGGCGATCACGACGTCAGCGAACCCGAGCTCCTCGGCGTTGCCCTTGAGCACGTCAGCGGCCCGCTTGTCCGACTCGACGAACGTCGCGTGCCCCGCTCCCCGGCTCAACGCCTCGAACCCCAGCGCACCCGAACCGGCGTAGAGGTCCAGCACGCGGGCACCGTCGAGGTCCATCAACGACTCCAGGGAGCTGAACAACGCCTCCCGAACCCGCTCGGAGGTGGGGCGCGTGCCCTTGGGCGGAACCTTGAGCCTGCGGCCTCCCGCGGTCCCGGCAACGATGCGTGTCACGGGTACATCGTCCCAGGCGGCGGCCACACACCCACGCCCACCACCACGCGCTCCACGGCGAGCCACCCCGC
>NZ_JAJCXE010000057.1:92470-92798 GCF_021056325.1 Lentzea sp. CC55 | reverse complement strand
TGAGCAGACGCTCCCGGCGGTGGGGTCCCGTCACGAGTCGCGCCACAGCTCCTGCTGCAACGAGGTAGGGGTGTCAACTCGACACGCTTTTCGTCGAGTTGACACCCCTACCTCGTTGTGGCCCGCTCCTGGTGCGACTGGTGACGGGACCCCACCGCCAACGCAACCACCAACACAACCGGCAGCCGCCCAACACAACAGGCGTGCCATCAACCCACGACCGGCGCGGGCCCCCCGATCAGATTGCCGGGGGTCTGGGGGCAGAGCCCCCAGGGAAACAACGCAAGGCAACAGGCCGCACGCAACAGGGGAACCCTACGGACAGAGC
>NZ_JAJCXE010000057.1:39387-92460 GCF_021056325.1 Lentzea sp. CC55 | reverse complement strand
CAGGACCCCTCGCAACACAACCTACCCACCACCCCCGACAAGATCAGGCGACCAAGGCCCACAAGAGCAGGCGGCGAGTGCCCACAAGATCAGGCGAGCGACTGCCACCACCCGTCGACCTCCCCGGGGGAGTCGACGTCGACCCGCTCCCCGGGCCGGGGCACCGCCAGCTTCATCCCCCGTGCCTTGACCTCCCGCCACACCCGGTCGATCGGCTCCCCCCAGGGGTGCAGCGCCAGGTTGAACGTCGCCCAGTGCACGGGGATCAGCAAGCCACCGCCCAGGTCGTCGAACGCCCGGACGCCGTCCTCGGGCGTCATGTGGATGTCGGGCCAAGCGTCCCCGTAAGCCCCGACCTGCATCAGCACGGCGTCGAACGGCCCGTGTGCCGCCCCGATCGTCTTGTACCCGGCGAAGTACCCGGTGTCCCCGCTGTAGAACACGGACCGGTCCCCGCGCCGGATCACCCACGAGGCCCACAGCGTCACGTCGCGCTGCACCGAACGGCCCGAGAAGTGTTGTGCCGCAGTGCAGGTGAGCGTGAACCCGTCCACGGTGTGCGACTCGTCCCAGTCCAGCTCGACCACGCGGGAAGCCGGCACGTCCCACCGGGCGAGGTGCGCCCCCAGCCCCAGCGGCACCACGAACACCGCGGACGTGGTCGACGTGAGCTTCTGCACCGTGTCCATGTCGAGGTGGTCGTAGTGGTCGTGCGAAACGACGACCGCGCTGATGGCGGGCAGGTCCGACAACTGGTGCGGAACAGGGTGCAGCCGGCGGGGCCCGACGTGAGCGGAGGGCGACACCCGGTCGCTCCACACGGGATCGACCAGCACCGCGGCGCCGTCGATCTCGATCAGCGCGGAAGCGTGGCCGTACCAGGTGATGTGCAGGCCGTCGGTCACCGGCGCGGCGGGTCCGACCAGTGGCACGGCGACGGAGGGCTTGCGGTCCGCGCCGCCGAAGATGAAGTCGCGCAACGAGAAGGCGTCGCGGTCCGGGACCGAGCTGACCTTCTCGTCGTTGTGGAACTTGCCGTCGCGGTAGCGCGGTGAGCGCGACATGCGGACCGGGTCCGGCTTGCCGCCGAGCTGTCGCGGCACGTCCTTCAGCGCGTACGCCACCCCTGCCAGGCCGAGCAGGCCGGCCAACGCCTTCTTCATGATGCGATTCCCTCTCCCTGACCCCGTGCTCGGTGCAACGCACGGCATCGTCGTGGAGTTCCAGGCCTCCCGCAGCACGAAGGGCCCGGTCTCGGGCAGAGACCGGGCCCTTCGACGAGCAGGGTTCACCCCAGGATGATCAGGAGGTCGCCGCCCTCGACCTGCTGGGCTCCGCGCAACGCCAGGCGCTGCACGACACCCGCCTTCGGGGCGGTGATCGCCGCCTCCATCTTCATGGCCTCGATCGTCGCGACGGTCTGACCGGCGTCCACGCGGTCGCCCTCGGCCACGGCGGCCGTCACCACGCCGGCGAACGGGGCCGCGACGTGGTTCGGGTTGCCGCGGTCGGCCTTCTCGGCGGCCGGGATGTCCGCCGCCACGGAGCGGTCGCGGACCTGGATCGGGCGCAGCTGGCCGTTCAGGGTCGCCATGACCGTGCGGATGCCCCGCGCGTCCGCCTCGGAGATCGCCTCCAGGCCGATCAGCAGCCGGACGCCCGGCTCCAGGTCGACGGAGTACTCCTCGCCGGGGCGCAGGCCGTAGAAGAAGTCCTTCGAGCGCAGCACCGACGTGTCGCCGTAGGCCTCGCGGTGCGCGGTGAACTCCCTGGTCGGCGCCGGGAACAGCAGCCTGTTCAGGGTCGCCCTGCGGTCGTCGGCCAGGCCCGCCTCGTCCTCGGGCGAGAGCTCCTCGACCGGCTTCGGGGCGGGACGGCCCTCGAGCGCCTTGCTGCGGAACGGCTCCGGCCAGCCGCCGGGCGGGTCGCCCAGCTCGCCGTGCAGGAAGCCGATCACCGACGCCGGGATGTCGAACCTGCCGGGGTTCTCCTCGAACTCCTTCGGCTCGACGCCGGCACCGACGAGGTGCAGCGCGAGGTCGCCGACGACCTTCGACGACGGCGTCACCTTCACGAGGTGGCCGAGCATGCGGTCGGCGGCCGCGTACATCGACTCGATCTCCTCGAACTTCTCGCCGAGGCCGAGGGCGACGGCCTGGGTGCGCAGGTTCGAGAGCTGACCACCGGGGATCTCGTGGTGGTAGACGCGGCCGGTCGGGCCGGGGATGCCGGACTCGAACGGCGCGTAGATCTTGCGCACGGCCTCCCAGTAGGGCTCCAGGTCGCAGACGTTCTGGAGGTTCAGGCCCGTCGAGCGGTCGGTGTGGTCGGTCAGCGCCACGATCGACGACAGCGGCGGCTGCGACGTCGTGCCCGCCATCGACGCGGTCGCGCCGTCGATCGCGTCCACGCCCGCCTGGATCGCCGCGAGGTACGTCGCGAGCTGGCCGCCCGCCGTGTCGTGCGTGTGGAGGTGGACCGGGAGGTCGAACTCCTTGCGCAGTGCGGTGATCAGGCGCGACGCCGCCGGTGCCCGCAGCAGGCCCGCCATGTCCTTGACGCACAGCACGTGCGCGCCGGCACCGACGATCTGCTCGGCCAGCTTGAGGTAGTAGTCCAGTGTGTACAGACGCTCGTCCGGGTCGGACAGGTCGCTCGTGTAGCAGAGCGCGACCTCGGCGACGGCCGTCCCGGTCTCGCGCACGGCCTCGATCGCCGGGCGCATCTGCTCGACGTCGTTCAGGGCGTCGAAGATCCGGAAGATGTCGATGCCGGTGTTCGTCGCCTCCTGCACGAACGCCTTGGTCACGGCCTCCGGGTACGGCGTGTAGCCGACCGTGTTGCGGCCGCGCAGCAGCATCTGCAGGTTGATGTTCGGCACGGCCTCGCGCAGCGCCGCGAGCCGCTCCCACGGGTCCTCCGCGAGGAACCGCAGCGCCACGTCGTAGGTCGCGCCGCCCCAGCACTCCAGCGACAGCAGCTCGGGCGTCAGGCGCGACACGTGCGGCGCGACGGCGAGCAGGTCCTTGGTGCGCACGCGGGTCGCGAGCAGCGACTGGTGGGCGTCGCGGAACGTCGTGTCGGTGACGCCGACGGCCTTGCTCTCCCGCATCCACCGCGCGAAGCCCTCGGGGCCGAGCTCCACGAGCTTCTGCTTGGAACCCGCCGGCGGTTCGGCGCCGAGGTCGGCGACCGGCAGCTTCTCGCGGGGGTCGACCGCCGTCGGGCGGGTGCCGTTCGGGTGGTTGACCGTGACGTCCGCGAGGTAGGTCAGCAGGCGCGTGCCGCGGTCGGCCGAGTGGCGCGCCGTCAGCAGGTGCGGGCGCTTCTCGATGAACGACGTGGTGACGCGGCCCTCGTAGAAGTCGGGCTCGTCCAGCACGGCCTGGATGAACGGGATGTTCGTGGACACACCGCGGATGCGGAACTCGGCGATCGCACGGCGCGCACGGGCGACGGCGAGACCGAAGTTGCGGCCGCGGCACGTGAGCTTCACGAGCATCGAGTCGAAGTGCGGGCTGATGGCCATGCCCGCGCCGGCCGTGCCGCCGTCGAGGCGGATGCCGGAGCCACCGGGCGAGCGGTAGGCGCTGATCGTGCCGGTGTCCGGGCGGAAGCCGTTGGCCGGGTCCTCGGTGGTGATGCGGCACTGCAGCGCCGCGCCGCGCAGCTGGACGGTGTCCTGGGACAGGCCCAGGTCCTCCAGCGTCTCGCCGGACGCGATGCGCATCTGCGACTGCACCAGGTCGACGTCGGTCACCTCTTCCGTGACCGTGTGCTCGACCTGGATGCGCGGGTTCATCTCGATGAAGACGTAGTTGCCGTCGGGGTCGAGCAGGAACTCCACGGTGCCCGCGTTGCGGTAGCCGATGTGCCTCGCGAACTTCACGGCGTCGTTGCAGATGCGGTCGCGCAGCTCGGGGGCGAGGTTCGGCGCGGGCGCGATCTCGATGACCTTCTGGTGGCGCCGCTGCACGGAGCAGTCGCGCTCGAAGAGGTGGATCACGTTGCCCTGGCCGTCGGCGAGGATCTGCACCTCGATGTGGCGCGGCTCGACCACGGCCTGCTCGAGGAACACCGTCGGGTCGCCGAACGCCGACTCGGCCTCGCGCGACGCCGCCTCCAGCGCCTCGCGCAGCGCGGCCGGGTCGTCGACCTTGCGCATGCCGCGGCCACCGCCACCGGCGACGGCCTTCACGAAGACCGGGAAGCGCATGGACTCCGACGCCGCGAGCAGCTCGTCGATGTTCGACGACGGCGCGCTCGATTCCAGCACCGGCAGTCCGGCCTCGCGGGCGGCGGCGATGGCGCGCGCCTTGTTGCCCGTCAGCTCCAGCACCTCGGCCACGGGGCCGATGAAGGTGAGACCTGCCTCACGGCACGCCATCGCGAGCTCGGGGTTCTCCGACAGGAAGCCGTAGCCCGGGTAGATCGCGTCGGCGCCGGCCTTGCGGGCGGCCTTGATGATCTCTTCCACGGACAGGTAGGCGCGGACGGGATGCCCCGGCTCACCGATCTCGTAGGACTCGTCCGCCTTCAACCGGTGCAGCGAGTTGCGGTCCTCGTGGGGGAAGACGGCAACCGTTCCCGCGCCCAGTTCGTAGGCGGCTCGGAACGCGCGAATCGCGATCTCGCCGCGGTTGGCGACAAGAACCTTGCGGAACATCCGTGCCCTCCCGGTGTTGCTCGGCGGTCATCAGTCGAGGCACGTTACCGTGCGACTCTTGCCTGTTGGGAGGACTGTCCCACGTGATGGGTGTCATCCTGATCGGTCTTGCTCCCGTGGATTCTCGCGTGGTGAGAGCGATGTGGACACCCGCCACCCGGTCAGACTCCACCCGGTAGTGGGATTAACCAGATCGAGTGACGATCTTGGGAACCATCTCGGTAGGGTGAGCCATATGGCCGGGGCTGATGGAGCCGGGCAGCCTACTGCCCGCACACCGCATTTCGATGTTGTCCTTCGTGGTTACAACCAGCGACAGGTGAACGAACGGGTCACCCGCTTGGAGTTCGACCTCAAGAACTCGATCCGCTCCCGAGACGCTGCCGCAGCGCAGGTGGCGGAGCTCACCAAACTCCTGAACTCGATGCGCTCGGACCTGGACAAGACCAAGATCCAGCTCCAGAACCTCGCCAACAGCCCCGTCAGCGCGTCGAACGTCACCGAGCGCGTCCGCGTGATGATGAGCCTGGCCGAGGAAGAGATCGCGGACATCCGCAAGGACGCCCTCGACAAGGCCGCCGCGACGCGCGGTGAGGCCGAGAAGTGGGCGGCGGAGCAGCGAGAGGCCCACCAGCGCCTGCTCGCCGAGACCGAGGCGCGCCGCAAGCAGCTCGAGGTCAACTACCAGCAGCGCCACGCCGAGCTCGAGCAGCAGGTCGCCGGCCGCCGCTCCGAGCTGGAGGCCGAGTTCGAGGCGATGCGCGCGAAGCTCGCCACCGAGCACGAGACCCTGGTTTCCGAGGTGCGCGCGAACGGCGAGCGCGTCGCCGCCGAGTTCGAGCAGAAGTCGGCCGACCTGGACGCCCGCCGCGTCGAGCTGGACGCCAAGTACAAGGCGTACCACGACGAGCTGGACAAGGAGTACGACGGCCTCAAGGCGAAGCTGACCGCCGAGCACCAGAAGGTGCTGGCCGACGCGCGCGCCGAGGCCGAGCGGATCACCACCGAGGCCGAGGCCGAGCGGACCGCGACGCTGCAGTCGCTCGCCGACGAGCTCGCGGCCAAGCGGGCGGAGGCCGAGAAGGCCCTGTCCGAGCTCGAGGCCGAGTCGCTCGCCCGCGCCGAGAAGACCACCGCCGACGCCACCGCGCAGGCGACCGCCCTGGTCACCGCGGCCGAGGAGAAGGCGACGACGACCCTGCGCGAGGCGGAGGACGCGGCCACGGCCACCGTCGAGGAGGCCGCGCGCAAGGCCGAGACCACGGTCCGCGAGGCCGACGAGAAGGCCGCCGCCCTCGTCCGCGACGCCGAGGCCAAGACGTCTGCTCTCGTGCGCGACGCCGAGGAGCGGTCCGCCGCTGCCGTCGCCGAGGCGGACCAGCGCGCCGCGGCAGCCGCCGAGAAGGAGTCGTCGCTGAGGGCGGCGCACGACAACCTCGCCACGCAGTTCCACGCCGTGCAGGCCGCGGTGGAGACGGCGATGTCGGTGCTCAAGCCGCTGGAGGACGGTTCGGCCGACGCCGACGAGGCGGAGTCCGCTCCGGCCTCGGACAAGGCCGTGGACAAGAGCGGGGACTCGAGCAAGGCCGGGGACTCGGGCAAGGCAGTGACTCCGGGTGCGCCGGAGGAGCCGGGCAAGGCCGTGGCCGCGAGCGAGCAGAAGACCGAGCAACTGCCGAAGCCGCGCCGCAAGGACTGACGACCGACCTGGGAACGGTGGCACGCTGATCACAGCGGCCGCCGTTCTTCGCGTGGTCAGCCGCCGACGGGGACGGGACGGGACGGCCGGAGTGGTGGCGCAGGTCGCGGCGGCCAGGGACCCAGCGCGGCCCAGATCACGGCAGACAGGCACCCAGCACGGCCCAGATCACGGCGCGCGCTGCCCGGGCACCAGCGCTCCCGCGACCGGCACGACCAGCGCGGCCTCCTCCCGGCCGCTAGGCCTTCTCCAGGAAGCCCGCGCTCTCCTCCGTCAGCAGCGTCGCCACCATGCCCGCCAGCCCGGGGTGCTTCTCCAGGTCCGGATCGGCGTCCACGACCTGCTGGGCCGCCGTGCGGGCGTCGGCGATGACGTCCTCGTCGCGCAGCAGCGACAGCATCTTCAGGCCCGAGCGGCGTCCCGACTGGGCGGCGCCGAGGATGTCGCCCTCCCGGCGCAGCTCCAGGTCCAGCTGGGCCAGTTCGAAGCCGTCCAGGGTGGACTCGACGGCGCGCAGGCGTTCCATGGTGGCCGTCATCTCGGGCATCTCCGTCACCAGGAGGCAGAGGCCCGGCGCGCTGCCGCGGCCCACGCGGCCGCGGAGCTGGTGGAGCTGCGAGACGCCGAAGCGGTCGGCGTCCATGATGGCCATGACGGTGGCGTTCGGGACGTTCACGCCCACCTCGATGACGGTGGTGGCCACGAGTACGTGCACCTCGTTGGCCGCGAAGGCGCGCATCACGGCGTCCTTCTCGTCCGGGGGCATGCGGCCGTGCAGGATCTCGATGCGCAGGCCGCGCAACGGGCCCTGGGCGAGCATCGTCGCCACGTCGACCACGGACAGGGCCGGGCGCTTGTCCTCGTCGTCGGACTTCGCCGGCTCCTCGTCGCCGATGCGCGGGCACACGAAGTACGCCTGGTGGCCCGCCGCCACCTCCTCGCGCACGCGGGCGAAGGCCCGGTCGAGCCACGCGGGCTTCTCGCGGACCGGCACCACCGAGGTCTTGATCGGCGAGCGGCCGCCGGGCAGCTCGCGCAGGGCGGAGACCTCGAGGTCGCCGTAGACGGTCATGGCCACCGTGCGCGGGATCGGTGTCGCCGTCATCACGAGCACGTGCGGGTTCTCCCGCTCGCCGCGTGCCGACAGGGCCGCCCGCTGCTCCACGCCGAAGCGGTGCTGTTCGTCGACGACGACCAGACCCAGGGAGTGGAACTCCACCTTCTCCTGGATGATCGCGTGCGTGCCGACGACGATGCCCGCCTCGCCGGTCACGATGTCGAGCAACGCCTGGCGCCGCTGGGCCGTGTTCATCGAACCCGTCAGCAGCGTCACGCGCGTCGCGTTCTCCGCGCCGCCGAGCTGACCGGCCTGGGCCAGGTCGCCGAGCATCTCCGACAACGAGCGGGCGTGTTGTGCCGCGAGGACTTCCGTGGGCGCGAGCATCGCCGCCTGACGGCCCGCGTCGACGGCCTGCAACATCGCCCGCAACGCGACCATCGTGTTGTGGGTGACCACGAAGTGATCGGTGACGTAGAGCTGGTCCGGATGCGCCACGGAGATGCACTGCACCGGCTTGCGCCCGACGAGCTCAACAGCTCGAATCGCTCGCACCGGCTTCGCGTACTTCGTCCGCTCCTTCACGAGTTCCGCCTTCCTGCCGAGGCGGAACGGCGGGAACTCGTTCGGCAGCCGGAGGCTGACCAGGTGGTAGGTCTTGCCCTCCTTCTCGACCGGCCGCACTCGGCCAGTACCGCCGAGAGATTCGGCCAGCCAGGCGACCTGGTCGGCGAGCCGCGGAGAAGCGGACAGGAACGTGACGTTGGATCCGCGCTTCTTGTCGATGGTGCCGTCGGTGTCGAGGAGACCCTGCAGGAGCGCGTGGCGAACTTTGACCGGAGCGACCAGATAGCGCTCCGGGAGGAACTTCTCGTGGGCACGATGTCCGTAGAGGCCCAGGTCGCGGAGGGCTTGGAGCACGGGATTCGTACCTCTACGGCACCCCAGGACGAACCAGTCGTACTTGTTCGCCGATGGCGTCTTGGCGAGGTGAGCCCCGTGCGGGAGAGCCGCCGTCAACTTCACGAGCAGTTCCGGGTCCGCGCTGGTGAACATCACCCGACCGTTCAGCAGAGAGCCGTCTCCGACCAGCAACCCCAGCAGGTACGGATCCAGCGGACGCTCCTCCAGGCACTCCAGCTCAGGTGCCTCCACCACGGGCAGGTGCCACTTGGACGCGCCGTTCGCGGTCACGAGGTCGCCGCGGATCTCCCGCAACGTCAGCACCTTCAGGGGGTTTCCCCGATCCCTGCGCACGGTCGTGTTCACCGCCCACAGGTGCTCCAGATCGGACTCCACACTGCGCCCGTCGGACAGCACGACCCGGTAGACATCCCGTTCTCCTTGGGGAAAGACCCCTGTCACCACGGTGACCTCGCCGGTCGGCGCGATCACCTCGTCGCCGACCCGAACGTCCCCCATCCGCTTGAAGCCGGTCGGCGTCAGCACCAGCGAGTCGAGCGGTTGTGCCTTGCCCGAGCCCACCTCGCCCTGCAGCAGGCGGTTCATCGGCACCACGGACTCGAGGTCGGCGGAGATCTGCTCCCCCACCTCCACCTGCCCGGCCGTGAGCGTGAACGGCAGCCGCGCGTCGAACGCGTCCAGGATGCCGCCGGACCGGCGCGCGCACGACGGGGCGGGGCGGGCGGTGGAGGCCTTGCGGCGCTGGGCCAGGGCCAGCTGCACGGCCAGCGCCTCGTCCCACTTCAGGCGTTGCTGCGCCACGGCGATCTGCGCCCAGCTGTCGGGGCGGTGGATCGCCCGCAGCGCTTCCTCCAGGCCGATCAGGCCCTGCTCGGCGCGGAAGTCGGCGGGCAGCGGGTCCTCGCCCGGTCCGTCCCAGATCTCCAGCAGCTGCTTGACGCAGTTCGCGATGTTCCACGTGTTGATGTGCTGCGACGCCGGGTAGACCGGCAGGAACGCCTGCAGGAACGACGACCCGTCCTGCTCCGCGGTGAGGACCTCGAACGCCGGGTGCACGAGCTGCAGGTTCTGGCGGTAGCGGCCCACCTTGCCCGCGAACAGCGCGCGCGTGCCCGGCAGCAGCTGCTGCTCGGCCACGAACGCCGGCTTGCCGAAGAACACCAGGTGCAGCTCGGAGGTGCCGTCGGTGATCACGGCCTCGGTCATCTGGCCGCGGCGCGCCTTCATCTGGCGCTTCTGGCACTTGCGCACCTCGGCCTGCACCGTCACGTGCTCGTCGATCTCCAGCGAGCGGATGTCCGTCAGCTTCCCGCGCTCGTCGTAGCGGCGCGGGTAGTGGCGCAGCAGGTCACCGACCGTCGTGAGGCCGAGGCCGGTCTCCAGTGCGTCGGCGGTCTTCTTGCCGAGCAACGGCTGCAGCTTGTCGTCGAAGGAGATCATCGCGTCCCATTCAACTACTCGACACCGACAAAAATGAGCGCGTCGGGCTGGCCGCCCGGATACGCCGTCACCTCGACCTCCGGATGGGTGACCCGCAGGTGGTCCTCCAGCACGTCGACGAGGCCGTCGGGGGCCTCGGCCCCCAGGAGCAGCGTCACCAGCTCACCCCCGCCCGCCAGCATGCGGTCGACCAGCCGGCAGGCCAGGTCCGCCACCGAGGCCGGTGCCGCGGGACCGGGCTCGATCAGCACGACCTCGCCGTCCAGCATGCCCAGCAGGTCGCCGGGCTGGCAGCGGCCGACCCAAGTCAGGGCCTCGTCGGCGGCGACCGAGAGCTCACCGCGGCGGGTGGCGGCAGCGGCCTCGGCCATCGCGACGACGTCGTCACCGGCACGGCGAGAAGAGTCGTGGACCGCCAACGCCGCGAGGGCCTGCACGGGCGAGAGCGTCGGCACCACCACCACGTCCTGCCCCGCGGCTTGTGCGTACGCCACGGCTTCGTCCAGCTCCTCACGGATGTCCGGGTCACCGGGCAGCACTGCGACGTGACGCGCGCGCGTCGACACTATTGCCGACAACAGGTCCGTGGGCGTCGCCGAAGTCGTGGAGAGGTCGAACACCGTGGCGCCCTCAGCGCGGAACAGGTCCACCGCACCGCTCACGACGACCACGATCGCCCGGTCGCGGACGAACCGGGAGGCCTGCGCCGCGATCTGGTCCGCGAACCGCGCCACCGTGATGCGGTGCGGGCGCCCGGCGCGCACACCCGCCTCGATGGCGGCGCCGATGTCGTTGCAGTGCACGTGGACGGTCCACAGCGAAGCGCCGTCCCCCACGACCGACACGCAGTCGCCCAGCTCGTTCAAGGTGGCGCGCAGCTCGGCCACTCGCTCCTGCGAGGTCTCGTCGACCAGGTACATGACCTCGTACTCGAACTCCGCCGACCCGGCCTCGCGCGCGGTCGTCAACGACTCGGGCGTGCGGGGCAGCAGGGGTGCGTCCACCGGCGTTTCCACGCTCCGGCCGGTGACCACCGCGGCCAGTGTGTCCAACAACACAACGAGGCCCCGGCCGCCCGCGTCGACCACCCCCGCCTTGGCCAGCACGGCGAGCTGACGGGGCGTATCGGCCAGTGCGACGGCACTCGCGCGCGACGCCGCCATCACCACGTCGTCGAGCTCGTCGGAGGAGCAGTCACGGGCGGCCTCGGAGGCGGCGTGCAGCACGGACAGCACCGTGCCGGGGACGGGCTTCGAGACGGCGGCGGTGGCCAGCTCGTCGGCCCTGTGCAGGCCCTTGCGCAGGGCGGACCCCGTGACCAGGGAGACCTCCTGCACGGTCTCCGCGAGGCCCCTGAGCACCTGCGACAGGATCACGCCCGAGTTCCCGCGCGCCCCGGCCAGCGCGCCGCGGGCGAGGGCGGACAGCGCGTCCCCCACCGTCGACATGGGTGAGCGCAGCAGCGCGTCGAGTGCCGACTGCATCGTGTGCAGCAGGTTCGTGCCCGTGTCACCGTCCGGGACGGGGAAGACGTTGATCTGGTCGATCGCCTCCCGGTGGGCGTCCAACGACCGCACGCAGGCGTCTGCCCATTTGCGCACCGCGACCGCATCCATGACCTGCATGGCGGCGAGAGTATCCACCCGGTTTGGTCGCAGGTGAGGCCACCGGCTACCCTCATCGAGTTGCCGTGCCCGGTTGAGGCTTGTGCACGCTTGCGCGCCCACCGGGACGCATGACTTACCGCTTGAGGAACCTGAAGGAGTGGCTGACGTGGCTGCCGTGTGCGACGTCTGTGGCAAGGGGCCGGGCTTCGGCCATTCGGTTTCGCACTCCCAGCGGAAGACGAACCGCCGCTGGAACCCGAACATCCAGTCTGTGCGCGCGAAGGTCTCGGCCTCGCAGCGCCAGCGGATCAACGTGTGCACGTCCTGCCTGAAGGCCGGCAAGGTCGTGCGCGGCTGATCACCGCCACAGATCACCAGTTCGGAGAGAGCCCGGCTTCGGCCGGGCTCTTTTCGCGTTCCAGGGCCCGGCGCACGAACACCAGGCAGGCGACGCCGCTGAGCAACGCCCCGGTGCCGCCGAGCGCGAACACCGTCCGGGGCTCCACGACCAGCAGCAACCCGCCCGCGGCAGCCGTGCCGAGCAGGTTCGCCCCGATCACCACCGACCCGACGGCGGCGAACGCCCGCCCGCGCACCTCCTCGGGCGTGCGCATCCGCACGACGGCGTTCAGGGCCACGTTGTGGACACCGTTCGACACGCCGCCGACCACCCAGCCCGTTCCCGCCGCGACGACGAACGGGAAGGCCGCGGGGATCAGCACGCCGATGCCCGTGGTGACGGCGGCGACGGCGATCGCGTGCACCACCCCGGAGATCGTCTCCAGCCGTGCGGCGAGCCTGTTGCCGACCAGGATCCCGGTCATCCAGCACGCCTGCATCGCGCCGAGCACGAACTCGTCGCCGTGCAGCACGTACCGGACGAACGCGGGATCGGCCACGTTGACGACCACGACCGCGCCGACGCAGAAGGCCAGTCCGACGACCGACGCGAACAGCACGGGGTCCCGCCGCACGTGCCGGATGCCCGTGAGCGCGCTGGGTCGAGCCTCGTGCGTGCCGGAAGGCCGGCGTTCCGTGCGCACGAACGCCAGCAGCGCCGCGTAGGCGACGAACGTGCCGCCGTCGACGAGCAACGCGGCGGGGTGGCCGAAGAACCCGGCGAGCAGCGCACCACCGGTGACCCCGGCCATGCTGCCGAGGCTGCGTCCGGTGCCGAGCCACGCGTAGCCGCGCGTCGCTTCTTCCTCGCCGGCGATGTGCGGCACGAGAGCGGAGACGCAGGGCTGCGCGACCGCACGGCCGCAGCCGGAGAGGAGCACCAGCGCCACGACGAAGACGGGGCGCCCCATCAGCGGCGCGATGGCCGCGATCGCGACGCCCTGGCACAGCAGGGCGACGATCAGCAGGCGGCGGTTGGGAAGCCGGTCGACGAGGGCACCGGCGAGGGGTGCGCCGAGCACGAGCGGCAGCAGCTCGGCGATCAGGATCGCGGCGACGAGCACCGAGCTGATCGGCGTCGCCCAGAAGAGCAGGACGAGCAACGACAACGCGTTGCCGAACTCGCTGACGGCCGCACCGGCGGCCGTCAGCGTCAGATCGGGGTTTCTCCGCACTCCCGTGACGTTAACGATGCACGCCGCGCCGAGGTGAAACTCATGAAGGCGGCGAGTCCTCTGCGGCGGTGCCGCACTCCTCGTAGGGAGAAGCCTCTTCAGGCAACAGCGCCGCGAGCTGACGCCGGTTGTCGTGGAACGTCAACACGATGCCAACCAATATCTGAATCATCATGATGGTGAGCGACACGCTGATCGACTGCGGCACCACGACCGAGCCGGGCTTCGTCGAACTGGCTGAGGGATCGAGCAGAATCGCTATCGAGGCCACCGTGAACATCAGAACGACCAGTCCGGCGATGACGACGAGCACCGCTTTCGTCAACCTGATCGCTCGAACCGCTCTTACCGCTCCTAGATGCAGAACTTGGGCAGGCTTGGCCCTTCGAGCGTGATGACGCCGGTGGCGATGGACGAAGAAGCCGTAGACCGCGGCCAAGGGCAAAAAGATCGAAGCGACAACAGCTCCGCCGGTTCGCCGCGCCTCCTCGAGGAACACGTCGAACAGCCCGATCATGCCCATGTCCACGAGGAAGAAGAACCCAAGCCACTGCAAGGCCGAAACGGAAACGAGATGAGTGAGATAGTTCGGCTGTCCGAACGACGTTGGCCGACTACTCCTGCTGTAGATCGGCACCTCCGGCGGCACAGGTCGAGCGTTGGTTTCCAGGCTTGGAAGCTTGAACAACCGCGCACTCACTTCCACTGGCGGCACAACTGAAGTCAACGCCACCGGACTCGGTGATGGTGACGTCACGACAGAAGGCATCGACTCCGGCAGTAGCTGATCGCGCTGTGGCGCGGCAGTTGACGGTGGGGCAAGTGGAGGTGATGGTGGCGGAGGAACCGGCAGCTCTCGCCTGAGCAACAGGTCAGCTCCGCTGTCGAACGACGCCAGCTTGGGCTTGGGCATCTCACGACGACTCATCGCACCATACAAGGCGCCATAGAGCGTTCGTACGGTCAGCGGCTGACCAGGCAACTGATGCCCGTTCTCCAGCAGGTGGATCAACTCGCCGGTGAACACCGTGTGGCGCTCACCAGGAGGCGACAGCGCTCGATTGTTCCGCGGCACGGAGGTGATCACCGATGTACCCGAGATGCGGATCTCACGGGTGTCGACCGCATCGCCGGACATTACCCCGATCGCCAGGCCGGAGTAGCAGCAGTCCAGGACTACGAGCTTGACACGGGCAGGACTGCGCTCCACGACTTCCCGCACGTCCTCGTAGGACACAGCACTCGCCGCAAGGTTGTCCGGATCGGTGCCGCGGACTCCCAGGTACAACAGATCCCGTGTCTCGTGACGCAGACCGTGCCCGGCGTAGTACACCAGCAACAGATCTTCTGCTTTTGAAGCTTCCCTGCTCAGCCGACTCATGAAGCTCATCGCAGAATCCGGACTGTCGACCACTACACAGGCGTCGTACGTGAGCACACCGGTATCCGGGCGTGTCAGCGCCTGGCGAAGGTCTACAAGGTTGTTCGACACGGCAGGCAGGTTCGGCAGCCGGTCATGGCGTTCGTAGTCGCTCGTCCCAATGAGAACGGCACGAGAAAGAGCCGAGGCAGGCGCGGAAGTCACTTGCCGTCGCCGGTAATCGCACGTAGCTGGTCAAGAACGCGCTGGGCGTCTTCCGGACTGCCACAGGTGAGCTCGACCGAACGGCCTGCGGCGTCCTGGATTTTGATCGAGACTTTGCGGCCGTCCCGCCGTCTGTTGATCCATTCGAACAGCGAGCTGACGAATGCCCCCGCGGTACCACTGGTGATCAAGACGACGATCGTCTCGATCGCTCCGCCCATCTCCCCCTCGGCGATCGGAGCTGCGCGCAGGCTCACAGAACCACGTAGATCGTCTTCCTCACGAAGCCAACGCGTGAGTGCTCTCGCATCGTCGTCCGACCCATGCGGATCGACGTGTACGGAAATGGTCGCCACCAGCAAGTCCTCTGGGCCAATGAACAAAGTTCGATTAGCCCCAAACATTAACGCAGCGTGACGACGTTGACGATCGACTCTACCGATAGTCACCCGATTGGGTGCCTGAGCGCCCTGAAGCGCTCAGGCATCGAATTACGGGAGCTTCCAGTCGATCGGCTCGGCGCCCTGCTCCTCCAGCAGCTCGTTGGCACGGCTGAACGGCTTCGACCCGAAGAACCCGGAGTGCGCGGACAGCGGTGACGGGTGCGCGGATTCGATGGCGGGCAACGGTTCCAGCAACGGGCGCAGGTTCCGCGCGTTGCGGCCCCACAGGATCGAGACCAGGGGCGCCCCGCGGGCCGCGAGCGCCTTGATGGCCTGCTCGGTCACGGCCTCCCAGCCCTTGCCCTGGTGGGAGTTCGCCTTGCCGGGCTGCACGGTCAGCGCCCTGTTGAGCAGCAGCACACCGCGCTCGGACCACGGCGTGAGGTCGCCGTTGGACGGGATCGGGTACCCGAGGTCCTCGGCGTACTCCTTGTAGATGTTGATGAGCGACTTCGGGATGGGACGGACGTCCGGCGCGACCGAGAACGACAGGCCGACCGCGTGGCCGGACGTCGGGTACGGGTCCTGGCCGACGATCAGCACCTTCACCTGGTGGAACGGTTGCTGGAACGCGCGCAGCACGTTCTCGCCCGCCGGCAGGTAGGTGCGGCCGGCGGCGACCTCCGCGCGCAGGAACTCACCCATGGCGGCGATCTGGTCAGCGACGGGGGCGAGAGCTTCAGCCCAGCCGGCTTCGACAACTTCGTTGAGGGGACGAGCCACGGCTGTGAACCCTATCTCACTCAATCGAGCCGACGGAGCTTCTCCCGGTACAAGGCGATGTTCTGGACGTACTTCTCCACGATGAACTCCCAGGCCCGTTCCGGCACAACGTGTCCGGCGCGTTCGCGGGCCGGAACCCCCAGCACCATCGTGCGTTCGCGGACGTGGCCGTCGAACGACACCACCGCGCCGGCGCCGACGATCGCGCCCTTTTCCACGATGGAACCGTTGAGCACCACCGAACCGGACGCGATCAGGCAGTCGTCGGAGATGGTCGCGCCCTCGATGTGGACGTTGTGGCCGATGACGCACGACGACCCGATGTGCACCGGGTGGACCTCGGTGCAGTGGATGACGGTGCCGTCCTGGATCGACGTGCGCTCGTCCACGACGATGCGCCCGTAGTCACCGCGCAGCACGGCCTGCGGCCACACCGACGAGAAAGCACCGATGCGCACGTCGCCGATCACCGTCGCGTCCGGGTGGACGTACGCGTCCGGGTGGATCTGCGGCGTGTAGTCCCCCAACGCGTAGATGGCCATGAGCTTGAACCTACAACGACTTCCCGTAGCAGCGGCTCTCCGGGTGGTCGCGGTAGACGCCGAAGTTCTCGATGCGCTCGTAGCCGGTGGCGAGGTACAGGCCGATCGCCTCGGGCTGGCGCAGACCGGTCTCCAGCACCATCCGCCGGTGGCCTGCCGCGCGCGCGGTGTCCTCCAGGTCGGTGAGGACGAGCCGGGAGAGGCCGCGGCCGCGCAGCGCGTCGGCGACGTACATGCGCTTGATCTCGGCGGCGCCCTCGAGCTCCTGGTGCACGCGCCAGCCGCCGCACGCGACGGGCGTGCCGTCGAGGTAGCCGACCACGAAGTAGCCGAGCGGCGCGGCGAACTGCGCCGGGTCCACGGGGGTGGCGTCCTCGTCGCCGTAGCGCTCGACGAAGACCTGCTGGAGGTCGGCGATCAGCTTGACCGAATCTGGATGATCATACGCGCGCGTGCATAGTTCCACATCGACCAGTTTACGCCCGCCAGTGCTCCCAGCCGGGAGGTTTTTCGTAAACCCTGCCGTCGACCGTGACCCCTTCGCCCGCGCGGACGGTGCCGATCGTCGTCCACCCGGCCGGAACCGACTTGGGACCGGGGAACGTCGCCGCGAGGGCGTGATCTTCGCCTCCGGTCAGCGCCCAGTGCCGTGCGTCACCACCGAGCGCCGAGGCGACGTCGAGCAGGCGCGGGTGCAGCGGCAGCAGGTCGGTGCGGACGTCGATCGCCACGCCGGAGGAGTCCGCGATGTGGCCGAGGTCCTGCAGCAGCCCGTCCGAGATGTCGATCATCGACGTGGCTCCCGCCTCCGCGGCCTTGGGGCCCTCCTCGTACGGCGGCTCCGGGCTGCGCTGGGCGTTGACGATGCCGACCGGCGAGCGGAACCCGCGGCCGAGCACGGCGAGTCCGGCGGCCGCCCAGCCGAGTCTCCCGGTGACCGCGACGACGTCCCCGACGAGCGCTCCGGACCGCGTGACCGGCTCGAGCCCGTTCATGTCACCCATGGCGGTGATGGAGATCACCAGCGTGGCGGAGCTGACCATGTCGCCGCCCACGATGCCCGCGCCGGCCTTCGCCGCTTCCTCCCACAGGCCCGCCATGATCCCCTCGACGACCGACGCCGGGGTGTCCGCGGGACACGCGAAACCGACCAGCAGGGCCGAGGGCAGGGCGCCCATCGCGACGACGTCGGCGAGGTTCACCGCGGCCGCTTTTCGGCCCACCTGCTCGGGTGTGGACCAGTCGAGTCTGAAGTGGACACCCTCGACGAGCAGGTCCTTGGAGGCGACGACCCGTCCGTCCGGGACGGCGACGACGGCCGCGTCGTCGCCCGGCCCGAGGATGGTCGTCTCCGGCTGCGCGCGACCGGTCGTCACCCTGTGGATGAGGTGGAACTCACCCACGTCGGCGACCGTCTCCGCGTCGCGCGGCGGCTCCGGACGCAAAGTTGCCTCCCAATCTGAGCATTCGGAACCCCAACTGGGGTACGTTGCGTGACACGTTCCTACCCCGACCCAACCTGTCGCGACGAAGGGGCACGCCGTGGTGCATGCATACATCCTCATCCAGACCGAGGTCGGCAAGGCCGCCGCAGTCGCCTCCGAGATTTCCGGGATCACCGGGGTAGCCACCGCCGAGGACGTCACCGGTCCGTACGACGTCATCGTGCGCGCCGAGGCGGACACCGTCGACCAGCTCGGCCAGCTCGTGGTCGCGCGCATCCAGAACGTCGAGGGCATCACCCGCACCCTGACCTGCCCGGTGGTCCATCTCTAGCTCGTGCTGTCATAGCCGGGTGACTCAGCAGGAAACCACATCGGCGCTGTCCCGGCCGCTGCTCGCGGCGGTCGGGCTCGCCGTGCTGCTCGCCATCGGTGTCGCCGGGCTCGGTCTGTGGCTGGGCACGGGAAACCAGTCCGAGGACGTCCCCGGCCGCACGGGTCCGCTCGCACTGGTCTCGATCGACGCGCCGTCGGCCGGCTCACCGGAATGCGCTTCCCTGGTCGAGAAGCTGCCGCTCGGGCTGCCGTCCGGGACGGACATGCTGTCGCGCAGGGAGATCGCCTCGCCGGCGCCGCCCGCCACGGTCGCGTGGGGTGACGCCAAACACGATCCGGTGGTCCTGCGCTGCGGGTTGCCGCGGCCGTCGGAGCTGACGCCGACGTCGCAGCTGCGGCTGATCTCCGACGTCCAGTGGTTGCAGCTGCCCGGTTCGGGCAGCTCGACGTGGGTGGTCGTGGACCGCGGCGTGTACGTGGCGCTGACGGTGCCCGACGACGCGGGCACCGGACCGTTGCAGGACATCTCCACGACGGTGCGCGACCTGCTGCCGAAGCAGCCGGTCAAGACCTCCTAGCGCAGGCCGCTGCCGCGCGCGATCGCCGTCTCCACCAGCGTGGTGAGCAGCGTCGGGAAGTCGATGCCGGTCGCGTCCCACGCCTTGGGGTACATGGAGATCGGCGTGAAGCCGGGCATGGTGTTGAGCTCGTTGACGATGAGCTCGTCCTGCTCGGTCAGGAAGAAGTCCACCCTGGACAGGCCCTGGCAGTCGAGGGCCTTGAACGCGGTGACGGCGAGCTCGCGCACCCGCGCGGTGGTCTCGTCGTCGAGCTTCGCCGGGATGTCGGCCTCGTAGGAGTCGTTGACGTACTTGGCCTCGAAGTCGTACCAGTCGGCGCCCTCACCGACCGGGCGCAGCTCGGCGGGCAGCGAGGCCTCGACGCGGCCGTCCGGGAACTCCAGCACGGCGAGCTCGATCTCGCGCGGGTTCGCGACGGCGGCCTCGACGATGACCTTGGGGTCGTGCCGGCGGGCCTCGAAGATCGCGGCGTCGAGGTCGGCCCAGTCGTTCACCTTGGAGATGCCGACGGACGAGCCCGCACGTGACGGCTTCACGAACACCGGCAGCCCGAGGTGCTCGCGCTCGTCGAGCGTCAGGGTGGTGGCGGAGCGGTCCAGCGCGACGAACCTGCCGACGTCGAGGCCCGCCGCCTGGAGGATCTTCTTGGCGAAGACCTTGTCCATGGCGGCGGCGCTCGCGAACACGCCGGGGCCGACGTACGGGACGCCGCCCAGCTCGAGCAGGCCCTGGATCGTGCCGTCCTCACCCCACGCGCCGTGCAGCAGCGGGAAGACGACGTCGACGTCCTTCAGCGCCTGGCCGGGCTCGACCGGGGTGATGTCGGACCTGCCGCGCAGCGTCGGGAGGTTGCCCGCGCCGGCCTCCAGCGCGTTCGGGTCCGTGCCGAGCGCCCACTGCCCCTGCGGCGTGATGCCGACGGGGACCACCTCGAAGCGGTCCGGGTCCAGGTAGGGCAGGACGCTCTTGGCGGACTGGCAGGAGACCTCGTGCTCGGAGCTGCGGCCGCCGAACACCACGGCCACCCTCGTCTTGCGCTGCGTCATGCCGGGGACCCTACCCGTTTGGGCGATTGTGCCCATCGCATCGCTGCGGAGCCGAACCCGCACCTCGGCGAAGTGCTCCGGTTCGCGGCCGCGCTCACGGGTGGGACGCGCTGGAGAGCTGGGTGTCACCAAGGGCAGCGCGGGCGAGCACTGCCGGCCGGAGCTCGAGCACGTCGGCACCGGGACCGGGTCGGCCAACTCCGCGATGATCCGGGTGAACGAGCGGCTGGGCTTCGTGACGGCCCGCGAGGTGGTCGTGGTCAACCGCTCGCCGTGATCAGCTCGGTCAGCACCGGCAGCGCGTTGACCAGCTGTTCCCGTGAGCACGCGCTGTAGCCGATGGCGAGCCCGTGCCACCTCGCGCGGTGGACGAAGTGCCTGCCGAGCCCGTCGACGCGCAGCCCGCGTTCCAGCGCCGCCCGCATGACCTCGCGCTCCTGCTCGGCACCGGGCAGCGGCACCACGACGTGCGCCCCGGCGTCGTCGCCCAGCACCTCGATCCCCGCTTCGGCGAACGTGCCGACGATCAGCGCGCGGCGCTCGGACAGCTCGCGGCGCAGCTTGCGCAGGTGCCGGCCGAGGTCACCGGTCCGCGCGAGCTCGACGACGACCCGTTGCCCCGCCGCGGCCGGACTCGTGCCGGTGAGGTCGCGGTGCTCGAGGACGGCCGTGGCGATGTGCTCGGGCGCCACCATCCAGCCCGCGCCGAGGGTGGGCGTGAGGATCTTGCTGGTGGTGCCGAGGTGGACCACGACGTCCGGGGCGAGCGCGGCCAGCGACGGCAGCGGGGCCACGTCGTACCGGAGCTCGCCGTCGTAGTCGTCCTCGATGACGAGCCAGCCGTCCCGCCGCGCCCGTTCGACGAGTGCCACGCGGCGTCCCGCCGACATGCGCCCGCCGAGCGGGTACTGGTGGGCGGGCGAGCAGTAGACGGCCTTCACGCCCGTGGGGACGGCGTCGGGCAGGAGGCCTTCCGCGTCGACGACCGCCTGCACGACCCTGAGCCCGTTCGCCTTGAAGACGCCCACCGCCCGCTGGTAGCCGGGTTCCTCGACGGCGACGGCGTCTCCTCGTTCGAGGACGGCCACCGCGATCTCGGTGAGGACGGCCGTCGTGCCGCCGGTGGCCAGCACGGGGTCGGCGTTGACGGCGAGACCGCGGTGGCGCAGCAGGTGCTCGGCGATGACCTCGCGGTACTCGGGCAGCCCCGCGCGTTCGGGCCGGGACAGCGGAGGCGTGTCGGCCGCCGCCCGCCACGCCCTGCGCCAGGCCGCCCGGTCGAGCCCGCCCGCCCACGGCGCGCCGGTGCCGAGGTCGACGAAGTCGGTGATGGCGGGCACGACCGGCTTGCGCGAACGTGTGTGCAGCGGACCGGGCGGGGTCGTGGTGACGTAGGTGCCGGAGCCGTGCCGGCCCGCGATCCAGCCCTCGGCGTGCAGCTGCTCGTAGGCGGCGGCGGTGACGGTGCGGGAGACGCCGAGGCTGTCGGCCAGTGCGCGCGTGGACGGGAGGCGGTCGCCCGCCCGGAGGCGGCCCTCGGAGGCGGCGGAGCGGAGGGCGTCGGCCAGCTGGACGGCGAGTGGTTCGGCGGACTCGCGGTCGAGGGCTACGGGGAGGGCGGTCTCAGCCACGGGTGACCTCGCACGCTCGCGCAGGCGTCCCCCGGCCAAGGGGACCCCTTGTTTTCATCATCCCGGACAACACTGACACTCCTGGTGGGCGCAAGCGACGAAGTGGCCTTCTGAAATGAGCGGAAAATGGCGCTTCAATGATGCCACTTCTCGCCGCACAGTAGGAGCATGACCTCCGACCTGCAGCTCTCCCCCACCGAACGCAGCACCGTCGTCCGCGGCAAGAACCGGGCCGTCCAAGACCGCCAGGTGCTCTACGACGTCCTCGACGCCGGCCTGGTCTGCCACCTCGCCGTGGAGGTCGACGGGGCGCCGTTCCTCGTCCCCACCGCGTACGGGCGGGACGGCAACCGCATCTTCCTGCACGGGTCGACGGGCTCACGGTCCATCAGGAGCATGCTCGAGGGCAAGCCGGTGTGCGTCGCCGTCACGCTGGTGGACGGCGTCGTCTACTCGCGGTCGGTGTTCCACCACTCCATGAACTACCGGTCGGCGATCGTCCACGGCACGGCGAAGGTCGCGGAGGACCCCGAGCACGCGCTCAAGGTCATCGTCGAGCACGTCACGCCGGGCAGCTGGGACTACGCGCGCGGTCCGTCCAAGAAGGAGCTCGCGGCGACGGTCGCGCTCGAGATCGACCTCACCGAGGCGAGCGTCAAGGTGCGCGAGGGCGGGCCCGGCGAGGAGCCCGAGGACCTCGCGGCGAACCTGGTGTGGGGCGGGCACATGCCGCTCATCCAGTCGTGGGGTGCGCCGGTGCCGCACGAGACGGACAAGCCCGTGCCGCCGCACGTCAGCGGACGGGGCCGTTGACCGGGTCGTAGCGGTACGGGGTCATGGCGCGGGTGCCGTGGCGGTACACGTGGATCGACACGGCCGGGTCCACGCCGTCGTTGCGCACCTGGTGCACGTAGCCGGGGCCCCACACGCGCGACTGGCCGGCGCGCAGCGAGTGCACGACCTGGATGCGGGTCGTCACCACCTCGGTCAGCAGGCCGCTGACCACGGTGAACGCGCCGGAGGTCGTGGAGTGGTCGTGCAGCGACGCGGTCTGGCCGGGCAGCCAGCTCATCAGCCAGATCTCCTGGTCGCCGGTCTTGTCGACCAACGCCGAAAAGCGCTCTTCCGGGTCGTAGCGGAGCAGGTGCTTCCAGCGGTCGCGGTCGGCCGCCCACGCCAAAGCCACCCGGACGGGGTGCAGCAGCTGGGTGTTCTCGGGCAGTACGACGCTGTTCTCGGGAACGGCGAACATCGGGAAAAGGTCCTAACCAGGCGAATGCGCGAAAGAGGACGCGGGACTATCGCCAGGTACAACAGCAACACGTGTTGAAGGACATGCCGCAGAGGGTCCCGGAACCGGGACCCTCCGTCAATCCAGTCCCAAAGCTTGGGACACGTCCGCGACCAGGTCGGCCGTGTCCTCACAACCGCACGAGAAGCGCACGAGACCTTCGGGCACCGGGTCGCCCCACTGCGCGCGCCGGTCCGCCGTCGAGTGCAGGCCGCCGAACGACGTCGCCGCCGACACCAGCTCCGAGCGCTCCACGAACTCCTCCACCGCCGCGGCGTCGGGCAGCTCGAACGTCAGCACGCCGTTGAACCGCCGCATCTGCTGGGCGGCAAGCACGTAGGCCGGGTCCTGCTCGGCGCCGGGCCAGCGCAGGCCCTCGACCTTGCCGGACAACGCCTCGTACAGCGCCGCCGCGTTCTTCGCCTGCCGCTCCAGCCGCAGGTCCAGGGTGCCGAGGCCGCGCAGCACGAGCCACGCCTCGAACGGGCCGGGGATCGCGCCGTTCAGCGTGCGGGCGTCGCGCAACCGCGTCGCGAGCTCGGGCGACGCGACCGTGACGTGTCCGAACAGGACGTCGCTGTGCCCGGCGACCGCCTTGGTGTCCGAGGCCACCACGACGTCCGCACCCAGCTCCAGCGGCCGCTGCCCGAGCGGCGTCGCCGTCGTGTTGTCCACGGCCAGCAACGCGCCCGCCTCGTGCGCCGCGTCGGCCAGGGCGGCGATGTCGCACACGTCCAGACCGGGGTTCGACGGCGTCTCCAGCAGGACCAGCCGCACGCCCTCGAAGGACGGGTACGGGCCCGCCGTGGGCGCCTCGACGACCCGCACGTCCATTCCGGACACGAACCTGCGGCTCAGGAAGTACCCGTCCGACGGCAGGACCAGGGTGTCGCCGGTGGACAGGACCGTGCGCAGCAACGTCGAGATCGCCGCCATCCCGGACGGGAACACGACGCACTCGCCGCCCTCCAGCGAGCCGAGAGCGCTCTCCAGCGACCGCCACGTCGGGTTGCCCGACCTGGCGTAGGTGTCCGCACCGCCGAGGTGGAACGCCGACGCGAACACCGGCTGCGCGCCGAACGGCTCGCCCGGCCCGCCCTGGACGGCGTGCACGACCCGCGTGCCGTCGCCGAACTCGGCGTTCACTGGCGCTCGTGCTTGCGGTCGCGGCCCAGCAGCGCGGCGCCGAGCTCGCGCACGCTCAGCCCGTCGTGGCAGACCTGGTGGACGCCTTCGGTGATCGGCATGTCGACGCCGTGCGCCGCGGCGAGCTCGCGGATCGACGAGCAGGACTTCACGCCTTCGGCGACCTGCCCGTGCGCGGCCTCCTGCGCCTGCGCGAGGGTCTCGCCCCTGCCGAGCCGCTCGCCGAAGGACCGGTTGCGCGACAACGGCGACGCGCACGTCGCGACGAGGTCGCCCAGGCCGGCGAGGCCCGCGAACGTCAGCGGGTCGGCCCCGAGGGCGGCGCCCAGCCGTGCGGTCTCAGCCAAGCCGCGCGTGATGATCGACGCCATCGTGTTGTCGCCGTAGCCCATGCCCGCCGCCATGCCGCACGCCAGCGCGATGACGTTCTTGCACGCCCCGCCGAGCTCGCAGCCCACGACGTCGGTGTTGGTGTACGGGCGGAAGTACGAGTTCGAGCACGCGTGCTGCAGGTCGACCGCGCGGTCGTGGTCCGTGCACGCGATGACCGTCGCGGTCGGCTGACCGACGGCGATCTCCTTGGCCAGGTTCGGTCCGGACACCACGGCCACCTGCGACTCGTCGACGCCGGCGACCTCGCGGATCACCTCGCTCATCCGCTTGAGCGTGCCGAGCTCGACGCCCTTGGACAGCGACACCAGGGTCGCGTCCGGCGGCAGCAGGTCCTTCCAGGCCGAGAGGTTCGCCCGCAGCGTCTGCGACGGCACGGCGAGCACCACGGCGTCCGCCCCGTCGAGCGCCTTCGCCGGGTCGGAGGTGGCCGCGAGGTTGGCGGGCAGCGGGATGCCGGGCAGGTAGCCGGAGTTCACGCGGGTCTCGGTGATCTCCGAGGCGACCTCCTGGCGGCGCGCCCACATCACCACCTCGGGACCGGAGTCCGCGATGACCTTCGCGAAGGCCGTGCCCCACGACCCGGAGCCCAGCACCGCAACGCGTTCGATCGCCATGGTCAGGCCTTCCTCGGTCCGTAGAAGCCCTCGGGGGCCTGCTGCTGCCGGATCTCGGCCAGGTTGTCCTTGACCGCGCCCATCAGCAGGTCCGTCACCTCGCGCAGCAGCGGCAGGGTCTCCTCCCGGCCGCGGTACGCGGACAGGTCGACCGGCTCGCCGACGAGGTGGGTGATCGTCTTGCGCGGGAGCGGCCGGAACTTCTTGCGGTAGTGGTTGTAGAGGTCGAGGGTGCCCCAGCGGGCGACCGGGATGACCGGGCCGTCGT
This sequence comes from Lentzea sp. CC55, assembly GCF_021056325.1. NCBI lineage: Bacteria > Bacillati > Actinomycetota > Actinomycetes > Pseudonocardiales > Pseudonocardiaceae > Lentzea > Lentzea sp. CC55. Next base: position 67,452 of record NZ_JAJCXE010000057.1, on the reverse strand, counting down.
GCTGCAGGGCGAGCCGGGCGACGCCGGTGCGGGAGTTCGCGGGCCAGCCGTCGGGGTCCTTGGTGATCGTGCCCTCGGGGTAGATCACCACGACGAGGCCGTCCTCCAGCGCCTTGTGCGCCGCGCGCAGGCTCTGCTGGGCGTCGGTGGTGCCCCGGTAGACGGGGATCTGCTTCGCGCCCTTGAGGATCGAGCCCATGATCGGCACGTTCCACAGGCTGTGCTTCGCGAGGAAGTGCGGCACCCGGTCGTTGCGGTGCACGAACACGGCGTCGTAGCACGGGTCGAGGTGCGAGATGTGGTTCATGACGAGCAACGCGGCGCCCTGGCGCGGGATGCGCTCCCCGTTCAGGATCCGGTGCCTGCCCAGCACGAACGACATGGGGTAGACGATCGCCGCGGCGACCCCCACCCAGAAGCCGCCCTTCTCCTTGGCCACGTGGACCTCTCCTCACTCCAGACCTGCGTGGACCTGAACCCGAGAGCACACTAGTCGCCGGATCGTGGACTATGGCGAGGTGCGGGATGAAGTCGACCTCGTGGTCCCGGTCAAGACCCTGGACAGGGCGAAGACCAGGCTGACCAGCGCGACAGGCGGAGATCCGGTGTCGCACGCGGCGCTGGCGCTCGCGCTCGCCCTCGACACCGTGAGCGCGGCTGCGCGCACGCCGGGTGTCCGGCGCGTGGTCACGATCACATCCGATCCCGCCGTCGCGTCCGAAATGGCCGCCTTGGGCGTCGAGTCGCTGCCGGAACCCGGCGAGCCCGGGCTCAACGCCGCCTTGCGGCACGGCGCGCGCACGCTCGGGTCGTCCCGCGTCGGCGCGCTCCAGGCCGACCTCCCGGCGCTCAGGCCCGACGAGCTCCGGGCGGCGCTCGACGCCGCCGCGGACCGCCGCGCGTTCGTCCCGGACCGCCAGGGCACCGGCACGACGCTGCTGCTGGCCGCGCCCGGCGGGGAGCTCGACCCCCGGTTCGGCGTCGGGTCGGCCGGGCACCACCGGCTCTCCGGGGCGGCCGAGCTGATCGGGCCGTGGCCGTCGCTGCGCTGCGACGTGGACACGGAGGAGGACCTGCGCCTCGCTCTCGTCCTCGGTCTGGGGGTCCGCACCGCGAACGCCCTGCCCGCCTGGACAACCTGAGCAGCCGTCGCGCGTCTTCCGGGTCGCTGGGGTGATCACGACTTGGGAGACCGATGCGAGCGCTGACCGCGCTGGCGGCAGTCACGGCCATCGCGGGCTGTGTAGCCGCCTTTCCGATCGACCGTCCTTCCGACTACACGGCGGAGAGCAAGCTCGGCACGTGCCGGGTGGACCTGCCCCAGGACTGGAAGGACCGGCTGTCCCGCAACACGACGGAGGTCGGTTCGCACGAGAAGGTCACCGTCGTCGGTGCGGACGCCGACGCCGGCACGACGCTGGTGAAGACCACGCGCAACAGGACCACCGAACTGGTGCTGCACGACCACGGCAAGCGCCAGCAGGTGATGGCCGTCCAGAACGACGGTCAGCTGTTCGGCGTCGAGTTCGACGGCCGCTGGGTCACGTTCTCCACGTCCCCGGGCCCCGGCGACGCCACCACCACGACCTACGCGTGGGACTCGCGCAACGACGGCGCGCCGGTGCCGATCGGCGCCAGCGGCGCGGTGCTGCACAACGGCAAGGCCGCCTGGGCGGACCAGGCGGGCGTGCACGTCTATGACCTGGCGAGGAAGAAGGACAGGGTCGTCGGCCGGGGCGGCAGGCCGGTGTTCCTGGGCGACGCGGTCATCTGGCTGCAGGACGGGAAGTTCCGCTCGGAGGGGGCGCTGCCGGTCCAGCTGGAGGACGCGAGGCCCTCGGACAGCGTGGCTTCGGACGGGCGCACGGTGGTGTGGGCGCAGGACGACGAGCTGCGCGGCTGGCGCGACGGCTGGGCCGAACCGCGCGAGCTGGCCGCGATCAGGCCGGTGCCGAGGACGGAGGGCATCGTGTTCCCCCGCGTCAGCGGCGACTTCGTGTCGTGGCAGTCGGAGTCCTCGTACGTGACGGACATCCGCAGCGGCGCGACCGTGCACACGACCGAGGGCGCGTACTGGCTCGAGGTCCACGGCGGAGCGTTGACGCGGCAGGGGTGGCGCGTCGCGGCGGCGGCACCGCTTTCGGAGCTGTCACCGCTGAAAGCCTGCTGACGCGCGGCGCGTTCCCCTTTCGCGCCGCGTTGATTCCGTGACGAACGACACGAAAATGTTGGTTTGGGCAACTCGGTGGGGAACCCCGGCACCTTTACATCCGTATCCCCCGATGCAGACGGCGCAACCCCCTACGCCGTTCCCCCGACGCATTGCTCAGAGGTGTACCTGCATGAAGTCGTTGACGCACGCCGACTACCTGGCGTTGCGCCGCTTCCCCGCTCTCGACGGCCTTCGCGCCATCGCCGCGGTCCTGGTCGTCTTCTTCCACTACGGCGGTCCCGACTGGCTCCAGGGCTGGGCCGGGGTCCAGATGTTCTTCGTCCTCAGCGGATTCCTCATCACCACGCTGATGCTCCGCGAGGAGCGCAGGACCGGGCGGATCTCGCTCGAGGAGTTCTACTTGCGGCGGGCGTTCCGAATCCTGCCCGTGTACTTCGTGGTCCTCTTCGCCACAATCGCCGGTTCGCTCGTCATGGGCACGTTCGTCAGCAACGGGACAGGCCCGGCGCTGCAGTACTTCTTCACCTTCACCAACGAGTTCGCCGGCCCCAGCCCGTACGGGCAGTCCTGGTCGCTGGGCATCGAGCAGAAGTTCTACCTCGTCTGGCCGCTGGTGGCGATCGCGCTGGGCACCGTCGTGCTCAGGCGCCGCGCCGGTGCCGCCGCCCTCGGCATGCTGCTCGCCCTCGTGGTCGTGAACTTCACCGTGTCGCACAGCAACCCCGGCTGGCCGCTGCACTACTTCTCGATCCTGACCGGCGTGCTGCTCGCGATCGCGCTGCACAGCCCGCGCGGCTTCGCCCTGCTGCGCCCGCTCACGAACCCGGTCGCGCAGGTCTTCATCTCCCTCGGCTTCGTGATGGTCCACGTGGGCGTGAAGCCGATGGCGGGCTTCCTCGACGGCACGGGTGGCATCCCCGGCCACGTGCTGGTCGTCCCGGTGTACGCGCTGGCGACAGCCGTGCTGCTCACCTCGATGGTCACACCGGGTCCGGTCACGGCGGTGCTGTCCACGAAGCCGATGCAGTTCGTCGGCGAGCGTTCCTACTCGCTCTACCTCGTGCAGACGATCGCCGCGACGGTCCTCGCGCTCGTCTGGCCCGAACTGTCCGGCCTCGGGCAGGCCGTCGTCGTCACCGCACTGGGACTGGTGCTGGCGAGCGTCCTCTACGCGACCGTGGAGATCCCGATGATCGACCTCGGCCGGCGCGTGATCACCCGCCGGCGCGCGAAGGTCGCCGTCACGGGCGGCGTGGCCCGGCAGGGCGCGCCGCGGTCCGCCGACCCGTCGCGGTTGGCGGCCACCGGGCGGGCCCGGTCGTAGAACGGGTTCGGGGTGAGCGGCGCGGGTTCCCGGCCGCTCACCCCGGCCGGTCTCCACGCCCGCGAACGCCACGGCCCCGCCCGAACGTCTAGGGTTCTGCTCCGTGCAGGCGACCGTGTCCACGTTCAACAGTGACGGCTCTGCCGTCGTCCTGCGAGATGACGGCGTTCTCGTCGACGTCAGTGCCGAAGCCGTCACCGCGGGTGGCTGGCGGATGCTGCGCCCCGGCCAGCGGGTGACCCTCGAACGTAGCCCCGACGGGGTCGTCACAGCTCTGCGCCTGCCTGTCCTGTGACGAGGAGTTCACCAGACGGTCGTCCTGGCTGGGGGCGCCAACGGCGATAGTGCGCGACAATGCGTGACGTGAGCACGGAGAACTCTGACGGCAAGGCGACCCCACCCCGACGCCGCACGCCGAGCGCGAAGGGCGAAGCGGCGACCCCGCGCAAGCAGCCTCGTGCGGCTACCCGGCGGGTTTCGACCACGCGGGCGAAGGTCGAGCGAGGCCCCGCGGCCGCCGCTCCGTTGCGCGGCGTGCCCTCGGCACCGCCCGCGGTGACGTCGAGCGCCCTGCCCGGGGACCTCCCGGACGACCGGTACTTCAACCGTGAACTGTCCTGGTTGGACTTCAACGCCCGCGTGCTCGCGCTCGCGGAGGACTCCTCGCAGCCCCTGCTGGAGCGCGCCAAGTTCCTCGCGATCTTCGCCTCGAACCTGGACGAGTTCTACATGGTCCGGGTCGCGGGCCTGAAGCGGCGCGCGGAGACCGGCCTCACGGTGCGCAGCGCGGACGGGCTCACGCCGCTCGAGCAGCTCGTGGGAATCTTCAAGCGCTCTCAGGAACTGGTGGAGCAGCACGCCCGCACGTTCCTCGACCACATCCGGCCCGGCCTGGAACAGCACCAGATCAGCATCGTGACGTGGGGCGACCTCACGGACTACGACCGGCTGAGGCTCTCCAACTACTTCAGCGAGCAGGTGTTCCCGGTCCTGACGCCGCTCGCGGTCGACCCGGCGCACCCGTTCCCGTACATCTCGGGGTTGTCGCTGAACCTCGCGGTGACCGTGCGGGACCCCGAGGGCGGCGGCGAGCGGTTCGCCCGCGTGAAGGTGCCGGACAACGTGCCGCGCCTCGTGCGGGTCGAGTCGGACCGGTCGTCCTCGTCGGCGACCTTCCTGCCGCTGGAGGAGCTCATCGCCGCGCACCTCGGCGAGCTGTTCGCGGGCATGGAGGTCATCGAGTGCCACGCGTTCCGCGTGACGCGCAACGCGGACCTCGAGGTCGAGGAAGACCGCGACGAGGACCTGCTGCAGGCGCTCGAACGCGAGCTCGCGCGGCGCCGCTTCGGTCCGCCGGTGCGCCTGGAAGTGGCCGACGACATGACCGAGCACATGCTCGAACTGCTGCTGCGGGAGATGGACGTCGACCCGCACGACGTCGTGACGGTGCCCGGCCTGCTCGACCTGTCGTGCCTGTGGCAGCTCTACGGCATCGACCGCAAGACGTTGAAGGACCCGGCGTTCGTGCCGGCGACGCACCCGGCGTTCGGGGAGCGCGAGACGCCGAAGAGCGTGTTCGCGACCCTGCGCGAGGGCGACGTGCTCGTGCACCACCCGTACGACTCGTTCTCCACGTCGGTGCAGCGCTTCATCGAGCAGGCGGCGGCCGACCCGCACGTGCTCGCCATCAAGCAGACGCTGTACCGCACCTCCGGTGACTCGCCGATCGTCGACGCGCTGATCGACGCGGCCGAGGCAGGTAAGCAGGTCGTGGCGCTGGTGGAGATCAAGGCGCGCTTCGACGAGCAGGCGAACATCAAGTGGGCGCGCACGCTGGAGAAGGCGGGCGTGCACGTCGTCTACGGCCTGGTGGGCCTGAAAACGCACTGCAAGACCTCGCTCGTGGTGCGCCAGGAGGGGTCGACGATCCGGCGCTACTGCCACATCGGCACCGGCAACTACAACCCGAAGACCGCGCGGCTCTACGAGGACGTCGGCATCCTGACCGCCGAGCCGACGATCGGCGCGGACCTCACGGACCTGTTCAACGTGCTGACCGGCTACGCGCGCCAGGACGAGTACCGCTCGCTGCTCGTCGCGCCCTACGGCGTGCGCAAGGGCATCGTGGAGCGGATCAACTCCGAGATCGAGCGCGCGCAGGCCGGTGAGCCGTCGGGTGTGCGCATCAAGGTGAACTCGCTCGTGGACGAGCAGGTCATCGACGCGCTGTACCGGGCGTCGCAGGCGGGCGTGCCCGTGGACGTGGTCGTGCGCGGCATCTGCGGCCTGAAGCCGGGCATCAAGGGGCTGTCGGAGAACATCCGGGTGCGTTCGATCCTCGGCCGGTTCCTCGAGCACTCGCGCGTCTTCCACTTCGTCGCCTGCGACGAGTACTGGATCGGCAGCGCGGACATGATGCACCGCAACCTGGACCGCCGGGTCGAGGTGGCCGTCCGCGTGGCCGACCCGCGGCTCACCAAACAGCTCGGCGACATGTTCGAATCCGCGCTCGACCCGCACACGCGCTGCTGGGTGCTGCGCGCGGACGGAGAATGGGAAGCGTCACCGTCCGACGGTTCGTCGGTGCGCGACCACCAAATGGAACTGCTGCACAAGCACGGAGCTCTTGGGTGATCAAAGCTGCTGGGGCGGTGCTCTGGCGCGACGCCGGCGGTGACGTCGAAGTCGCGGTCGTGCACCGCCAGCGTTATGACGACTGGTCGTTGCCGAAGGGGAAGCTCGACGACGGGGAGACCATTCCCGCCTGCGCGGTGCGCGAGATCCGCGAGGAGACCGGCTATTCCTGCGTCCTCGGCCGGCACCTGCGGCAGGTCGCCTACCGGGTCCGGGGGGTGCCGAAGACCGTCGACTACTACGCGGCCGAGGCCGTTTCCGGTTCGTTCGAGGAGAACGACGAGGTCGACGCGCTGAAGTGGCTGCCGGTCGCCGACGCGTCCTCCCTGCTGACCTACGAGCCCGACCGCGAGGTGCTGGAGGAGTTCGCCCGCCTGCCCGCGGACCTGCTGCTGGTGCTGCTGGTGCGGCACGCCAAGGCCGGGAAGCGGTCCGAGTGGGACGGCGACGACGACCTCCGTCCCCTCTCGGACGCCGGCTGGCGCCAGGCGGCGGCCCTGCGCACGCTGTTGCCGCTGTGGGCACCGGTGCGCGTCCACACGGCCCCCAGGGTGCGCTGCATCGACACCGTGCGGGGCGTGGCGGCCGATCTGTCCGTCGAGGTGGTCGAGGAGGCCCGGCTGTCCGAGGAGGGGTACTGGCCCGACCCCGACGCGGGCCTCGTGCGCCTGCTGGAGGTGGCGGCCCTCGAAGGCCGCGCCGTGGTGTCCTCGCAGGGCGGTGTGATCCCGGCAGTCGTGCAGTCGCTGGCCGAGATGGGCGGGCTCCGGCTCGACAAGATCCCCTGCAAGAAGGGCAGCACGTGGGTGCTGGCCTTCACCAGGCCGTTCGGCGCCTGGTCCACTTCGGACTCGCCTTCGCGCTGGCCAACGCTGGTGTCGGCGCACTATCTGCCCTCCGCGCTGCCCCGTCCCTGACGAGCCCGCGCGGGCGTTCCGCTGCCGCCGCCTTCCCGTTCCGACGAAAGTTCGCCTCTGGCAACCAAGTCGGGTGGGAAGGCGGCGGTTTCGCTTGCGCCTCGGGTGTTCACCGGCGTGATGGCGTTATTTCTATTGGTGCGCAGAGCGATTCTTCCGCCTCTGCGGGGGTGTGCGCATTGAGGCCGCCGAGCGTTCGGAACCGGCGGTGAATTCGGCCCTTCGGCGGAAGTGGGCGAGTCCGCCGGTGGACAGCGGAATCGGATCGGAACCGTTCTTGGCGGGCGCCGCGGTCCCGCTGCGGCACACGGGATTTCGATCGACCGACCTCGTTCCCGAAGCGCACCGTGCGGCTCCGCCGCAGGTCAGAGCCCTCACGGGGCGGCTTCCCAGGCACGCCAAGGGCTTCTCCGGGGACCCCTGCGCCCCAACGACCTCCCGGCCCGGTGACGTCCTGCCCCAAGGCACGCGGAAGGCCCCGGTGTGCGCACACCGGGGCCTTCCGCGTAGTTGCTGAAGTGACGCAGCCTCCCCGTGGAGGCCCGTCTCACTTCTTCTTGGCAGCCGTCTTGCGAGCAGCCGGCTTCGCAGCCGCCGTCTTCGCGGCGGGCTTGGCAGCGGCGGTCGTCGTCTTGGCGGCGGCGGCCGTCGACTTGGCAGCCGGCTTCGCAGCAGCCGTGGTGCGCTTCGCCGGGGCCTTGGCAGCCGCCGTCTTCGTGGTGGCGGCCTTGGTGGCGGTCGCCTTCGCGGGCGCCTTGGCGGCAGCAGCGGTCTTCGTCGCGGCGGCCGTGCTGGTGCGACGGGTCGCGGGCGCCTTGGTGGCGGCCGCGGCCGTGCGGGTGCGCGTGGTGGTGGTCGTCGCGCGGGTCGTCGCGGCCTTCGTCGCCGGAGCCTTGGTGGCCGCGGGCTTCGCGGCGGCAGCGGCGGCGGGCTTGGCGGCGGCCTTGGCGGCAACGGCCTTCGGCAGCTTCTTCGCACCGCTGATGACGTCCTTGAACGTCGAGCCGGGGCGGAACGCGGGCACGTTGGTCTTCTTGACCTTCACGGTCTCGCCCGTGCGCGGGTTGCGCGCGGTGCGAGCCGCACGGGCACGCTTCTCGAAGACGCCGAAGCCCGTGATGTTGACCTTCTCGCCCTTGTTGACGCTGCGCACGATCACATCGACGATGCCGTCAACAGCAGCACCCGCGGTCTTCTTGTCTCCCAGGCGCTCGGCGAGCGCCTCGATGAGTTGGGCCTTGTTCACCTTCAGTCCCTCCCAGGACGCTCACGGCCCCCTAGCGTCGGGCCGACTAGAACGCAACGGTAGGCCCAAATCGCGAGAAATACCAATCGCCACGCCAAAGTTTTCGTTGTGGCGTGGCTAATTGCGCCCCTTCGAGGGACTCAGGGCGCCGGATTCGCCCCTCTCAAGAGGAGAATCCGGCCCCCTCTCAGACCGCCGGAAGCGGATCCGTTGTGGGCAACCAAGTCTGGCGATTGCCTTCAAATGCGCTGATCTCGGGCTCGTGGCGCAGCGTCAAAGCGATGTCGTCGAGGCCTTCGAGAAGGCGCCAGCGGGTGTAGTCGTCGATCTCGAAGGGGGCGACCAAGTCCTTGGCGCGAACGGTCTTGTCGGTGAGGTCGACGGTGACCGGCGTGCCGGGCTCGGACTCCAGCAGCTTCCACAGCAGCTCGACATCGGACTGGCTGCACTGCGCCGCCACGAGGCCCTGCTTGCCCGCGTTGCCCCGGAAGATGTCCGCGAACCGGGACGAGACGACGACGCGGAAGCCGTAGTCCATCAACGCCCAGACGGCGTGTTCCCGAGAGGACCCGGTGCCGAAGTCGGGGCCCGCGACGAGGACGCTGCCCGCCCTGAACGGCTCCTGGTTGAGGACGAAGTGCTCGTCGCCGCGCCAGGCGGCGAAGAGCCCGTCCTCGAACCCGCTGCGGGTCACGCGCTTGAGGTAGACGGCCGGGATGATCTGGTCGGTGTCCACGTTGGACCTGCGCAGCGGCACACCGACGCCCGTGTGGGTGGTGAAGGCTTCCATGGTCAGTTCTCCAGGTCTGCGGGGGCCGACAGGGTGCCGCGCACGGCCGTGGCGGCCGCGACGAGCGGAGACACGAGGTGCGTGCGGCCGCCCTTGCCCTGCCTGCCCTCGAAGTTGCGGTTGGAGGTCGACGCGCTGCGCTCACCGGGGGCGAGCTGATCCGGGTTCATGCCAAGGCACATCGAGCAGCCGGCCTGGCGCCACTCGGCACCCGCGTCGAGGAAGACCTTGTCCAGCCCCTCGTCCTCCGCCTGCTTGCGCACCCGCATCGACCCGGGGACGACGAGCATCCGCACCCCCGAGGCGACGTGCTTGCCCTTCAGCACGTCCGCGGCGGCACGCAGGTCCTCGATGCGCCCGTTCGTGCACGAGCCGAGGAACACGGTGTCCACGCGGATGTCGCGCAGCGGCGTGCCGGGCTCCAGGCCCATGTACGTCAGCGCCTTCTCAGCGGCCACGCGCTCGTTCTCGTCCGCGATCTGCCCGGGGTCGGGGATGCTCGCGCCCAGGGGCAGTCCCTGGCCGGGGTTGGTTCCCCACGTGACGAACGGGGTGAGCTCGTCGGCGTTGATGTGCACCTCGGCGTCGAACGTCGCGTCGTCGTCGGTGCGCAGCGTCTTCCAGTACTCGACGGCCTTGTCCCAGTCCGCGCCGGACGGTGCGTGCGGGCGGCCCTGGATGTAGTCGAAAGTCGTGTCGTCCGGTGCGATCATGCCGGCGCGCGCGCCCGCTTCGATCGACATGTTGCAAACCGTCATGCGCGCTTCCATCGACAGCTTCTCGATGGCCGAGCCGCGGTACTCGAGCACGTAGCCCTGTCCGCCACCGGTTCCGATCTTCGCGATCACCGCGAGAATGATGTCCTTCGCCGTGACGCCGGGACCGAGGTCGCCTTCGACGGTGATGGCCATCGTCTTGAACGGGCGCAACGGCAACGTCTGTGTCGCCATCACGTGCTCGACCTCGGACGTGCCGATGCCGAACGCCAGCGCGCCGAACGCACCGTGCGTGCTCGTGTGGCTGTCGCCGCACACCACGGTCATCCCGGGCTGCGTGAGGCCGAGCTGCGGGCCCACGACGTGGACGATGCCCTGCTCGAAGTCCCCCATGGGGTGCAGCCGCACCCCGAACTCGGCGCAGTTGCGGCGGAGCGTCTCCACCTGCGTGCGCGAGACGAGGTCCGCGATCGGCTTGTCGATGTCGACGGTCGGGACGTTGTGGTCCTCGGTGGCGATCGTCAGGTCGGGCCTGCGCAGCTTCCGGTTGGCAAGGCGCAGCCCGTCGAACGCCTGGGGGCTGGTGACTTCGTGGAGCAGGTGGAGGTCGATGTAGAGCAGGTCCGGCTCCGCACCACTTCCGTGGCGCACAACGTGTGCCTCCCACACCTTCTCCGCGAGCGTGCGGCTCATCGCGACATCTCCCACAGTATGGACGTGCCGACAGATCTGGACTTCTCACTGTCTGGGAAGTTAGTATCGGCTTGTGGGACAGCATAGCGGGATCGGCGTGCTGGACAAGGCAGTGGCCGTGTTGAACGCCGTAGCAAAAGATCCGTGTGGCCTGGCCGAGTTGTGCAACCGCACCGGCCTGCCGCGGGCGACCGCGCACCGCCTGGCCGTGGGCCTCGAGGTGCACAGGTTGCTGCGCCGCGGCTCCGACGGCCGCTGGCGCCCCGGCGCGGCACTCGCCGAACTGGCCGGCGGCGCGACGGACCCGTTGCTGGACGCGGCTTCCTCGGTGCTGCCACGCCTGCGCGACATCACGGGTGAAAGCGTGCAGCTGTACCGCCGCGACGGCATGCAGCGGGTCTGCGTCTCCTCGGCCGAGCCTCCTTCGGGCCTGCGCGACACAGTCCCGATCGGCGCCAGGCTCCCGATGACGGCGGGCTCCGGCGCCAAGGTCCTGGCCGCGTGGTCGGACCCCGGCACGCAACGCGCCGTCCTGGCCGACGCCGTCTACGGCGAACGCACCCTGCTCGAAGTCCGCCGCCGGGGCTGGGCGCAGAGCGTGGCGGAACGAGAACCGGGCGTGGCTTCGGTCTCGGCCCCGGTGCGCGACTCCGCGGGAGCCGTCGTCGCCGCCGTCTCGGTCTCGGGCCCCATCGACCGCATGGGCCGCCGCCCGGGCGCCCGCTGGGCCGCGGACCTTCTGGCAGCAGCCGAGGCCCTGCAAAGCCGCCTCTGAAGCACCACGCCACCAAGGCCGTCCTCCGCACAGGAAGGGCGGCCTTCTGCTTTCTTCTGCACGAGCAGGACGGCGCAGGGCTGAGGCGAGGCGCACAGGCGGGTTGGACCGCGCAGGACGCGGCCGGGAACGGCCGGAGGGGTTGCTCAGGCATGCGCGGCGCGGAGAACGCGACACGATGACAGAGAGGTGCGGCACAGAAGGCAGCCAGCCGACACGAAGCCGTCAGGAAGTCGAGACGTCCACGCCCACAAATGTGTGCGGCAACACAAGCAACGCAATACGGGATACCGAAAGCAATCCGATTAAAACGAACCCGACGAGCGAAGCGATGCCCCAGCCGCCGGCGAGCGAAGCGAAGCCCAACCCCAGAACAATCGGGCAACCCCGAGGCGGGGGTCCGGGGGCGGCAGCCCGCCGGCTGGGGGTCTGGGGGCTCGGCCCAGAGGACACATGCGAAAGAGGCCCGTCTGCGTTCTCCGCAGACGGGCCTCTCCCACCTCTGTAGCCCCGAAGGGATTCGAACCCTCGCTACCGCCTTGAGAGGGCGGCGTCCTAGGCCGCTAGACGACGGGGCCCTAGAACTTCTTGCTGGTGTGAACCTTATCAGATCGCTCTGTCCGGTCCAAATCCGGCTATTCAGTTCGTTTTCTTGCTGTGCTCCGGAACCTTACCCGAGGGCAGTTCTTCCGTTGCAGCTGGGGTACCAGGACTCGAACCTAGACTAACTGAACCAGAATCAGTCGTGCTGCCAATTACACCATACCCCATTGGCTTTCACGATCGACTTCGTTGTCCCTGGGGAGTTCCGAGGCCCTCGTTGCTGCCGGGAGAAATACTAGACCACGCCCCCACCAGAAGTGAAATCGGCCCCCTCCTAACCGCATACGCGCAGGTGGGGGCCGGTCTCGGAGGTGAACTCAGGCGGTCGCGGCGGAGAGTTCGCACACGAGGAGCTCGGGCAGTTCCGCGAGGCTCGTGATCGACGACAGTCCCGCGGGCAGCGTTCCGCCGGTCGGACCCGTGCGGTTGATCCAGACGCCGTGCATCCCGGCGTCGCGGGCCCCGATGGCGTCGGCGTGCAGGCGGTCTCCCACGTGGACGGTGTCGCCGGGCGGGACGCCGAGGGCGAGGCACGCGGTGTGGAAGATCACCCGGTCCGGCTTCGCGCAGCCGACCTCACCCGCGATGAGCACGGCGTCGAAGTACTCGGCGAGGCCCAGCTGGGCGATCTTCACGCGCTGGTGGAGGCCTGAGGCGTTGCTGATCGCCGCGATGGGCAGGCCCGTGGCGCGCAGCCAGTCGAGCATCGGGATCACGTCCGGGAAGAGGCACCAGCCGGCGGAGAGGACCTCCTGGCGGCCGACCTCGCGGCGGGTCGCTTCCTCGAGCGGCAGGTCCTCGCCGAGCGCGGCGAAGAAGGCCTGCGTCCGGATGTTGCGCATCTCCTCGTAGCGGAGCTCGCCGGAGAGCTGGCGGGACACGTGGTCGTCGGTGATGCGCTGCCACAACGACCAGGCGTCGGCGTTACCGACCATCGATGCCAACGCGGCTCGCGAAGAAGTGCTGTAGTCGACAAGTGTGTCGTCGACGTCCAGGCACACAGCGCGGATCTCGCCGGTTCTCTTACGCGTGAAAGTCGGGGACGCAGTTGTCACCCAGGAAGGTTAGGTGCGTCGGGGCCTCGTCCGATTCGGCTAACGAGGTGATTCCTCCAGGTCCTTGCACGATCAAGCGGACCTTGAGGCCCCGAACGAACTAGTCGGACTCCTCCGAGCGCTCAAAGCAATCGCCCGGTCGAGTGTTGTTCGGCAACGCAACCACCACCGCCGGACCCCTCCGTTCCGCGGGCGCGACACCATAGCTGGCGGGGCGGCGTTCCGCACCATCCGCAACCTTTTCGAGGCCTGGTTTCCCAGACCGTCCACAATGGATGGTCCCGAACGAGGTCCACGCCACTTCCGGACTCCGCTTGACGCGCCTGTCGATCAGGAGCATGCTGAGTTTATTCAACACCGGTTGAAAAGAGGGGATCGACATGGAGAGGACGACCTGTCTCGTCGTCGGCGGCGGGCCCGCGGGGATGGTGCTGGGGCTGCTGCTGGCGCGCGGGGGCGTCGAGGTGACGGTGCTGGAGAAGCACGGCGACTTCCTGCGCGACTTCCGCGGCGACACGGTGCACGCGTCGACGCTCACGCTGATGGACGAACTGGGGCTCGGTCCGGCGTTCGAGCAGGTGCCGCACCAGGACGTCGACAAGCTCGAGGCGCTGCTCGACGGCGGCGCCAAGGCCACGATCGCCGACCTGTCACGACTTCCCGGCCCGAACAAGCGCATCGCGATGGTGCCGCAGTGGGACTTCCTGGACCTGCTCGCGGACGCCGCCAGGCTCGAACCGGCGTTCTCGCTGCGGATGAACACCGAGGTCACCGCGATCACCAAGAGCGGCAACAGGGTCACGGGCGTGAAGTACCGGGACCGCGTCGACGGGCACGAGGGTGAGATCGCGGCGGACCTCGTCGTCGCGGCGGACGGCAGGAGCTCGATCCTGCGCGCGGCCGTGGAACTCCCCGTCCACAGCTTCGGCGCGCCGATGGACGTGTGGTGGTTCCGCCTGCCGCGCAAGGAGACCGACGACCTCAAGGGCGGCGCCGGCCGGTTCAGCGCCGGCAGCGCGATGGTCCTGATTCCCCGTGGTGACTACTTCCAGTGCGCTTTCCTGATCCGCAAGGGCACCGACGAGGCACTGCGCGCCGAAGGTGTCGAGAAGTTCCGGCAACGCGTCGTCACGCTCGTCCCGTGGCTCGCGGACCGCGTCGACCACATCAGCAGCATCGACGACTGCAAGCTGCTCGACGTGAAGCTGGACCGGTTGCGGCGCTGGCACGTCGACGGGCTGCTGTGCATCGGTGACGCGGCGCACGCGATGTCGCCCGTCGGCGGCGTGGGGATCAACCTCGCCGTGCAGGACGCCGTGGCGGCGGCCACCCTGCTCGCGAAGCCGTTGCGGGAGGGCCGGGTCACGAGCGCGACGCTCGCGAAGGTGCGAGGGCGCAGGCTGTTCCCGACCCTGGTGATCCAGACCGTGCAGCGGGTGATCCACCGGCTGTTCCTCGGACGCAAGCTGGGCAGCACCGAGACGGTTTCGCGCACCAGCGTGCCGCTGCCGCTCAAGATCGCCCAGAAGCTGCCGTTCCTGCAGGCCGTGCCCGCCTACGTGATCGCGATCGGCCCGCGCCCGGAGCACGCGCCGGAGTTCGCGCGCCGAGCTCCGCGGGTCATCACCAGGTCGTGACGATCAGGTCGTGACGAACGCGTCCGAGGACTCGCCGAGCACCATCGCCACGGCGTGGGCGCGATCGCGGGCGCCCAGCTTGCGCAGGATCGCCTTCACGTGGGTTTTCACGGTGTCGTTGCTGATGAAGAGCCGCTGGGCGATGCGCGCGTTGTCCAACCCCTTCGCCATCTCGGCGAGGACGTCGAACTCGCGCGCGGACAGGCGGCCGAGCGACGCGGGCGGGGGCATTCGCGCCGGCAGGCGTGCGAGCGAGCCCACCCTGGCGTCGATGGTGGCGGGAGCACCCCGCACCGCGGCCGCGATCAGCGGCAGCAGCTCGGCCACGGGCGAGGTTTTCAGCAGGTAGGCCACCGCGCCGGCGTCCAGCGCCGCGCGGGCCCAGCTCGGACTGTCCGCATTGGACAGGACGACGACGCGGGCGCCCGGCCGGTGCTGCGCCGTGTCCCGCACGGTGCGCAGCGGTCCGGCGCCCGGCACGTCGAAGTCCGTGACGACGAGGTCCACCGGTGTGCCGCGCAGGCTGCGCGCGGCATCGGCCACGGTGTGGGCGATCCCCACAACGCGGAAGCAGTGCGTGCGGTGCAGCGAGATCCGCAGCCCTTCGGTGATGAGCTGCGAACCGTCGACCAGCAACACACGGGTGGACGCCGGGTCCGTCATGACACCGGGAAGTTACTCGCGGGTACCCGGGTGCGTAAGCCGCCGGGCGCCGGATTGCTCCGTACGGCTACCTATTTGCGACCGGATTGGTGAGCGTGCCGAGGCCGTCCACCGTCACCGAGACCGTCTGTCCGGCGGTCATCGGGCCGACACCGGCCGGCGTACCGGTCAGGATCAGGTCGCCCGGCAGCAACGTCATGATGCCCGACACGTACTCCACGAGCGACGGGATGTCGTGCACCATCGAGGAAGTACGTCCGTCTTGTTTGACTTCGCCGTCCAGCTCGGTGACGAGGCGGACGTCCGACGGGTCGAACTCGGTCTCGATGAAGGGACCCAACGGGCAGAACGTGTCGAACCCCTTGGCGCGCGTGAACTGCACGTCCTTCTTCTGCAAGTCGCGCGCGGTGACGTCGTTGGCGATCGTGTAGCCCATGACCACACCCGCCGCCTTGGACCGCGGCACGTCCCGGCACGGCTGGCCGATGATGACCGCGACCTCGCCCTCGAAGTCGACGCGCTCGGACGCCGCCGGGAGCTTGATCTCGACGTTCGGGCCGATCACCGACGTGTTGGGCTTGAAGAACAGCAGCGGCTCCTCGGGGACCTCGTTGCCGAGCTCCTTGGCGTGGTCCGCGTAGTTCCGGCCCACGCCGATGATCTTCGTCGGCAGGATGGGGGCGAGCAGCCGCACGTCCGCCAACGGCCACTTGCGGCCGGTGAACGTGGGGGTGCCGAAGGGGTGTTCGGCGATTTCCGCGGCCTCGTCGCCTTGAACCTCGACGAAGGCCACGCCTTGCGGATGAGCAATCCTGGCGATACGCACGGCGCCAGTTTACGAGGTCAGCCGGACCGCATCGCCTTGTGGACGAGGGCGTCGCACAGGGCGAGCCAGCTCGCCTCGACGATGTTGCCGTGCACGCCGACCGTCGTCCACTCGCGCTCGCCGTCGGTGGACTCCACCAGGACCCGCGTCACGGCGTCGGTGCCGGGGTGCTCGGTGAGGATGCGCACCTTGTAGTCGGCCAGTTCCACGGCGTCCAACCAGGACAGGTGCGGCAGCAACGCCTTGCGCAGCGCCGCGTCCAGCGCGTGCACGGGCCCGATGCCCTCGGCGGTGGCGATGACCCGCTCCCCCGCCACGTGCACCTTGACCGTGGCCTCGGACACGATCTCGCCGTCGGAGCGGTGGTCGAGCACCACCCGGTACGACTCGAGCGCGAACGGCGGAGTGTCCAGCTCGGACAGCTCGGACCGCAGCAGCAGCTCCATCGAGGCGTCGGCGGCCTCGAACGACCAGCCCTTCGCCTCCAGCTCCTTCACGCGCTTCAGCGCGCTGCCGACCTCGGCTGACCGGCCGGCCAGGTCGAGCCCGAACTCACGTCCCTTGAGCTCGATGCTCGCCCGGCCGGCCATCTCGGTGACCAGCACCCGCATGTCGTTGCCGACGGTGTCCGGATCGATGTGGTTGTACAGCTCCGGATCCACCTTGATCGCGCTCGCGTGCAGACCCGCCTTGTGGGCGAATGCCGACGACCCGACGTAAGCCTGGTGGGTGTCGGGTGCGATGTTCGCGATCTCGGCCAACGCATGGGAGACACGGGTGAGCTCGGCCAGCGCCCCGGTCGGGAGCACCTCCAGGCCGAGCTTGGTCACGAGGTTTCCCACGACGGCGAACAGGTCCGCGTTGCCCGCTCGCTCGCCGTAGCCGTTGGCAGTGCACTGCACGTGCGTCGCGCCCGCCTGAACGGCCGCGATGGTGTTCGCCACGGCGCAGGACGTGTCGTCCTGGCAGTGGATGCCGACGCGGAAGCCGGTCTTCGCGACGACCTCCGCGACGGTCTCGGCGAGCCCGAGCGGCAGCTGCCCGCCGTTCGTGTCGCACAGCACGACGACGTCCGCGCCACCCTCCACAGCGGACTCCAGCACGCGCAGGCTGGTGTCCGGCGAGAACGCGTACCCGTCGAAGAAGTGCTCGGCGTCGAGGAAGACGCGCCTGCCGTGGTCCTTCAGGAACCGGACGGTGTCGCGCACCATCTTCAGGTTCTCACCGGTGTCCGTCCGCAACGCCCGCTCGATGTGCCGCAGATCCGACTTGGCCACCAGCGTGACCACCGGCGCCTGGGAGTCGAGGAGGGCCTTCACCTGCGGGTCTTCCCCGACCTTGAGCCCGGCCTTGCGCGTGGCCCCGAACGCCACCAGCTTTGCGTGCTTGAGCTCCAGGTCCCCACCCGCCGCGCGGGCGAAGAACTCCGTGTCCTTCGGCAGCGCGCCGGGCCAGCCGCCCTCGATGAACCCGACGCCGAGCCCGTCCAGCAACCTCGCCACAGCGAGCTTGTCCGTGACGGAGTACGAAATGCCCTCACGTTGTGCGCCATCGCGCAACGTCGTGTCGTAGACGTGGAAGTCGTCGTTCGGGCCGGCCATCGGGGGTCATCTCCTCATCCGGGCAAACAAAAAGACCCCCCGCGGGATGCGAGAGGTCTGCGCGTCGGGTGCCAGGGGCGGCACTACCCGACGCGCTCGTCGATAATGATGGCGAGGTGCTGAGCCATGTCCGGGATGCTGCCACAGCCCGGCGCGGGGTACCAAGTGACGGGAGGAAATCTCCCACTATCTGGTCACGGGGTCGCGCGTGTGACAGCAGCCCGGGTGCGCCCGGAACGGATCGGGGGCGCGCGAGCCGGCCCGGGATCAGACCCCGGCGAGGAACTTCGCGAACGCCTCGACAGAGGCCGGGTTCCGCGGCGACTCCACCAACGCCGCATAGGGCAGTGAGAAGAACCGCTTGCCCTTCACCGCGGGCGAGTTGGCCAGCGGGGCGAAGCCCTCCAGGAACGCCTGCTTCTGCTCTGGCGTGTTGGCCTCCCCGTCGGCGTAGTCCACGATCAGCACCACGTCGGGGTTGCGCTGCACCACGGCCTCCCAGTTCACGGTGGTCCAGCTGTCGTTGAGATCGCCGAAGACGTTCTCCCCGCCGGCCTTCGAGATCACGTCCTGCGGCGCCGCGTTCCTCCCGGACGTGAACGGCTGGTCCTGCCCGCTGTCGTACAGGAACACCTTCGGCCGGGGCTTGCCCTCCATCAGCCGGCCGGCGCGGGCGATCTGCTCCTGGTAGCCCTTGACCAGCTCCTCGGCCTCGTCCTCGACGCGGAAGATCTTCCCGAGGTTGCGCAGGTCCGTGTACAGCGCGTCGAGGGCGGGCATGATGCCGCGCTGCTTGCCCACGCCGTTGCGGCACGCCTCGGTGAGCTGGTAGGTCGCGATGCCGAGCTCCTTCAAGGAGTCCGGGGTGAAGCCGGTGCTCTCGCTGAAGCCGTAGTTCCAGCCGGCGAAGACGAAGTCGGCGTTCGCGCCCTGGACGACCTCCTTGGAGATCTTGTCGGACAGGTGTTTCCCGCTCTCGAAGTCCGCCTTCCACGGCGAGGTGCGGATGTCGACGGTGTCGATGCCGTTGACGACGTAGCCCGCCATGCGGTCCCCGAGGCCCAGCGCGAACATCATCTCGGTGATGCCGGTGTCGTTCGTGACCACTTTGGACGGAACGCGGTCGAAGGTGACCTGCTGACCGCAGTTCGTGACGGTCACCGGCGCGGAGTCCGAGGGCTCCTGGGCCACCGTGGCGCCGCAGCCGGAGAGCAGGAGCAGGGCGGCGCAGAGAACGGTCCTCAAGGGGTGACCTCCTGGTCGAACAGGAGCTGTGGAACTCCCGTTGTGGGATGGGTGACCACGTGTGCGGTGACGTGGAAGACCTTGGCGACGAGCTCCGGCACCAGCACCTCGCGGGGTGTGCCGGAGGCGACGACGCGGCCCTCGTCGAGGACGTACAGGCGGTCGCAGTAGGACGCGGCGAGGTTCAGGTCGTGCAGCACGGTCAGCACCGTCACGCCCAGGCCGCGGGTCAGCGCCAGCACGTCGAGCTGGTGCCGGATGTCGAGGTGGTTGGTCGGCTCGTCCAGCACGAGCACGCGCGGTTCCTGGGCGATGGCGCGGGCGATGAGCACGCGCTGGCGTTCGCCGCCGGAGAGGCTGAGGAAGCTGCGCGCCGCCAGGTGCGCGACGTCCGCCGCGTCCAGTGCCCGCGCCACCACGCGCGCGTCCCGGGCGGGGTCGCGGTCGTGCGGCAGCCTGCCCATCTCCACGACCTCGGTGACCGTGAAGTCGAACTCGACCTGCGACTCCTGCGTCAGGGCGGACAGCGAGCGGGCGACGTCGTGTCGCTTGTGGACGTCCGCGCCGTCGAGCAGCACCACGCCGGCGTCCGGTTCCAGGGCGCGGTAGACGCAGCGCAGCGTCGTCGACTTGCCGCTGCCGTTCGGGCCGACGATGCCGACGACCTCGTCGCGGGCGTCCAGGGTGATGCCGGAGATGATGTTCCGGACGGTGACGTCGCGCAGCTCGACGCGCATCAGCGGCCTCCGAAGACGTAGGACCGGCGCCGCATCAGGAAGATGAAGCACGGCACCCCGAGCGCGGCCGTGATGACGCCGAGGGGCAGTTCTTCCGGCGCCGCGAGCATGCGCGCGGCCACGTCCACCCACACGAGGAACGAGGCCCCGGCGAGCGGTGCCAGCGCCAGCACCTTGCGGTGGTCCGCGCCGACGACCATGCGCGTGAGGTGCGGCAGCATCAGGCCGACGAACCCGACGGCGCCGCTGACCGCCACCAGCACCCCCGTCATCGCCGCGGTGACGACGAACAGGTGCGTGCGGAACCGCGTCACCCGCAGCCCGAGCGTGGTCGCGGTCTCGTCCCCCATCGCCATCGCGTTGAGCGGACGCGCCTTCGCCGCCAGGTAGACGATGCCGGCCAGCGTCACGGCCGTGGCGACCGGCAGCGACTGCCAGTTGGCGCCGCCGAGGCTGCCGAGCAGCCAGAACATGGCCGCGCGCGCCGCCTCGCCGTGCGGCGCCTGGAACACCAGCAGCATCGCCACGGCGGAGAACCCGTACGCGAGCGCGGTCCCGGTCAGCACGAGCCGCAGCGGGGTGAGCCCCCGGCTGGTGCGCGCGGTGATGTAGACGAGGGCGGTGGCGCCGAGCCCGGTCAGGAACGCCCCGACCGACAACGCGTAGATGCCGAGACCGGACAGCACGCCGAGCGTCGCCACGGCCGTCGCGCCCACGCTCGCGCCCGAGGAGATGCCGAGGACGTACGGGTCGGCCAGGGCGTTGCGGACCATCGCCTGGATCGCGACGCCGACCGCGCTGAGCCCCGCCCCGACGACGGCGGCGAGCAGGACGCGCGGCAGCCTGATGTCCCAGACGATGTGGTACTGCCCGGCGAGGTCCGCGGGGACCGTGCCGCCGGTCAGCGCCGCCCGCAGCAGGTCGAGCGTCACGCCGAACGGCACGGACACGGGTCCGAGCGCCACGCCCGCGACGACGCTGACGACGAGCACGCCGACGAGCGCGCTGATCTTGGAGATCACTGATGCCCTTCCCGCAGTCCACGGCAGGAGTTGGTTCCCGGTCGACCGTGCACGGGTGTTCGGGCTCGTCCCCGGCCATCCGGGGACCTACCGTTGCGGGTCAGCGCCGGATTTCGACCGGTCTTCCCCCACGCACGACTCCGGTGACCCTACCTGCGCAAACAGGAACCGCGAAAATCTCGCGGTGTGATGTCGATCCGGCGGGGGCCCGTTCGACCTCCGGGTGCAGGCGAACAGGGACACGAGCGGGGAGATCCACCGTGAAGTACATGCTGATCATGCGGGCCACCGACGAGGGTTACGCGAACCTGGGCGAGCTCGACTTCGACGAGGTGCTGCGGGAGGTCGGCGAGTACAACGAGGAACTGATCCGCGCCGGTGTCCTGCTCGCCGCCGAGGGTCTCGCCGACGCGTCCGAGGGCGTCGTCGTCGACTTCTCCTCCGAGCCCCCGATCGTCACCGACGGGCCGTACGGCGAGACCAAGGAACTGTTCAACGGCTTCTACCTCCTCAACGTCTCGTCACGGGAGGAGGCGGTCGAGTGGGCCAAGCGCGCCCCGATGACAGGGCCCGGGTTCAAGACCGAGATCCGCAGGGTGCCGACGATCGACGAGTTCCCCCAGGACAACGAGTGGATCCGGAAGGAGCGCGCGTGGCGGGAGGCCAACGGCTCGCTCTGACGGGTGCGGGGAAACGCCGAAGCCCCGGCCGGGGAGATCCCGGCCGGGGCTTCACGACGTCTGGCGGAGGAACTCAGCCCGTGCGCACGTTCGACGACACGAGAGCCGCGAGCCTGTCACCGATCGCGTAGGTCGCGCCCGGCGACTGGTGGTCGCGGGTCGCCAGGTCGAACGCCACGGAGGCCTCGATCCGGCGGGCCGACTCGTGCTCGCCGAGGTGGTCGAGCAGCAGCGCGACCGACAGCACGGCGGCGGTCGGGTCGGCGATGCCCTGGCCCGCGATGTCCGGCGCGGAACCGTGCACCGGCTCGAACATCGAGGGGTTGCGACGGGTCACGTCCATGTTGCCCGACGCGGCCAGGCCGATTCCGCCCGTGACGGCGGCGGCGAGGTCGGTCAGGATGTCGCCGAACAGGTTGTCCGTCACGATCACGTCGTAGCGGCCCGGGTCGGTGACCATGTGGATGGTCGCCGCGTCCACGTGCTGGTAGGCCACGGTGACGTCCGGGTGCTGCAGCGAGACCTCCTCGACGACGCGCGACCACAGCGAGCCGGCGTGCGTGAGGACGTTCGTCTTGTGCACCAGCGTCAGGTGCCGGCGCTGGCGGTTCGAGGCACGCGCGAAGGCGTCCCTGACCACGCGCTCGACGCCGAACGAGGTGTTCAGCGAGACCTCGGTGGCGATCTCGTGCGGCGTGTCCTTGCGGAGCAGGCCGCCGTTGCCCGCGTACGGGCCCTCGGTGCCCTCGCGCACCACCACCATGTCGATCTCCGGCGGGTCCGCGAGCGGGCTGCGGACACCGGGGTAGAGACGAGCCGGGCGGAGGTTCACGTGGTGGTCGAGCTCGAAGCGCAGCCGCAGCAGCAGACCGCGCTCCAGGATTCCGCTCGGCACCGACGGGTCGCCCACCGCGCCGAGCAGGATCGCGTCGTGCTGGCGGAGCTCACCGAGCACCGACTCGGGCAACAACTCTCCCGTGGCGTGCCAGCGCGCCGCGCCGAGGTCGTAACGAGTGATCTCGGCCGCCGGAACGACCTCACCGAGGACCTTCAGGGCCTCAGCGATGACCTCGGGCCCGATCCCGTCTCCTGGGATCACTGCGAGCCGCATCCACACACCTCCCAGGTGTCAGTCCCCAATTGGTGGGACTACTTTCCTCTGCGAAAGGCTACCGCCACCGCGGCCGCTCGCCGCATGCCGGACACCCCTTCGGGGTGTTATCTCCCGTACTGCGGGACACTCACACGGCCCATTGCCCGCTTTCGAGTGTCACTCGACCGCAGGAAGGGGGTCGCGTCAAGGGGTGACAACCGGCAGTTCCACCCTGTGACAGACCGAGAGGCCCGGCTCTCCGAGGAGAACCGGGCCTCTCGTGAAACATCCGATCTGGCCGTGGCCCGCGGTGCCTAGTAGGCGCCGCCCCGGCCGCTCGGCCTCACCGTGACGACCGACGCGCGGTCGCCGTTGGCGTTGTGGTGGTGCAGGACCAGCAGGCCCTCGGACTTGTCGGCCTTGAGAGCCGCGTCGTCCTTGTTCACCACGAGAGCGGTGCCCGGCTTGGCGACGTGTGCCAGCGCCGCGTCGCCGCCGCCCTGCGCCCACAGACCCGGCTTGAGCGGGTCGAAGGACAGCGGGCGGTCGATGACGTCGATCAGCTTGTTCGCGTTGCCCGGCGCCGGGTAGTAGCCCGCGGTGCCGACGGTGTACGTGAGGCGCGAGGTGTCCTTCGTCGCGTCGATGCCCAGTGCCGACAGCAGCACCGGCAGGACCACGACGTTGGTGTCGGACACGTTCGCGTCCACGTCGCCGAACAGGCCGTTGACGCCCTGGATGTCGACCGTCTCGCCCGTCTTCAGGTCGACGGTGGTCGCGACCAGGAGGTCGGTGTCGGTCAGGCGGCTCGCGTAGACCTCGAAGTCCGCCGTGCCGTCACCGTTGGTGTCGATGTCGACGAACGGGACCGTGTTGATGCCGAGGTTGTACCAGTTGCCCCACGTCGCGACACCGAACGCGAGCAGCGACTCCTCGGGCTTGCCCTGCGCCTTGGCGAGCGGGGCCGTGGAGGCCGCGCCGACGTAGCGGAGGTCGCCGCCCTTGGCGGTCTCGTTGAGCGCGCAGTTCTCGGTGACGTTGCGGCGGCAGTCGCGCAGCTTCGGCGACTGGGCCTGCAGCTCGAGCACGCTGACGAGCGAGCGGTACGCCTGCGAGCCCGTGCCCTGGTCGACGCCGCGGCCGGTCAGGTTGAGCACCGCCTGCGTGTCCTTGCCCCGGAAGCGGAGGCTGCCGGCCGTGGAGATGTCCGCGACGGGCTTGGGCGCCGAGTAGACGGAAAGGCGCAGCGGCACCGCGGCACCGGCGGTCGGCGTGAAGGTCACGCGACCGGAGGCGTCCGCGAGGAACTGGCGCGGCACGTCGAGCTGCGTCGGGGCGACCGTCGGGTCGACGGTCTTGCGCAGCGCCTTCGGGTCGTCGATCTTCAGCGTCACCTTGACGCGGGCGACGCCGCGCGGGCTCAGCTTCACCCTGTCCTGCGAGAGCACGTAGCTCACGCCGGGGATCGTCGTGGCCGCGGTGTAGCCGACCTCGTACTCGACGGCCTTCGTCGACTTGTTGACGATCTTGATGGTCTTGGTCTTCCGCACCGGCTCGGAGACCTCGACGACGCCGAAGTTCGCGCTGACGTAGCCGTTGTCCTCCTCCACGTACGCGAGGACCTGGTTGTCGATCGCGGACTTGCCGTCCACGCGGCCCGTGCCGACCCGGTTGGGCGCGAAGGTCTTGCCGTCCTCCTTCACGTCCGCACCGGCGGTGTTCATGATCGAGGCCTTGACCTCCTCGAGCGTCCAGTCCGGGTGCGCCTGGCGGACCAGGGCGGCGATGCCGGCGACGTGCGGGGACGCCATCGACGTGCCGGAGATCACCGATCGGTCGTCACCGGAACCGACGGCGGCCGACGAGATCGTGTCACCGGGCGCCGCGACGTCCGGCTTGATCGAACCGCTGCGGGTGCCGCGGCTGGTGAACGCGCTGGGGGTGTCCGAAATGGACTGGTCGTACGTCGGGGTCGACGTGCGCAGCTCGCCCGCGAGGCGGACGGTCAGCGTGCCCGCGTCCAGCGCCGGGCGGACCGCCGCGGTGGCCGAACCGGTGAACTGGAACATCGGGATGGCCGCGTTGCCCGCGATGCCCGCGGCGAAGTTCTCCAGGGTGGAGGACAGCAGCACGCCCTGGCCACCGGCGGCCTGCACGTTGTTGGCACGGGCGCCCGAACCGCAGCGGCGCGTGGCGTCGTTGTCGTCCCACTCCAGCCAGACGAACCTGCCGGCGACGGCGTCGGTGATCGGCTGGCAGCCGTCGAGGTTGCCCGCCTGCGTCAGCTTCACGACCGGCAGCGTCTTGTCGTAGCCGAGGTAGCCGGCGAAGTTCTGGCTGTACTGACCGGGCTTGAGGCCCTGGCCCTGCACCTCGGCGCCGTCGCGCAGCACGTACGAGTCGCGCACGGACGCCACCGTCAGCGCCTCGGGCGTGTTGCCCGGCGAGCCGCCGATGTCGTAGAGGTCGCCGCCGTTGCCCGCGGAGAAGACCGGCATGACGCCGACCTTGTACAGCTTCTTCACGAAGAGGCTGTCGGGGTCGTCCGGGGCGCCGTAGTCGGAGCCGAGCGACAGGTTGACCACGTCGAGGTGGTCGGAGAAGTCGCCGTCACCGTCGGGGTCGAGCGACCAGTCCAGCGCCTGCGAGGTGACGTTGGTCGAGCCGTCGCAGCCGAAGACCTTGAGCGCGTAGATCAGGGCCTTCGGCGCGGTGCCGGGGCCGATCTTCATCGCGTTGAGCTTCTCGGCGTCGAGCTTGGTGTAGTCACCGGAGAACGTGCTGCCGTCGGCGTTCTCGCCGAAGCCGGCCGCGGTGCCCGCGACGTGCGAGCCGTGGCCGTTGCAGTCGATCGGGTTCGGGTCGGGCTTCGGCGTGTTGATCGCCGGGTCCTCGCTGGCGCCGTCGTACTCCTCGCCCACGAAGTCGTAACCGCCGACGACCTTCGCGGTCGGGAAGTTCGGGTCCTTCACGCGCGGGTCGACGGCGCGGAACGCGTCCACCGTGCCGGGGCCGCCGAAGTTCGCGTGGGTGTGGTCGACGCCGGTGTCGATGATGCCGACCCGGACGTCGTCGCCGAGCTTGCCGTACTGCTGCCAGACGTTGAGCGTCCTGGTGAGCTGGACGGCGTTCGAGTTCTGGCGCTTCTTCGGCACGACCGGGTAGACCGCGAGGACGTCCGGGCGCTGCGCGAGCTCGCGGACCTTCGCCGCGTCCGCCTTCACGACGACGCCGGGGACGCCGTTGGAGGTGCGGTACAGCTCCCTGGTCCCGGCGTCCGCGCTCCTGAGCTGGCCGACGACCTGGTCCGCGGTGGCGGACACGTCGTTCTTCGCCTGCTTGGCCGCCTGCTTGGCGGCCTCCTTGCCCTGGCTCTTCTTCTCGTCGAACGCGTCGACGGCCGGCTTGCGGTCGAGCGCGACGAACGCGGTCACCGCGCCGGACGAGTTCAGCCTGGGAGAGACCTTGAGGTGCAACGCTTTCGCGTCCAGCCCCTGTGCACCCTTGACCGGCTGCGCGAGCGGTTCGCCCTGAGCCTGTGCCGTGGCGGGTGCGATCAGCAGTGTGGTGATGGCAGAGAACACCACCAGACTCGATCGTCTTTTCACAACGTTGCCCCAACCGAGGTGTGTGCCTTCGACCCGAACGGCGCCGCGCCCTCTACGGCACCGGGTCAACCTCGTGGGGACGCTAATCGCTGAGCGTGTCTCTGCGATTGCCCCGAAAGTATGAATATGGTCTACGGATAGTTGCCTGTTACGCGTTCGTTGTGAACAGCGATAGACACGGGAAGGGGACTTTGACCGTCCCCTTCCCGTATGTCGTGACTATCCGAAGTCGACAGAGCGGACCGTGCGCGCACCGACGGCGGCACCGATCGGGTCGAGGACCTGCGTGTCGACCGGGCGGTCGACGCGCAGCACCATGACGGCGTCGCTGCCGGTCTGGCTGATCTGCGCGGCCTCGATGTTCACGCCGGCCTCGCCGAGCAGCGTGCCGACCGTGCCCATGACGCCCGGGCGGTCCGGGTACTCCAGCAGCAGCACGGTGCCTTCGGCCCTGAGGTCGAAGTTGCGGCCGTTGATGTTCACCAGCTTCTCGACCTGCGCGATGCCGCTGATGGTGCCGGACACGCTGTTCGTCGTGCCGTCCGCCTGCACGGCCCTGACCGTGACGAGGCTGCGGTGGTTCGGGCTCTCGGTCTCCTTGGTGAGCTCGACCGTCACGCCGAGGTCCGCGGCGAGGCTCGGCGCGTTCACGAACGTCACCTGCGACTCGACGACCTTGGAGAACACACCGCGCAGAGCGGCGAGCGGCAGGATCTCGACGTCCTCATTGGACAGTTCGCCGCGGACCTCGACGGTGACGCTGGTCGGGGCCTTGGGCGAGAGTGCACTGAGGACGGTGCCGAGCTTCTGCACCAGCGGCAGGTACGGGCGGACCTCCTCGCCGACAGCGCCGCCCTGGACGTTCACGGCGTCCGGCACGAACTCGCCGGCCAGCGCGAGGATGACGCTCTTCGCGACGTCGGTGCCCGCGCGGTCCTGCGCCTCGGCCGTGGACGCGCCGAGGTGCGGCGTGACGACGATGCCCGGCACGTTGAACAGCGGGCTCTCGGTCGTGGGCTCGGTGGAGAACACGTCGATGCCGGCGCCGCCGACCTGGCCCTCCTTGACCGCCTCGGCGAGGGCCTCCTCGTCGATGAGGCCACCGCGGGCGGCGTTGACGATGATGACGCCGCGCTTGGCCTTGGCCAGCTGCTCGGCGCCGATGAGACCCTTGGTCTCCGGCGTCTTCGGCAGGTGGATGCTGATCGCGTCGGCGCGCTCCAGCAGCTCCTCGAGGCTCACGAGCTCGATGCCGAGCTGGGCGGCGCGCGCGGCCGAGACGTACGGGTCGTAGGCGATGAGCTCGACGCCGAACGCGGCGATGCGCTGCGCGAACAGCTGGCCGATCTTGCCGAGGCCGACCACGCCGACCGTCTTGCCGTTGATCTCGACGCCGTTGAACTTGGAGCGCTTCCACTCGTGGTTCTGCAGCGTCTCGTGCGCGGCCGGGATCTGGCGCGCGACGCTGAGCAGGAGCGCGACGGCGTGCTCGGCGGCGCTGACGATGTTCGACGTCGGCGCGTTGACGACCATCACGCCGTTCTGCGTGGCCGCCGGGACCTCGACGTTGTCGAGACCGACACCGGCACGGGCAACGACCTTGAGCTTGCGGGTGGCCGCGAAGACCTCGGCGTTGACCTGGGTGGCGGAGCGGACCAGCAGGGCGTCGGCATCCGCGACGGCCTTGAGGAGGGCCGGGCGGTCGGTGCCGTCTACGTGGCGCACTTCGACGCCGTCGCCGAGAGCGTCGAGCACGGACGGCGCGAGCTTCTCGGCGATGAGGACAACGGGTCGGCTCGTGTTGCTCACGGACATCGCTCCCAGGAAGGGTCGGATCGTGGGGCGCGGGCGTGGTCGGGGGCGGCTGGCCCGCGCCGACCGGGCACCGCAATGTGTCCGGACTGTTAACGAGCATAGACACCGGGCTCGCTCGCGCCTTCCAGCGGGTGGCTCAGGTCACTGTCGGCGTCTTGGAGTATGGGAGTGGGTGGGGGTCTACGTGGGGTTCACCTGTGAGGGTGACGCCC
>NZ_JAJCXE010000057.1:0-39094 GCF_021056325.1 Lentzea sp. CC55 | reverse complement strand
CGCGTTTTGTTGGTCGGGTTGCGTTGCGAGGGTGTTCGCGCGGGTCGGGACGAAGCGCCGGGTGGCGATTGGGGCTTGACCTCGAGCCTCTGGCGGGACGCTTGGACGGCCGGAAAAGCCGGGGCGAAAAGAGCCCCGGCCGTGCCCTGCGAGGGGAGCATCCCGCCCCCTCGAGGTAAAGCCCCAATCGCCTTCGCCGGTGCCGACCGCTGCTCGGCGGCGCATAGTTCATCCGGCTCGCTGCGCATCGCCACGCCAGGCTGCGTGCGTGGCTGAGTTGCGACTGCGGCTGTCCGGCTGGCACCGCGCGCCAGGCCTGGGTGCGTGGTCACCTTGCATTGGCGGGTGCGGTTGAGTGCGCGGGCGGGTGCGGCTGGCACCTCGCGCGGGTTGGACCTGGCGGCGGGCTACCAGGGCTCGTCGAACTCGCCGTCCTTCGCGCCCAGCACGAAGGCGTCCCACTCGGCCATCGTGAAGGTGAGCACGGGTTCGAGCTGCTTGGAGTTGCGCATGGCGACGTACGTGGCGCCGTCGGTGTGCTCGATGAAGGCGATCTCGACGTGGCCGTCTTCCGGTTCGGGCTCCGGCGGCCGCTTCCACTGCGCGTTGCGCAGGTCCAGCTTGCCGCGCACGTGGGCCTTGTCGTCGTAGATCGGCGCGCTGTCGGTCATGCCGAAGAAGCTAGCGGATGGGACCAGCCGAAAAGCGGAAAGGCCCGCGGAGCGTCACACGCGCTCCACGGGCCTCCCTGGGGAAAAGACCTGGTCGAGAACTCAGGCGGTCTCGGTGATCGGGCGGTCGACCCACGACATCATGTCGCGGAGCTTCTTGCCCGTTGCCTCGATCGGGTGGTTCTCGCCCTCCTGCTGCAGCTTCTTGTAGTTCGCGCGGCCGTTGTCGTCCTCGGCCACCCACTCGTTCGCGAAGGTGCCGTCCTGGATCTCGCCCAGGATCTTCTTCATCTCCTCCTTCACGGCAGGAGTGATGACGCGCGGGCCGCGGGTCAGGTCGCCGAACTCCGCGGTGTCGGAGATCGAGTAGCGCATGCGGGCGATGCCGCCCTCGTACATGAGGTCGACGATCAGCTTGAGCTCGTGCAGGCACTCGAAGTACGCGACCTCGGGGGCGTAGCCCGCCTCGGTGAGGACCTCGAAGCCCGCCTGGACGAGCGCGGAGGCGCCACCGCAGAGGACGGCCTGCTCGCCGAAGAGGTCCGTCTCGGTCTCTTCCTTGAACGTCGTCTTGATGACGCCGGCGCGGGTGCCGCCGATGCCCTTCGCGTAGGACAGGGCGAGGGCCTGCGCGTTGCCCGAGGCGTCCTGCTCGACGGCGATGAGCGCGGGGACGCCCTTGCCGTCGACGAACTGGCGGCGGACCAGGTGGCCCGGGCCCTTCGGGGCGACCATGGCGACGTCGACGCCGGACGGCGCGGTGATGAGGCCGTAGCGGATGTTGAAGCCGTGGCCGAAGAAGAGCGCGTCGCCCTCCTTGAGGTTCGCGGCGATCTCGTTCGCGTAGATGTGGCGCTGCGCGGTGTCGGGCGCCAGGATCATGATCACGTCGGCCCAGGCGGAGACCTCGGACGGCGTGCCGACCTCCAGGCCCTCTTCCTCGGCCTTGGCGCGGGACTTGGAGCCCTCCTGCAGACCGATGCGGACCTCGACGCCCGAGTCGCGCAGGGACAGCGCGTGGGCGTGGCCCTGGCTGCCGTAGCCGATCACGGCCACCTTGCGGTCCTGGATGATGCTCAGGTCGGCATCGTCGTCGTAGAAGATCTCGACGCTCACAGTGTTTCCTTCTCTCTGGGTTTCTAGCGGACCGCGGTGGCGGTGATGGAACGAGCGCCACGGCCGATGGCGACCATGCCGGACTGGACGATCTCCCGGAGCCCGTAGGGCTCCAGCATGCGCAGGAGCGCGTCGAGCTTCTCGGAGGTGCCCGTTGCCTCGATCGTGACGGCCTCGGGCGAGACGTCGACGACCTTCGCGCGGAAGAGCTGAACGGTTTCGAGGACCTGCGACCGCACCGTCGCGTCCGCACGAACCTTAATCAACACCAGTTGCCGCTGAACGGAAGCGGTGGGCTCCAGCTCGACGATCTTGATGACGTTGATGAGCTTGTTGAGCTGCTTGGTGACCTGCTCCAGGGGCAGCTCGTCGACCGACACCACGATCGTCATGCGCGAGATGTCGGGGTACTCCGTGCGGCCGACCGCGAGCGACTCGATGTTGAAGCCGCGGCGGGAGAACAGGCCGGCGACGCGTGCGAGCACACCGGGCTTGTCCTCGACCAAAACGCTGAGCGTGTGCCTGGTCATGCGATGTCCTCGTCGTTGCGATCCTCGGTTGCCCTGGCCGGGCAAGCGCTGTTCGGCATCAGATGTCCTCGTCGAACAGGGGGCGGATGCCGCGGGCGGCCATGATCTCGGAGTTGCCGGTGCCGGCCGCGACCATGGGCCACACCTGCGCGTCCTTGCCGACGACGAAGTCGATCACGACGGGGCGGTCGTTGATCTCCAGCGCCTTGGCGATCACCTCGTCCACCTCCTCGCGCGACTCCGCCCGCAGGCCGGCGCAGCCGAGGGCTTCCGCCAGGAGCTTGAAGTCTGGGATGCGGTGCTTGTGCGTCCCCAGATCCGTGTTGGAGTACCGCTCGCCGTAGAACAGCGTCTGCCACTGGCGGACCATGCCGAGGTTGCCGTTGTTGATCACGGCGATCTTCACCGGCAGGCCCTCGATGGCGCAGGTGGCGAGCTCCTGGTTGGTCATCTGGAAGCAGCCGTCGCCGTCGATGGCCCAGACCGTGCGGTCCGGCTCACCGGCCTTGATGCCCATGGCGGCGGGGACGGCGAAGCCCATCGTGCCGAGGCCGCCGGAGTTGATCCACGTGCGGGGGTGCTCGTACTTCACGAACTGCGCGGCCCACATCTGGTGCTGGCCGACGCCCGCCGTGTAGATCGTGTCGGACGGCGACAGCGCGCCGATCCGCTCGATGACGTACTGCGGCGAGAGCGTGCCGTCCTCGGGCCAGTCATAGCCCAGCGGGAACGTCTCGCGCAGCGACTTCAGCGTGTCCCACCACGGCGTGAGGTCGACGGCCTTGGCCGTCTCGCGCTCGGTGCGGACCGCGTCGATCAGCTCGGTGATGATCTCCTTGCAGTCGCCCACGATCGGGACGTCCGCGCGGCGGTTCTTGGAGATCTCGGCCGGGTCGATGTCGGCGTGGACGACCTGCGCGTCCGGCGCGAACGACGCCAGCTGGCCGGTGACGCGATCGTCGAAGCGGGCGCCCAGCGCGATCAGCAGGTCCGCCTTCTGCATCGCCGCGACGGCCGCGACGGTGCCGTGCATGCCGGGCATGCCCAGGTGCTGGTCGTGCGAGTCGGGGAACGCGCCGCGCGCCATCAGCGTCGTGACGACCGGGATGCCGGTGTCCTCGGCCAGGCGCAGCAGCTCGGCGTGGGCGTCGGCCTTGATCACGCCGCCGCCGACGTACAGGACGGGCTTGCGGGCGGCCACGATCAGCTTGGCGGCCTCGCGGACCTGCTTGCCGTGCGGCCGGGTCGTCGGCCGGTACCCGGGCAGGCGCATGTCGGGCGGCCACGTGAAGCTGGTCTGCTCCTGCAGCACGTCCTTCGGGATGTCGACGAGGACGGGGCCGGGTCGGCCGGTCGCCGCGATGTGGAACGCCTCCGCGATCGCCCGCGGGATCTCCGCGGCGTCGGTCACGAGGACGTTGTGCTTGGTGATCGGCATGGTGATGCCGCAGATGTCCGCCTCCTGGAAGGCGTCCGTGCCGATCAGCGGCCGCGACTGCTGGCCGGTGATCGCGACGACGGGCACGGAGTCCATGTTCGCGTCCGCGAGCGGGGTGACGAGGTTCGTCGCACCCGGTCCGGAGGTCGCCATGCAGACCCCGACCCTGCCGGTGGCCTGCGCGTACCCGGTCGCCGCGTGGCCGGCGCCCTGCTCGTGGCGGACGAGGATGTGCCGGACCTTCGTGGAGTCGAGCAGCGGGTCGTACGCGGGGAGGATCGTCCCGCCGGGAATGCCGAAGACCACTTCGCAGCCGACCGCTTCGAGCGAGCGGACGAGCGACTGAGCACCGGTTACACGAATCGGTGCGCCCGTCGGCGGGGCCGGTTTGGGCCGCGGACCTGGACGTGGCGACGTGGGCTCGGAAGCCTGTCGCGATGGTGCGCTGGTCATCATTGCCTCGTGGGTATCGGGGTCCGGACACGAAAAAACCCTCGACAACCCGGAGACGGGTCGTGCGAGGGTCGCGCGTCGACGCAGGCTGTTCGGCTCAGGCGTCGACGCGCCTGAGAAGTACGAGAACGAGCGTGCGCTGCATGGCCGGGACGTTATCGCCTTTGGCAAGAGGGCGTCAACTCTGCGGGACGGAATTCCCGGATCGTGGACGTGGAACAATCGTCCGGGTGAAGAAGCTGGTCTTTCGCATCCCGGCAACGGCCCTGCTCGCGGCGGGTCTGATCGCCATCTGCGTCACCCCTGTGGCGTGGATCGCTCCCGGGCTGCAAGTGCTCTACGTCCTCCCGCTCGCCTACGCCTACTGGGTGCTGCGCAACCGCACGACGGTCACGGAGGAGCGGATCGTCGCGCGCGGCGTGTTCCGCACGACGACGCTCGAGTGGTCCGAGGTGAGGTCCATCCGCCTGGTCCAGAAGGGCTGGCTGCGGGCGGTCAGGGAGGACGCCTCCGAGGTCGTGCTGCCCGCGGTCCGGTTCATGCACCTGCCGGCGCTGTCCGTGGTGAGCGGTGGCCGCGTTCCCGACCCGACGGTCGTGGAAGAAGAACCCGAAGAGGTGACTGACGAGGTCACCGGGGACGTGAACGGCGAAAGCAGCGCGGACGCTGTCGAGGAAGCCCCCGGGAAGTCCGTACAGTCCGAGAAGTGATCGAACGGGTTCCGCAGCTGAGCCTGCTGCTGTCCATCGCAGGCCTGCTGACCTCGGCTTATCTGACGTACGCGCACTTCGACGCGAGCGCACTGCTGTGCTCGGCGGACGCCGTGGTCGACTGCGGGACCGTGACCACGAGCGAGCAGTCCGCGCTGTTCGGCGTCCCCGTCGCGTTCCTCGGACTGGCCTTCTTCGCCTTCCTGACGGTGATCTGCCTCCCGTTCGCGTGGCGGGTCGAACCCCTGAAGTGGGTGCGGCTCGCGGCGGTCGGCGTCGGCGTGCTGATGGTCGTCTACCTGGTCGCGGCCGAGTTCCTCATCATCGGCAAGATCTGCCTGTGGTGCACCGCCGTGCACGTGATCACGCTCGCACTGGCCTGTCTGCTGGTCTCGGCGAGTCTGCGCACGAGTAGCCTTTGAGGCACCGCTCCCAGACTTGGTGACGCCTCACCCGGCCGTCCCGCGCGCACTTTTTCTTGAACTGAACCTGGAGGAGCAGTGCCTCAGCTCCGCTCTCGCACCACCACGCACGGTCGCAACGCCGCCGGAGCCCGCGCCCTCTGGCGCGCCACCGGCATGACGGACAGCGACTTCGGCAAGCCCATCATCGCGATCGCCAACTCCTACACGCAGTTCGTGCCCGGCCACGTGCACCTGCGCGATCTCGGCGACATCGTGGCCGAGGCCGTGCGAGAAGCGGGTGGCGTGCCGCGCGAGTTCCACACCATCGCGGTCGACGACGGCATCGCCATGGGCCACAGCGGGATGCTCTACTCGCTGCCCAGCCGCGAGATCATCGCCGACTCCGTCGAGTACATGGTGAACGCGCACCAGGCCGATGCGATCGTCTGCATCTCGAACTGCGACAAGATCACCCCTGGCATGCTCAACGCGGCGATGCGGCTCAACATCCCCGTCGTGTTCGTGTCCGGCGGCCCGATGGAGGCCGGCAAGGCCGTCGTCGTCGAGGGCGTCGCCGTCGCACCGACCGACCTGATCACCGCGATCTCCGCGTCCGCCTCCCCCGCCGTGAGCGAGGACGGGCTCTCCGAGGTCGAGCGCTCCGCGTGCCCGACGTGCGGCTCGTGCTCCGGCATGTTCACCGCGAACTCGATGAACTGCCTCACCGAGGCCCTCGGCCTCTCGCTGCCGGGCAACGGCTCGACGCTCGCCACGCACGCCGCGCGCCGCGAGCTGTTCTCCGAGGCCGGCCGCGTGGTCGTGGAGCTGTGCAAGCGCTGGTACGGCGAGGACGACGAGTCCGCGCTGCCGCGGTCGATCGCGAACCGCAAGGCGTTCGAGAACGCGATGGCGCTCGACATGGCCATGGGCGGCTCGACGAACACCGTGCTGCACATCCTCGCCGCCGCGCAGGAGGGCGAGATCGACTTCACGCTGCAGGACATCGACGACCTGTCCCGCCGCGTGCCGTGCCTGTCCAAGGTGTCGCCGAACAGCGACTACCACATGGAGGACGTGCACCGGGCGGGTGGAATCCCCGCTCTGCTGGGCGAGTTGTACCGCGCCGGGCTGCTCAACGACGACGTGACGTCGGTGCACACGCCGACGCTCGCGGAGTGGCTCGGCAAGTGGGACATCCGCGCCGAGAACCCGTCGCCCGAGGCGGTCGAGCTCTTCCACGCCGCTCCCGGCGGTGTGCGCACGACGCAGGCGTTCTCGACGTCGAACCGCTGGTCCTCTTTGGACACCGACGCCGCGAACGGCTGCATCCGCGACTTCGAGCACGCCTACACGCGGGACGGCGGCCTCGCCGTGCTGCGCGGCAACCTGGCCGAGCGCGGCGCGATCATCAAGGCCGCGGGCATCGACGAGGAGCTGTGGCACTTCGAGGGCCCGGCGCGCGTCGTCGAGTCCCAGGAGGAAGCCGTCTCGGTGATCCTGAAGAAGGAGATCCAGGCCGGCGAGGTCCTGGTCGTGCGCTACGAGGGCCCGTCCGGCGGCCCCGGCATGCAGGAGATGCTGCACCCCACGGCGTTCCTCAAGGGCTCGGGCCTCGGCAAGAAGTGCGCGCTGATCACGGACGGCCGGTTCTCCGGCGGTTCGTCGGGCCTGTCGATCGGTCACATCTCGCCGGAGGCGGCGGGCGGCGGCACGATCGGCCTGGTGCAGAACGGCGACCGGATCCTGATCGACGTGCACGAGCGTCGTCTCGAACTGCTGGTGGACGACGACGTGCTGGCCGAGCGCCGCGCCAAGATGGAGGCCTCCGAACGGCCGTGGCAGCCGGTGGACCGGGTCCGCCCGGTCACGGGCGCGCTGCGGGCGTACGCGCGGATGGCGACGGACGCGTCCACGGGCGCGGTGCGCGACCCCAGCCGTTAAAGAGCGAAGGCGAGCGCCAGGCAGGCGCCGAACAAGAGCCAGCCCGTCAGCGGTCCGCTGACGGGCTGCTCCGTCTTCTTGACCACGATCCCCGCGACGACGAGGCCCGCGAGCAGTCCCAGCGGTGGCAGCAGCGACTTCGCGGAGAGCCCGAACGGGAACGCCACCAGGTACACGACCGGGATGCCGACCACCAGCAGGGCGAGCTGGAGCACCGCTCCCGTCACGTTCTTCCGCACGGCCACTTCCTACCGGAAGACGAAGTACGTCACCGCGGCGCCACCGGCACCGATCAGCAGCGCGATGAACCCGGCCGCCAGCGGGTGGCGGAACCAGCTGCGGTTGTAGTCCAGGGCGGCGCGGCCCGGTCCGGCGAAGAGCGCGGCGAACGCCATGCCGGCGAGGGCGAGCTCGAGCTCCACGCCGTTGGGGCCGAAGAAGCCGCCCTTGTACTGCAGCGCGATGACGTTGGCCATCACGGCGAGCAGGCCGGCGGCGGCGAGCGGCGTGAAGAGGCCGAGCACGAGCAGGCCGCCGCCCGCGAGCTCGGTGATGCCGGTGACCCAGGCGAGGACGACCGGCTCCCGGTAGCCCATCTTCTCCAGCGACTGCGCGAAGCCGTTGATGCCGGGGCCGCCGAAGAGGCCGAAGACCTTCTGCAGGCCGTGCAGCAGGAAGATGCCGCCGAGCACCGCGCGCAGGCCGAGCAGGCCGATGTCCGGGCCCGCGGTCCAGCCGAACTCCCTGCGGTCGTCGCCGGCGAACGCGTCGTCGTCTCGTACATCCACTGTGGACTTGTCGAGCGGCGTGTAAGCCGTCGTGTCGAACGACTTCGTCGACGCGTCGAACGGCGAAATGGCGTCCGTGCCGGCTCGCGCCACGCCGTCGTCGAAGTGGTGAACTCCCCCTCCGCTGCTCGGGTAGAACGAGTCGTCGGAGAAAGCGCTCGAGGTGGTCGAGCCTTTGTCGTGAGTGGCCACGCCCGCACGCTAGGGGGCCGCGTGCGGGCGCGCGAGATCCGAACGGCAGCCCACTTTCACCCGGATGGGCTAATAGTCCCCGTGGACGAGGTTGCGCGGTTCCTCCCCCGCGGCGAACCGCGAGATCTCCGCGATGGCGATGGCGTACGCGCGCTGTCCGCTGCCCGTGCACGACCCGGCCACGTGCGGCGTCAGGAACAGCCCCGGCGCCGTCCACAGTGGATGATCGGCGGGCAGGGGCTCGGGATCGGTCACGTCGAGGGCCGCGCGCAGCCGGCCCGAGGTCAGCTCGGCGAGCAGGGCCCCGGTGTCGACGACCGGGCCGCGCGCGCCGTTGACCAGGATCGCGCCGTCCTTCATCGCGGCCAGGAACTCGGCGTCGACGAGGTGGCGTGTCTCCTCGGTCATCGGCGTGAAGACGACCACCGCGTCGAACTCGGGCAGCAGCCGCGGCAGCTCGTCCTGGCCGTGCACCCCCTCGCGAGCGGTGCGGCCGACCAGCGTGGCGGTGGCGTCGAACGGCTCCAGGCGGCGCTTCAGCTGCTCGCCGAGGTCGCCCGCGCCGACGATCAAGACCTTCTTGTCCTGCAGGGTGTCCGTGCCGTGGTAGTCCCAGCGGCCCTCGGCGCGCGCCCGTTCGAAGACGAAGAAGTCTCGGTAGATGGCGATCAACGCGCCGATGGCCCACTCCGCGGTGCTGCCGCCGTGCGCGCCCCGGGCCGTCGAGAGCATCACACCGTCGGGCACCTTGCCGATGAAGTTCTCGGCACCGGCGCTGAGCAGCTGCACCAGCTCGAGCTTCGGCAGCTGCTCGAACACCTCGCGCGGGTCGGTGCCGGAGAGGAACCGCGGGATCAGGACCTCGGCGTCCCGTCCCTCGGACGGCAACGGCCGCCCCGGCTCGTAGCGAACCGCCCGGACACCGTCCACCCGGGACAGCGCTTGAACTCCGAAGTCATCTGGCACGAGCACGGTGAGCGTCACCGGGCCAACGTACGTCAGAATGTCCGCCATGCGGGAGCACGACGTCATCGCGTGGGACGGCACGAGGATCCGGACGTGGCAGGTGGCCGACGAGGGCACACCGGTGCTGCTGTGCCCCGGCGTGGGCTCCGGCCCCGAGTCGTGGCCGTCGCTGACCGGCCGGGGTGGCGTGCTCAGCTGGTACATGCGCGGCACGATGGGCTCCGGCAGGCCGGTCGACGAGCGCAACATCTCGCTGGACGACCACGTGTCGGACGCGATCGCCGTGCTGGACGACGCGGGCATCGACCGGTGCGTCGTCATGGGCTGGTCGATGGGGGTGACGATCGCCGCCGAGCTGGCGTTGCGCCACCCGGAACGGGTGGCGGGCCTGCTGCTCGTCGCGGGCGCTCCCGGTGACTCGTTCGACGCCATGCTGCCGTTGGCGCCGAAGGCGGTGCGCCGGTTCATCGGGCTGACGGGCACGAAGCTGCTCCAGCAGGCCGGTCCGGTGCTCGACAGGGTGCTGCACCGCGTCCCGGTGACGGACGC
Organism: Lentzea sp. CC55; assembly: GCF_021056325.1. Lineage (NCBI taxonomy): Bacteria > Bacillati > Actinomycetota > Actinomycetes > Pseudonocardiales > Pseudonocardiaceae > Lentzea > Lentzea sp. CC55. The sequence continues at coordinate 29,336 of NZ_JAJCXE010000057.1, read as the reverse complement.
GACGACGTTCCTGCTGCGGCACAGCGGCGTGATCAAGCCGACGAGCGACCCGAAGGCCGTCACCAGCGCGGTGAGCCGGTTCCTGCTGCACGACTGGCGCTGGTACTTCACGCTGGCGCTCGCGCTCGGCGGGACCCCGCGCCAGGACCTCGGCCCGGTCGTGTGCCCGGTCACGCTGCTGGCGGGCCGCGACGACGTGCTGGCGACGACGGAGAGCATGTCGGGGCCCGTCGCGGGGCTGCCCCAGGCCCGGCTGCGGGTGCTGCCGTGCAGCCACTACCTGCCGCTCGAGGCGCCCGAGGTGGTGTCCGAGGAGCTCGACCTGCTGCTCGACCGGGTCCGCTCGGTCGACTTCGCCACGTCCGGGAGAAGTTGACTTCGGGTTCACGGTCGCCCACCTACCCTGGAGCCGTGGTTCGTTCCGTTGCGTTGCTGACCGCCGCCTGCCTGCTGGCAGGGGGCTGCGCGAGCTTTCCCGACGAGCCGGCGCCGACGCAGTGGAGCGCGCAACCCCAGCTGACGCCGCAGGCGGGGCCGCGTCCCGAGCTGCCGGGCGAGTACCGCCCGGCGCCCGGTGAGCAGGGCCGCGGGCAGCAGCCGCCGCAGAGCGTGCCGCCACCGCAGGGCTGCAAGGACTTCAACCCCGCCGTCATCGCGACCTGCCTGAACACCGTCACCGGCGTAGCCCCGATCGGTGGCGACGCCCAGGGCGGCGTCGCGGCGTACGCGACCGAACGCGGCGGGCGCCTGGTCAAGGTGTCGAAGGACGTCGACCCCGTGGTGGTCGCGCAGCTGGAGGTCGACGCGTCGACCGACGGCGGGCTGACCGGCCTGGCGCTGTCGGCGACGTTCGCCGAGGACCAGCTGGCGTACGTCTACGTGACGACGGCGACGGACAACCGGGTGCTGCGCATCGCCCCCGGCGACTCCCCCAAGCCCATCCTGACCGGCATCCCGAAGGGCCCGTCCGGCAACCGAGGCGTGCTGGCGAGCGACCGCAAGGGCGCGCTGCTCGTCGCCACCGGTGACGCGGGCAACCCGGCCCTCGCCGCCGACCCCGCCTCGCTCGCGGGCAAGGTGCTGCGCATCGACGGCTTCGGCCAGCCCGCGCAGGGCAACCCGACGGCGGGCACCGCGGTCGTCTCGTCCGGGCTGAAGCTGCCCGGCGGCCTGTGCGTCTCGGCGGACACCACGAAGATCTGGGTGACGGACTGGGCCGCGAACGCCGACGTCGTCTACCGCGTCACGCCGGGCAAGCTCGGCGAGGCGGCGTGGACCTGGCCGGAGCGGCCGGGCGTGATGGGCTGCGCGTCGTTGTCCGACGTGCTGTGGGTCAACACGTCGAAGATCCCCGGCTCGCAGAACTTGCCGATGAACCCCGAGGGCGCGTTCACGGGCAAGCCGACCGTGAGCGACGAGGACGGCAGCGAGTTCGGCCGGCGCGGGCCGATGGAGCAGATCAACGACTCGGCGGCGCTGATCGGCACGGTCAACAAAGCCGGTGGCCAGCCCGTGTCGTCGGACGACAGGGTCGCGATCGTCGTGCGCGACGGCGGCGGCTCGCCCGGCAAGGACTGACCGCCCTGCCCCTGACCGGCAAGTGGTGACCAGGGGTTTTCGTTCCGCCGAACGGGGGAATCCCGGTGCGGGGTAGTGCAGGCGGGGGTGGAGGGGCTGTCGGGGCCTTCCCACCCCCGCCTTTTCCCTACCTGGTGCTCGTCCAGAACAGAGCGCGCGCCACCTGCGCGTACAGGCCCTTCGGGTGGTCGCGGAACATCGGTTCCGTGCCGAACAGGACCACGCGGGCCCCGCTGGCCGCCGTGCCGGACACGACCGCCGCCTGACCCGCCGCCGCGTCCTGACCGCCCGTGCCGTTGTCGCGTGCGCGCCAGTGGCCCGCGGCGAGGACCGTGCTGCCGTAGCGCTGCTCGACCGTCACGCCCGCGCCGAGGTTCGTGAACCACTGCGGTGAGTAGACGAACGAGTGCGGCAGCGCGCCGGTGCCGACCGGACCGGTGCCGTTGACGACGTTCACCACGCCGTTCGCGTCCTCCCGGCCGGCGACCGGGGTGGCCTGCAGGAGCTTGGCGTCCGCGTTGAACCTGCTTCCCGCGGCACCGCGGGTGACGACGCCGCCGCGCTCGAGGAACTCTTCGAGCGCGGCCTTGGCGGTGGCGTTCAGCTGGCCGTGGTCGAGGCCCGCTCCCACGTACAGCGCGTCGACCCGCGACCAGTCGAAGCCCGCGTTCAGCACCGCTGTGGAGATCGTGCGGACGTCGAACCCGGACTGCCGCAGCACCTGCAGCTCGTCGGCGGAGACCGCGGCCGCGATCACCTTGCGCTGCAGCGCGACGCCACCGGGCACGGCGGCGGTGAAGCGCACGCCGTACCGGTCGGCGACCTCCTTCGCGGCGGCCCTGTCCTTCGCGGGGACGACGACCGTGCCGTCGTCCTGGCGCTTCAGCTCCAGACCGCGGTTGAGCAGGTCGTTGACCGCGCTGACGTCCTTCTGGTCGGTCAGGACGAGCGCGAGGTCGGCACCCGGCGCGGCGCTGACGTCCCCGGTGGGCGAGGCAGCGGTGACGGGCCTGCCGTCGAGCCGGAGCTGACCGCTCCGGTGGACGTCGACCGAGGCGCCCCAGAGCAGGCGGTGGCTCCAGCCGGAGATGTCGTACATGACCGGCGCCTTGTCCGAGATGTCGCTGCCCTGCTCCAGCACCACGTTCGCGAGTCCGCGCTTGGGCTGGTGCATGTCCACGACGTACGACCCGGCCGGGTAGCGCTTGCCGCCCAGCGTGAACGGCCTCTCCGCCCGCTGCACCCGGACGTCGTGCCGGACGAGCTGGTCGACGAGCCTGGCCGCGGCGGGCGCGGACCGGTCGTCCGTGATCACGTAGGCGCGCGGGAACTCCGTGCTGAAGCGGTCCTCCGGTCCGAAGCCGGGCACGAACCCGTCCGGGACGTACCGCTGCCGCTCCCCCGCCGCGCCGCGGCGGAACATCTCCGTCTGGTTGGCGATCAGGCTGCGCCGGTTGTCGTCCACGTAGTCGAGCGTCGACTTGATGGTGGCCTCGACGACGTCGGTGTTGATCCGCGAACGCCGCTGCAGCTCCGCCGCGGGCAAGGTGTCGTAGTCGGCCCGGTTGACCCGCATCGGAATCTCGATCGTGTACGACACGGCCCCGTGGTACATCGAGTACTGGGCGGTGTAGATCGGCGCCCAGCCGTCCCACTCGCCGACCGGGTAGTCGCGGAACGGGATCTCCGGCTTCGCGGCCTCGGGGTGCCCGAGCGCCTGCACGGCCTTCTCCATCTGCAGGCCACCCGCGTAGCCGTGCTTGATGTAGAGGTCGAAGTCGTAGTTCTGCCCGTGCGGCGGCGTGGTCGGCTCGATCAGCGTGTTCGCCACGTACCCGTGCTGGTCCAGCATCATCACCGGCTGCGTGCGCTCGACGACGTCCTGCATCACCCGGTTCTCCGGCTGGGAGCTCGTGACGAAGTCGCGGTTGAGGTCGAAGCCCGCCGCGTTCGACCGCGTGCCGGCGACGCGACCGTCCGGGTTCGCCGTGAGGTTGAAGTAGATCCTGCTGCGCTGCAACAACTTCCGCGTCTCGGCGTCGTCGCTCGTGGCGAGGTGCTCGATGACCCGCAACGCGCCGTCGGTGCCCTCCCACTCGTCGCCGTGGATGTTGTTGTTGATCCAGATCGGCGCCTTGTAGAGGCTTTCCGGAACGCTGCGCCCTTCCTCGACGGTGGCGCGGAACCGCTCCTGCAGCCGGGTCTGGGCCGCGGTCTCCGGCGCCGTCAGCGTGACGAGGTACAGGTCGCGGCCGAGCCCCGACTGTCCGACCACCTCGACCGAGACCCTGTTGCTCTTCTGCTGCAGCGCGTTCAGCCGCGGCGCGAGCGAGTGGTAGGGCGCCAGGTTCAGCTTGATGGCCTTGTCGGCCGGGTTCTCCGGGTACGTGCGCAGCTTCGTCCTGCGCGGGTACCCCTGGTGTCTGTCGGCCTGGTTCTCCCCCTGGGCCGACACCGACCCCTGCACCTGGAAAGCGTCGTCCAGGACGGCGACGTCATTGCGCTCAGGCCCGTTGCCGGGCTCACGATCCGGACTCGACGGTTGCGCCGTCGCGTTGACGGGCGCCGCCACCACCGCGGCGGCCGCCAGGACGACGGCGAGCAGAGTTCTGCGCATGCGGTCGTTTCTCGCACAACGGCCCGCTCATCGACTAGAGCCGATAGGCGGGCCGTTGTGTCCCCTCGGTCAAGACCTCGTGTCGTCGAGGGTGGCACAGGAAGCCGGGCGCACGCGAGAAAAGTTCACCAACCGCCGTTGGCACTTGGACCACAACTAACCGCTGACCAGCACGTTCGTCGGCCGGAAGACCGCACAACCACTCGAACGGCCTATCCCGACCCGAGGCAGAGGAACGGCCGGCGGAACGGGTCCTTCGCCATCGCCTCGGCCAGCGCCACCGCGGGCGCGGCCCCGGCGACCAGCGCCCGGTGGTAGTCGGCCATCGCCGCCGCACTGGCCTCGTCGCCGACCTTGCTGGCCGCGGCGACCACGGTCCGGGTGCCGCCGGCGAGCATGGCACCGGCGAAGCCGAGGGCCTCGTCGCCGGGCCGGATGCGGTTGAGGGCGAGCTCGCAGGCGGCCAGGACGACGTGGGCCGGTGGCTTCCGCAGCCTGCCCAGCTCGTGGGCGAACAGCGGTCCGTCGACCAGTTCGAGGCGGGAGAAGAGGGCGTTCTCGGTCTCGTGCTCACCGTGGGCGGCGACGTGGACCAGGTCGGCGCCGTCGAGGTGGGCGAGCACCTCGGCAGCGGTCGCGGTGTCCCCGGACAGCATCGTGGCGTTGGCGTGGTAGGTCGCCAGCCTGTCGACCTCGTCGTGCCCGAAGAGGAGCCCCGGTCCCTGCACCACCAGCACGCGATCGTTCCTGACCTCTCCGCCCTGCGCCGCCGCCAGCCACGCGGTGGCCGAGGGCGCCGTGACGACGGGCCGCCCGTGCAGGCCGGGGATGACGCCCCACGGCACCGCGTACAACGTCCCGGTCGGCACCACCACCAGTTCGCGATCACCGATGAGGTGCCGGAGCGGCTTGATCAGCAGGGTGTCGAGCCGGTCGGCCTGCTTGTGCGCGGACGCCCCGATGACCTGCACCAGAGGTGGCGGCAGATGATCAGGGGCGAGAGCGTTGAGGTCGAAGTGGAGCTTCTGGGCGCTCTCCAGCGCCTCCGCGGCATGACCGAGCCGTTCGAGGCGGACACGGCCGCCGGCGACGACGACGGCAGCGATCTCTCCTCCGGACACGACGTAGCTGACCATGGCCCGTTCACCCAGCTCAGCGATCACCTCGCGGATGCCGGCGACGGGTCGCGGCTTGCCCCACCGCTGCGAGTGCCAGCCGAGCCGGTTCGCCTCGCGCTGCGCCTTCACGAGTTTGCCGCGCAGCTCCGCGGTCGGCTGTCCGGACAGACCGTGCCGCAGGATCGCCCAGCTCAGGTTGCGCACCTCGGTGATCCGCTCGGCGACCTCGTTGTTGTCGGTGGCTTCCAGCGGTTCGTACCGGTAGGTCTGCGCGCGGGTGCGTTCCAGCCAGGCGAAGAGCCTGCGCGCGTCCGCGTCCTCCAGCGCGAGCTTGATCGCGAGCTCGCTGAGCTCCCTGCCGTGCACCGCCGTGGCGGACACGAGCTCCAGGCCTCCGAGCTGGTCGCGCACACGCCCCAGCTCGTCCAACGCCTGCCGGGCGTGCGTCAACGCGGCGCGGCGACTTCCCTTGGCCAGCGCGAGTTCGGCCAGCACGAGCCTGCGCTGCATGCGGTGGTCGAGCGGCGTGACGGTTCTCGGACCGGGCACCTTGTCGAGGAGTGTCTCGGCGTCCGCGAGCCGCCCCCGCCGAATCTCCAGCCGCGCCGCGAGGAGCAGCGCGAGCCGCGACTCGTCCACGAGGTGGTTGGCCGCCAGCTCAGCGGACAACGCCAAGGCCTTCTGCACCAGGGCGTTCGAGATCCGTCCGGTCCGCATGGCATGCCTGCCGTGTGCCCACAGCTCGATCAGGCCGGCCATCATCCACCACGTGCTGCCCCGGCGGACGAGCTTCCGTTCGGACCTCTTGGCCATCCGGCGAGCCAGGTCGAACTGACCGTCCAGCAACGCGGCAGACGCCCGGAACATCTCGACCTCGGCGATCTCCTGTCCGAACTTCTCCCTGCGCATGACCGGAAGCGCCTCGTCGAGGTGCTTACCGGCCTCATCGGACAATCCGATCATGAGCATGGCCTCTGCCTGGTCGAGTTGCAGCCGAGCGAGCAGAGCCGGTTGATCATCCGCGCGGAAGACCCGCTCCGCCTCCTCGTAGCGCCGCAGCGCCTCCGCGAGCTCACCGCTCTGCTTGTGCACGTTTCCCAGCGCGTGCACCAGGAACGGCAGGAGGTGGAGGAGTCCGTGCTTGTTGGCGAGGCGAATGCCACATTCGAGATCGGAGATCGCTCGTTCACTTCGACGCACGGCGGCCAGAGCGAAACCTCGGTTGAGCAAGGTGGAGACGAAGCCCTGCACGAGCGACCGGTTGGTACCGGGCAGCGTCTGCTGCACGTCGTCTTCGACCGCCGCGATGAACCTGTTGAACCACTCGACAGCACGTTCCGGCTGTCCCATGCGCATGACCATGAGGCCCTGGTTGTGGTCGACGCCCGCGCTCAGAAGCGTCCTGGTGGCGGCGTCGTCGATGGTGTCGATCTCGCGACGGGCCGCGTCGAAGGCCTCGACGGCGACGTCCATGCCGCTGGTTTCACCCTGGCACAACCCCAAGGTGTAGAGGATGCGAGCGCGAGCAGCCGCGCGTTCCTGGCCAGGTTCCGCGCGTTCGACGTGCGCGAGCGCACGTTTGAGCAGTCGAATGGCCGAGGGGAAGCGGAATCTCGCTTGCTCGGCCCATCCTCTCCCGTACAACTCGCGCGCTCTCTCCAGGGAACGAGCGGGCATGTGATCATCACACCACACGTGGTCGACCAGCGCAGCCCGCCAACCAGGCACTAGGCCTGGCGACGGGCTCTACACGCTGAGTTACTGCGCGACCTGGTTGCTCACGTGGTTCGGGCAGTCCGCGGCGTGCTCGATATCGCCACCGGAATCCACAGCGCCCTCCGAGATCAGCCGCCGACCCACCAAGGGGAATCCCGGACCACCGCCGCAGCACATCGGCGTGATTTCCGGGTCTTCCTTCTTGTCCGGCCGCGGCACCTCCGCAGGCGGCGCCGGCTCGACCGGGATCGGCTCGACCGGGACGGGTTCGACGACCGGCGTTCCCTCGAGCACCGACTCGGCTTCCTGAACGACCTCGGTCGCCGCCACGTCGAAGTTCTCGCGCTGAACAGTCATGAGGATTCCCCCCTCGTTTGGACTATTACATTCCATCCCCCCAGATGGGATGCAGGGAAAGAGTGGCACACACGGCTACGGGTATACGTCTCATTTAGCTAACAGCCACTCAAACGGCCTAAGATCACAAAGGGCCACCTGCACGAACAGGTGACCCTTTGTGATTTTTCTGGCGAATGTGTATCTAGGAGCAGCGAGCGAGCACGATCTCGCGAACTCGGGCCGCGTCGGCCTGTCCCCTGGTCGCCTTCATGACCGCTCCGACGATGGCACCGGCCGCCTGGACCTTGCCGTCGCGGATCTTCTGGGCCACGTCCGGCTGGGCGGCGAGGGCCTCGTCGACGGCCTTCTCGAGCGCCGAGTCGTCCGAGACGACCTTGAGGCCGCGCTTCTCGACGACCTCGTCCGGGGAGCCTTCGCCCTCCAGGACGCCGTTGACGGCCTCGCGGGCGAGCTTGTTGGTCAGCGCGCCCGTGTTGACCAGCTCGATCACCCGTGCCACCTGGGCCGGGGTGATGGGCAGGTCGGACAGCTCGACGCCGCGGCTGTTCGCCTGCTGCGCGAGGTAGGACACCCACCAGGGGCGGGCCTCGTCCGGCTTCGCGCCCGCCTCGACGGTGGCGATGATGAGGTCCAGGGCGCCCGCGTTGACCAGGTCGCGCAGCACCTCGTCGGTGAGCTTCCACTCCTCCTTGATGCGCGCGCGGCGCTCCCAGGGGAGCTCGGGCAGTGTGCCGCGCAGCTCCTCGACCCACTCGCGCGACGGCGCGATCGGGACCAGGTCGGGCTCCGGGAAGTAGCGGTAGTCCTCCGCGGTCTCCTTCTTGCGGCCCGGGGAGGTGCTGCCCGAGGACTCGTCGAAGTGACGGGTCTCCTGGGTCACCTCGCCGCCGGAGGCGAGCACCGCGGCCTGGCGCGTCATCTCGAAGCGGACGGCGCGTTCGACGCTGCGCAGCGAGTTGACGTTCTTGGTCTCGGTGCGGGTGCCCAGGGCGCCGGTGGTCTTCGGCGACAGGGACACGTTCGCGTCGCAGCGCAGCGAGCCCTGGTCCATGCGGACGTCGGACACGTCGAGCGCCTTGAGCAGGTCGCGCAACGCCGTGACGTACGCACGCGCGACCTCGGGGGCGCGGCGGCCGGTGCCCGGGATCATCTTCGTGACGATCTCGATCAGCGGCACGCCGGCGCGGTTGTAGTCGAGCAGCGAGTGCTCGGCGCCGTGGATGCGACCGGTCGCGCCGCCGACGTGCAGCGACTTGCCCGTGTCCTCCTCCATGTGCGCGCGCTCGATCTCGACGCGGATGACCTCGCCGTCGTCCAGCGTCACGTCGAGCCAGCCGTTGAAGGCGATCGGCTCGTCGTACTGCGACGTCTGGAAGTTCTTCGGCATGTCCGGGTAGAAGTAGTTCTTCCGCGCGAACCGGCACCACTCGGCGATCTCGCAGTTCAGCGCGAGGCCGATGCGGATCGCGGACTCGACGGCCTTGCCGTTGACCACCGGCAGCGAGCCGGGGAGGCCCAGGCACGTCGGGCAGGTGTTCGTGTTGGGCTCGCCGCCGAAGGCGTTGGCGCAGCCGCAGAACATCTTCGTGTTCGTGTGCAGCTCGACGTGCACCTCGAGGCCCAGGACGGGGTCGTACTTCTCGATGACCTCGTCGTAGTCCATCAGTTCGACCAGAGCGGTCATGCCAACTCGTCCTTCCGCAGAGCGCGCGCCGCGAGCGCCGCACCGGTGACCGCCACGACGATGCTGGCGATCGAGTTCGCCAGCATCAGCTTGTCGTTCTTCGCACGGGCGTTGCGGAAGCCGGAGAACGCTCCCACCGCACCCGCGACCGCACCGGCCAGGCCCAGCAGGCCCCTTGCCTTCTTGATGTTCACAGCGACGGGCCTCCAAACGCGCCACGCGCGGCCTCGTAGGCGGCAGCGACTCGGTACATGCGGTGGTCCTGCAGCGCCGGCGCCATGATCTGCAGGCCGACCGGCAGACCGTCCTCGTCGGACAGGCCGCTCGGCACGCTCATGGCCGGGGTGCCCGCGAGGTTCGCGGGGATGGTGCAGAGGTCGGCCTTGTACATGGCCATCGGGTCGTCCGCGCGCTCACCGATCTTGAACGCCGTGGTCGGCGTCGTCGGCGAGATGAGCACGTCGAACTTCTCGAACGCCTTCGCGAAGTCCTGCGTGATGAGCGTGCGGACCTTCTGCGCCGAGCCGTAGTACGCGTCGTAGTAACCGGACGACAGCGCGTACGTGCCGATCATGATGCGACGCTTGACCTCCGGGCCGAAGCCGGCCTCGCGGGTCAGCGACATGACCTCCTCGGTGCTGCGCGTGCCGTCGTCGCCGACGCGCAGGCCGTAGCGCATGGCGTCGAACCGGGCGAGGTTCGACGAGCACTCGCTCGGCGCGATGAGGTAGTAGGCGGGCAGCGCGTAGTCGAAGCTCGGGCACGACACGTCCGCGATCTCCGCGCCGAGCTCCTTGAGCTGCGACACGGCGGCCTCGAAGCTGCGCAGCACGCCCTGCTGGTAGCCCTCGCCGCTGAACTGCGTGACGACGCCGACGCGCAGGCCGGACAGGTCGCCGCTCAGGCCCTCGCGGGCGGCGGCGACGACCGGCGGCACGGGCGCGTTGATGGACGTGGAGTCCATCTCGTCGTAGCCCGCGATGACCTCGTGCAGCAGCGCGGCGTCGAGCACCGTGCGCGCACACGGACCGGCCTGGTCCAAAGAGCTGGAGAACGCGACGAGGCCGTAGCGGGAAACGCCGCCGTAGGTGGGCTTCACGCCGACGGTGCCGGTGACGGCGCCGGGCTGGCGGATCGAGCCGCCGGTGTCGGTGCCGATCGCGAGCGGGGCCTGCAGCGCGGCCAGCGCGGCGGACGAGCCACCGCCGGAGCCGCCGGGGATGCGGTCGAGGTCCCACGGGTTGTGCGTGGGGCCGTACGCCGAGTTCTCGGTCGACGAGCCCATGGCGAACTCGTCCATGTTCGTCTTGCCGAGGATGACGACGCCGGCTTCCTTGAGCTTGCGCGTCACCGTGGCGTCGTAGGGCGGCAGCCAGCCTTCGAGGATCTTCGAGCCGACGGTGGTCGGCACGCCCTCGGTGGTCATGACGTCCTTGAGCGCCAGCGGCACACCGGCGAGCGGCGAGACCGCCTTGCCGGCCTTGACGTCCTCGTCGACCCTGCGGGCCTGCGCGAGAGCACCCTCGGTGTCGACGTGCAGGAAGGCGTGGACCTTCCCGTCGGTCTCGGCGATGCGGTCCAGGTGGGCCTGCGTGACCTCGACGGACGAGACCTCACCGCTGTGGATCTTCGCGGCGAGCTCGGCCGCGGTGGCGTGGACCAGGTCGTTGGTCATGCTTCCTCACCCAGGATGCGGGGCACGCGGAACCGGCCGTCCTCGGCCTCAGGAGCGCCGGAGAGCGCCTGCTGCTGACCGAGGCTCGGACGGACCACGTCCTCGCGGAAGACGTTGGTCAGCGGAACGGCGTGCGACGTCGGCGGGATGTCGGCCGTGGCGATGTCGCCAACCGAGGCCACCGACTGGAGGATCACGTCGAGCTGGCCGGCGAACAAGTCGAGCTCGTCCTCGGTAACAGCCAGCCTGGCGAGCTTCGCCAGGTGCGCGACCTCGTCGCGGGAGATGCTGGGCACTCCTGTCAACCCCCGTAGGGTCGGGATTCGAATCGGGAACCCCGTGAGTCTATGGGCTGGTCAGGAGTGCCTTCGAACCGGTTACCGCCTCTGGAGCTGACTGGCACGTCAACTTAACCGTTCCGCAACGCGGACAGCAGGTCATGCGTTGACGATGCGTCTGCGAGAATCACCGACCGGCAACGGCGCGAGACGCGGGGTCTCTCGCACGAGCTATGGAGGCGTTCACCTTGTCGTTCCTGATCCGGGTCCAGCTCCCGGACCGTCCCGGCACCCTAGGCGCGGTCGCTTCGGCTTTGGGCGAGATCGGGGCGGACATACTCAGCGTGGACGTGGTGGAGCGCGGTTCCGGCCTCGCCATCGACGATCTCGTCGTCGAGCTCCCCTCCGGCCGCCTGCCCGACACCCTGATCACCGCCGCCGAGTCGGTCGAGGGCGTCGAGGTCGACGCCGTCCGCCCCTACGCGGGCATCCTCGACACCCACCGCGAGCTGGAGCTGGTCGAGGAGATCGCCGAGGAGCCGAAGAAGGGCCTCGAGGTCTTCACCGAGGGCGTCCCGAAGATCATCCGCGCCGGCTGGGCCGTCGTCGTCGGCCCCGAGGGCACCGGCATCAACCGCCTGACCGCGTCGTCGGCCGCGCCGGAGACCCGGATGGCGGACGTGCCGTGGTTCCCGCTGGAGCGCGCGACCGTGCTCGACGGCGAGGAGGAGTGGGTGCCGGAGACCTGGCGCGAGCTCGGCACCGAACTCGCCGCCACGCCGCTCGGCAAGCCGGACCGCGTGCTCGTCGTCGGCCGTCCCGGCGGCCCGATGTTCCGCGCGGCCGAGGTGGCGAGGCTGGCGCACCTCGCCGGCATCGTCGCCGTCGTGCTCCCGGACTAGCGAGGGGCTTTTGACCGCTGGTTGCGGCGGGCCATCGCGACCAGCTCGGCGTTGTTCCTCGCCTGGCGGCCGTCGGGCATGGTGAGCGTGTCCTCCAGGCCCATGCGCACGTGGTGTTCGAGCCGCGCCGCGTGGACGAGGACGGGCCAGGCGTCCGCGTCCTTGCCGTGCAGCACGATCGGCAGCCCCAGCGGTTCGACCACGCGCAGCAGGCCCTCCGCCGACTCGCGGGTCGCCACGACGGCGATCCTCCTGGTGCCCGGCGGCAGTTCGCCCAGCTCGGCAGGCTGCGCGACGACGAGCTCGACGCCGACGCCGACCCGGTGCAGCGCGCCGGCCAGCTCCCGCCAGCCGGGCTCGTCGACGTGCACGCGCGCGACGTCCGGCCGCCCCGCCGCCAGCGGAGCCCAGCTGCCGACCAGCACGGCCCGGTCGCCGGGTACGTTCGTCGACACGCTGATCTCGACCTGCGGCGCGGCCGCCCGCACGGTGGCGACGGTCGTGGCCACCTCGGACCCGACAAGTGTGAGCCCGCCGATCACGTCACGCGGGTGGACGTGCACCGACGTGGCACCGAGCGCGGCGGCGTCGGCCGCGTCCTCCGCGAGCCGCTCGGGGGACAACGGCAGGGCCGGGTGCTCCTCAGCCGTGCGGGAGCCGTTCAGACAGGCTTGCAGCACACCTCACACGGTCCCACACAACGCGCGGCGCCGCGGTGGCCCAAAGGTTAAGTTGGGGGCATGCGACCGGATGTGGTGCTCGCCCAGGCCGACGCGCTCGCGATCGGTGACCTGGCCCTCGGGGTGGCCGGGTTGATCGCGGTGGCGGCGGTGGTCGTGGTGGCGCTCAAGCGCAAGCGGTGATCACAGCTCCCACTCCTCCGCCAGCGTGCGCACCAACTCCTTCTGCCTGGTCTCGAGGAGCGCCGGTGTCCACTCGGACTGCGCCAGCACCTGGCTGGTGAGCGGAAATGCCGACACACCGGAGCGGCTCAGGAAGTACTTGTGCTTCTTGGTCTCGAAGTCGTAGTTCTGGGCCTGGGAGTTCTTCGTCCGGTTGAGCAGGACCAGGTTCGCGAGCCGATGCGTCCACGTGGCGCGCGCCCCCGCGGTGAAGGCGTCCAGCCACGCCGAGTCCGCTTTCGGGTTCTGCGGCAGGACGTGCTCCACGGTGATGATCGAGAAGTCGTGCGTGACGCCGGAACTGCCCGCGAGGACCTCGTCGAGCCTGAGCAGCACGTACTTCCTCGTCTTCTGCACCAGGTAGAGCGGGCCGTCGAGCTGCCGCACGGTCTCGGCCCGTTCGTCCGCGTCGAGGTCGAAGGCCGGCGAGTCCAGCCCGTGCCCGGCGGCGAGTTCTCGCAGCAGGTTGGAGTACCTGACCACTCTTGGCGTCGTGTAGACGCGGCGGATGAACATGCTGGCGGCGAGACGCTCCAGCTTGCGCAGGAAGCCGTCCAGCCAGACCGGGTCGTCGCCGTGGTGGCGCATGGCCCACAGAGCGGGTGGCAGCCAGTCGCTGTTGTCGATCTGGGAGAGCCTGCGGAACCACGAGTTGACCCGCTCGGCCTTGGCGGACGCCTCATAACCGAAGTCGCGGATCTGCTCGTAGGCCTCCGCGTAGGGCACCAGGACGTCGTCGACGAACTCCGCCGCCCGTCCCGGCAGGTACTGGTCCAGCACCTGCTTCGGGAACTCGGTCATGAGGTCCTGCTTGGCACGTTCCTTGGCGAAGATCATGCGGATGTACAGGAACAGGTCGGCGAAGTCGCTGCGACCGAGCATGACCTCGGCCTCGTCCCACTTCGTCGCGTACTCGTCGTCGAGCAGACCGATGACCTTCGACTTGAAGATGTCCGCCGGCGAGAGGTCCAGGCCGCGGGCGTTCATGACGCTGAAGATGCGGTGCGCGCTGGTCAGGTTCGGCGTGGTCACGATCACGAGGAACGTCCGCGCGCTGATCATCTTGACCAGTCGGCGCCGCGACTCCTCGTCCCATCGGGCGAGTACCTCGCGCAGCGCCTTGGCGTTGTCGCGGATCGACTTCTGCGCATCGGTCTTCAACGCCGTGTCGTTGAGCGCGATCAGCTCCTCGACACGCCCTGGCGTCTGCACGTAGGTGCGGAAGAAGGCCTGGTCGCGCTTCTTCAACGCGAGGCGCGGCTTGGCTTCCAGATCGAGCAGCTCGTCACCCGGTTCGATGATCATCTTGCCGAGCGAGTCGCGGATGCCTCCCGGCTCGGCGAGGTCGCGCACGATCGCGAGCAGGATCGTGAGGGTCGTGAGCCGCTGCTGGCCGTCGATCACCTCCGAGTCCGCCGCGCCGTCGTTCTTCACGAGCACCATCGAGCCGAGGAAGTACGGCTCGTCGTCGTCCCGCTCAACGGCTTCGACGAGGTCGTCGAGCAGCTGTCCAGCCTGCTCGACCTCCCAGGCGTACGGGCGTTGGTAGTCAGGGATCCAGAAGTCGTAGTCGCTGCTGAACACCTTGCGAAGCGGTACTTCGTGAGCCCCGAGCTTGTGCATGACCGCCTCATCGGGCGAGTGATGATCATCGTTACGTTCTGCGGGATCTTCGAACCGGCCGCAGAATCTGCCGTGATCGCCCTACTCCCCGGAGGTATGAAGATCATGGCCGTGACCGTGAACCTCGACATGCTCCTCGACAAGGCTTACGAGAACCTCCCGCTCACCGAGATCCTGGACGCCCCCGTCGACGCGCTGCAGGGCGTGAGCGCCGGTGACGCGGAGAAGCTGAAGGCCGCGTTCAACATCAAGACCGTTCGCGACCTGGGCACCAACAAGTACTTCCGCGCCGCCGTGACGCTGCTCGACCTGGAGACGACGGCCCGCTAGAGGACCATGCGGTAGTGGACGAACCGCGTCTTCTCCGCGACCTGGTCGTAGAGCCGGCGAGCCGCCTCGTTGTCCTCGGCGGTGTGCCAGTAGACGCGCGCGCAGCGCTGGTGGCGTGCCCAGTCCGCGACCGCCTCGACGAGCGCGCGGCCGATGCCGCAGCCGCGCGCTTCGGGGGCCGTGAAGAGGTCCTGCAGGTAGCAGACGTCCGGGCCGGACGTGCTGGGGTGCCGGAAGAAGTGCGCGATGCCGACGACGTGGTCTCCGTCGCGGGCGCACAGGGCGTGGATTGCCGTGCCCGCTTGGAACGCCTGCCACTTCTCGTCGTACGTTTCCGCTGGCAGGGTGCGTTCGTAGAAGGTGTTGTAGCCCTCGAAGAGTTGCTGCCACGCGAGGCGGTCCGCTGGTTCGAGGCGACTGATCGCGATCATGTTGATCCTTTCTGCGGTCACCCGGTTGGATGACCCCCGTGTCGACGACCCTGACCACCGAACTGCTGCTGCACCGCGCGGGCACCAAGTCGTACTGGCGCGGGCTCACCTACCGCGAGGCTGTGCTGTCCCTGCGGGTGCACAGCCGGCACGTCGCGGCGCGGGTGCGGGGCGGTGACGAGGACGCCTACGTGGTGGAGCTGTCGTGGTCGGGGACGCAACTGGTCGGGTCGTGCAGTTGTCCGCACGGGTCCGAGGGGTTCTTCTGCAAACACTGCGTGGCGGTCGGGCTGGTGCTGCTGGACCGGGGGCAGACGGTGCCGCCGCCGGACGCCGAGGACGTGGAACTCAAGGACGCGCTGAGATCGCTGCCGCCCGACGTGCTGCGGGACCTGCTGTACGAGCAGGCCGCGGGCGACCTCAAGCTGCGGGCGCGGATCATCTCATCCTTCTGACAGGCGCCCGCAGAACTGGGTTTCCGGTGGTAGCCCGCACTTCGAGCCCGGTGGGCGGGTCGCCGCCGCCAGCACCCAGCCGGCGGGGCCGCGCTCGAAGACCAGCACGTGGGGCATGCCGTAGCTCGTGTGGTCGAACGTCGAGGACTTCGCGAAGTACAGGTCCGTGATCTCTTGCAGGTGGACCACCACGCTCCCGTCCGGATCGACGGTGGTGCGTCTCAGCTCCGTGGCGACCTTCGCCCGCGAGTAACCGCCGTGCGCCAACTTCTCGTGCCGCTCGCGGCGTCGGTCCAGCTTCGCTTCGTCGACGCGCAGCTCGGCCGCGAGCGCCTGGGTGACGGGCACGCCGAAGCCCGGCGTCCGCGGGACGGCGGTGACCTTGTCCGCGCGGCGCTGCAGGTAGTGCTGCGCGAGCTGCTCGAGCTGGCGCCGGTCGTGCGCCGCCAGGTGCCCCGGCGCGGCCGAGGCACCCAGCAGGAACAACGCGGTCAGCAGGACGGCGGCCGATCTCATTCGCGAACCCCCACTCGCGCGGCGACGTCTGGTGGACGCGCGGCCGCGGCAGGGGTTGCTCAGACCGGTAAGCCGTAGGCGTAGGCCATCAGGTTCAGGCCGGGCACCGGCGTCCAGTCCCGTTCCGGCAGCCGCGTGAAGCCCAGCCGCTCGTACAACCGGTGCGCCGCCAGCATCTTCTCCGACGACGACAGCACGACCGAGCCCGCACCGGTGGCGCGTGCCCTGTCGACCACCACCCGCACCAGGGCCTCGCCGACGCCCCGGCCGCGCGCCGCGGACGCGACCGAGAGCATGCGGAACTCCAGTTCGCCCGGCCGCGAGATCTCCGCGTACGGCGTGCCCGGCCGCACGATCGTCACCGAGCCCAGCACCTCGCCCGAGGCGGTGTCGACGGCCACCACCAGCTCGGCGTCGCGGAAGCGGGCGGCGGCGTCGGCAAGGGTGGTCGTGTAGTCGTCGTGGGCGCCCACGAAGCCGTCGACGCTGTACGCCTCCACCGTGATCGCGCCGACCGCGGGCAGGTCGGCCTCCTCGGCCGGGCGGATGATCAGGTCAGCCATCGGAACCTTCTTCTCCTGTCAGGGCGACCTCCCTCGCGGCGTCCGGGCCCTGCTCCAGCAGGACTCGGAACCCCGCCTCGTCGAGGACGGGGACCTTCAGCGAGACGGCCTTGTCGTACTTGGATCCCGGCGAGTCGCCGGCCACGACGAAAGAGGTCTTCTTGGAGACCGAGCCCGCCGCCTTGCCGCCGCGCGCGAGGATCGCCTCCTTCGCGGAGTCGCGCGAGAACTCCGCCAGCGAACCCGTGACCACGATGGACAGGCCTTCGAGGTTGCGGGCGATGGACGCGTCCCGCTCGTCCTCCATCCGCACGCCGGCGGCCCGCCAGCGCTGCACGACGCCCTGCCGCCACTCGGTCTCGCGCCACTCGACCACGGCGGTCGCGATCGTCGGGCCCACTCCCTCGGCACCCGCGAGCGCCTCTTCCTCGGCTTCGAGGATGGCGTCCATCGAGCCGAACTGCTGCGCCAGCGCGCGGGCGGCGGTGGGACCGACGTGGCGGATCGACAGCGCGACGAGCACCCTCCACAGAGGACGGGACTTCGCGGCCTCCAGGTTGTCCAGCAGCTTGAGCGCGTTCGCGGACAGCTCGCCGTTCTTCGTCTTGAACCGCTCGACCCCCAGCAACGCCTCGGCGTCGAGGTCGAACAGGTCGGCCTCGTTCGTGTACGCCGTGGACTCGGTGATCGCGGCGGCGGCCTCGTAGCCGAGCACCTCGATGTCCAGCGCGGCGCGGGAGGCGAGGTACGCCAGGCGTTCGCGCAGCTGACCGGGGCACGTCTCCGCGTTGGGGCAGCGGATGTCGACGTCGCCCTCCTTCATGGGCCGCAGCACCGAGTTGCACTCGGGGCACCGGCTCGGCATCTCGAACTCGCGCGCGTCGGCGGGCCTCGCGGCCAGCACCGGGCCGAGCACCTCGGGGATCACGTCGCCCGCCTTGCGGATGACGATGCGGTCGCCGATCAGCACGCCCTTGCGCTTGACCTCGGAGCCGTTGTGCAGCGTGGCCCGCGCGACCGTCGACCCGGCCACCTTCACCGGCTCCATCACCGCGAACGGCGTGACCCGGCCGGTGCGCCCCACCTGGACCTGGATGTCCAGCAACGTCGTGGTGGCCTCCTCCGGCGGGTACTTGTACGCGATGGCCCACCTCGGGGCCCGCGACGTGGTGCCCAGGCGCCGTTGCAGCGCCACCTCGTCGACCTTGACGACCAGGCCGTCGATCTCGTGGACCGCGTCGTGCCGGTGCTCGCCCCAGTACTCGACCTTCTTGCGCACGTCGGCCGGGTCGGTGAGGACCTCGGTGTGCGAGGACACCGGCAGGCCCCACGACTTCAGCGCCTCGTACGCGAGCGACTGGCGGGCGACCTCGAAGCCCCCGGTCTTGCCGATGCCGTGGCAGATCATCCGCAGCTTGCGCGACGCCGTGACCTTGGGGTCCTTCTGCCGCAACGACCCCGCCGCGGTGTTGCGCGGGTTCGCGAACGGCGGCTTGCCCTGCTCGACCAGCGAGGCGTTGAGCGCCAGGAAGTCCTCGACCGCGAAGAAGACCTCGCCGCGCACCTCCACGAGGTCCGGCACCGGGTACTCGTCGGACCCCTCGAGCACCACCGGGATGTCCGCGATCGTGCGGACGTTCAGCGTCACGTCCTCGCCCGTGCGGCCGTCGCCCCTGGTCAACGCGCGCGTCAGCTTGCCCTTCTCGTAGAGCAGGTTGATCGCGAGACCGTCGATCTTCAGCTCGCACAGGAAGTGCGTGCCCTCGCCGATGTCCTTGCGGACGCGCTCGAACCACGCCGTCAGCTCGTCCTGGCTGAACACGTTGTCGAGGCTGAGCATGCGCTCCAGGTGGTCGACCGCCTGGAACTCCGTCGAGAAGGTGCCGCCGACGAGCTGCGTCGGCGACTCCGGCGTCGCGAGGCCGGGGTGCTCGGCCTCCAGCGCCTCCAGCGACCCCAGCAACGCGTCGAACTCGCCATCGGTGACGGTCGGGTCGTCGAGCACGTAGTAGCGGAACTGGTGCGAGCGCACCTCTTCCGCGAGCACGGCATGCCGCTCGCGCACCTCGGCGGGGACGTCTTCAAGGCTCTCGCTGGTCACGTCCCACAGCTTAGTGAGCAGGTCCGACAGTTCTCAGCGCCGCGAATCCCCGGCGAGCTCACGGACGAGTGAACGCAGTTCCAGCAGGCTGATCGTGCCCTCCGGTTCGAGCTGCGCGGTCTCCACCCGCCGCAGCCTCTCCCCCGCGAGGCGTTCGCCGAGGGTGACGTCCAGCGGCAGGAACGTCATCGTCTGCCGCTGCTGGTCGCTCAACCCGGCCAGCGCCGGGTGGTAGACGGCGACGTCCACCACGTCGCCGTCCACCTGGGCCACCACGCGGTAGTCGCCCAGCCGCATCCTCACGTCGCCGAGGTTCACGACCACCTCGGTCGGGTCCGGCACCGGTGGCACCGAGTCGTGGAACTCCCACACCATGTCCGACGGCGGCGCGGCGTCGATCCAGGCGTCGGTGTACGGCCGCAGCCGCGGGTCCTCCTGGCCGGTGACCACCAGCGCGTACATCGCCATGTGGCCCTGTTCGAGCGAGAAGACGAGGTCCGGGTGCAACCCGCTGACGAGGTCCCTCAGCTCGTCCTCGACCCGGTGCGGCTCACCGTCGCCGAGCGCCGCGCTGACCACCGGCACCAGCTGGAACCACCGTTCCCAGAACCGCCGCGCCGCCTCCTGCGCGTTCGGCAGGTGGTCGGGGACGACGTCTTCGGCTTTGCGGCGGCGGAACCACTTCATGATTCTCAAGAGTAGAGCTTGCGGCCCTCCGCCAGCATTTCAACGAACTGGGCGATGCGTTTCCGGCGCGTCTCCGGCCTCTTCGCGTCGTGGATGCGCAACAACACCGCATAGCGGTTCTGGCTGTTCAACGTCTTGAAGAACTCGGCGGCCCGGGGATTGGCGTCGAGCGCCGCGACGAGGTCGTCCGGCACCTCGATCGTGGCGGGCCCCGCGTACGCCGCGTCCCACCGCCCGTCGGCCTTGGCCTTCTCGACCTCCCTCAGGCCCGCCGGCAGCATCTTCCCGGCCGCGATGAGCGCCTCGACCTTGCCGCAGTTGCGCTTGGACCACTTGCTGCGCGGCTTCCGCGGCGTCCACCGCTGCGAGTAGTAGGTCTCGTCCACGGACCGCACGAGCCCGTCGATCCACCCGTGGCACAGGGCGACGTCCAGCGCCTCGTCGTAGGTGATCGTTCTGAGTCCCGACCCCTTCTTGGCGTACTTGATCCACAGCTCGGTCTCGGTCGCGCCGTTGCGGTGCAGCCAGGCGTCGAACTCGGCCGGACCCTCGAAGACGATCAACGCACCCTCCTCAGGCAGAGCGTCATCTCCTCATAGGGAACACCGAGTTCGGCCGCTTCGGGGCAACTTCCCCGTATGACGTCCACGACCTGCACGTTCGCTCGTGGCGCCGCGCAGTCGAACTTGGACACCGCGGAACTCTGGAGGTCTTCGGCGTCGAGCTCGAAGCAGTCGCCCCTGGCCGCGTTGGGAAGCAGGCACAGCGCCGCGTTGTGCCTGGTGTCGCGCAACACCTTGTACTCACCGCGGGGGCACCGGCCGTTCGTGTCGCCGAGGACGGCCCCGACCTTCAACGCGGCCTTGGCACCCCCGCAGTCGACGACGGTGAGGCCGAGGTCGTCCTCGCCGGGCCCGTCGAACTTCACGCAGTTGCCCTTCACCGCCCGCGAGTAGTCGGTGAGGAACAGCGACGCCGGTGCCGCCGGTGCCGGTTCCGTGCCGCTGAAGGCCCACCACACGGCGAGATAGGCCACCACGGCAAGGACGCACACCATCACGGTCTTTCTCACGACCACGCCGCGGAGTATGGCGGCGAAAATGGAGTGGCGCTCGGCGACGGGTTTGGCCACAGTGCGCGTCATGCTGATCCGGCGGGAGACACCCGCAGACATCTCCGCCATCCGCGACGTCACCAACCTGGCGTTCAAGGACGGGCCTGAAGCTCTGCTGATCGACCGGCTGCGCGACGACCCGGGCTGGATCCCGGAGCTGTCGCTGGTGGAGGACGGCGTTCTCGGGCACGTCGTGTGCACGCGCGGGTACGCCGGCTCCGTGCCGGCGCTGGGACTCGGGCCGATCGCGGTGCACCCTTCGCACCAGCGCTCCGGCATCGGATCCGCGTTGATGCACGCGGTGCTGGGCGCCGCGGAGGCTCGTGGCGAGCGCGCGGTGGTCCTGCTGGGGTCGCCGGACTACTACTCGCGGTTCGGGTTCCGGATGGCCTCGGAGTTCGGGATCACGCCGCCCGACCCCGCCTGGGAGCCGTACTTCCAGGCGCGGCTGTTCTCGGACGTGCCCGCGGGGGCGTTCCGGTACGCGGAGCCGTTCAACCGACTGTGACGACCTCCCCGCTGGACTTGCGGGCGTGGACCGTGCCATCGGGTTGGGCGGACACGGTGTCGATGAAGGCGGTGTCGCCCAACGGTTCCCAGGCCGTGGCTCCCAGGCGGTGCGGGCGTCCGGCCATGAGCGTGTAGAGGTCTATCGTCCCATCTTGGCGGATCACCGCTTCGGGTGATGCTTCCAGGCCGTACGCCGCTGCGCGCCACGTGCCGCCGTTGCCCGCCATGAGCTTGTCGCCGGAGCGGACGTGGAGGGCGGCGGTGCCGTCCCACCGCAGGACGGCTGACGGCTTGCCCTGGGCGAATCCGGGTGGGCTCAGGGGCTGCCAGGCCGGAACGGAGGCAGGCGCGGCCGAGCGGCGCGGAATCGATACCGACTGGCGGGCCCCCTGGGGGGATCCACCCCCCACTCCCATCATCGCACCGAGGTCTGACAGTGCCGCGACGCTGCCGTCCACCAGCACCGCGTACAGCTCGACCGTCCCATCAGGACGCAACAGCGCCTCCGGGTCCCCCGCCACCCCCGAGGCCACCACCCGCCACACCCCGTCGGCCAGCGCCCGGACCTCGCCGCGAGCCGTCCGCGCGTACACGACGAACCCGGCCACCGAGGGCCGCCCCACGAAGTCCCCGGACGTGCTCAACCGCGTCGAACCGGCCCACACGTCGCCGTCGGTCACCAGGTGCACGACACCGCCGACGACCTCGGGACCACCCTGCCAGGCCTGCCGGATCAGGGCCGACGCGCGCGGCTCCGACTGGTCGTACCGCTCCGGGCAGCAGGACCGCTGCACCGCGTCGGCCAGCAGTCCCGCCGACAGGCCGGGGCGGTCGACCTCGACCGCGCGCTCGAAGAAGCGCCGCGAGGCGTAGGAGACGTCCATGATCTGCTCCGGCGTCCCCCAGCCCATCGACGGCCGCTGCTGGAACACGCCGAGCGAGTCGCGGTCGCCGCAGGCGAGGTTGTTCATGTGCGACTCGACCCACCCGGCCTCGAACCCGGCGAGCACCACCTTGTCGCTCACGCCCAGGGAGAGACCGACGGCGTGCACGGTCCGGATCACGTCCGGGTCGTGCTCGGCGGGGACCTCGCACCTCACGTCCGTGGGCAGCGCATGTGCCGTGCCGGAGAAGAGCAGCGAGAGAACCAGCGCGAGCCTGAGCACAAGTCCGAATTGGACACCCGAGCCCGCGCCGGCGCCACTCAGGAGTTCGCGATCAGGGAGAAGCCCAGGACACCCGTCGCCGTGAAGTCGATGGCCGGTTCGGAGCTCGGCCACGAGCGCAGGTCGTCGGCGAACACGGACTTCGCGGAGTCGAACTCCAGCGTGTACGGCTTGGTGCACGGCACGGAGCCGGGCGGCATGTCGCCGAGGCCCTCGAACAGGGTGGCGTCGTTCGGGCCGTTGATCACGGCGCCGACCAGGACCTTCGAGCCGCCGTCCGTGGAACCGGAGAGGTTCGCGGCCTGGTGGTGCGGGCACTCGGGGAACTTCGTGCCCACGCCGACGATCAGCGAGGTGCCCCAGGCGTTGGTGCCGAGGGCGAAGCCGCGCTGCTGGGTGCCGAAGGTCGCGTACTCCTCCGAGCCGGTCAGCCTCCGGTGCAGCGCGGCGGTGGTGATGTAGCCGAACGTGCGCGAGCCGACGTCCCAGGTCTCGACGTCGGCCGCGGTGCGGAACGGCGAGGTCCTGGCGGCGTCGGCGCCCTTGCGGAGCTGCCGCTCGACGTCGCCCAGGACCTGCTGCTCGGTCACCTCGGCGCCGGGGATGCCCTTGCGCAGCAACGGGGCGAGGTCGGCGTGGCCCAGGGCGGAGATGTTGTAGACGTTCAGCGTGTCCGGGTCACCCGTGGCCAGGAACTCCTTGGCCCAGTGGGCGGCGGCGCGGGCGAACTGGCCGTAGCGCTTGTCGTGCAACGCCTTCGCGGCCAGCGCGAGCTGGGTGGCACCGAACTCCAGGTCGTCGGTCCACGACTCCTCGGGGTAGTACGCGTGCGGGAACGCCGTCACGAGCTCGCCGACGTCCGAGGTCTTGGCCAGCGCGAACAGCTGCGCGGCCTTGTCCAGGTACGAACGCGCGACGCGCGGGTTCCGGTGCGCTTCGACCTGCGCCGCCAGCGCGAACGACCCGGCGACGCGGCCGACCAGGTTCGGGCTGATCTTCTCGCCGGCGGCGTTCGCGCGGAACACGGGGCGGTGCTTGATGTAGTACTCGCTGTCGCCCGGCTTCACGTCGAGATCGTCGTCGGCCTCGGGCAGGCGCCAGACGTCGTGGTCGCCGACGAAGCCGAACTCCTCGGAGCCGGTGCCGATGCCGACCTGCGCGTAGAGCGTGCCGGTCTTCTCGTCCCACGCCTTGTCGAGCCACTTGAGGCCGAACTTGGCCTCTTCGTACAGGGCGTCGTTGTGCTTGTTGCGCAACGCCAGCAGCATCGACGCCGTGGAGTACGACGAGGCGTGCGTGAACTTCACGAAGTCACCCGCGTCGAACCAGCCGCCCTCGAGGTCGACCTTCGCGCCGGTCGGCTTCAGCGGCGCCGCGATCCGGTCGCCGCCCTCGCCCGCGAACACCGGCGCCTCGTACACGAGCGCCTCGCGGTCGGTGAGGTGCGCGGGCTTGCGGTTCAGCCTGCCGGGGACCACGTCGGCGCCGTCGCGCTGCGCCTGGAAGAACTCGACGGTGTTGTGCGCGACCGGCGAGAACAGCTTCCTCAGCGAGTCGACCCTGAACGGCGCAGACGTCGCGGAGCCGACCTTGATGCGGTACGTGCCCGACTTCTTGAGCTGCGAGAAGTCGATCGGGTGCACCGCCGGGTACTTGTCGCTCCACGAGCCCGTGGACGCACCCGTCTTCCCGGTCAGCACGGTTCGGCCGCGGCTGTCGACGACGGAGAACTTCGTGTTCGCGGCACCGCCGAGCACGTACGCGTGCTTCTGCTCGGAGGTGCCGAAACCGACCTGGTCCAGCCTGATGTGGCCGGCGGGGGCCGGCTGGGCCTGTGCAGGCGTCACGACCACGCTGGTGAGGACCGCGGCGACGAGGGCCGCACGTCTGATGCGCATGATGAGGAACTCCCGGTCCAGGCCCCGACGCTCGGCCCTTGGTTAAGAAAGTTTCCTAATAGTTCGCAGCAGACTAGCCCCGCGGACCGCACATCACCAGCCCTCGGGCGGCTCCGAGAACGACGAGGAGAGGTCACGCGTCAGCGAGAGGGCGCGTTTGACCCAGGTGGACGTGGCACCGGCGAGACCGCACGTCGGAGTGGGCAGCGCCTTCTCGGCGAGGATCGACCGCGGGAAGCCCAGGCGGTCGGCCAGGGTGAACGCCCGCTGCCCGACCTCCTTCAACGACACCGGGACGCCGGGGTCGGTGCTCGGCACCAGGCCCAGCGCCAGCGTCGTGCCCGCTTCCCAGGTCTCACCGATCTCGTCGAGCGCCTCCGCTCCCTTGATCAACGTCGCGTCGAACGCGATCACCGCCGCCCCCGCCTCGCGCAGCAGCGTCAGCGGCGGATGGGGCGCGCAGCAGTGCACGACCACCTCGTGGTCCCCCAGCGCCTCGATCACGGTGGCCAGCACCGCGCGGGCGTCGGGCTCCGGCACGGCGGGCACGGTGCCGAGCTTGGACGGCGTCGGCAGCAGGCCCCGCAGCACGGCGGGCAGGCCCGGTTCGTCGAGCTGCACGACGACCGCCGCCCCGGTTCGCCTGGCGACCTCGGCGGCGTGCTGCCGCAGCCCCTCGGCGAGCGACTCAGAGAACTCCTTGACCGCCCCGCGGTCCGTGAGGACCCGATGGCCACGCATCAGCTCGATGTTCGACATCAGCGTCCACGGCCCCGCGGCCTGCACCTTGACCACCGAGGGCCGCGCCCCCGCGCGTTCCAGCGCCTCGTCGAACGCGTCCAGGTCGCCGCGCAGCAGGTCGACGGCACGGCGGTGGTCGCGGCCGGGACGCGGGGTGACCCGGTACCCGGAGGTGATGACCTCGATCGCGAGGTCGACGAGCAGGCCGGCGGTGCGGCCCACCACGTCCGCGCCGACTCCCCTGGCAGGCAGTTCCGGGACGTGCGGCAGCTCGGGCAGTTCTCCGACGACGACGCGCGCCGCCTCGTCGATGTCGGTTCCGGGCAGCGATCCGATTCCAGTTGCTCCACGCACCCGCCGAATTGTTCCACTGTCCGGCAGACAGACGAGGTCTAGACCCATTGACGCTGTGGTCCAGACCACTTACCGTGATCGAGCAGGTGCCGAACGTAGGAGCACCTCCCCGCACGTGGTGCAGGACCGCGACGCGCCCCGCGGTCCTGCACCGCTCCCTTCCTCCCCTGCCGGAAGGACCACCGATGGCCCGCTTCGCCGTACTCGCCGCCGGGGCCGCCACCGCACTGGTGGCCGCACTCGTCGCGATCGCCCCCACCGCCTCGGCCGCCGGCGAGTCCGCGGCGTTCAGCCAGGACTCGTCCTGGGGCTCCGGCTACCAGGGCAGGTTCACGATCACCGCGGGTGGCACCGCGCTCGCCGGCTGGAAGCTCGAGTTCGACCTAGCCGGGGCGTCCGTCGGCTCCTACTGGGACGCCACGCTGACCAGCAGCGGCAACCACCACACGTTCACCCACCGCGAGTACAACGGCAACGTCGGCGCGGGCGCGTCGACCAGCTTCGGCTTCCTGGTGAGCGGCTCCGCGTTGCCGGCGAACTGCAAGCTCAACGGCGTTCCGTGCAGCGACGGCGGTGGCACGACGACCACCACGACAACGACTGGCTCGACCACCACCACGACGTCCGATGTGCCGCCTGCGCCCGGTAGCGCGCGCGTCGCCCCGTACATCGACATCACGATGCCGACGCCGTCGCTGATGGACGTGGCCAACGCGACGGGCCAGAAGCACTTCACGCTGGCCTTCGCCTTGGGCTCGTCCGCCGGCTGCGACCCGGCGTGGGGTGGCACGGTCCCGTTGAACGACAGCCGCATCGTGAACGACTCCAAGGCGCTGAAGGCCGCGGGCGGCAGCGTCATCGTCGCGACCGGCGGCGCCATGGGCCCGTACCTGGAGCACGTCTGCTCCACCGCGGACGCTCTCTACAACGCCTACGTGAAGGTGCTCGACGCCGTGGGTTCCAACAGCATCGACGTGGACGTGGAAGCCACGATCCCGCAGGCGGTCGTGAACACGGCGCTGAAGCGGCTGCAGGACACCCGCGGCACCACGGTCAGCTACACGATGCGCATCCAGGGCCAGGACTACGGCATGGACCCGTACTCGGTGGACGTGCTCAAGGACGCGGCCGCGAAGGGCGTCACCGTCCTCGTGAACCCGATGCTGATGAACTTCGGCTACACGGGCAACTGGGGCGACGCGATGGTCAACGCCGCGAACGCCACCCTCGGGCAAATGCGCGCTATCTGGCCGTCAAAGTCCGACGCGCAGTTGAAGGCGCTGCTGGGCCTCACGCCGATGATCGGGCGCAACGACACGGGCCCGACGACCACGCAGGACGACGCCCGGAAGGTCCTCGAGTACGCGAAGGCCAACCACGTCGGACGCGTCGCGTTCTGGTCGGCCGGTCGCGACAAGGGCTGCCCCGGCGGCGGAGTCTCACCCACGTGCAGTGGGATCTCCCAGGCGAACTGGGAGTTCACCAACCTGTTCAAGACCTACACGGGCTGATCGCACCCCTACCGGGTGAAGGCCGTTGCGGGAGCTTCCGTCCCCGCAACGGCCTTCCTCATCCCATCAAGGCGCTCAGCAGGAGCTGCAACACCCGCAGCCGGGCCCCGTACACCCGCCGCAGCAAGAACAACCAGCCATGGTGACCACCTCCGATGTTGAACGATCATGCAATCGGACAGTAAGGCGACTCGAACGCCGCGTGACACCACCGCCAGGGTGATTACGCTGCCACGAATGAATGGTCCTGCTGAGATGCTGGCCGCCGACAAGGCCTCGACCGGCCTGGGCATAACGCCGGTCGAGCTGCGCGACGGTTACGCGGTGCTGCGGATGGCTGTCACCGAGAACATGATCAACGGCCACGGCATCGCGCACGGCGGCTACGTCTTCCTGCTGGCGGACACCGCGTTCGCCTGCGCCTGCAACAGGGCCGGGTCCGTCACCGTCGCCGCCACGGCCGAGATCGACTTCATCAAGCCCGTGCACGCCGGTGACGAACTGGTGGCGGAGGCGGTGGAACGGACCCGGTTCGGCCGCAGCGGGATCTACGACATCACGGTCAGGCGTGGGACTGAAGTCGTGGCCGAGTTCCGCGGCCGGTCGCGGACGCTGCGCTCCTGAGGCCGATGAGCTGCAGCACCGCGAACCCCAGCACGGCGAGGCCCTGGGCCAGCACCAGCGCGACGCCGACGCCGGTCAGCGGGAACCAGTCCATGGTCGCGGTGAGAACGCTGTCCGACGCCCAGACGACGTTTCCGATGATGACGAGCAGCACGATCCGGCGGTCCGGGACGGCGCGCGTTCCGAGGAAGAACACGCCCACGCCGTAGAACACGCAGAAAAGACCGAGTCCCAGCTGCAGGCCCGCCGGCATTCCGACTTCCGGGCGGATCAGGACGGTCAGGAGACCGAGAGCGAACGAAGCGACACCGTCGAGTTTCAAGGCGAATTTCAACATGGCCCGACGATCGCCCGGCCGGCGCTGCCAAAGCCACGTCAAGCGCTGCCAACTCCTGCCACCAGGTCCGCCGCGACCAGGCGCGCGGCGGCGTTCTGCCAGTTGTGGAGCGTGCGCTCGGGCACCTGGGTCACGAACCACTGCAACGCGCGCCGGTCCTCGGCGTCGAGGTCCTCGCGCTTCGTGCGGACCGAGTACGGGCGAATTCCCTTGACGTAGTAGAAGTAGACGGCGTTGTAGTAACGCCATTCGTCGCTCGTGCCGAAGTCACCGTCGGCGGGTTTCAGCCGTTGAATGCTCGAAAGCAGCATGCTCTTCAACCGGGCGGCGCGCTCGAGAGGCGGGCCCTCGTCGGTCAACGCGATCAACGGGCTCGCCACGAGCTTTCCCAGATCGCCGTAGTGGCTCAGCGCCTTGCGCGTCAGCCGGGCGAACTCCGCCTCGTCCTCGGTGATCAACGGGCGGCGCTTGGGCAGCGACTCGGCGGCCTCGCGCAGCTCGGCTCGTTCGGCGGCCACGGTCGGCACGGCGAGACGGTCGACCACGGAGGCGAGGGGGTTCGCGAGCACCTGGACGGCGATCGCCGCGGCCACCGTCGTGAACGCGAGGAGGTCGGGGCCGCCGAAGAGGACGACCTGCGAGCCGAACAGCACGGCGGTGAAGCCCGCGATGACGAGCGACCGCAGCATGTCCGCGCGGATCGCCTCGCCCTCCTCGACCGCGTCGGTCACGGCGACCAGCACCCCGAACACGACGAGGTCGAAGCCGATCATCGGCAGCGTCAGGGCGTCGGGCAGGAGCCGCAGCAGGAAGGCGCCGGCGGAGAGCCCGAACATCACCCCGACGAGTGAAAAGTAAGCGCGTTTCCTCAAGGCCAGGACCGTCGAGACCGCCAGGGGCAGCAGGACGATCCACGGCAACCAGAACGACGCGACGAGGAACACCGCCACCCCGCCGGCCCACCACCTGGTCAACTCGGGGCGGGCGAGCACCAGGATCGCACCCGTCCAGGCCAGCGAGGGCACGCCGACCAGCACGGGGTGCGGCACGACGACCGCCGCCGAGTAGCCGATCATCCCGACGCCCGCCCACCACAGCAGCGGTTTGCGGGGGTCGCGGGCGAGCAGGTAGAGCCCCAGCCACCAGGCGAGGCCGGAGACCAGCAGCGATAGGCCGAACACGGGTCAAAGCTAGTCCCACCTGCAAAACTGTTCGCCATGCCGGTAGAGCTGACGCTCCGCAAAGCGGCCGAGGAGTTGCGCCGGGGGGACCTCGCGAACGTGCTTCGCGCACGTCAGCGCGTCGCCGGACTCGTCGGCACGTTCCCCCACCGGCTCGACCTCCGCGAACGGCTCGCCGAGGTGTACCGCGTGCTCGGCCAGCCGGCCCAGGCGGGGCGCTGGGCCTACCTCTCCGACGACCGCGATCCCGAGGAGACGCAGGCCTTCGAACGCGCCTACCGCCGCGCGGAGGCCCGTCTGGTAGCGCTCTCCTGGCAGGGCCGCGCCGACGAGGCGCCCACCGAGACCGCGCGCACCCGTCTGG
>NZ_JAJCXE010000008.1:245416-285767 GCF_021056325.1 Lentzea sp. CC55 | reverse complement strand
CTGCGGCTGGCCGTCGCCTCCGGCAACGCGGCCCGGGTGCTGTCGTGGACCGAGAGCTGGCGCGCCGGCGCGCTGCGGATGAAGTCCGTGTCGCCGCCCGACGATCCGCGCCTGGAGGACGCGCTGGCGTCGTTGCGCGCGGTGTCCGCCGACGTCGAGTCCGCCGTGCTGGCCGGGAAACCCGCGGGGTCGTTGCGCGGTCAGCTCGTGCGGGCCGAGCAGCGCGTGCGCGACCTCACCCGGCAGATGTCCGGTGAGGTGTCGGTCTTCAAGCCGCCGTCGGTCGCGGCACTGGGGTCGGCTCTCGGGTCGTCGGCGCTGATCGAGTTCGTGGAGTACGACGGTGAGCTGATGGCCGTGGTGCTCGCCGGCGGTCGCGCCTCGCTGCACCCGCTGGGGCCGGTGGAGGAGGTGGTGCGCGAGATCCGGTTGCTGCGCTTCGCCCTGCACAGGCTGGTGACGCTGCCCCCCGCGCTGCCGAACCTGGCGGTGGCGCGCTCGTCGGCTTCCCACGCGGCCTCCCTGTTGGCGCGGCGGCTGCTCGACCCGCTGGCGCGGCGGATCGACGGGCGGCCCCTGGTGGTCGTGCCGGCCGGTGCCCTGAACGGCCTGCCGTGGGCCGTGCTGAACCGGCAGGTGACCGTGGCGCCGTCCGCTTCGGTGTGGCTGCGCGCGTGCTCCGCGGCGGACGCCCCGGGCGAGGCCGTGCTCGCCGCAGGCCCGCGCATGGCCGCCGCGCCGGCCGAGATCAGGGCCATCAGCGAGCACGTGCCGGGCCGCGTCCTGGTGGAGACCGCGGCGACCGTCGGCGCGGTGTCGTCCGCAATGGACGGTGCCGCCCTGGCGCACATCGCCGCGCACGGCTCGTTCCGCGTCGACAACCCGCTGTTCTCGGCGCTGGAACTGGCCGACGGCCCGCTGACCGTCTACGACATCGAGCGGCTGCGGCGCCCGCCGACCAGGGTGGTGCTGTCGGCCTGCGACACGGGACAGTCCGCCGTCCGGCCCGGCGACGAGCTGATGGGCTTCACGGCGGCGCTGCTCGGGCTGGGCACGCGGACGCTGATCGCTCCGGTCGTCCCCGTGCCGACCGACGGGACCGCGCCGGTGATGGTGGAGCTGCACCGGAAGCTGGCGGCGGGAACGGCCCCGGCCGAGGCGTTGGCCGCGGTGCAGCGGGCCGCCGCGGACGATGGCGCTTATGCGGCGGCTGTGGGATTCGTGTGCTTCGGGGCGGGTTGAACCTCCGTCACTTCGGCGGCGGCGTCTTGTGCAGCGCCAGCGCGCTGGCGCCCGAACACCCCAGCTCGCCGGGCTGCGTCTGCACGCGCGGCGGGTACCAGGCGGCGACCGTTCCGTCCGCGAGGCGCACGCCCGCGAGGCACGAGCCGCCGCCCTTCGCGATGACGCCGACGTTGCCGTCCCGGACGAACGCGTCGAGGTGAGGGTCGGCCCAGGGGAGCTTGGTCTGCTCGTCCACGGGCAGGGGCGGGAGCTTCGCGCGCAACGCCGCGAGCACCTCGTCCTGCGTCGGTGCGGCCGGTAGTTCGGTGAGGATCGTCTTGAAGGCGTCCGGGTAAGCGGGTGGCACACCGGTCTTCTGCGCCGGTGGCGGGACGACCGGCTGCGCGCCGGCGGGGCAGTGGACGCGCTCGGGGCCGCCTCCGGTGACGCCGTGGTAGGTGAAGTCGGCTCGGTAGCACGCCGTCACGGGGTCCTCCTCCCAGAGCCGCCAGGGCTGGTGCGACTCGGAGGTGCCGGGGTCGAAGACGCGGAACAGCAGGCTGGCGCGGACCTTCGTGGCGTCGCTCGTCGGGCTGTCGGTGACCTCCAGGACGGCGAAGTACTTCGGGTCGCCGTTGCCCTCCAGCGCCGCGCGGGCGTAGGCGTTCGCGTCGGCGCCCACCGGGTAGCCGATGCGTTCGGCGACCTTCCTGGCTTTCTCGTCGGTGGTGCTGTTGCCGTCGGGACGGTTGACGACGAACGCCGTCACGCCGAGCACCGCGGCCAGCAGAAGAACGGCCCCCCATGCCTTCATGGCCCCCGACGGTAGCGGCGTGGTCGCCGCGGGGGCCAGGAGTAGTTGTACTCAGGTCGTTCCAGAACGTCAGCGTTTCGCTTATGGTTGGTCGCCATGACAACGAGGTCGTGGTGGGGCTGGGGCACCGTCGAGGACGCCGTCACGCCGGAGGAACGCCGCGTGCTGACCGAGCGGGTCCGGGCCGTGCTGCCGGACGCGGACCTGACGTTCCACGCGCCACCGGACCCCGCCTCGCTCGACCTCCCCGCCCCGCGCTTCCCGGTGCCCGGTGGGATCTGCTCGGCCGATCCCGTCGACCGGCTCTCGCACGCTCGCGGACAGGCTTACCGCGACGTCGCGCGGAACCTCGCCGGGGACGTCGGAACGCTGCCCGACGCCGTTGCCCGGCCGCGCACCGAGCAGGACGTCGTGGACGTGCTCGACTGGTGTTCGTCGAACGACGTCGCCGTGATTCCGTTCGGTGGCGGCACTTCCGTGGTCGGTGGCGTCGAGCCGCGCGACGCCGAGCGCGTCGTCACGCTCGACCTCGGCGCGCTCGACCGGGTGCTGGAGGTCGACCCGACGAGCCGGGCGGCGCGGATCCAGGCGGGCGTGCCGGGGCCGTCACTTGAGGCGCAGCTCGAGCAGCACGGCCTGACGCTGCGGCACTTCCCGCAGTCGTTCGAGTTCTCGACGCTCGGCGGCTGGCTCGCCACGCGCGCAAGCGGGCACTACGCCACGCTCCACACGCACATCGACGACCTGACCGAGTCGCTGCGGGTCGTGACGCCGCGGGGCGTCTGCGAGTCGCGGCGGCTGCCGGGGTCGGGTGCGGGGCCGTCGCCGGACCGGCTCTTCCTGGGCTCGGAGGGAGCGCTGGGCGTGATCACCGAGGCGTGGATGCGGCTGCAGGACCCGCCGGTCCACCGCGCGGGCGCCTCGGTGCGGTTCGCGTCGTGGGAGCGGGCCGTCGAGGCGACGCGGCTGATCGCGCAGTCCGGGCTGCACCCGGCGAACTGCCGCCTGCTCGACCCGGCGGAGGCGTTGCTCAACGCGGGTTCACCGCGGTCCGTCCTGGTGCTGGCCTTCGAGTCCGCGGACCACCCGGTCGACGCGAAGCTCGCGCGTGCGCTGGAGCTCTGCGGGGACGGGGAGGTCGTCGAGGGCGCGGCGCGGCGGTGGCGGAAGTCGTTCCTGCGCATGCCCTACCAGCGCGACGCGATGGCGCAGCACGCGATGATCACCGAGACGTTCGAGACGGCCTGCACGTGGGACCGCTTCCCCGGACTGCACGCTTCCGTCGTCGCGGAGGCCACCGAGGTGTTGCGGGAGGTCTGCGGCGCCGGCATCGTCACGTGCCGCTTCACGCACGTCTACCCGGACGGCCCCGCGCCGTACTACGGCGTCTACGCGCCCGGCCGCTGGGGCAGCCTCACCGCGCAGTGGGACGAGATCAAGGCCGCGGTGTCCGAGGTGTTGCTGGGCGCGGGCGGCACGATCACGCACCACCACGCCGTGGGCCGCGACCACATGCCCTGGTACACCCGTCAGCGCCCGGACGTCTTCGGCGCGGCCCTGTCCGGCGCGAAGGCCGCGCTCGACCCGGCCGGAGTGCTCAACCCCGGCGTCCTCACCACACGAGCGACCTGAGGATCAGCGCCGCGATGAACACCACCGTGAACGCCAGGTCCAGCCCGAACCCGCCGAACCGCACGGGCGGCAGCACCTTGCGCACCGGTGAGAGCACGGGCTCGGTGACGCCGTGCGTCACGCGGCGCACCTTCCACACCCAGTCACCCCGCGCCTGCAGCGTGACCGCCCAGTCGACGATCATCCGGCCGATCATCACGAGGATGAACAGCGTCAGCAGCCAACCGAGGATCCAGCCGACCAAGCCGAACAAGAGGGCCTCCTTGTGTCCTGTACGTCCATGAAGCCACACGAAACTGAGAGGCGCCTGGCAACTCGCTGAGACAGTGTTCAGCGCATGGCGTACGACGAGGGCCTGGCCCACCGCCTGGGGGAGTCGCTGGGCGACCTCCCGGACCTGAGCACCAGGAAGATGTTCGGCAGCCTCGTGTTCCTGTGGCGCGGGAACATGCTGGTCGGAGCCCTGGGTTCCGACCTGATCGCGCGCGTCGGACCGGAGGCGCAGGCCGACGCGCTGGCGCAGCCGGGCGCCCGCGTCTTCGACTTCACCGGACGGCCGATGACCGGCTGGGTGGTCGTGGACGGGGAGGCGGTGGCGGAGGACGAGGCGCTGCAGGAGTGGGTCGGGCGGTGCCGCGAGTTCGTGGAAGCGCTGCCACCGAAGTGAGCCGGCTGGACGAGGTCCGCGCGGCGCTGGACGGGTGGCGCGGCATCAGCGAGACGGAAGCACTGGGCGGCGTCGTGTTCGAGTGGGATGGTGATCCGCTCGTCGGCGTGGTGGACGACGAACTGGTCGTGCGCGTCGAAGGGGGAGGCTGGGCCCGTGCGGCGGGTGACCTCGACGAGCTGTTGGACCAATCGGCCGGTGTGGTCCTCGAAGAGTGCGTGATCCGCTGGCACGCAGAGCTCCGGAACGGCGGTTCGACGCCTACCAGGCCATGCTCGCGCTCGTTCGTCACGACCCGGAACGCGAGCAGCTGCAGCGCGTCCTGCTGGACGTCGTCAGCGGCTCCGACCGGGACCTCGCCCAGCTGGCCGTCACGTGCCTGGGACACGTCGGCAGGATCGACCGGGAGGTGCTGCCCGAGGTGGTGCCGGCACTGCGGGAGCTCCTCGGCGACCCGCAGCTCGGCGGGAGGGCCGAGGACGCCCTCGGGGACATCGAGCACTTCGCCCGGCACCGCGACGACGTGCGCCATCGGCACGGCCCCGGAGCAGGAGTGTCCACAGAGGTCACGCCGACCGGGGTGCGGCTTTCCGACGAGCCCGGCTCCCCGCACCGCCGGAGCGGCACGTCGACGACGGTGAAGTCGTCCAGGACGAAGTAGCTTGGGTCGCATGACTTCCGCTGAGGACATGCTGGCCGTCGCCGTCGAAGAGGCGCGGACGGGACTCGCCGAGGGCGGTGTCCCCATCGGCGCGGCGCTCTTCGACGGCGACGGCCGTCTGCTGGGCCGGGGCCGCAACCGCCGCGTGCAGGACGGCGACGCCTCCATGCACGCGGAGACCTCGGCCTTCCGCAACGCCGGGCGCCAGCGCGGCTACCGCGGCACGACCATGGTCACGACCCTGTCGCCGTGCTGGTACTGCAGCGGCCTGGTCCGCCAGTTCGGCATCTCGAACGTGCTGATCGGCGAGGCCACGACGTTCCACGGCGGCCACGACTGGCTCGCCGAGCACGGCGTGGGCATCACCGTCGTCGAGGACCCCGCGCTGATCGAGCTGATGACGACGTTCATCGCCGAACGCCCCGAGCTCTGGTACGAGGACATCGGCCGCGATTAGCGTGGAGGCATGGCTTCTGTGCTGATCGCCGGTGCGGACCCCGGCGGGCTGGCCGTTCTGCTGGAGCAGGCCGGCCACACGGTCCGGCTCGCGCCGCTCGACGCCGCCCCCGGTGAGCCGGTGGCGGTGGCGGGGGAGCCGGACGAGCTGGACGTGCTGATCAACACCGCGGGTCTCGCGCCGGAGACGTTCGAGGCGAAGGTCGCGGGACTCGCCAGGGTTCTGCAGGCTCACCTGCCGGCGCTCGAGCGGTCCGCGGCCCCGGTGGTCGTCAACGTCGGCGACCCGGGGTCACCGCTGTCCGAGGCGGCGGCCAGGGTGGTGGCGGTCGAGTACGCGAAGGCGTTCCCCGGGGTGCGGATCAGCACCGCCGGGGAGGACGCCGAGAGCATCGTGCGGGTGGTGGGGCGGGAACCGTAGCGTCAGCCGGTGTAGCGCGCGAGCGCCTCGTCCACCGAGCCGACGATCGTGAACACCGAGTCGAGTCCGGTCGCCTCGATCGGGCGCAGCGCGGCGCGCGACGACGCCACCACGACGAACTCGACGCCGGTCTTCGTCGCGCGCTGCTGTCCCAGGACGAGGGCCTCGAGGCCCGCGGAGCCGAGGAAGCGGACGCCGCCGAGGTCCACGACGACGGCTCGCGTGCCCGCCACGACGTGGTTGTCCAGCGGGCCGGTGAGTTCGCTGCTGGACGTGGTGTCGAGCTCGCCCGAGACGTGCAGCACGACGACGTCCTGAGTGGTCCGGTCGGCGACCACGGTGGCCAGAGCGGTGGGGTCGGGCACGCTGTCTCCCTTCAAAAGCTTCAGCACCCCACGTTAACAACGCGGCCCGGCGAGAGCGACCAACGCCCCCTCAGCGAGGGGCGGCCCGCCTGCACGGACGCGTGGACGTGCTGGGTGAGCCGGGCGTGCAGTTCGTGGCAGACGGTGAAGCCGAGGCGCACGTCCTCCGGCGGCCACTGCACCGGCAGCAGCTGCGCGAACGGGTCGCCGCCGATGGTGTCGACCGCGGTCAGGAAGCCGACCAGGGCTCCGACCAGGCGCCGGTGCAGGCCGAACAGCGACAGGGCGTTCACCAGGGCGAGGGTGGGGGCGGGCATCTCGTCGACGCCGGTGGACGGCGCGACGTCGCGCAGCGTCACCGTGAACAGCACTGAACGGGTGCGTTCGGAACGGGTGCCGTAGGCGTCGCCCTGGATGTCGCGCAGCACCGAGCGCATCTGGCGGCGCGGCTGCCAGAACGCGTGGTGCCGGCGCAGCTCGGCGCGGCCCTCGTCGGTCAGGGCGGCGGGGGTGGTCGTCCCGGTCAGCGCGCGCAGCGCCGACTCCCAGCGCTGCTCCAGCGCCGCGTGGAACTGGGCGAGCGCGGGGTGGTCCTCCCAGCCCGCGGCGACGTCGTCGAAGCCGCGCGTCCGCAGCTCGTAGCAGACCCACAGCGAGAGCTGCAGGTCGTCGTCCGCCCACGCGTCCCTGGTGCCGCCGCTGACGAGCAGCGCGGGCCGGGGCAGGGGTGGCCGCCGCAGCTCGGCGATGAGGGCGGAACTCATGTGGCCGCGGGGAGCGGGCAGGCGCATCAGGTTTCCTCACGCGTTCGGGCGATCAGCAGGTCCACAAGGGACTCGGGGTCCGGGCAGCGCCGTTGCCGGGCGGCACCGCAGCCGTTGTGGCGCAGCCAGTCGATGTGCCGCTCCACAGTAGACAGAGTGCCTCGATCGCGCAGCGCGACCCCGACGTGCTCGACGAGTGACACCGCCCGGTCGAACGCGGGGGAGAGCTTGCCGGTGCGCGGATCGGCGGCCAGTCCGTCGACCCCGTCGCGCGACGCCCGCCAACATGCCGCCCGCAGCACGGGATCGTCCACCCCCCGTTCGGAGGGTTCCGCCACGACGAGGGCGCGGACCAGCTCCGCGAAGACCGAGACCTCCGCCGCGAGCTGGGGGATGTCGGCGACGCGCACCTCGACCGTCGGGTGCTCGGCGGACGGCCGGACGTCCCAGTACACCATCGCCCTGTCCATCAGCGCTTCCGAGTCGATCAACGCCTGGACGGTCCGGTCGTAGTGCTCGGGCCCGTCCCAGTGCGGCGGTGGCCCGCTCACCGGCCACCTCGACCACACCATCGACCGCCAGCTCGCGTACCCGGTGTCCTCGCCGAGGTAGTACGGGGAGTTCGCGCTCAGCGCGAGCAGCGTCGGCAGCCACGGGCGCAGCTTGTTCGACGCCGCAAGGGCTTCGGCCTTCGAAGGGACACCGACGTGCACGTGCAGTCCGCACGCGCCTGTGCCGGCCACGAGACGGCGGTGGGAGTACTCGATCCGGTGATAGCGGGGGTCATCCGATCCGGGAGGGGGCCCGGCCTCGCCGATCGGCGGCATGCCCGTCGCCACGAGCCGGCAGCCCGCGGCGTCGACGAGCACCCGCCTGCCCTGCCGCACCTGCTCGTCGAGCTCGTCGAACGTGGACGTGACCCCGGTGGCCACCTCGATCTGGAACGGCGTCAGCTCACCCTGGACATCCAGGTCACCGGGCGCGCGGGAGATCTCCCGCACCCGCGGTGCCAGCGCCACCGGACGCCGCGACTCGGGATCGACGAGGAGGAACTCCTGTTCCACGCCGACCGTGTAGTGATTCATCGGCGAGCGGGTACCCGCGTCTGGTGCTGATCAACCTCGGAGTGACCACATGAGACTGCGCCGCAGCGACCCGGCGGGGCAGGGCTGGACCCGCCGCCGTCAGGGCAAGGGTTTCCGCTACCTCGACGCGCAGGGTCAGCCCTTGGCCCCCGAGGACGTCGCACGGGTGAAAGCCCTGGTCATCCCGCCCGCGTGGCGGGAGGTGTGGATCTGCCCGCACCCGACGGGGCACATCCAGGCCGTCGGCTACGACGACGCCGGACGCCGCCAGTACCTCTACCACGAGCAGTGGCGCGTCGAGCGCGACGCGGAGAAGTTCGACCGCGTCCTCGAGCTCGCGCCGAAGCTGAAGGGGTTCCGCGAGCAGACCGCGCGGGACATGAAGACACGCGGGCGGCTGCGGTTGCTCGCCATCGGGCTGCGGATGCTCGACCTCGGCATCTTCCGCGTGGGCCACGAGCAGTACGTGGACGAGAACGGCACCCACGGCGTCGCCACCCTGCTCTGCGAGCACGTGAGCGTCCGGGGCAGCCGGATCCACTTCCACTTCCCGGCCAAGTCCGGCGTCCAGGTCGACGAGGAGATCACCGACCCCGAGCTCGCCAGGGCGCTCAGGTCGCTGCTGCGGGGCAAGACGCCGGACTGCCGCGTCTTCGACATCACCGCCGACGACCTCAACGAGCGCTTCCGGGAGCTGGTCGGCGACGAGTTCAGCGTGAAGGACCTCCGCACCTGGCGTGCCACGGTGTTCGCCGCCCAGGCCTTCGCCGCGGTGCTGGCCGAGCGGGGCAGGCCGTCGCAACGGGCCGTCAGCTCCGTGATGAAGGGGGTCTCCGAGCAACTGGGCAACACGGCGGCCGTGGTGAGGAAGTCCTACGTCGACCCGAGGCTGGTCGAGGCGTTCGAGCACGGCGAGGTCATCGGGCGGGGCGACCCGGAGCGGGCCGTCCACAGGCTGCTCAAGCAGGCTTGACGGCCGCCCGGTCGCACTGGCGGCACCACACGGCACCCTGTGCCGCCGCCAGTGCGGCGAAGCCGGAGAAGAGGTGCAGCGCGTTGCTGCCGGCGTTGACGTTCAGGAAGTTCACGACCTGCTCGTCGTAGCGGGCCATGCCGAACCCGAACAGCACCAGGTACAGCACCGCCACGAGGAGCGCGGTGCTGCTCAACGCCTTGAGCCTCGGGAACGCGAACAGCAGGGCGGCGCCGGACACCAGGTGGAGGACGTTCTGCAACGGGTTCACGCGCAGGCCCAGCACCCAGGTGTCCGCCTCACCCGCGAAGTTCGAGAAGCCGGTGACGGCGAACCCCGCCAGCCCCCAGAGCACCAGCAGCGCGCCGGTGCCGATCGCGAGCTTCTGGGGCCACCGCAGGCGGTTCATGAGATCAGTATCACCAGTACCGGACATTCCCGCTCACTCGTTTCACTCCTCCGCCAGCAGGTCGTGCCGCAGCTGCTCCAGCGACTTCGTGAGCAGGCGCGACACGTGCATCTGGGAGATGCCGACGCGGCGGGCGATCTCGGTCTGGGTCAACCGGCCGAAGAACCTCAGGACCACGATGGTCCGTTCCCGCCGGGGAAGGCCCCGCAGCATGGGCTGCAGGGCCTCGTGGATCTCGACCCCCTCGAGGGCGGGGTCGTCGACGGTCGATCCCTCCAGCGAGTCGAGGGGCGCGAACGCGATGTTCTTCTCGATCCGCAGGCCCTCGTACACGTCGCTGATGGGCATCCCCAGGTGCCGGGCGATCTCGGAGGGGGTGGGGGAGCGCCCGGTGCGGTGCGACAGCTCGGCGGTGGCCCCGTCGATCGCGTCGCACAGTTCCTTCAACCTCCTCGGCACCCGGACCGCCCAGCACTGGTCGCGGAAGTGCCTGCGCACCTCGCCGGTGATCGTGGGCACGGCGTAGGACAGGAAGTCCGTCTGCCGGCCCACGTCGAACCGGTCGATCGCGTTGATCAGGCCCACTGCGGCGACCTGGGCCAGGTCCTCCATCGGTTCGCCGCGTTCGCTGAAGCGGCGGGCGATGTGCCGGGCGAGCGGGAGGTACTCGCGCACCAGCCGGTCCCGCAGCGCGTAGTAACGCGGCGAGTCGCGGCTGGTGCGGGCGAGTTCCTCAAACGCCGCGTGCTGGTCTGGCGTCAACGCGCACCGCGATCAGACCTGGGGCGGTGGCGTCACGTCGCCACGCCACGCGCCGGTCTCGGTGCCGCGGTTCTCGATGAACTCCTTGAACCGCTTCAGGTCTCCCTCGACCCGGTGGCCCACGACGCCGAGCGCGGCACCCGCCTTCTCGGTCAGGGTCTCCGGCTCGAACTCCATCTGGAGGTGGACGCGCGTCGTGTCGTTGTCGATGCGGTGGAAGGTGACCACACCCGCCTGCGACGGGCCTTCGACCGTGGTCCACGCGACCCGCTCGTCCGGGTGCTGCTCGGTGATCTCCGCGTCGAACTCGCGGACGACACCACCGATCTTCGTGGTCCAGTGCGTCATCGTCGGCGTGATCTGGTCGATCTTCTCGACGCCGTCCATGAACGCCGGGAAGGATTCGAACTGGGTCCACTGGTTGTAAGCGGTGCTCACGGGCACGTGGACGTCCACCGACTTCTCAATGGTGGTCACGAAACCTCCTCCTTCGATGTCTGTCGACTGTGTCGAGAAGTGAGTACCCGTGTCACGCGCTGTTACACATCGGTGGCAAGTCCGAAGTGGACAGTCACGCAGAGTGTCGAACCCCTCGCGATCTGCGCATCACGAAATCACCCGTAGTGGTCATACGGCTCTGTGATCCAAGTCTCACGGGCTGCATACTGCTCGGTATGTCAGGAGCCCCCTAGGAGGCGCTGGTGCTCGAGGCGAACAACCTTGAGGTTGTCTACGACGACGTGATGCTGGTGCTCCGGGGCGTGAGCCTGCGGGTGCCCCAGGGCAAGGTCGTTGCCCTGCTCGGAGCCAACGGAGCTGGGAAAACGACGTTGATGAGGGCCTTCAGCGGCCTTCTCGACGTGCACGACGGCAAGGTCACCAAGGGCTCGATCACGCTCGACGGTGAACCGATCCACCGCCTCTCCCCGGCGAAGATCGCCGACAGGGGCGTCAAGCAGGCGCTCGAGGGACGCAGGATCCTGTCCGAGCTGACCGTCGAGGAGAACCTGAAGGTCGGGGGTCACGCCAGGCCGAAGAAGCTGAAGCAGAACCTGGACCGGTGCTACGCGCTGTTCCCGCGGCTGCTCGAACGGCGAAGACAGAGCGCGGGCTACCTGTCCGGCGGTGAGCAGCAGATGCTCTCGATCGGCAGGGCGCTCATGTCCGAACCGTCCTACCTGCTGCTCGACGAACCCAGCCTCGGCCTCGCGCCGTTGCTCGTGCAGCAGATCCGCGACCTCGTCGTGAAGATCAACGAACAGGGCACGACGGTCCTGCTGGTCGAGCAGAACGCCAGCATGGCGCTGTCCATCGCCGACCACGGCTACGTGCTGGAGACCGGCAAGGTCGTGATGGACAAGCCCGCCGCGGCGCTGCTCGCCGACGACGACATCCGCGAGTTCTACCTGGGACTCGGCACCTCCTCGTTCCGTGCGGTCAAGCACTACAAGCGCAGGAAGCGGTGGCTGTCATGAGCGTTCTCGAGGTCACCGACGTCCGGCTCGCGTTCGACGGGGTGGTGGCCGTCGACGGGGTGTCGTTCCGCGTCGAGGAGGGCGAGCTCTTCGCCGTCATCGGCCCGAACGGCGCCGGCAAGACGTCCATCTTCAACGTCCTGAGCGGTGTCTACCGGCCGCAGCAGGGCACCGTGCGGTTCCACGACCGGGAGCTGGTCGGCATGCGGCCCCACCGCATCGCCGCGCTGGGCATGGCCCGCACGTTCCAGAACATCGAGCTGTTCTCCCACCTCACCGTCGTCGACAACCTCATGCTCGGCCGCCACAACCACATGGGGTACGGCGCGCTGTCCGCGTTCTTCTGGCTCGGCAGGCCCCGCCGGGAGGAGCTGGAGAACAGGGCGGCCGTCGAGGACGTCATCGACTTCCTGGAACTGGAGCAGTGGCGCCGGTTCCCGGTTGGCCTGCTGCCCTACGGCGTGCAGAAGCGCGTCGAACTGGGCAGGGCGCTCGCGATGCAGCCGAAGCTGCTCCTGCTGGACGAGCCGGTCGCGGGCATGAACGTCGAGGAGACCGAGGACATGGCCCGGTTCGTCCTGGACGTCCGCGAGGAGCTCGGCATCCCGATGATCATGGTGGAGCACGACATGGGCCTCGTGATGGACCTCGCCGACCGCGTGATGGTCATGGACTTCGGCCGCCCCATCCGCACCGGCACGCCGGCGGAGGTGCAGCAGGACCCCGACGTCATCCGCGCGTACCTCGGCGAGCAGCACAAGAGCGTGACGTCATGACCCGCTCCGGAACGACCACCACGGTCGTCACGCGGGTCAAGGACCGCGCCGAGCGCACGCCCGACAAGATCGCGCTGCGGGCCAAGGACTTCGGCATCTGGCAGGAGGTCAGCTGGTCGGGCTACTGGTCGAACGTCGAGCTGGTCGGGCACGCCCTGCTGGCCCTCGGTCTCCAGCCGGGGGACCGGGTCGCGATCCACTCCGAGAACCGGCGCGAATGGCTCTACGCCGACCTCGGCACCGTCGCCGCCCGCGGCACCACGGTCGGGCTCTACCCCACGAACCCGGCGTCCGAGGTCGCGTACCTGCTGTCGCACTCCGGCGCGCGCATCCTCATCGCGGAGGACCAGGAACAGGTCGACAAGGCGTTGCTCGTGCTGGAGGACACGCCCGACCTCGAGTGGATCGTCCACGTCGAGCCGCGCGGCATCCGGGGGCGCTACGACAACCCGAAGCTGCTGGGATGGGAGGACTTCCTGGCGCTCGGCGCGGCGCACCGCGACGAGTTCCCCGGCGAGCTCGCGCGGCGGATGGCGGAGACCGGGCCGGACGACGTCATGACGTTGATCTACACCTCCGGCACCACCGGGCCCCCCAAAGGCGCGATGCTCACCGTCGCGAACGTCGAGTTCGCCGTCCAGGTGCTGGTGGAGGGCGGCGGGTTCACCTCGCCCCCGCCGTCCCCCGCCGACGTCACGCTGTCCTACCTGCCGCTGTGCCACGTGGCCGAACGCATCTTCACCACCTGGTTCAGCGCGGCCAGCGGCGTGCAGGTCCACTTCGCCGAGTCGATCGAGACGGTGCAGGCGAACCTGCGCGAGGTGCAGCCGACGATCCTGTTCGGCGTGCCGCGCATCTGGGAGAAGGTGCTGGCGGGCGTCAAGATCGGCGTCTCCAGCGCGTCCTGGCTCAAGCGCTCGGTCACCCGGTTCTGGCTGGCCCGCGCCGAGTCCATCGGCGAGACGCTGGTGCGGACGGGCGGCAAGCACACCGCGGGCAGCAGAGCCCTCTACGCGGTGGGCTGGCTGTTCTGCTTCCGCGCGCTGAAAGCCAGGATCGGCATGCGGCACGTCCGGTACGCGGCGTCCGGTGCCGCCCCGATCGCGCCGGACGTGCTGAAGTTCTTCATGGGCATCGGGGTTCCGATGCACGAGGTCTACGGCATGACCGAGAACACCGCCGTGGCGACGGGCAACAGGCCGGGACGGGTCAAGGTCGGCACGGTCGGCGAGCCGCAGCCCGGCACCGAGCTGCGGATCGACGAGGACACCGGCGAGATCCTCACCAGGCACGGCGGCACGTTCGCGGGCTACTGGCGCGATCCCGAGTCGACGCGACGGGTGCTGACCGACGGCTGGCTGCACACCGGTGACGTCGGCGAGTGGGTCGACGGCACGCACGTGAAGATCACCGACCGGATGAAGGACATCATCATCACCGCGGGCGGCAAGAACATCGCGCCGTCGGAGCTCGAGAACGCGCTGAAGACCTCTCCGTACATCAAGGAAGCCGTGGTGATCGGCGACCAGCGGGCGTACCTCGTGGCGTTGATCGGCATCGAGTACGAGACCGTCGGGCACTGGGCCCAGCAGCGCAAGATCCCCTACACCACCTACCGAGACCTTTCGGAGAAGGCGGAGGTCCAGGAGCTGGTGCAGAACGTCGTGACCGAGGTGAACGCCAAGTTCGCCCAGGTCGAGCAGATCAAGAAGTTCCGGATGTTCCCCAAGGAGCTCGACCACGAGGACGGCGAGCTCACGGCGACCCAGAAGGTCAAGAGATCGGCTCTGGGCAAGGTGTTCGGCGATCTCGTGGACTCCATGTACGGAGGAGCGCCCCGTGGATGAGTTCCTCCAGTCGTTGATCCGCGGCCTCGGCAACGGGTCCATCTACTCGCTGCTCGCGCTCGGCTTCGTGATCATCTACAAGTCGACGCAGGTGATCAGCTTCGCGCAGCCGGCGTTCATGCTGGCCGGCGCGGTGCTGGTGTCGTACCTCGCGCCCGCGGTGTCGTTCTTCGGGGCGGTGCTCGTGGCCGCCGTGGTGATCGCCGTGCTGGCGCTGGGCGTCGAGCGCACCGTGCTGCGGCCGATGGTCGGCAAACCGGTGTTCGTGGTCGCGATCATCACCATCGGCGTGGACGTCGTGGTCAGGGTCGTGACGAACGCGTTCATCGGGCTCGACGTGCGCCAGGTCGGCGACCCGTGGGGCCTCGACACCGTCAGCTTCCTCGGCGCCGAGGTGCAGCAGCGGTACCTCGTGATGATCGCGACGACCGCGGTCGTGACGGCGGCGCTGTTCCTGTTCTTCCGGTACTCGCGGATCGGGCTCGCCATGCGGGCGGTCGCCTACGACCAGGAGGTCGCGCTGGCGCAGGGGATCTCGGTCGGGTCGGTGTTCGCGCTGTCGTGGGCGCTGGCGGGCGGCCTCGCCGCGCTGGCCGGCGTGTTCGTGGCCACGGGCGCCGGCGTCGACCAGCAGCTGTGGATCGTGGCGCTCAAGGCGTTGCCCGCGATCATCCTCGGCGGCCTCGAGTCGCTCGGGGGCGCGGTGGTCGGCGGGCTCGCGGTC
Organism: Lentzea sp. CC55; assembly: GCF_021056325.1. Taxonomy (NCBI): domain Bacteria; kingdom Bacillati; phylum Actinomycetota; class Actinomycetes; order Pseudonocardiales; family Pseudonocardiaceae; genus Lentzea; species Lentzea sp. CC55. Next base: position 270,712 of record NZ_JAJCXE010000008.1, on the reverse strand, counting down.
GGGGTCGTCGAGTCGCTCTTCGGCACCTACCAGGGTGACTTCGCGCCCTGGCTCGGACCGAACTTCGGCCTCGTCGCTCCGTACGCGTTGATGTTGCTCGTGTTGCTCGTCAGACCGTACGGGTTGTTCGGCAAGCGGGAGGTGGAACGGCTGTGAAAGGTCGTCCGGAGCTCTACACCTCCTACGCGCAGGACATGGCGTTCCTGAACACGCGGCCCAAACGCGCGTGGTCGGGCGGCCTCGTCGTCCTGGCCCTGCTGGTCCCCTTCCTCATCACCGACGACCTGCTGCAACTGCTCGCGACCGGGTTCGTGGCGGCGATCGGGGCGATCGGGCTCAACATCGTGACGGGGTACGCGGGCCAGGTCTCCCTGGGCCACGCGTTCTTCCTCGCGATCGGCGCCTACACGGGTGCCGCGCTGTCCGGCTCGGAGACGGGCCGGGTCATCGGGTTCGGCATCACGTCGCTGCCGATCTGGCTGCTGGCGTCCGGTCTCGTGGCCGCGTTCTTCGGCGTGCTGGTGGCGCCGGTGGCGGTGCGGTTGCGGGGGCTCTACCTCGCGATCGTGACGCTGGGCCTGGTCTTCCTGGGCGAGCACGTGTTCCGGGAGTGGACGTCGCTGACCGGCGGTCCCGGGGTCGGTCGTCCCGCCGCGGTGCCCGAGCTCTTCGGGGTGCGGCTGGACCGCGACAACGCGGTGTTCACGGCCGCGCAGCAGCTCTACCTCCTCATGTTCGTGCTGCTGGTGATCTTCGCCGTGCTGGCGCGGAACCTGGTCCGCTCGCGGGTGGGCCGGGCGTTCGCGGCGGTGCGGGACCGGGACCTGGCCGCGTCGGTGATCGGCGTGGACCTCACGAGGTACAAGGTGCTGGCGTTCGCGGTGTCCTCGTTCTACGCGGGTGTCGCGGGCGCGTTGCTGTTCGTGGTGAACGGGTTCTTCGACCCCGGCTCGTTCAACCTGCTGTTGTCAGTGCAGTACATCGCGATGGTGCTCATCGGCGGCGCGGGCACCATCTCCGGAGCGGTCATGGGCGCGCTCTTCATCACGCTGCTGCCACGCATCACCAGGGAACTGCCCGCGGTGCTGCCGTTCATCAGTGGTGACGCGACCGGCGCGTTCACGGTCTTCCAGTTGGAGGCCGTGCTCTACGGCGTGCTCATCATCGTGTTCCTCATCGTCGAGCCACGAGGTTTGTTCGGCATCTGGGTCCGCGTCCGCAACTACTGGCGCACCTGGCCGTTCTCGTACTGAGGAGAGAATCCCCATGTCTGCAAAGAGACTCGCGGTCGTCTTCGTCGGGGCGTTGCTGCTCGCCTCGTGCCGGGGCGGTGACGGGGCGGCGCCGCAGGAGGGCGCGGGCGGTGTGAAGGTCGACGCCGGCGTCACGTCCGAGGCGTGCCCCAACGCCGTCGACAAGTCCAAGGGCTGCATCTACCTGGGCACCATCTCGGACCTCACCGAGGGCCCGTTCAAGACGCTGGCGGTGCCGATCACGGACTCGCAGAAGGCGTTCTGGAAGCGCGTGAACGACAAGGGCGGCATCGGCGGCTACGAGGTCGACGTCACCAAGTACGTCAAGGACAACAAGTACAACCCGCAGATCCACAACCAGGTCTACCAGGAGATCAAGGGCAGCGTCCTGGCGCTGACCCAGACCCTCGGCTCGCCCACGACCGCGGCGATCCTGCCGGACCTCGAGAGCACCCAGATGGTGTCGGTGCCGGCTTCGTGGACCTCGTTGTGGGGCTTCGAGGAGGTCGTGCTGGAGTCCGGCGCGAACTACTGCGTCGAGTCGATGAACACCGTCGACTACGCCGTGGACAAGATGGGCGTGAAGTCCGTCATGGCCGTGCACCTCGCCGGTGACTACGGCGACGACGCGGCGGCCGGGGCGAAGATCGCGGCCGAGAAGCGCGGGCTCACGTTCGAGAGCGTGACCACGCAGACCGGTCAGGACAACCAGGGCGGCGCCATCGACGCCGTGGTGTCCAAGAAGCCCGACCTGGTCGTGCTGACGACCGGCCCGACCGACGCCGCCGTGATCATCGGCCAGGCCGCGGCCCGCGGCTTCAAGGGCAAGTTCATCGGCACCTCGCCGACGTGGAACCCCGGTCTGCTGAAGTCGCCGGCCGCGCCCGCGATCAAGGCGCTCTACCTGCAGTCCGCACCGTGGAAGGCGTGGAACACCGAGTCCGTCGGCCACACCGCGATGCGGGCGGCCCTGCCCGGTGTCACGCCCAACGACGGCTACACCGCCGGCTGGGTGTGGGCGTACCCGCTGAAGGCAGCCCTCGAGAAGGCCGTCCAGAACAAGGACCTGACGCGGGCCGGCGTGCTCGCGGCCGTGCGCCAGCTCACCTCCGTGGACTACGAGGGCATGCTTCCTTCGGGTGCGGGTAATTTCTCCGCTTCGCCCCAGGAAGGGACTTTCCGCCAGACCCTCATCTACCGGCCGGACGACGCCGCTCCGACCGGAGTCTCGCTGGTGGAGGAGTTCTTCACCGGTCCGACGGCGAAGGACTTCAAGTTCGAGAAGCCCTGCTACCAGTGAACCGAACGGGTGACACTCGACGCTGAGGCCCGCGAACTCTGGCTAGTCTCCCTGTGAGCTGGTCGTAGGAGGTAGTAGCGGTGTTGTCGTGCGTCGAGGTCCGCCGATCCGCCGGAGGCCTCCGGTTGTTCGTCCGTCCCCTGGCCGCGTCGCGCTGGAGCGCGCGGCTGGGGTACGAACGGGTGTCGGAGCTGTTGGTCGCGATTCGCCGGGCCGAGTCGTGCACCGTGCCGGACGTGTCGTTGCGGTACGTGCCGGACCAGCGCACCGGCGAGGCGGAACTGGAGTGCGAGACCGGGTCCGTTCTCCTGGACGCGGACGAGGTGTCGGCGTTGCACGACGCCCTCCGCGCCCACATGCCCGACCGGATGAGGCCCCTACCCGCCTAGCTTGCGCGCCAGCCACTCGGTGCGCGTGCGCCGTGCCGCCGCTGAAAGCCGGGCCTGCGGGTGGAGCGCGTCGAACCCGTGGAAGCCGCCCGCCCACGTGTGCAGTTCGGCGTCGCCGCCCGCCGCCCAGATCCGGGTGGCGTAGTCGACGTCCTCGTCGCGGAACACCTCGGCGGTCCCGGTGTCGACGTACGTCGGCGGTAGCCCGGACAGGTCGCGGGCCAGCGCCGGTGACACGTGGCCGGGCACGTCGGTGAGGTCACCGAGCACCGAACGCCAGCCGAACTCGTTCATCTCCCGCGTCCAGACACCGGGCTCACCGGAGTACTGCGCGCTGGACGTGGTGGCGTTGCGGTGGTCGAGCATCGGGCAGATCAGCACCTGGGCGGCGATCTCCGGTCCGCCGAGGTCCCTCGCCATCAGCGTGATGCCCGCGGCCAGACCGCCGCCGGCGCTGATACCCGCGACGACCACCCGGCTGATGCCGAGCGAGCCGGCGTTCTCGGCCGTCCACACCAGACCGCGGTAGCAGTCGTCGACCAGCGTGGTGCCGGTCGCCTCGGGAGCGAGCCGGTGTTCCACGGTCACCACGACGACTCCCAGCTCCCGCAACCACTCCAGCGGGATGTCGATCTGCGAGAAGCGGTCGCCCATCACCATGCCGCCACCGTGGATCCAGTAGACGCACGGCGCGGGCCCGTCGAGGTTCTCCGGCCGGAAGACGGTCAGCGCGATCTCGCCGAGGTTCTCCGGCCGGAAGACGGTCAGCGCGATCTCGCCGAGGGCGACGTCGTGCCGTTCGGCGTCGGTCTCGAAGGGAGGCGACGGCATGCGGCGGATCCGGTGGAGGAGTTCGGGAGTCAGCTCGGACGACAGCGGCATGCCGGCGAGCAGCGTGCGCAGTTCGGGGTCGAAGGCGGGCTTGGTCATCAGAACGCCGCCTTGCCGCCGACGGGCACCGCGTCAAAGCGGGCCGGCTCGCCGTCGAGCAACGTCCGGAGCTTCGCGACGAGGGCCTGGGCCTCCTCGCTCGCGAAGAACGTGCCGTGCGCCTCCGCCGTGGTCCAGCCCTCGGTCACGTGGATGACGTCGGGGTTCGCCGCCGAGCGGCCGACGAGGAAGACCACGCAGCCGTCGTCGGTCAGCGAAGGGGCGTCGAGCAGGATCTCGACGACCTCGTCGCCCTTGCCCGGCCGTGCCGTCATCGTGGCGCGGAAACCGTATGCGACCTTCATCTGTTCCTGCCTCCGTGTGGTTCTGCCGTCTTGGCGATGAACCCATCAGATCAGCTCGAACAGGGGCGATGGCAGATCGATGCTCGTGCGCTCTTGCCTGATCCTCTCGACCCGCTAGACGATCGGTGCCGGTGAACTGGCCTCCGGAACGAGTACCGCGGGGGCGCCTGAGCCGTCCGCGGGCACCGCCCACACGTCGTTCAGGCCGTCGTCGCGCTGGATGCCGTACGCCACGGTCCTGTCGTCGACCCAGGCCGGCTGGTCGTCGACGCTGCGGGTCTCGGCGAGCTCGGTGACCTTCCGCGTCGCGAGGTCGAGGACGGAGACGCGCCAGCCCTTCTGCGGATCGCCGTCCACCGCCTTCTTGTAGGCGATGCGCGTGCCGTCGGGGGACAGCGACGGGCACTCGACGTCGTCCAGGTCGAGCGGCTTCACCTCGCGCGCCGCGAAGTCGCCCTCCAGCAGGTAGCGGTGCCCGCTGGTGGACATCGTGGCGTAGAAGCGGTTGTCGTCCGAGGTGAACGTGACACCCCAGTAGTTCGTGTCGGCGGGGCGTTGCGGCATGCCCTCGACGGCGAACTCCTCCAGCGACGTGACCAGCGCGCCGGTCTTCGTGTCGAGGATGCCCGTGCTCGTGGAGAACCCGTTGGTGGCGTAGGAATGTCCGTCGACGAACAGCGTCCACGCCACCATCCGGCCGCTCGCCGACACGCGCGTGCGGTTGGGGAACCCGGTCAGCGGAACGGTCCTGAGCTCCTTGAGGTCGCGGTCCAGCACGGCCAGCTCGCCCGCCTTGAGCGCGCCGACCGGTCGCAGGCAGGAGATCGTGCCCGCGGCGGAGTACGCGCGGTCGCACCGCTGTTCGGTGACCTCGCGCGAGCCCGCCGGATCGCTGCGGGACACGGTGGAGAGCCTGCCGTTGCTGAGCACCATCAGCCGTGGCCCGGCACCGGCCGGAACCGACCGCGCGGCGTCCCCGGGAGTCGCACCGGACAGCGCGGTGTAGCCGGCGGCGACGCCGCCGAGCAGCGCGGCCGCGGTCAGGGTGACGATCAGGCGTTTGTCCACTTGCGACCTCTCCGGAGCAGAACGGCGGTGGTGACCAGGGCGAGGACGACCGCGACCGCGGCGGCCCTGGTGGCGGTCTCGGGGCTCGTGAACTGCCAGGCGAGGCCGAACAGCACGGACGAGCCGAGGTACGCGAGGGCCTGTCCGCTCTGGATCAGCGCGATCCCGGTGGTGCGCAGGCGATCCGGCAGGACCGGTCCGGCGAGCGCCATCAGGACGCCGTCGGTGGCGGCGTAGAAGACGCCGTAGAGCACCACGACCGCGACCAGCAGCGGCCAGCCGCCGATCGGGCCGTGCAGCAACAGGTAGACGAGCGTGAGCGCGCCGTAGCCGCACAGCATGACCTCGCGCCGGCCGATCCGGTCGGCGAGCGCGCCCAGGGGTGCGGCGAGCAGCAGGTAGACGAGGCTCGTGCCGACGGCGAGCAGCGGGAACCAGCCGAACGCGAGGTCTTCCCGCTTCTGCAGCAACAGGTACACGAACCCGTCGCCGATCGTGACGAGGCCGAGCAGGGACGCGGCCAGCACGATCCTGCGCACCGCCGGGTCCTTCAGCAGGGCGAGCTTCAGCGGTTCCCTGCGCCGCAACGGCTCCGGACGGTCCCGCACGTAGAGCACGAGGACCAGCACGCCGAACGCGGCGATGCAGGAGCTGGTGACGAACACGGCGTCGAACGACTGCGCCGACGCCGCGAGCACGGCCATCGCGACGAGCGGTCCGGCGAACGCGCCGATGCCGTCCATGGTCCGGTGCACGCCGAACGCCCGCCCGAGGTCACCGCTGGGGGTGGACAGGGTGATCAGCGCGTCACGGGGTGCGGTGCGCAGGCCCTTGCCCGCGCGGTCCGCGGTGATGACGAGTCCCAGTGCGGTCACCGAGTTCCCGGCGGCCAGCAGCCCGAGCTTGGCCACGGCCGAGAGGCCGTAGCCGAAGCCCGCGACCGCCTTGCGCCGCCGGGTCCGGTCGGCGAGGTAGCCGCCGGCGAGTCTCAGCAGCGTCGTGGCGCCGGTGTGGACGCCGTCGACCAGCCCGTACGCCGCCGGGCTGAGCTGGAGGCCGATCACCAGGTACAGCGGCAGGACCGCGGCCACCATCTCCGACGACACGTCGGTGATGAGGCTGACCGTGCCGAGCGCGAAGACGTTGCCGCTCAGCCCTTTCCAGTTCGCCGTCCTGGGTTTGTCGAGGGTGGACAGGTACACGCCGGCCTCCAGCAGTCCGTCAGTGGCAGTCGGTGGTGCCGCTGTCGGTGTAGGTCTTGCCCGCCTCGGGGACGAACTGCCAGTCGAAGCTGTTGTCGTGCAACGTGAACTTCAGGACGCCGCGGGTGCCGGTGTTGCGGGCCTCGCTGTTGGGCCTGATGGTGCCGAAGCCGTAGGCGCCGGCGCCGCCCATGCCCGCGACGAACGACCGGATGCCGCGCGCGGTGTCCAGCCCGCCGCTCGGGTTCTGCGGGGCGAAGCGCTCGTACTGGTGGTTGTGGCCGAAGACGACGAGGTCGGCGTTGGCGTCGTACAGCGCCTGGAACAACGGCCTGGTGGCCGTCGAGGGCGCGTGGTTGGCCCCGCTGGTGAACAGCGGGTGGTGCCAGTACGCCGCGGTGCACGGCTTCGTGTTCGCCGCCAGGTCCTGCCGCAGCCACTGCTCCTGCGCGCTGCCCGCGGCCATGCTGATGTTGGAGTTCAACGACACGATGTGCCAGTTGCCGAGGTCGTAGGAGTAGTAGCCCCGCGCCGAAGGCCCGGCCTGCGCCCCGAAGTAGTCGTAGTACCCCGTCGCGCCGCTGGTGTGGTAGTCGTGGTTGCCCGGTGAGGGCCTGGTGCGCGCTTTGTGGCGGCCCCAGGTGGGCTCGTAGTAGGTGCTGAACTGCGAGGCGGTGCCGTCCGGGTAGACGTTGTCGCCCGTCGTCCACACCGTGCCCTGGATGGTGTCCAGCAGCGCGGCGGTGGCGGTGTCACCGGAGCCGGAGTCGGCGATGTCGCCCGCGCCGACCCAGACCGGGTCGCCGGGGGGCGGCGTCGTCCCGCTGGTGACCACGAGCTGCGGCGCGGTGGAGCCGCTCTCACGCGAGTCGTAGTCGGCGCCGTCCGTGCTGCTCGACGTGACGCCGATGCTGAACGTGCCGTTGCCCGTGACGTAGCCGGTGACGTCGACCTCGTACCAGGCGTTGCGGACCACCTGCCCGAGCGAGCCGAGGGTGGCGCCGTCGATCGCCGGCTGGTTGTTCCAGGTGACCGCGGTCTCGGTCCAGCTGACGTTCGACATCGCCCGGAACGTGCCGCCGTTCGGGCTCTCCGCGCCGGAGACGGTGAATTTGATCAACGACCGCTTGACCGGGGAGTTGTCGACGCCGAGCTGGCCGGACGTGCCGTGGTTCGTCCCGGTGGACCCGTTGTCGACGTAGGTGTCGGCGACGGGCGTGAACGTGGTCGTGGCGGCCTGGGCCGCGGTGGAGGCGGTGAGGGTGGCCGCGGTGACGATGACCGTGGAGAGCACGGCCAGGGGAGCCCTGCGACGTGACATGCCTGTCCTCGGTGTGGTGGGCGGACGTGGGCCGTCGGGAAGGGTAGGGCTCAAATGAGTCTCACGCGGTGATCGTGGGACGGCCGCTGGGTGAACGGCCGGAAAATCCCCCTCAGGGGTGGTTGCGCGGCCGACGTATCCACCGGCCGCCCGGTCGCTCCGCACAGGTATGGGAGTCGAGGTCCACGACCCTCGCTGGCTCACCGCCGTGCCGGGAGCCGAGCTCGTGGTCGCGCTGGACGAGGTGGGTCCGCACGCCGCCGACGGGCACCGGGTCACGGTGCTGATCGACCTCGTGCCGGACAACGTGTCGCTGCTGCGCGGCCTGGCCGCCGAGGCCGTGGGCGAGGGTGCGCGCAAGGTCCGTGTGCGGCCGCACGGCGTCGACCGCGTCGACTTGGTCTACGCGGCCGTCGAACTGGGCCGCGTCGCCGAGGACGACGCCGTCGAGGTCCAGTTCGACGTCACGTCCGCCGCGCTGCTCAGAGCCGATCCCGCGGCGTTCGTGCGGGCCGATCCGCTGGTGGTGAAGGCCGACGGGACGGTCGTGCCGATCTGCGCGGGGCTGGAGCGGTACGCGCTGGGCGCGCTGGGCTCGTTCGACTCGCTGGTGGCCGCCTGGGACCCCGAACCCGTCCGGGACCTGTGCCGGGTCGCGCTGACCCGCGCGCTCGCGGACACCGGGCCGCTCGTGTCGTGGTACGAGCACCTCATCCGGACAGCAGACGAGATGCGGGCCTCGTGTTGATCACCGTCTCCGGCGCGACACCGCACTCCTCGGCCCGCGCGCAGCCGTAGTGCAGCCAGTCGAGCTGGCCCGGCGCGTGCGCGTCGCTGTCGATCGAGAACGTGCAGCCGGCGTCGGCGGCGAGGCTCAGCAACCGGCGCGGCGGGTCGAGGCGCTCCGGCCGCGAGTTGATCTCGACCGCGGTGCCGTGCTCGGCGCAGGCCTCGAAGACCTGCTCCGCGTCGAACTGGGACTCCGGGCGGCCCTTGCCCACGACCAGCCGGCCCGTGCAGTGGCCGAGGATGTCGACGTGCGGGTTCTTGACCGCGTTGACCATCCTGCGGGTCATCTCGGCGCGCGGCATCTTCAGTTTCGAGTGGACGCTCGCGACCACGACGTCGAGCCGTGCCAGCAGGTCCTCGTCCTGGTCCAGCGAGCCGTCGTCGAGGATGTCGACCTCGATGCCGGTCAGGACCGTGAACGGCGCCAGCTCCGCGTTCAGCGCGGCGACGACCTCGAGCTGCTCCTCCAGGCGGTCCCGGCTCAGCCCGTTGGCGACGGTCAGCCGCGGCGAGTGGTCCGTCAGCACCATGAACTCGTGGCCGAGGTCGCGCGCGGCCTCGGCCATGTCCCTGATCGGGCTGCCGCCGTCGGACCAGTCGGAGTGCACGTGGCAGTCGCCCCTGAGCCTCGCGCGCATCTCCTCGCCGCCGGTGATGTCGACGTGCCGCAGCTTCGCGAGGTAGGCGGGCTCGCGGTCGGCGAGCGCGTCCAGCACGACTCCCGCCGTCGACTTGCCGACGCCCTTGAGGTCGGTGAGCGTGCCGAGCTTCGCCCGCTTCTCGACGTCGGCGGGATCGAGACCGGCGAGGACGGCGGCCGCGTTGCGGAACGCCTGGACGCGGTAGGTCGGCTCGCCCGCCCGTTCGAGGTGGAAAGCCACCTGCTTCAACGCCTTGACCGGATCCATACCCCTTCCTACCCCATCCGGGTCGCGCACGCGCTGCACGTGCCGGGTGTGGGTCGCGTCTCGCCTCCGGCGGTGGTCCGCCGTGGAAGACTTCGGGCAGACCACCGCCGGGAGGCCGTCATCGCCGACACCCTGCCGCGTGCCGCGACGCTCGTGGGCCGCGAACCCGAGCTGCGGGCCGTGCTCGACCTGGTCGAGCAGGCACCGGCGACCGGCCTCGTGCTCGTGCGGGTCAGCGGTGAGCCGGGGATCGGCAAGACGTCGCTGCTCGCCGAGATCGCGCGGCTGCTGCGGGAGCGCGGCTGCCCGGTGCTCGCGTCGGAGTCGGACGTGCTCGGCAGGCGGATCCCGTACGGGGCGGTGGCGGCGCTGGTGCGGTCGTTGCCGCCCGGTGGGGCCGGGGCGGAGGTCCTGGCCGGGCTGGAGGTCACCGAGGACTCCGGGGCGTGGTTCGGGCGGGCCTGCGACCGGGTGGTGCGGCTGCTCACCGGACTCGCCGCCCAGCGGCCCGCCGCGGTGCTGATCGACGACCTCGACCACGTCGACGACGACTCGCTCGCGTTGCTGGGGCTCGCGTTGAGGCGCGTGCCGGCGGCACCGGTCGTGGTGGTGACCGCGAGCCGGTCGGCCGAGGACGGCCGGCTGGACCGCGTCGAGCAGCACGCCGAGGTGCTGCGCCTCGAACTGGCCCCGTTGTCGGGTGAGGACGTCGCCCGGATCGTCGAGGCCGTGCTCGAGACCCCGGTGGACGACGGGCTGGCGCGCGAGGTGCGGCAGCGCGCCGACGGGAACCCGTTCTTCGTCACGGAGATCGCCCGGTCGTTGCGGGAGCTGGACCTCGTGGCGGTCGTGGGGGACCGGGCCCGGCTCGCGGTGCCGCCGGACGCGATCCGGCTGACCCGGCGGGAGGCGTTGCTCAGGAGGGTCGCGCCGCTGGAGGGCGAGGTCCGCGTCGTCGCCCGTGCGGTGGCGGTGTTCCGGCGGGTGCGGCTCGACCAGATCTCCCTGCTGGCCCGCGTGGCGTCGTTGCCCGAGGAGACCGTGGTCGCCGCGTTCGACGAGTTGCTGCGCGTGCACATCGTGGTGCACGACGACGAGCGCGGTTATCGGTTCTCGCACGCTCTTGTCGGTGAGGCGCTCTACCAGGAGGTGGGCCCCGCGCAACGGCGGCACCTGCACTCGGTGATCTCCGCGCGGCTGCTGGACGACCGGGAACAGGGCTTGCCGGTCGACCTCCTGCAGCTCGCCTGGCACCTCGCGGAGTCCGCCGTGCCCGGTGACCGGGTGGCGGTGGGCGTGCTGGCGGAGGCGGCCGCACAGGCCAGGGGGTCGGCGCCGGAGACCGCGGCCGCGTTGTGCGCCAAGGCGTTGCGGCTGTTGCCGCGCACCGCGCCCGAGCGAGCCGGCCTGCTGGCCCTGCGGTGCCGGGTGCTGGCTCGGGCGTCGCGGCCCGCGCAGGCCGTGGAGCCCGGACTGGCCGCCCTGGAGTCGCTCCCGGACGGTTCGGAACGTGCGCGGGTCGCCACGGCGGTGATCGCGTCGCTGTTCTCGGTCGGCCGGACCGGGGAAGCCCTGGCGCTGGCGGACGTCGAGGTCGCGCGGGGAAGTGCGCCCGCGTCGCTGCAAGCGCTGCGGGCCGTGCTGCTCGTCCACAACGGCCGGCACGACGACGCCGTCTCCGAGATCGCCAGGGTCGAGGCGCTGCCGATCAGCTCACCGGCCGAGGGCGTGATCGTCTTCGAGCACCTCGCGATGCTGACGTCGCTGGTGTTCCGGCACGACGAGACGGTCGAGTTCGCGAACCGCGCGCTGGCGTGCAGCGGCGGGCAGCCGGTGCTGGAGCTGCAGGCGCTGTCGGTGTGCGCCTCGACGACGGCGCTGGCGGGGCTGGTGCACGACGCGTCCTGGCGGCTGCGCCGGGCCGGGGAACTGGCCGAGCAGGTCGGGTCGCACGGCTTCCGCGCCGAACGGGTCGCGGCCCGGGTCGCGCTCGACTGGCTGGGCGGGCGGTGGGACGCGGCGCTGGACGGCATCGGGCGGTGGCGGCCCGACGTCGAGGCCGCGCAGGCCGACCAGGCGCTCGGGGTGCTGCAGGCGGTCGAGCTGTCGATCAGGACGTGGCGCGGTGAGCTCGACGTCGCCGCGCGGCTCGCGGTGCTGCCCGCACCGCGGTCGGTGAACATCTCGCGCCTGCACGCGGTGTCGCTCGCCGAGTACCTGATCGCGCGCGGTGAGGTCGACGAGGCGTGTGCGTTGCTGGAAGACAATGCGGGAACACGGCTGGAGGCCGCTTACTCGTGCGTGCTGATCGCGCGGATGATCGAGGCCGAGCTGGAGCGCGGGCAGCCCGAGGCCGCGGAGAAGGCGTGGGCGAGGCTGGCCGAGGTGGCGCCCGCGAGGATGTCGCCGTGGTCGCGCACCACCCTCCGCCGGGTCGGCGGGATCGTGTGCCGGGACGGGGAGTCGTTGCGCGAGGCGGTGTCCGAGGCCGCGCAGGGCGGGCTGGTGTTCGAGGAGGCCCGCGCCCGGCTCGCGCTGGGGGAGGTCTGCGACGACGAGGTGCCGGCGCTGGTCGAGGCGTACACGACGTTCCAGCGCCTCGGGGCGCACGGGCTGCGGCGCCGGGCGGGGAGCAGGCTGCGGGCGTTGGGCGCGAAGGTGCCCAGGGCCAGGTCGAGGGCGCCGGGGCTGCTCACCGAGGCCGAGGAGAACGTGGCGCGGCTGGTGCAGCAGGGGATGCGCAACCGGGACATCGCGGCGGCGTTGCACTACAGCCCGCGCACGATCGAGGTGTACCTGTCGCGGATCTACGCGAAGCTGCACGTCTCGTCACGGCTGGAGCTCGCCCGCGTGCTGGACGGGATGCGGGGCCGCTGAACCCGGTCGCCGCGTCACGCCGGTGGCACGAGCCGGCCGAGCCGCTTGCGCACTCCTTCCTCCTGGTAGCGCGCCACGGTGTCGGCCAGCTGCTCGCACGCGTGCTCGACGGTCCGCCTGGCCTCGTCGCGCTCGCTGGTGATGGCGCTCAGGATCAGCCCGGTCAGCGCCACCGAGCCGTTGAACGCCTGCAGCACGATCATCGTGGTCGGCAGGTCGCCGGTGGCGAAGCTCCCCGCGGCGGCGGACATCACGGCGGCCACGGAGATGATCACCGCGCACGGCGCGGCGATCGCGTGCTGGAACCGCAACGCCGCCCAGATCAGCATCGGGAACACCAGGAACAGCAGCCGCGACCCCGACGTCGTCACCCACGACGCGATCACGGCGGTGGCGGCGAGGAGCACCGCGGCCTCGGCGATCCGGGCGGGCGGGGCGCGCCAGTGCCGGGGCAGGGTGAGCAGCAACGGCGTGAACACCAGCACGCCCATCGCGTCGCCGGTCCACCACACCGACACGACCGCCGGCACGTCGCTCCACCCGACCACGCCGCCGATCCTCAGCGCCGCCGTGCCGATCAGGGCGCTGACCAGCATCGCGCCCAGCGCACCCGCGAAGACGAGCAGCAGCGCGTCCTTCAGCCGGTCGAGCGCGGGGCGGAACCCGAACCGCGTCAGCAGGTACCACGCGAGCAGCGGGGCCGCCGTGTTGCCGGCCGTGATCAGCAGGGCCGATGCGACGGGCGCGCCGAGGGTGATGTTGGTGGCGAACGCGCCGAGGGTGATACCGGGCCAGATCCGGCGACCGGACACCAGCAGCGCCGCCACGGCGATCCCCGTCGGCAGCCAGAGCGGGGTGACCTGACCCTCCACGAGGGCCAGGACCAGGCCGACCCGCGCGGTCGCGAAGTACGCGATCGCGACCGCGACGATGGTGACGGCGGTGCGAAGTGCGGCGTTCACCCACACATGCTCCACCCGTGCACACGTGTTGGCCATACGCCTCCCCAGGACGTACCCACCTGGGCCCACTCCGCGGGTCGGTACGTTCGCCGGATGACCACGACCGGGTACCGCCTGCTCGACGACGCGCGCAGGGCCGTCCGGCCCCTGCTGGAGCGGGAGGCCGGCCGGTTGCCCGCCACGTTGCGGCACCGCGCGGTCCTCCACTTCGGCTGGGACGCGCCGGACAGCGGTACCGGCAAGGCCGTGCGGCCCGCGCTGGTCCTCGCGACGTCGCGCGCGCTCGGCGGTGACGAGCACACGGCGCTCACCGTCGCGGCGGCCGTGGAGCTGGTGCACAACTTCACGCTGATCCACGACGACGTGCACGACCAGGACGCCGAACGGCACGGTCGTCCGGCGCTGTGGACGGTGTGCGGTGCGTCGGAGGCACTCCTGGTCGGCAACGCGCTGCTGGCACTCGGCATCCGGACGCTGTCCGGCCTCAGGGGAGCCGACGTGCTCGCGGAGTGCGCGATCGAGCTGTGCGAGGGCCAGAGCCTCGACATCGGCTTCGAACGGCGCGACGAGGTGAGCCTCGACGAGTGCCTGCGGATGTCCGCGGGCAAGACCGGCTCGCTCATCGCCGCGGCCTGCTCGCTGACGGCGCTCAACGCGGACGCCGGCACCGCCGCCGTCCGGGCGTTCCACGACTTCGGCACCGAGCTCGGCATCGCCTTCCAGCGCGCCAACGACCTCCTGGGCATCTGGGGCGACGAACGGGCGACCGGCAAACCCACCGGCTCCGACCTCGCCCGTCTCAAGAAGACGCTGCCGGTCGTGCACGCGCTGCGGTCGGCACCCGAACTGGCCGAGCTGTACGCGCGGGGCGTCGAGCTCGACGAGGCGCAGACCCGGAGGGCGGCCGCGCTGGTCGCCGCCAGTGGGGCGCGGGAATGGGCGGAGGCCGAGGTCCACCGCCGCGTCGATCTCGCGCTGGCACACGTGCGGGAGTACGAATCGTCCGAACTGACCACTCTCGCGAAGCTCGCCTTCGCCTACTACAGGTCTCTGAGCAGCGTCGATTCTTAGCTGTTGTGGAACCCGCACTACAGCGCGCCCCGCCTGGCCGGTGAGGTGGACCGCATGCGCACAGCCGAGGCGGTCGACGAGGTCCGCGTGGAGGACGGGCGCCGCGTGCTGGTGGTCGCCGGCCGTCTCGCGCTGCCGGTCCCGGCGGGCGTCACCGACGCGCAGGCGCTGGTGCTGGCGAGAGCGGGCACCACGGCGTGGCACCTCCTGCGCACGTGCGCACATCTCAGGCCCGACGAGTCGATCGTCGTGCACGACGCCGCCGGCGAGATCGGTGCCATCGCGGTCCAGCTGGCGCGCAGCTTCGCCGCCGGTCGGGTCATCGCGACCGAGTCCACCCCTGCCGGTCGCGACCGGGCCTCGGAACTCGGTGCGGACGTCGCCGTCGACTCGGATCCCGACGGCCTGGCCGCGCGGGTGATCGGGGCGAACGAGGGCGCCCAGGTCGACGTCGTGCTCGATCCGGGAGGTGCCCTCACGGCCTCGCTGGACGCGCTCGCGCCGTTCGGCAGGGTCGTCTGCCACGGCGCGGACCAGGACGAATCCGTTGCCCTCACGGGTCTTCTCGGTGGTTCACGAGCCGTCATCGGGTTCCGGTTCGAGCACGTCCTCGCCCGGCCGGACATGGTCGCGCGAGCCGTGAGTGAGCTGTTCGGGTTGACCTCGGCCGGGCGGTTGCGCCCGGTGGCGGGCGACTAGTACTGGTTGGTAACAAGCTGACTCGAGGGGACGCATGAAGACGGTGTTCACGACCTGCCCGCTCTGCGAAGCGACCTGCGGGCTGGAGCTGACGGTCGAGGGCGACCGGATCACGAGGGTGCGCGGCGACCGCGAGGACGAGTTCAGCAAGGGCTTCCTGTGCCCCAAGGGCGCCTCCCTCGGCACGCTCGACGCCGACCCCGACCGGCTCACCGTGCCGCTGGTCAAGCGCGACGGCGAGTTCCGGGAGACCACGTGGGAGGAGGCCTTCGCCCACGTCGACGAACGCCTGAAGGACTTCCCGGACCGCGACACGGTCGCCCTGTACCTCGGCAACCCCGTCGTGCACTCGCTGGCCGGCGGCCTCTACGCCGGACCGCTGCGCAAGGCATTGGGCAGCCGCAACGTCTTCACCGCGAGCACCGTCGACCAGATGCCGAAGCACGTCCAGGTCGGGCTCATGTTCGGCGGCGTCTTCTCGATCCCCGTGCCGGACATCGACCGCACCGACTTCATGCTGGTGCTGGGCGCCGACCCGTTCTCGTCCAACGGCAGCCTGTGGACGGTGCCGGACGCGCCGGGCCGCTTCCGGGCGCTGCGCAAGCGCGGCGGCCGGTTCGTCGTCGTGGACCCGCGCCGCAGCCGCACCGCGCAGGCGGCCGACCAGCACGTGGTGATCCGGCCGGGCACGGACGTGTTCCTGCTGCTGGCACTCGTCCACGAGCTGTTCGCGCAGGACCTCGTGGACCTGCGGGAGCTGGCCGGGCACATCACCGACCACACGGTGATCCGCGCGCACGTGGAGCCGTTCAGCCCGGCCGCGGTCGCGGGACGCACCGGCATCGACGCCGAGACGATCCGTGCGCTGGCACGGGAACTGGCGGGCGCGGACCGTGCCGTGGTCTACGGCCGCATCGGCACGACGACGGTCGAGTTCGGCACGGTCGCGTCGTGGGCAGTCGACGTCCTCAACGTCCTGACCGGCAACCTCGACCGGCCCGGCGGCGCCATGTGGCCGTTGCCCGCGCACGGCGGGCGCGGACCCGGACGCGGCAAGGGGTTCACGACGGGGCGCTGGCACAGCCGGGTCAAGGGACACCCCGAGGTGATGGGGGAGTTCCCGGCCGTCACGATGGCCGACGAGATCGAGACCCCCGGCGAGGGCCGGGTGCGGGCGCTGTTCACGATCGGGGGCAACCCCGCGCTGTCGCTGCCGAACTCCGCCCGCGTGAACGAGGCGCTGTCCTCTTTGGACTTCATGGTCAGCGTCGACCCGTACCTCAACGAGACCACGCGGCACGCGGACGTCATCTTGCCGACGCCTCCGCCGTCCCGCCGCGACCACTACGACATCGCGTTCCTCAACAACTCCACGCGCAACGTCGCGAAGTACTCGCGCGCGGCCATCCCGCTGGAGGAGGGCAGGGTCGACGAGACGGACGTCTTCTTCCGGCTCGCCACCATCTTCAGCGGCCTCGGCCCGGCGGCCGACCTCGACGCCGTCGCCGCGTTCCAGCTGGCGGAGCTGAAGAAGAAGGCAGGTGCCGACTTCGAACCCGAGGGCGAGACGCGCGAGGAACGCCTGCTGGACCTCAAGCTCCGCACCGGCGCGTACGGGATTTCGCTGCGGCAGCTGCTCGACAACCCGCACGGCATCGACCTCGGCCCTCTCACCCCGCGGCTGCCCGAGATCCTGCGCACGCCGTCCGGCAAGGTCGAGCTGACCCCGCGGCCGATCGTGGACGACCTGCCGCGCGTGCTCGCGGCCCTGCGGACGCCCGAGACCGAGATGGTCCTGGTCGGCCGCAGGCACCTGCGCAGCAACAACTCCTGGATGCACAACGTGCCCGCGCTGGTGAAGGGCAAGCCGTTGTGCACCTTGCTGGTGAACCCCGCCGACGCCGTCCGCATCGGCCTCGCCGACGGCGCCACCGCCCAGGTCACCTCGCGCGTCGGCGAGGTCGAGGTGCTGGTCGAGGTCACCGCCGACATCGCGCCCGGCGTCGTCTCGATGCCGCACGGCTGGGGCCACGACCAGCCCGGCACCCGGCTCACCGTCGCCCGCGAGCACGCCGGCGTGAACGTCAACCTCCTCACCGACGACCTGCGCATCGACCCGCTCTCGGGCACCGCCGTGCTGAACGGCACCCGCGTGCGGGTCGTGCCCGCCTGAAGTTCCCCCGACACCAGCGCCTTCGAGGAGCCGCCATGACCGCCGGAGTCACCAGCCCGACCGCGGTGCGAGCCGTCCGCCGGATAGCCGACCTGCCGTTCCTCGCGGAGCAGTCGTACGGCGACGCGGTGGCGTGGCGGTTCAAGCGGGACGGGCGGTGGCACGAGCAGACCTACGCCGAGGTCTCGGAGCTGGTGCTGGACCTCGCGTCCGGGTTCGTCCACGCCGGACTCCGGGCGGGCGACCGGGTCTGCGTGCTCGCGAACACCCGTCCGGAGTGGACGGCCGTCGAGCTGGCCGTGCTCGCCGCCGGCGGCGTGGTCGTGCCGATCTACCCGTCCTCCACGGCCGAGGAGATCGCCTGGGTGGCGGGCGACTCCGGCGCGTCGATGTTGGTGGGGGAGAACGACGGGCAGTGCGCCAAGGTCGACGCCGTCCGCGCCGAGCTCCCCGAGCTGCACACCGTGCTCACGATCGACCCCGCGGGCGACCGGCCGACGGTGGCCGGGCTGCAGGACACCGGCCGCACCTCGCCGCTCGCCGCGGAGCTCGACTCCCGCCGGGCCGCGATCAGGCCGGAGGACCCGAGTCTGATCATCTACACCTCGGGCACCACCGGCCCGCCCAAGGGCTGCGTCCTCACCAGTGCGAACTGGGTCGCGCTCTGCCGGGTCGCGGAGGAGACCCGCATCGACGCGATGACCGGAACCGTTTACCTGTTCCTGCCGCTGGCCCACGTCTTCGCGCAGATCACCATGTTCGCGACGATGTACCGCGGTGGCGCGCTCGCCTACTTCGGCGGCGACGTGAAAGCGGTCGTGCCGGAGCTTTCCGAGGTGCGGCCGACTTTCCTGCCGTCGGTGCCGCGCATTTTCGAGAAGATCTACACCTTCGTCACCTCGGCCGTGCCCGCGGACCAGCTCGCGCAGGCCGTGGCATTGGGACTGGAGGTGCGGCGGCGTCGTTCGGCCGGTGAACCCGTCCCGCCGGAAATGGCGGCGGCGTTCGAACAGGCCGACGCGTTGTTCGCGAACGTGCGCGCGGTGTTCGGAGGCCGGCTCGTGCAGGCCCTTTCCGGTGCCGCGCCGATTTCGCGGGAAGTGCTCCAGTTCTTCCACGCCGCCGGAGTGCCGGTGCTGGAGGGCTACGGCATGACGGAGTCGACCGCCGTGGGCACCATCAACACCCTCGAGCGCTTCAAGCTCGGCTCGGTCGGCGCGACCGGGGTGGCGGGACTCGAGATGACGGTCGCGGAGGACGGTGAGCTGCTCATGCGCGGCCCGCACGTCTTCGCGGGGTACTGGCGCAACGACGAGGCCACGGCCGCGGCGCTGCGGGACGGGTGGCTGCACACCGGCGACCTGGGCGAGATCGACGCGGACGGTTTCGTGACGATCACCGGCCGCAAGAAGGACATCATCATCACCGCGGGCGGCAAGAACATCGCGCCGGCGAACGTGGAGAACGTGCTGCGGCAGTCCCGCTGGATCTCGCACGCGGTGTTGTTCGGCGACCGCAAGCCCTACTGCGTGGCGCTGATCACACTTGACGCCGACGAGATCGTGCCGTGGGCGACGGCCCGTGGTTTGCCTTCCGACGTCGAATCATTGGTGGGTCACCCGGAAGTGCGAGCGCTCTTGCAGGAAGTCGTCGACGAAGCGAACTCGCACTTCGCCAATGTTTCGCAAGTGAAGAAGTTCGTGCTGCTCAGCAGGGATCTGTCGCAGGAGGAGGGAGAACTGACGCCAACGTTGAAGGTCAAACGAAACGTCGTCCACCGACTTCACTCTGCGTTGTACGAAGGGCTCTACGAGTAACCCGTACGTACGAGAAATCCAAAAACAGGTACATCCACCCTGGCGGATTCGTTCCGCTCAGGGCAGAGTGGGACACCAAGCGGCGCCAGGCCCCCTCCCCCCTCGGGCCAGCCGCTTCGCGGCCCCGGTCACGGCGTACTCCCCCCAGACGCCCTCACCGGGGCCGCCTTGCGTTCGCGGTCACCTCCGCGGCGGCGCGGTGGTCCCCCGCACGATCAGCTGCGTCTCCGCCACGACCTGCGGTGCCCCGGTCCCGTCCTCGCCGAGCCGGTCGAGCAGCAGGTTCACCGCCGTGCGCCCGGCCTGCGCCACCGGCATCGCCACCGTCGTCAGGCCGGGGGAGCTCAGCGCCGCGTACACGAGGTCGTCGAACCCGGTCACCGACACGTCGCCGGGCACGGAGATGCCGCGGTCGCGCAACCGCGCGATCACCCCCAGCGCCATCACGTCGTTGTAGGCCATGACCGCCGTCGTGCCGGCCGCCACCGCCAGGTCGGCCGCCTGCAGCCCGCCCTCGTAGCGCGGCGCGAACGGCCCGAGGTCGGCGAGGTGCACCCCGTGCCGTGCCACGGCTTCCGCGAGCCCGCGGCGACGCTCCTGGTTGGACCAGGAGGTGCGAGGGCCGTTGAGGTAGGCGATCCGCCGGTGTCCCAATGCGACGAGGTGGTCGACGACCGATCGCATTCCCCCCGCCGAGTCCATCAGCGCCGCGGGTACACCGGGCAGCCGCCGGTTCAGCAGCACCAGCGAGGTCACCCCCGCCACCTCCCGCACCTGCGAGTCCTCCAGGCCGGGCGAGCAGAGCACGACGCCGTCGACCTGCTTCGCCATGGCGTGCACCAGCTTCGCCTCGAGGACGGGGTCCTCGTCGCTGTCCGCCACGAACACCGCGTGGTCCGCCTGCATCGCCCGCGCCTGCACGGCCTTGAGCACGCCCGTGAAGAACGGGTTGCCGAGGTCCGGCACGACGATGCCGATGTTGCCGGTCTTGCCGGTGATGAGCCCCCGCGCGGCCCGGTTGGGCTGGTAGCCGAGGTCCGAGGCGGCGGTGAGCACCCGCGCCCTGGTCTCCGGCCGGACGAGGTCGGGAGACGTCAGCGCACGCGAAACGGTGGCCACCGACACGTGCGCTCTCCGAGCCACGTCGCGGATGGTGACTGCCACTGGTACCTCACCCTCAGCTGCCGGTTGGGCCAATCATGACCGGTGGGGTGTGAAGCGGGGCTGCGAGTCCGCGAGGCTTCCCCGGGCAGGCCTCTGGACGCGGGTGCCGTCCAGCCGCGGTTGACAAAGCGGAACGGTGCTCCATATAGTTCCGGAACGTCGCTCCGCTTGAGTCGGCCGCATCCCAGGAGGAACCCCCATGACCGTCTTCACGGTGAGCCCCGTCGTGCTCGAAGTCCCCGGCCGTCCCGTCGACCTGCAGTTGAAGGTCTCCGCGCCGACCGAGGGCGAGGAGTTGCCGATCGTCCTGCTGTCCCACGGGCAGGGCTACTCGAACCACCTCTCCTCGCTCAACGGCTACGCGCCGGTCGCGAACCACTTGGCCGAGCAGGGCTTCGCCGTCCTGCAGCCCACGCACCTGAGCAGCAGGTCCCTGGCCCTGCCGCAGGACACCCCCGGCGCGCCGCTGTTCTGGCGGGAGCGCGCCGAGGACATGACCCACGTCCTCGACCGGCTCGACGAGGTCGAGAAGGCCGTGCCGCAGCTGCGGAACCGCTTGGACCGCACCAGGATCGCGGTCGTCGGCCACTCGATGGGCGGCCACACCGCGAGCCTGCTGCTCGGCATGCGGACCGAGGGCGTGAGCCTGCGCGACGACCGGATCGGGGCGGGCGTGCTGCTCGGTTCGACCGGCCGCGGCGAGGGGCTCACCGACCTCGTCCTGGAGCGCTACCCGTTCATGACGACCACGGACTTCAGCGAGATGACCACGCCCGCGCTCGTCGTGGCGGGGGACAGCGACGGGTCGGAGCACCTGTCGGCGAACGGCCCGGCGTGGCACGAGGACCCGTACCACCTCTCGCCCGGTCCGAAGGACCTGGTCGTGCTGTCCGGCGCCGAGCACGGGTTCGGCGGCGTCTCCGGCTACGACGTCGCGGAGACCACCGACGAGAGCCCGGAACGGGTCGCGGAGGTGCTGCGGCTGATCACGGCCTACCTGCGCGGTCAGTTGCTGGGAACCGCCGACTGGAAGCAGGTCGGGCCCACCTCCGGCCGCGTCGAGTCGAAGGGCTAGTGCGCGTTCGGCTCGGGGTTGCGCCCTGGCCGTGACAGGAACTCGAAGTCGCAGCCCTCGTCGGCCTGCGTGATGTGCTCGTAGTACAGGGCGCCGTACCCGCGTTCGAACTTCGGCGGCGGCGCCGTCCACGCGGCCCTGCGCCGTTCCATCTCCTCGTCGGAGATCTCCAGGCGCAACACGCGCGCCCGCACGTCCAGCGTCACGAGGTCGCCGTCCCGCACCAGCGCCAGCGGCCCGCCGACGTGCGCCTCGGGTGCGACGTGCAGAACGCAGGCACCGTAGGAAGTTCCGCTCATCCGCGCGTCCGACACGCGCACCATGTCCCGGACCCCTTCGCGCAGGAGCTTGTCCGGGATGGGCAGCATCCCGTACTCCGGCATGCCGGGCCCGCCCTTGGGCCCGCCACCGGCCAGCACGATCACCGACTCCCGCGTCACGTCCAGCGACGGGTCGTTGATGCGCGCTTGCAGGTCCCGGTAGCCGTGGAAGACCACGGCGGG
The DNA here is from genome assembly GCF_021056325.1 of Lentzea sp. CC55. NCBI lineage: Bacteria > Bacillati > Actinomycetota > Actinomycetes > Pseudonocardiales > Pseudonocardiaceae > Lentzea > Lentzea sp. CC55. The sequence goes on along the minus strand of NZ_JAJCXE010000008.1, from coordinate 248,906 downwards.
CCCGGTGTGCCGCCAGAGCGCGGGATCAGCCGCCACGTACTTGACGACCGCGCCGTCCGGGGCCAGGTTTCCCCGCAGCACGGCCAGCCCGCCCTCGGGGGAGATCGGGTTCTCCAGCGGGCGGATCACCGAGGGGTCGTGCACCTCGGCGCCTTCGAGGTCCTCGCCGAACGTCCGCCCGGTGACCGTGATCCGCTGAAGGTGCAACGACTCCCGCAACCGCGACAGCAGTCCGCGCAACCCCCCGGCGAGGTAGAAGTCCTCCATCAGGTGCTCGCCCGCGGGCTGGACGGACGCGAGCACCGGCGTCTCCCGCGACAGGCGGTCGAAGTCGGCCAGCGACAACGGAATCTGCGACCGCCCGGCCATCGCGATCAGGTGGATGTACGAGTTCGTCGAGCCGCCCAGCGCGAGGACCGTCCGGATCGCGTCCTCGTACGCCTGCGGTGACAGGACATCGGCGATCGTCAGGCCCTCGCGCACCATCTCGACGACCCGCGTCCCGGACGCCGCAGCCATGCGGTGGTGCGCCGAGTCGACGGCCGGGATCGACGACGCCCCCGGCAGCGTCAGCCCCAGGGCTTCCGCCGCGGCGGTCATCGTCGAGGCCGTGCCCATCGTCATGCAGGTGCCGGGGGAGCGGGCCAGCCCCGCCTGGATCTCCGCCCAGTCACCGGACGAGATCGTGCCCGCGCGCTTCTCGTCCCAGAACCGCCACATGTCCGTGCCGGACGCGAGCTTCTCGCCCCGCCAGTGACCGCGCAGCATCGGCCCGGCCGGCACGAAGACCGTCGGCAGGCCCGCGGAGGCGGCACCCATCAGCAACGCGGGCGTGGTCTTGTCGCAGCCGCCCATGAGCACGCAGCCGTCGACCGGGTAGGAGCGCAGGACCTCCTCGGTCTCCATCGACAGCATGTTCCGGTACAGCATCGGGGTCGGCTTCTGGTACGTCTCCGACAACGTGGAAACCGGGAACTCCAGGGGAAAGCCGCCCGCCTGCCAGACGCCGCGCTCCACCTGCTGCGCCCGTTCGCGCAGGTGCATGTGGCACGGGTTGATGCCGCTCCACGTGTTGAGGATCGCGATCACCGGTTTGCCGAGGTGTTCGGACGCGTTGAGGCCGAGCTGGCGCATGCGGGCGTTGTGCGAGAACGCCCTGAGCCCCTCGCCGTCGAACCACTGCCCGCTGCGCAACGTCACAGCAGGCTCCACGAGTTCAGCAGCACGCCGACGGCCGACCGGCCGGCCTCGTCCAGCGCGCTCGCGGGAGGCCGGACGTCCCGGCGGCACAACCCCAGCTGTGCCAACGCTTCCTTCACGACGGACACGTTGCCCGCCGACTCGTCCGCCGCCCGCAGCTCCTCGAACCTCCTGATGAACTCCCAGATCTCCATCGCCGCCCCGAACTCGCGCACCTGGAGCGCTCTGAACATCTGCACCGGCAGCTGGGGGGCGACGTTGGCGAGCCCGGACGTGAACCCCGTCGCCCCGACCGCGAAGTACCCCGGAGCCGACAGCTCGGCGAGCCCCGCGACCCACGTGAACCGGTCGAGCCCGGCGTCCCGCGCGACCGACGCGAACCGCACCGGGTCGGGCACCGCGTACTTCACGCCGACGACGTTCGGGCACGCGTCCGCCAGCGCCGCGATCTGCGCGCCGCCGATCCGCGGGTTCCGCACGTACAGGACCACGCTGAGCTCCGGCACCGCTTCGGCGATCGCCCGGTGGTAGTCCACCCACCCGTCCAGCGACACGTACGGGTGCACCGGCTGGTGGATCATGACGCCCCGGGCCCCCGCCCGGTCCGCGAACCGCGCGGCCCTGGTCGCCGAGTCGAGGTCGTGCCCGACACCCGCGACGATCGCGGCCCTGTCCCCGACGGTGTCGACCGCGACCCGCAGCGCGCGCTCGGTCTCGGCGGCGGACAACGTGTAGAACTCGCTCGTGTTGCCGTTCGGCGTGACGACCGGGACACCGCCGTCGACCACGCGGTCCACGATCGCGGCATAGCTCTTCTCGTCGACCGCACCGTCCGCGTCGAACGGCGTAACGATGATCGCCACGACGGACGCCAGCTGCTCGGTCAGGTCATCGAACGACATCGGGGAGCTCCTCGACAACTCGGTCGGCGAAGGTCTGGACGTGGCGGCGCAGCAGGTCGGCCGCCTCGTCGGCGAACCCCTCCTCGGCGACGGCGAGGATCGCCCGGTGCTCGGCGTCCTCCGCCTCCCAGGTCGGGCGGAGCCCCCAGCCCGCCACGGTGATCAGCGCGGTCCGGTCGCGCAGCCCGTCGAGGATCTCGACCATCAACGGGTTGCCGCAGCCCGCGTAGAGCGCGCGGTGGAACCGCCGGTTGGCGAGACTGCGCCGCGCCAGGTCCCCCGTGTCGTCGAGCGCGGCCCTGGCCTCGGAGAAGTCGGCGCGCAGCCGCACCGAGCGGCGGAGGGCCTCGGGCTCCAGGAGCAGGCGCACGTCGTAGACGGACGCGGCCATCTCGGCGTCCACCATCCGGACCGTGGCGCCCTTGTAGGGGCTCATCGCGACCAGCCCGGAGCCGGCGAGCGTCTTGAGCGCCTCCCGCACCGGCGTCTTCGAGACGTTGAGCGTCGCGGCGAGTTCGCTTTCGACGAGCGCCTGACCGGGTTTCAGCTTTCCGTGGAGAATCGCTTCTTTGATCGATTCCAGAACGAAGTCCGTCCGCGACGCCGGAAGTGCACCAGCGCGGTCATACATCATATATTAGAGCGTAAACGCAGGTAGAACGCTGGTCAAGCTCACGGTGTGGGCTGCGCGACCTCGACGTACCCGAGTTGAACCAACTCCCTCGGCGGCTCGTTCTGAAGGTGTTGGTCACCGCCGCGCGCGGGACCGGAGAAGGAGAAATGTGAGTGGTTCGTTCCGCGTGACCGTGTCCATTGCCGCGTCCGCCAGCGCATGGCACCGAACGTCCTGGGCACCGACGAGTTGAACGAGAACGACATGCTGATGGAAGAACTGCCACCGGAGGCCGCGCTGGACGGGCCTCCACCGAACGCGGACGACCTGCTCCGGCGCACGCTGGGCACAGTCCGCGAAGAGCGACACCAGGCCGTGCGCCGCCGTGGGCGCATCACGGCCGTGTCGTCGACCCTGGTCGTCGCCGGCGTGCTCGCCGGAGGCGTCTGGATGGGCCAGGGGATGGGCGTGGGCGGCACCGAGGACGCGGTCCTGCAGGGGACCTCGGCCGACGGCGCCCACCTGGCCGTGCGGGTCACCGAAACCGAAGGCGGCCTGAGGCTGGTGGCGACGGTCGACGGCGTGCGGGACGGCGAAGCCTGCTGGCTCGTCGTGCACACGAAGGACGGGCGGACCTTCACCGCTGGCTCCTGGAGGGCGCACGAGGGAGAGGTGACGCTGGCCGGGTCCGCGATGGTGCGGGCGGGGGACGTGGCCGGGGTCAGCGTGGTGAACCACGACCGGCAGCCGCTGGTGACGGCCGGGTAGGGCAGGA
>NZ_JAJCXE010000008.1:0-245169 GCF_021056325.1 Lentzea sp. CC55 | reverse complement strand
GGCTGGCGGGGAGTGGGGCTTAGCTCTTCCGGGGCCGGGGCCGGGGCCGGGGCCAGGCCGGGCAAGGCAGAAGTTCGGGTAAGGCGGAGGCGGGGCCGGGCCGGGCAAGGCAGAGGTCGGGTAAGGCGGAGGCGGGGCAAGGCAAGGCAGAGACCGGGCAAGGCGGAGGCAGGGCCGGGCAAGGCAGAGACCGGGCAAGGCAGAGGCGGGGCTGGTACTGGCCAGCGGTCGACCTCTTGTCCGAATGTCAACATTCGGACAAGAGGTCGACCGGCTTCGATGTCCCCGGTCACCCGCCCACCTCGTCACCCAGCGCGTTTGACCCCCACTTGTAGCAATGTCAACATTCGTACATGCCTGTCCCTGCCGATCCGCAGGCCTCGCGCAAAGGCGCGGCCGGTCAGGCAGCGGACCACATCCGGGCCGCCGTGCTCAGCGGCGAGCTGCCCGCCGGCACCCCGCTGAGGGAGCCCGACCTGGCGGCGAGGCTCGGCGTCGGCCGCGGCACGGTCCACGAGGCGCTGGGCTTCCTCGAACGCGAGGGCCTGGTCGTGTCGGAGCTGCACCGGGTCGCCGAGGTCCGCGAGCTCACGCCGCAGGACGTCGAGGAGCTGTACACGCTCAGGGCGGCGCTGGACGTCCTCGCGATGCGGACGGCGGCAGGCAAGGACACCGCGGCACTCGAAGCGGTCGTCGAGAAGATGCGCCACGCCCGGACGGACGCCGAACGGGTCGCGCTCGACATCGAGTTCCACGACGCCGTGTACGCGGCGACCGGCCATCGGCGGCTGGTGGAGGCGTGGCGGGCGATCCGCAGCCAGGTGCACCTGTTCCTGCTCGCGCGGGCCGTCGGTGACGCGGCCTACCGGGACCTGCTCGTGCCCGAACACGCGGCGCTGGTCGCTGTCCTGAACGGCGGGGACGCCGACGAGGCGGGGCAGGCGGCCGAGGACCACCTGCGCGGGTCGTACGCGAAGCTGGTCGACCGTCCTGGTGGGACGGGACGTTCGCGCGAACCCGCCGGCAGGCCGTAGCCGTGGCACCGGGCAAGCCGGCGACACTCGTGGTCGCGGTGCTGGCGGTTCTCGTCGTCGCGGGCTCCGCGGCGCTGCTCGGCGGCACGTCCACCGGCGCGCCGTCGCGCGACCAGTACGTCAGCGAGCTCGACCGGCGGCTGGACGAACCCGCGGCACCGCACGTCGTCATCCGGTGCGGCGCGAACGAGGAGCGCCACCTCAACGCGGACAACCCCGTTGTCTCGCCCGGCATCCCGTTCGGCGCTCATCACACGCACGAGTACGTCGGCAACAGGTCGGCGGACGCCAGGTCGACGGACGACTCCCTCGCGGCCGCGTCCACGACGTGCGAGAAGGACGACCTGTCGACGTACTACTGGCCGGTGCTGCGCCTGACCGACGGCACGGGGCACGACGCGCACGCGGACGGCGGTGGCCTGCACGGCAACACCGGTGAGGTGCTCGCGCCGAGGAGCGTGGAGATCCGGTACGAGGGCAGCCCGGTCGGCCCCGTGCTGCCGATGCCGCGGTTCCTGCGCCTGATCACCGGTGATCCGGCGGCGTTCACCCACGACTACGGCCCGGACACGCGGGCGCGGTGGGGCTGCTCGGACCAGCCGGACCGCTACACGACGAAGTACCCGTTGTGCGGGGGCGCGACCACCTTGCGCAGCTACGAGTTCGGCAGCTGCTGGGACGGCAGCAACACCGACAGCGCCTCGCATCGCACGCACGTGGTGTTCCCCGTGGCCGGGGGCACCTGCCCGCCGAAGACGGTCCCGATCCCGCGGCTGCGCGTCACGGTCGGCTACGACATCCCCGCCGGCAGGCCGTTCGCGATCGACAGCTTCGCCGAGGAGCTGCGCGACCCGGCGACCGACCACGGGATGTTCATCAACGTCATGCCTCAGGCGCGGATGGCGGAGCTCGTCGGGGAGCTCAACCGCTCCCGCTAACATCCGGCTTTCTCTTGTTTGGTTGAAACCCGTTGAACCGAAGTCCTCCGCTGCTCGTGTCAGGGCTGAGGTCTTGAACAGGACGCCCGCACGAGGTCTCGCGGGCGGGGAGGAGTGGGTGGATGGCGGCTTTGTTCTCCCGCAAACGGGAGACCGCGGCCGACGAGGCGCTGATCCGATCGCTCTACGAGGAGCACGGTCGGGCGTTGCTGGCGTACGCGACGCGGTTGACCGGCGATCGGGCGGCTGCCGAGGACGTGGTCCAGGAGACCCTGGTCCGAGCGTGGCGCCATCCCGACGCCCTCGTCAACGGCAAGGGATCGGTGCGCGGCTGGCTGCTGACGGTGGCGCGGAACATCGTCACCGACCGCGTGCGCGCCAGGGCCGCGCGCCCGCAGGAGGTGGCCGAGTCCCCGGCGACGCCACCCGTGGAGCGCGACCACGCGGACCAGGTGGTTGACTCGGTGGTGGTGCTCGAAGCGCTCGACAGGCTCTCCTCCGACCACCGCGACGTGCTGATGGAGATCTACTTCCGCGGCCGCAGCGTGACGGAGGCGGCGGAGGCGCTCGGGGTGCCACCGGGAACGGTGAAGTCGAGATCGTATTACGCGTTGCGAGCCTTGAGGGAGACCTTCGGCGGTCAGAAGGTCGCACTGAAGGGGGTGGCCGGATGACCACGCAGCACGACCCGCAACTGCTCGGCGCTTACGTTCTCGGAGCGCTCGACGAGCAGGAGGTGCGTGAGATGGACCAGCACCTGGCTTCCTGCCCGGACTGCGCGCGCGAGCTCGACGAGCTCCGCGACATGGAGGCCTTCCTCGGCGAGGTGCCGCCGGAGGCCGTGCTGGACGGGCCGCCCGAGGGCGGCGATTTGTTGTTGCAGCGCACCTTGCGCCAGGTGCGCGCCGAACGGGGCGGCGTCGCACGACGTCGTCAGTTCGCGCTTGGTGCCGCAGCGGCCGTCGTGGCCGCGGTGGTCCTGGGCGCCGGTGTCTTCGTCGGTAAGGCCACTTCGCCCGATGCGAACCAGGCCCTTCCCACTCCGACGGTGGCACCGGACCCGACGGGCACCAGGCTCGCCACGTTCACCGACCCGGTGACGAAGGCGTCGATGACGGTGAAGGTCGTCCCCGCCGCCGGATGGGTCCGGACGAACATGGCGATCAGCGGCATCCCCGAGGGCGAGAAGTGCCGGATCTTCGTGGTGGCGAAGGACGGCAGCCGTCAGGAGGCGGGTTCCTGGGTGGTGTCCAAGAAGGGCGCCGCCGAGGGCACGAACCTGGACGGTTCCGCGTTGGTCGACCCCGAGGACGTCAAGTCCGTGGTGGTCGAGAACTTCGCGGGCAAGAAGTTCGTCGAGGTGCCGGTTCAGGCGTGAGATGAGGCGATGGGGCCGTCCACTCCGGACGGCCCCATTACCTCGTGCCCGGTCGTCGGGCCGGCGTCACGGCCTGAGCACGACCTTCCCCACCACGGCCCGCGCCTCGAGCGCTTCGTGCGCCTTCGCGGCGTCCCGCAAGGCGAACGGCGGGTTGACCAGCGGTACGAACCGCCCTCCCGCCAGCCCCGCCAGCGACTCCTCCTCTAGCACCCGCAACCCGCGCCGCATCAGCCCCGGCCCGAGCGCGACGGTCGCGGTGAGGCTGTTGGCGAACAACGCCTCCGTGCTGATCGGCGTCATGGTCCCGGACGCCCAGCCGTAGATGACATGCCGCCCACCCGGCCCGAGCGTCTTCAACGCCTGTGCGCCCGCCTCGCCCCCGACGCCGTCGAGCACCACGGTCATGTCCTTGAGACCGTCCGCCCAGCCGGGACGCGTGTAGTCGATGGCGGCGTCCGCGCCGCAGGCCAGGACGTGGTCGAGCTTCCCGGGGCTCGCGAGGCCGACGACGCGCGCGCCGACGTTGCGGGCCTCTTGCACGAACAGCGCGCCCATGCCCCCCGCCGCCGACGTCACGAGCACCACGTCGTCCCCGGTGAGCTGCGCGGCGTCGAGCACCGCGACCACCGTGCGGCCGGTGCCGATCATGGCGACCGCCGCCTCGAACGACACGTCGTCGGGCAACGCGTGCAGGGACGCCACGGCGGCGACGGCGAGTTCGGCGTAGCCGCCGCCGGCCTGGCCGAGGTGCGCGACGACGCGGCGGCCGAGCCAGTCCGGTGGGACGTCGTCGCCCAGGGCCGTCACGACGCCGGCTACCTCACGGCCCGGGGTCGTCGGAAAGTCGACGGGACCGAACCCGCCCCGGCGGATCGTGGTGTCGACGAGGTGGACACCGGCCGCCGCCACGGTGATCCGCACCTGACCCGCGCCGGGTTCCGGGTCGGGCACCTCCTCGAAGAGCAGGTTCTCCGCCGGGCCGAACTCGTGCTGCCGAATCGCGAACATGCGCCGACGCTACGAACTCCACTTAACTGGAGGTCAACAGCCGCACCCGTCCGGCAGTAGCTCGATCGGGTGATGATCATCGTCGGTGCCCCGCCGCCGGGTAATGATCATGGTGTGACGCTGGGACCTGAGTCGGTGACGTGGCGGCTTGGCTGGTACACGCGGCTGGAGCTGGTGGTGCTCGGGCGCGCGGTGCTGATGCAGGTCGCGCACCCGGTCATCGCCGCCGCCGTGCGCGACGGCTACCGCGCCGACCCGTTCGCGCGGCTGTCGAGGACGATCACGTCGTCGCAGCTGCGGCTGTTCGGCGGCGAGCTGGCCGAGCGGGAGGCGGAACGGTTGCTGCGCGCACACTCCCGGATCCCGGGGGCGGACGAGGAGCTGTTCCGCTGGGTGCACGCCACCAGCTTCGACTCGCTGCTCACGGCCTACCGGCTGCTGCGGCCCAGGATGCCCGCGATCCACGAAGAACGGCTGTACCGCGAGTGGCGGGAGACGGGGGAGACGCTCGGCATCAGGGCGATGCCGGGTGATCTCGCCGCGCTGCGCGAGTACCTCGACGACGTGGTCGCCACGCAGCTGAAGGCGACCGACGGGGTGCAGGGGCTGCTGGAGGCGTTCGAGCTGCGGACGGGCAGGGCACCGGGCTCGGAGCACCTGCCGAGCGCGCTGTGGCCGTTGGTGCGGCCGGTGGCGGCACGGGTGCTGCCGGACTTCGCCGTGGGCACGCTGCCGGCCCCGTTGCGCGACAAGCTCGGTCTGCCGTGGACGGACCGGGACGAACGCAGGCTGGGCCGGTGGATCCGGATGATCCGGCTGGCGTCCGCCGTCGTCCCGGCCCGCCTGCTGCACTACCCGATGCCGTACCGGGCGATGCTCAGTGCGCGGTCATCACGTGCTTGACGCGCGTGTAGTCCTCCAGCCCGTGCAGTGACAGGTCCTTGCCGTAGCCGGAGGCGCCGAAACCGCCGTGCGGCATCTCGGCCGCGACCAACCCGTGCGTGTTCACCCAGACGACGCCGAAGTCGAGCCGCGCCGGCAGCGCCGCGGCCCGGCCGGCGTCGCGGGTCCAGATCGAGGACGCGAGGCCCTGCGCGACCCCGTTCGCCAGCGCCACGGCCTCGTCGTCGGAACCGAACCGCTGCACGGTGATCAGCGGGGCGAACACCTCCTCCTGGACGAGCTCGTCGTCCTGGGCGAGGCCGGACACCACGGTGGGCTCCAGGTAGAAGCCCGCGGAACCGTGCTGCTTCCCGCCACAGTGGACGGTCGCGCGCGACCGGGAGAGCAGGCCGAGCACGCGGTCGAGCTGGGCCCGGCTGTTGAGCGGCCCGAAGTCCGTGCCGGGCACGCGGGCCGACGCCGTCCGCACCAGCGCGGTCACGAACTCGTCGTGCACGGCCGAGTGGACCAGCACGCGGCTCGCGGCCGTGCAGTCCTGCCCGGCGTTGTAGAAGGCCGCACCGACGACGCCCTCCGCCGCCGCGGCGACGTCGACGTCGTCGAACACCAGAACCGGTGCGTTGCCACCGAGTTCGAGGTGCGTGCGCTTCACGGTCGCCGCGGCGCCGCGGGCCACCTCGACCCCGGCGCGCGTGGAACCGGTCAGCGAGACCATCGCGGGCACGGGGTGCTCGACCAGCAGGCGGCCGGTGTCGCGGTCGCCCAGCACGACGTTGAACACGCCCGGCGGCAGCACCCGCGCGGCCAGCGAGGCGAGCAGCACCGCGGACGACGGCGTGGTGGCGGCGGGTTTGAGCACCACCGCGTTGCCCGCCGCGAGCGCCGGGGCGATCTTCCACACGGCCATCATCAGCGGGTAGTTCCACGGCGTGATCTGGGCGATCACGCCGACCGCCTCGCGCCGCTGGTACGAGGTGTGGCCGGCGACGTACTCGCCCGCCGCGGCGGTGCCGAGCACGCGGGCGGCACCGGCGAAGAACCGGATCTGGTCCACGCACTGCGGGATCTCCTCCTCCAGCAGCACCGAGCGGATCTTGCCGGTCTCGCGCACCTCGGCGTCGGCGACCTCGCCGGCGTGGGCCTCCAGGAGGTCCGCGAGCTCCAGCAACGCCCGCTGCCGTTCGGCAGGTGTGGTGCGCGACCAGGCGGGGAAAGCGCGTGCGGCGGCCCGCACCGCGGCGTCGACCTCGGCGGCGCGGGAGACGGCCGCGCGGCCGAACTCCTCGCCCGTGGCGGGGTCGACGAGCGGCGAGGTCTCCTCCGCGCGGACCGGCGATCCGTTGACGAGGTTCGCGACGATCACAGGTGCTCCAGGTGGGTGGGGGCGAACATGCGCAGCACCGCGGGGAGCACGACCACGTGCGGGCCGTCCCCGGCGAACGCCGCGGCGAGGTCTTCGCGCAGCGACCCGGGTGTGCTGCGGGTGGCGGGCACCCCGAACGCGGCGGCGAGCGCCACGAAGTCCGGGCGGCTGAGCTCGGTGCCGGTGGTCTCGCCGAACGCGTCGGTCATGTACTCGCGCAGGATGCCGTAGCCGCCGTCGTCGACGATCAGCCAGACGACCCGCGACCCGTGCTGCGCGGCCGTGGCGAGCTCCGCGATCCCGTACATGGCGCCGCCGTCACCGGACACGGCGAGCACCGGCCCGTCGACCGCCGCGGCGACGCCCAGCGCGGCGGGGAAGCCGTACCCGAGACCACCGGCGCCCTGGGCCGAGAACTGCGCGCCACCGCGCGGGTCCCACGCCGACCAGGCCCAGTACGCGAGGATCGTCATGTCCCAGCAGGTCGGCGTCCCGTCCGGGACCGCCGCCCGCAGTGCGCCGAGCACCTGCCACTCGAGGTCGAGCTCCTGCGCGGCGAACCGGTCGCGCACCCTGCCGAGCAACTCCCGGACGCGCGCTTCCGCGACGCCGTCCGCGGGACGCGCCGTGACACCGGAAGCCAAGGCGTGCAAGGCGTGCCGGGCGTCGGCGTGGATACCGAGCGCCGGGTGGTTCGCCTCCAGCTTGCCGAGGTCGGCCTCGACCTGGACCACGCGGCCGCGCGGCTGGAAGGTCCGGTAGTTGCTCGACAGCTCACCGAGACCCGACCCGACGACCAGCAGCACGTCGGCGTCCGCGAGGAACTCGGTGGTGTGCCGGTCCTCCAGCCACGACCGCGCCGACAGCGGGTGCTCCCACGGGAAGTTCCCCTTGCCGCCGAACGTCGTCACGACCGGCGCCCGCAGCTTGCGGGCCAGCTCCAGCAGTGCGTCGCGGGCGTGCAGCGCGCCGCCGCCGGCCAGCACGACCGGCCGTTCGGCACCGTCCAGCAGCCGCACGGCCTCCTCGACCAGCTCCGCGCGCGGCCGCAGCTCACGAGCGGACCAAGACACCGGCGTCACCGGCGGCACGGAGGCGGGCCCCAGCAGCACGTCCTGCGGGATCTCCACCCACACCGGCCCGAACGGCGCGGTCAGCGCGATCTCCCACGCCTCGGTCAGCGCCGGCGCGATCTGCGAGGCGTGCCGCACGACCCGCGTGTGCTTGACGACGTGGCGGAACGACGCCACCTGGTCGGTCAGCTCGTGCAGGTAGCCGCCGCGCACCCCGCCGAGGCCGGCGGACGGGATCTGCGAGGAGATGCCCAGCACGGGGGCGGAGCCGGCGGCGGACTCCTGCAGGCCGGCCAGGGTCTGCAACGCGCCGGGGCCGGTCGAGACCAGCAACGGCGTCACGGAACCGGTGGTCCGCGCGTGGCCGTCGGCGGCGAACGCGGCGTTGAGCTCGGTCCGGGAACCGACGTACCGCAGCCCGGACCGGCGCAGGGCGTCGAAGAGGCCGAGGGCGTGCTGGCCGGGGATGCCGAACACGGTGCGAGCGCCGAGCGCCTCCAGGGTCTCGACGACGACGTCCCCGCCGTTGCGCGAAGTCACACGCCCTCCTTCAACGCCGACAAGCACACGAGGTCGTGAGCCACGTGCGAGGCTGCCACAGACGTGATGGCGCTTGGTCATAGGCCGGTCGCGCCGAACCGCCCGACGGGCCGGGGCCGGCGCGGCGGCCGGGAACGGGCCGCGGCGGTGCCCGGCGTACGCCGCACCGGCGCCCGTCACCGGATCTCGCACGTGGAGCGCCTGCTCGGCCGTGACCTCGCCACGGCCGGTCCAGGGGCTTCACCCGGCTCGCGCCGATGTGGCCCGATTAATTCCTTTGCGGCGTGGTCGCATCCTCGGTCATCATTGTTCCATGATTCACGCAGACGAATGGACCGGAGCGCCCTCGAAGCGCTGACCAGCAAGTTCACTTTCTACTATTCTCTGCGAGCATTTGTGCATCAATGCTCGTCCTCGGCGTGTTCGTCTAGTGGTCAGGACGCTGGACTCTCAATCCGGAAACACGGGTTCGATCCCCGTACGCGCTACTCGGCCCGGTCTCAGTGGGGTGGACCGGGCCGTCTCCCTCGGTGGTCTGTGTCAGACGGACCCAAAGAATCTTCGAAAACTTCGCCCGAATGGTCTAGGCGCCAGTTACGCTCTGCGAATGGCCGCGGTCCCCGCCTTCGCACGCTACGAGGTCGACGTACGTCGGCCGAACGCCGCGCGGATCCATGACTTCTACCTGGGCGGCGCGCACAACTACGCCGCCGACCGGGCGTTCGCCAAGCAGGCCGTCCGGATCGACCCGGAGCTGCCGCTCGTGACGCGGGCGCAGCGGACGTTCCTGCGCCACGCCGTGCGCCACTGCTGGGCGGCGGGTGTGCGCCAGTTCCTCGACCTCGGCTCGGGCATCCCGACGTGCGGCGCCACGCACCAGACGCTGCCCGAGGCCCGTGTCGTCTACGTCGACTCCGACCCGGTGACGGTCGCGTTCTCGCGCGGGCTGCTGCGCGGCGAGCCGCGGGCGTGCGCGGTCGAGGCGGACCTGCGCCGGCCCGACCAGGTGCTGCGGCATCCGGGTGTGGTGTCCCACCTCGACCTGCGCGAGCCCTACGCCGTGCTGATGGTCGACGTCCTGCGCTACGTCGACGACGCGACCGGACCGGGCCGCGTCGTGCGGCGGTACCGGCACGCGCTGCCCGTCGGCGGGTTCCTCGTGGTGTCGCACCCGTCCCCGGTCGAGCAGCTCCTGGAGGGTCTGTCGGCCGAGGCGCCATGCGTCGTGCCGGGCGCGTACGCGGGAATCGGGCGCAAGCGTCGCGTCTGACAGCGTTGTCGGCGCCGCAGGAGGACGTCGGCGTGTCTCCGGCCTGTTTGGTCGCTGTGAGGTCCGGGTAGTCAGCCGGCGTGCGACAGAAACGGAGCCTGGAGGGCGACATGACCCACCGCATCAAGGTCGCCGGTCTGCAGCCGGTGCAGGTGCTGGCCGGACTGGCCGGTATCGCGTTCATCGTGTTCGGTGTCGTGGGTTTCACCCGCACCGGGGTCGGCGACTGGGCCGCCCAGTCCTACGTGCTCGGGTTCTCGGTGAACCCGTTGCACAACACGGTGTTCGTGGCCGTCGGCGTGCTCGGTCTGCTCATGGCTCTCGGTTCGGGCCTCGCGAGGCTGTACGGCTGGCTGCTGTTCGCCGGCTTCGCGGCGCTCTTCGTGTGGGACCTGATGATCACGGGCTTCCTCGCCAGGAACCCGGCGGAGCCGTACGGCAACCCGTTGGCGGTCAACACCAACGACAACTGGCTGCACCTCGGTATCGCACTGTTCGGCCTGCTGCTCGCGGTCATGCCCGCGCGACGCAAGCTGGTCGAGGACGAGGAGCCCGTGCTGCCCGAGCAGCGCGCGCGGGAGTTCCGCGGTGACCGCGACGGTTCGCCGCACGTCGAGCCGACGGACCCCGCCGTGAGCAGGCGGACCAGCACGGCCACCACCGAGCCGATCCCGACCGGTGCCCGGGGTGCCGAGCCGGTCACCAAGGAGCAGGCCGTGGTCGACCCGAAGACCGAGCGGGTGAGCAAGAACAGGATCAAGCACTGAACCCGGTCGAACATCCCGTGTGACAGCCGGACAGATCCCCGTCCGGAACAGACGCGTCGTGAGAGCCCACATGCGGCTCTCACGACGCGTCTGTTTCCATGTCGCGATGCCTTCCGAGTTGCTGACCGGCGAAGTGCTGATCACGTGGGGAACCGCGGCGGCCGCGTTCCTGGCCGTCGCGGTGCACGGGATCTGGCGGATCACGCGCAACGTCATCACGATCGCCCACGAGGGCGGGCACGCGCTGCTGGCCGTGCTGACCGGGCGGCGGTTGAACGGGATCAAGCTGCACTCCGACACGTCCGGGCTGACCGTGTCCCGCGGGAAGCCCAGGGGACCGGGGATGGTGCTGACGGCTTTCGCCGGGTACGTCGCGCCGTCGCTGCTCGGGTTCGGGGCTGCGTTGCTGATCACCAACGAGCAGGTCCGGCTGATGTTGTGGATCTCCATCGGGTTCCTGGCCGCGATGCTCGTGATGATCCGCAACGTGTTCGGGGTGCTGTCGGTCGTCCTCACCGCAGGGGCGTTCCTGGTCGTCTCGTTCCACGCCTCCGCCGAGGTCCGGGATGTCGCTGCGTACGTGTTCGCCTGGTTCCTGTTGCTGGGCGGGGTCCGGCCGGTGTGGGAGCTGCAGGTCAAGAGGTGGCGGCGGCAGGCTCCCCGGTCCGACGCCGATCAGCTGGCCTGGCTGACCGGGGTGCCGGCCCTGGGGTGGGTGCTGGTGTTCGGCGTCGTGAGCACGGCCGCGTTGGTGGGTGGTGGGGCGCTGTTGCTGGGGCGGTGGTGAGCCGCTCGGCTTCACCTCCGTCCGGGCTCGCGCCGAACCGGGGGCCGGAACGGGCGGTTGGTACCCGGCTCGGTACTGGTGAAATACTCGGGTGAACTAGCCAGCTGTCGAGAGGTGGGTTCAGTGCTGCGTGGAGATGTCGGGCTTGAGCTGGGCCAGCGGGTCGCGCGGGCGTTGCGCGGCGCCCTGGACGTGGACATCACCGCGGAGGAAGCGCTGATCCGACCGTCCAACCGCGACGGTGCCGACTACCAGTGCAACGTGGCGATGAGCCTCGCCAAGAAGGTCGGGAAGAACCCCCGCGAGGTGGCGGCGTCGATCGTCGAGCACCTCGACGCCGAGGACGTGCTGGAGACCGCGGAGATCGCGGGGCCCGGCTTCATCAACCTCGAGCTCAAGCGCGAGTGGCTGGAGGCGCAGGCGGCGCGGTTGCTGGCCGACGAACGGCTCGGCGTGCCGCGGGTCGAGCGGCCCCGGCGGATCGCCATCGACTACAGCAGCCCGAACGTCGCCAAGGAGATGCACGTCGGGCACCTGCGTTCGACGATCATCGGCGACGCGTTGTGCCGGCTGCTGACCTTCGCCGGGCACGAAGTGATCCCGCACAACCACCTCGGTGACTGGGGGACGCCGTTCGGGATGCTGATCGAGCACCTCACGGACCTCGGGCACGGCGCCGACCACGAGATCAGCGACCTCAACGCGTTCTACCAGCAGGCCCGGCAGAAGTTCGACAACGAGCCGGGGTTCGCGGACCGGGCGCGGCGCCGGGTCGTGCTGCTGCAGGGCGGCGACGAGGCGACGCTCGAGCTGTGGCACGAGCTGGTGGGGGAGTCGCAGCGGCACTTCAACCAGGTCTACGAGATGCTCGGGATCGGGTTGTCGGCCGCCGACAACTACGGGGAGAGCTTCTACAACCCGTACCTCGCCGACACGATCACCGAGTTGCAGCAGAAGGGTCTCGTCGAGACCAGCGACGGTGCCCTGTGCGTGTTCCCGCCGGGGTTCACCAACCGCGAGGGCGACCGGCTGCCCCTGATCGTGCGCAAGAGCGACGGCGGGTACGGCTACGCCACCACGGACTTCGCGACGGTGCGGTACTGGGTGCGGGAGCGGCAGGTCGACGACCTGGTCTACGTCGTCGGGACGCCGCAGGCGCAGCACTTCCAGATGATCTTCGCCACGTCCCGGCAGGCGGGGTGGCTCGACGACGCGCACACGGCGGTGCACACCGGGTTCGGCACGATCCTCGGGTCCGACGGGAAGACGATCCGCACCAGGGCCGGCGGGACGATCAAGTTGATCGACCTGCTGACCGAGGCCGTCGAGAACTCCTACAAGGTGATGCCCGAGACGTCCGAAGTGGAGGGTGAGGAGAAGGACGCGCTCGCCCGCACCATCGGCCTCGGGGCGGTCAAGTACGCGGACCTCTCCAACGACCGGGAGAAGGACTACGTCTTCACCTGGGAGAAGATGCTCGCGACGACCGGCGACACGTCGGTCTACATCCAGTACGCGAACGCCCGCATCCTGTCCATCGGGCGCAAGGTCGGGCGTGAGGCTCCCGCGGACGCTCCGCTGGTGCTGCGGGAGCAGGCCGAGCGCGACCTCGCGCTCAAGCTGTTGCAGCTGCCCACGGCCGTCCAGGCGGCCATCGACGAGCTCGCGCCGCACAAGCTCACGAACTACCTGTTCGAGACGGCCACGGCGTTCTCGACGTTCTACAACCAGTGCCCCGTGGCGACGGCGGAACCGCGGGAGTTGCAGGACTCCCGGCTGCACCTGCTCACGCTGACTTCACGAGTGCTCACGCTGGGTTTGTCGTTGCTGGGCATCGGGGCACCCGAAAGGCTGTAACAGGTTTATCCCCTGGCATGCAGAGGTACGCAGTGATCGCAACTCTTTCCCCCCAGTCCTCAGGGAGTCGCGATGACCTGCACCACCCGCCTGCCCAAGCCGGTCACCGAGGTGTGGGACTGGCAGATGGAAGGATTGTGCCGCGGG
Organism: Lentzea sp. CC55; assembly: GCF_021056325.1. Classification (NCBI taxonomy): domain Bacteria; kingdom Bacillati; phylum Actinomycetota; class Actinomycetes; order Pseudonocardiales; family Pseudonocardiaceae; genus Lentzea; species Lentzea sp. CC55. Next base: position 232,101 of record NZ_JAJCXE010000008.1, on the reverse strand, counting down.
CAGAACAGCGCCATCTTCTTCCACCCCGACAACGAGCGCGGGTACGCGCGGGCGGCGCGGGAGGAGAAGGCGAAGGCCATCTGCGGCCACTGCCCCGTGTTGCAACAATGCCGCGCCCACGCGCTTGAGGCTCAAGAGCCGTACGGCGTGTGGGGCGGCATGGGGGAGGACGAGCGGCGCCAGATCGTTTCCGCGGCCCGGCGCCGTGTCCGTGCCTACTCCTCCAACACGTCCCTGAGCTGACGCAGCGTCTTCGCGAGCAAACGCGAGACGTGCATCTGGGAGATGCCGACCTTCTGCGCGATCTGCGTCTGGGTCATGTTGCCGAAGAAGCGCATGATCACGATCTTGCGCTCGCGCTCGGGCAGCTTCTCCAGCAACGGGTGCAGCGCCTCGCGTTGCTCGATCATCGCGATCTCGGGGTCTTCCTCGCCGATGGTGCTGCCGAGGGAGATCGACGAGTCCTCCGACATGAGCATGTCGTCGAGTGACGCGCTCTGGTAGGCGTTGCCCGCGGCGAGACCCTCGTGGATCTCCTCGCGGGACAGGCCCAGGTGCTCGGCCAGCTCCGACGGCGTGGGCGCGCGGCCCAGCGACTGCGACAGGCGCGAGGTGCCCGCGTTGATCGCCAGGTGCAGTTCCTTCAGCCGGCGCGGCATCCGGACCGACCAGCTGGAGTCCCGGAAGTACTTCCGGACCTCACCCATGATCGTCGGCACCGCGAACGACAGGAAGTCGCTGCCGCGTTCCGGGTCGAACCGGTCGACCGCGTTGATCAGGCCGACCGTCGCCACCTGCACGAGGTCCTCGTGCGGTTCGCCGCGGTGGCCGAATCTGCGGGCGATGTGCTGGGCGACCGGCAGGTGCTCGGTGACGAGCCTGTCCCGCAGCGTGTCGCGCGCCGCACCGGCGGGGGTCTGCGCGAGCTCGGCGAACAGCGGCGCCAGGTGGTCGTAGTCACCGGACCTGGAGGACTTCGTCTCCTCGGTCTTGGTGTCCTCGGGCCTGACGTCCTCGGTCTTGGTCGCCTCTTCCGACCCGGTCACGCATCCACCGCCCCTGCCGTGGACTTCACGAGGCCGATGTGGACCACGAACCCTTCGGTCTCCTCGACCCGCGTCTGCACGGAGTCGACGAGCGCGGTCAGCACACGCCATCCGAAGCTGGCCTCGTCGGGTCCGGCCGCGGACTTCGCGGAGACCTTCGCCGAGACGTGCACGGCACCCTTGGCGTCCACGTCGAAGTGGCAGCTGAGGACGGCGTCGTGCGCCGCCAGCGTGATCAACGTCGAACACGTCTCGTCGACGGCGAGCTTCAGGTCCTCGATCGAGTCGAGGTCGAAGTCCTGCCGCATCGCGATGTCGGCCGCGACCGCTCGTGCGATGGACAGCTGCGTGGGATCCGCGGCCATCCGGAGTTCGACCCCTGACAATTGAGTCACAGCCACCTCGTAGTCCGTTCTTCTGAAGGTCGGCACGTCATTGCCGTACCCGAAACGTTCTCATTTCACACGTGTAGTAATGCCTCTCCCCGGGAAATCACCTGCTGAAGCACGATGAGATCACCAGGGAGGGGCGTTGTGCTGGTGCACCAAGACATTCTCGCCCTCCGCTTTCCCGCGGACGCACACGAGGTGGTGTCCGTGAGGCACCGGCTGCGCGATTGGCTGCGGAACGGAGGCCTTTCCGAGGACGAGGCGAACGACCTCGTTCTCGCGGTCAGCGAAGCGGTCAACAACTCCGTCGAGCACGCTTTTCCCGGTTCCGCCCGCGGCACCGTGGAGGTGCGGGCGCGGGCCGACCCGGACGGGTCCGTCGAGGTCGACGTCACCGACGACGGGCAGTGGCGCGTGCCACCGCCGGCGCTGACGATGCGCGGCCGAGGTCTCCTGCTCATGCGGGAGAGCGTGGACGAGGTCGAGATCCGGCGCAGTGCGAGCGGTACGACCGTGCGACTGCGCCGGGGTCGTTCGCCCGTGGTTCCCGTGGCCCGGGCCTCGTCCGAATGCGACGTGCAGGTCCACGAAACCTCCTCCGGCGTGGTAGCGGTGGTGCGCGGGAACGTACCCCTCGAGGCAGGCCCGTACCTGCGCCGGACGCTGACCGCGGCCGCGCGGGGTGGCACCGTGCCGCTGACCATCGACCTCAGCGGGCTCGGCGGCGAGAGGAGCGGGGTGGAGCAGGCCCTCCGCGCGGTCGCCGACGCTCTGCGGTCCGCGGGCAACCGCCTGACCGTCCGGACCGTCTAGGAGAGGGCCTCCTCGACCGTCTGGTGCAGGCTCAGCACCTCACCGAGTCCGGTGGCCTCCAGAGGACGCGTCACGGCTCGTGCCTTGGCCACGACCTTGAGGGCCGCCTCGTGCTGCTGAGCCACACGCGCGGCCTCCACGAGCACTGCCAGGCCTGCGGAGCCGAGGAAGGTCACGCCGGTCATGTCCACCACGAAGGTGCCGCCGTCACCGAGGCCGTTGACCAGGGCATCGCGCAGCGTGGGCGCGGACACCATGTCGACCTCGCCGGACACGGCGAGAACCGTGACACCGGGCGCCGGCTGCCTCACCGACAGCTCGATGGTCTGATCCGCTCGCGGGTCCTGCACAGTCACCGATGTACTCCCTCTCGCGATAACAGGGAGCCGCCGTGCAGCGGCCCCGGTGCGGCTGTTGGCTCAACCGCTGCGGCCACCACCGTACGGGAGCGGCCACTCAACAGGACAGGTCGTGCGGTCAATACCCGGACAATGGTCGGTTCAAACGCGCAGTGCGTCCCAAAGTCGCTTGGCCACGTCGAACGCGGCAAGTGGCGGTCCGGCGACCTCCGCGGCATCGTCCTCCAGCGTCCCGCCGATCATCAACACCAGTGCCGTCGCCACGTCCCGCAGCTTCACGTTGGCGTTCTGGCTGGCCCTGACCAGCAGTTCGAACGCCTCGCCGGGCTGGCACGGCCGCGCTCCCATCACCAGGCCCTTGGCCTGCTCGATGTAGCGGCGGTGCTGCACCATCCGCACCATCTGGTCGGCCCGCAGCACCTCGCCCGCGCAGAACTCGATCACCGCGGCGGCCGTCGCCACGAGCGGCTCGATCTCCTCGATCGCCTTGAGGTCCTCGACCCCCGGCGAGTGCGACAGGTAGACCGTCAGCACCACCGGGCCGCTGTCGCCCCAGCTGCCCGGCACGGCCACGACGTCCAGGCCGCGGACGCGACCGGACACCTGCCGCTCGTCGCGCGAGGCCTCGACGAGCGGTCCCTCACCGCTGTCGAGCTGGGCCTGGTCGAGCTCGACAGCCGCTCCGGTGGCGCGCAGCAGCTCGCCGCCGGGCCACACGCTGAGGCCGACCCCCTCACAGCCGGAGAGCTGTGAGCACAGGTGGTCCATCAACCGGGAGATCAGCTCGGGACCGAATTTCACCTGGTTCACGCCAGAAGGTTAAGCCCAGCCGATCCCGGGCAGACGATGTGCGGTCGTCGTCGTACGACGAACGGTTGCACAGGCAAGGACCCGCGCTTCCGCTGCGCTTCGGGCCCGAACAGCTCGGCGCGCCGATCGATCCAGTCAACGCTTCCGACCCGGAGAGGACACGTGTTCTGAACCATAGTCGGACAGAATTCGTTCCCAGGGATAACGCCGGAGCCCCGGTGCACGACATCCCTGATGTCACGGAGGGACTGAGATGAGAACCGCCATGGAGACCGGACCGCAGCAGGACGAGAAGTCCGGTTCAGCGCTGCCGACCACGCCGTGCAGCGTGGTGTGGAGCCGGGGCCACGCCTACGTGCTCGAGGGTTTCCGCGCTCGCTGGGTGGGCCGCGACGACCGCGGTCGTCCGCACGCCATCACCGGCGCCGAGATGCAGCGCCGCGGCTGGACGCTCACGCAGACAGTCTGATTTCACCCGTGGGAACGAACGATCCGCACCACCCGCAACCAGTCGCACCGCGTGCCGTGACGCCATCCGGCAGCCCCTGCGCAGTCACTCGTTTAGAGTGCGGGTGTGCGTGATCCGGCTGATCGCCTGCTGACGATTCCGAACCTGCTCAGCGTGTTGCGGCTGGCCGGTGTTCCGCTCTTCCTGTACCTGCTGCTCGGACCCCGCGCGGACGGCTGGGCGCTGCTCGTCCTCGTCTTCGCGGGGCTGTCCGACTGGCTCGACGGCAAGCTCGCGCGCTGGCTCGACCAGATGAGCAACCTCGGCGCGCTGCTCGACCCCGCCGCGGACCGCCTCTACGTGTTCTGCACGCTGCTGGCGTTCGTGATCAGGGACATCGTCCCGCTGTGGATCGCCTTGGTGCTCGTGGGACGCGAGGTCGTCGTCGGGATCTGCCTGCTGGTGCTGCGCGGGAGGGGCTGGGGCCCGTTCGAGGTCACGTACCTGGGCAAGGCCGCGACGTTCAACCTGCTGTACGCCTTCCCCCTGCTGCTCCTCGCGCAGGGCGACTCGGCGTGGGCGCAGGTCGCCCTGCCGTTCGCCTACGCGTTCACGGCCTGGGGCGGGGCGCTCTACCTGTGGTCGGCGCTGCTGTACGTCTACCAGTTCTTCCTGGCCCTGCGGGTCACACCTCGCACGGTCGCGTGAAAAGATCACCCCATACAGGTTCAGCACGAGGAGCGCAGTCAGTTGATTCCCGAGGAGCTTCGTTACACCGAGGAGCACGAGTGGGTCGCCACCACCGGCGAGAACACAGTGCGCGTCGGCATCACCGACTACGCCCAGGAACAGCTCGGTGACGTCGTCTTCGTCCAGCTGCCCGAGGTCGGCCACACCGTGGCCGCCGGGGACACGTTCGGCGAGGTCGAGTCCACCAAGAGCGTGTCGGACCTCTACTCGCCGCTCGACGGCGAGGTCGTCGCCATCAACGACGCCCTGGTCCAGACCCCCGACTCGGTGAACAGCGACCCGTACGGCGAGGGCTGGATGGTCGAGATCCGCGTGAGCGACCCCGAGGTGGTGGAGGGCCTGCTGGACGCGGACGGGTACAAGGCCTTGGTGGAGAAGGAGTGACGTCGATCTTTCGCCGGATCTTCGGCCGGAAGGGGAGCCGCGGGCAGAGCGGTGACCCCAACGCGATAGGTTTTACCGGAAGTGACGGATCCAGCAGCAGGAGGAGAGCTCAGGTGAGCACGAACGACGGCCCAGGCGTTCCGCCGGAGCAGTCCCCGGAGCGGACCTCCGTCTTCCGGGCGGACTTCCTCCAGGAGATGGAAGGCGGCGCCGAGGCGCCCGCACAGGAGCCGGCCGTTGCCGGTGTTGACGCCCTTCCCGCCGGTTCCGCGCTGCTCGTGGTGAAGCGCGGCCCGAACGCCGGTTCCCGGTTCCTGCTGGACCGAGACACGACGAGCGCCGGGCGCCACCCCGACAGCGACATCTTCCTGGACGACGTGACGGTCTCGCGCCGCCACGCCGAGTTCCGCCGGGAGAGCGGCGAGTTCGTCGTCATCGACGTCGGCAGCCTCAACGGCACCTACGTCAACCGCGAGCCGGTCGACCAGGCCGTCCTCGCGAACGGCGACGAGGTCCAGATCGGCAAGTTCCGCCTCGTCTTCCTGACGGGTCCTGGCTCCGCGGGAGCCTGACGCGTGACGGCCGGGCGGCCACAGCGCGGGGTGATCGGCATCGGGGCGGTGCTCGCACTGCTCCGTCCCGAGTTCCCCGACGTCACCATCTCCAAGATCCGCTTCCTGGAAGCGGAGGGGCTGGTCCGCCCGGCACGCACGGCCTCCGGCTACCGCCAGTTCAGCGCGGCGGACGTCGAGAGGTTGCGGTTCGTGCTGTCCGCGCAACGCGACAGGTACCTGCCGCTCAAGGTGATCCGCGAGCAGCTCGACGCCGTCCCGGTGGACTCCACCGCGGTGTCGCGGGCCGAGCTGCTGGCCCAGACCGGCTTCAGCGCCGACCAGCTGACCCAGCTGGAGCGCGACGGCCTGCTGCGCCCCGGCCCCGGTGGCCGGTTCACCACCGACGACATCACCGCGCTCCGCACGATCCGGACGATGACCGGGCTCGGCGTCGAGCGCGAACACCTGCGCGCGGTCCGCGCGGCAGCGGACCACGAGGTGGTCCTGCTGAAATCTTTCTCGGATCCCGAGACCGTCCGGGAATTGGCGGGCCTGTTCACCTCGTTGCACACGTTGCTGGTGAACGCGGGCCTGCGCCAGTCCTGATCTCCGCCGGGCCGGGTGCAGTCTTGATCACGATCTGCCCGCAACGGTTGAGCACTCGGCCCGCTTGGCGGGTAGCGTCGGACAGGTACGCCGGGGGATGCTCGGGGGTGGATCCGGGTCGTCCCCGAACGAACAGAGGGAGGCGAGGCCCGATGAGCGAAATGCGCGTCGTCGGCGTGCGGGTGGAGCTGCCCCAGAACCAGCCGATCCTTCTTCTGCGCGAAACCGAGGGTGAGCGGTACCTGCCGATCTGGATCGGCTCCGTCGAGGCCACGGCGATCGCGCTCGAGCAGCAGGGTGTCCGTCCTGCCCGCCCGCTCACGCACGACCTGCTCAAGGACGTCATCGGCGCACTGGGCCGCAACCTCGAACAGGTGCGCATCACGGACCTGCAGGAGGGCACGTTCTTCGCCGAGCTCGTGTTCGACGGTGACGTGCGGGTGTCCGCACGGCCCTCGGACTCGGTGGCGCTGGCGTTGCGGGTGGGCGTGCCGATCCACGCCGAGGAGTCGGTGCTGGCCGAGGCCGGCCTGATCATCCCCGACGAGCAGGAGGACGAGGTCGAGAAGTTCCGCGAGTTCCTCGACTCGATCTCGCCGGAGGACTTCCGCGGAGCCGACACCTGAGCGGTGCCGCGGGCGCTGACACTCGAACGGACCTGTGTCGCTGTGCGTCTCGTTTGGCTCGGTGCGGTCCGCTCGCATGTCGCTCGGTTGGGCTACGTTCCGCTGGAAATCAGCGCTAAACGATCACTAAACGTCACCTGAACGTCCTGGTTCGGGTGACGGTATGACCCTCTACCTGAGGTTGAGGGGCGACACTCCCCGCGCGTCGCGTTGACCTGCCCTCGGAGCGGTCTTACCGTCGAACTCGAGTGGACGTCGCCGGTTCACGAGAGTGGACGCGGTGGCTTGACGGTCATGAGTTTCGTGGCCGTTCCGAGGGGAGGCAGGCGTGGTCGAGGAAGCGCCCTTGAGGGCCGGATCCGGGCTGCAGGGTGAGCTGTTCCCGGACTCCTCGCTGCCGGACGAGCTCGTCGGCTACCGAGGACCCGCGGCGTGCCAGATCGCGGGCATCACGTACCGGCAGCTCGACTACTGGGCCCGCACCGGGCTCGTCGCCCCGACGGTCCGGATGGCGCACGGCTCGGGCAGTCAACGGCTGTACTCGTTCAAGGACATCCTGGTCCTGAAGGTCGTGAAACGGCTCCTGGACACCGGGGTCTCGCTGCAGAACATCCGCGTCGCCGTCGACCACCTGCGCCGGCGAGGCGTGCAGGACCTGGCGAGGATCACGCTCTTCTCCGACGGCACGACCGTCTACGAGTGCACCTCGCCGGAGGAGGTCGTGGACCTGCTGCAGGGCGGTCAGGGCGTGTTCGGCATCGCGGTGAGCGGTGCGATGCGCGAGATCTCCGGCACGATCCACGAGTTCCCGGCCGAACGTGCGGACGGCGTCGAGATCGCGCCGATGACCGAGGACGAGCTGACCCGCCGCCGCCGCGAGCGCGCCACCGGCTGACCGGCCCGGTGACCGTGGCCGACCGGCGCCTGTCCGTGGCCGGTCGGCGGACGCGCCGGGAACGGGTCCGTCCCTAGCGTCGCCGGCATGACGCACACTCCTTCGTCGCAGGTGGTCGAGGTCCTGGCCGCGGCCGTCCGGCGCGCCTCCCGCCACGGGTTCGGGTTCGTCGGGACCGAGAACCTGCTGATCTCCCTGATCGACACGACCGGTCCCGGCCGCAAGCTCGGCGCGAAGTCGCTGGGGGCGCTGGCGATGGCGCGGGGGACCGAGCACTGGGCCGACGACGACGGTGGTGTCGTCGGCGAGTCCCATCCGGACGTCACGGCGCTGATGAGCGCCGCCCACCACCACGCTCGCGTCGAGGCCGTTCTGCCCGTGAGCCGCGCGTTGGAGGACTGTCTGCGTGCGGCTGTGGCCCAGGCCGGCGACGGTGTGCTGACCACGACCCACCTCGCGCTGGCGCTGCTGTCGCTCGAATACGGACGGGCCGCCGACCTGTTCCTGGTGCGCGGGGTGGACCCCGGGGCGACGGCCGCCGCCGTGCGGGCCGATGCCGAGCGGCGCCACGCCGAGGTCGAGGAAGCACCCGCGGTCTGGTTGCTGCGCAAGGCGGGAGCCCTGGAGGGGGAGTCCGGTGGCGGGTACGTGCGCTGGCTGACGAAGCTCGTCGCACGGGGCCAGGGGCTCGGCGGACCGGTGCTGACGGTGGTGCGCAACGAAGCCGAACGGCTGGCCGTCGCCGGGAGGCGGGACGTCTCGTCGCGCGACCTCGTGGAGGCGGTGCTGACGGTCGACCACCAGCTGGCCGTCTCCGGGCGGCGGCTGAGGCCGGAGTTCGAGTCGGGTGGCGCGGCGGCGTTGCGCGAGGCGGGAGTGGACCCGGCCGCGTTGCCCTCCGGCGGGGGCGCGGTGGAACGCGCCGTGGAGCGGGCGAAGCTCGTCGCCGCGCGGCGCGGGGACGCGGTCGTGGGCACCGCGCACCTGCTCGCCGCGGTGCGCGACGACCCCGCGGACCCCGTCGCGGCGGTGCTCACCGGTCTCGCCGTTGAGACGTAGGTCGCGTCTCTAGCGACTGGGCGGGCTGCCTGCGGGTATTCTTCGCGGGTAGTCGCTGAACTCAGGCGGGAGAGACCGGGCTTCGAACCCGGCGCCGAAGGAGCAAGTCCCTCCCCGGGAACCTCTCAGGCATCCAGGACCGCCGAGCGAGACGCCTCTGGAAAGTGGATCCCCGCAAGGGAATCCCGCCGACGGTGAAAGCCCGGTCCGCACCGGGTGAACCTCTCAGGCGCCCTTGAAGGGTACGGACAGAGCGGGGAGGGCACCAGGACACGTGTGCCCTCAGCCCCCGGAGGCGTTTGATGACGCAGGACCGCATTCCGCTCGCCGCTCTCGAGCACGGCACCCCGTTCGCCGACCGCCACGTCGGTCCGCGTCCCGCCGAGCTCGCGCGCATCCTCGACGTCATCGGTGTCGGGTCGCTGGAGGAGCTGGCGCAGCGCGCGGTGCCGTCGTCCATCCACGAGCGCGACCTCGTGCTGGACCTGCCCGCCCCGGCCACCGAGACCGAGGCGCTCGCGGAGCTGCGGGAGCTCGCGTCGCGGAACCGGCCGATGACGCAGATGATCGGCCTCGGCTACTACGACACCGTGACGCCGGGCGTGATCCTGCGCAACGTCCTGGAGTCGCCCGCCTGGTACACCGCGTACACGCCGTACCAGCCGGAGATCTCCCAGGGCCGCCTGGAGGCCCTGCTGAACTTCCAGACGATGGTCGGCGACCTGACCGGCCTGCCCGTCGCGAACGCGTCCATGCTGGACGAGTCGACCGCCGCCGCCGAGGCGATGACCCTCGTGCGCCGCGCCGGCCGCTCCAAGTCGAACAAGTTCGTCGTCGACGCCGACACGCTGCCGCAGACGCTGGCCGTGATCGAGACGCGCGCCGAGCCGCTCGACATCGAGATCGTCGTCGCCGACCTGTCGCAGGGCATCGAAGGCCTCGGCCTGGGCGGCGACTTCTTCGGCGTCCTGCTGTCCTACCCCGGCGCGTCCGGTGTGGTGCGCGACCAGAAGGCGCTCATCGAGGAGATCCACGCCGCCGGTGCGCAGGCCGTCGTCGTCGCCGACCTGCTGGCCCTGACGCTGCTGCGCGCGCCCGGTGAGATCGGCGCGGACGTCGTCGTCGGCACCACGCAGCGCTTCGGCGTGCCGATCGGTTTCGGCGGCCCGCACGCCGGCTACATGGCCGTCCGGTCCGGTCTGGAACGCCAGCTGCCCGGCCGTCTCGTCGGCGTCTCCGTCGACGCCGACGGCTCGCTGGCCTACCGCCTCGCGCTGCAGACGCGCGAGCAGCACATCCGCCGTGAGAAGGCCACGTCGAACATCTGCACCGCGCAGGTGCTGCTGGCCGTGATCGCCTCGATGTACGCCGTCTACCACGGTCCCGAGGGTCTGCGCGCCATCGCGACCCGCGTGCACCGCCTGGCCACCGTGCTCGCCACGGGCCTGTGCGAGGCCGGGCTGGACGTCGTGCACGGCGAGTTCTTCGACACCGTCGAGGTCCGCGTTCCCGGTGAGGCCGCCGCCGTCGTGGCGAAGGCCCGCGAGGCCGGCATCAACCTGCGTCTCGTCGACGCCGACGTCGTCGCGATCGCCTGCGACGAGAAGACCACGCGGGCGCACGTCGTCGCGGTGTGGGAGGCCTTCGGCGTCACCGGGTCCGATGTGGACGCGATCGACGCCGACACCGCCGACGGCATCCCGGCCGACCTGCGCCGCACGTCGGACTACCTGACCCACCCGGTCTTCCACTCGCACCGCTCCGAGACGGCGCTGCTGCGCTACCTGCGTGCGTTGTCCGACAAGGACGTCGCCCTGGACCGCAGCATGATCCCGCTCGGCTCCTGCACGATGAAGCTCAACGCCACCGCGGAGATGGAGTCCATCACGTGGCCGGAGTTCTCGACGCTGCACCCGTTCGCCCCGGCCGAGGACGCCGCCGGTCTGCTGAAGATCGTGTCGGACCTGGAGGCCTGGCTCGCCGAGGTCACCGGCTACGACGCCGTGTCGCTGCAGCCGAACGCCGGGTCGCAGGGTGAGTTCGCCGGTCTGCTGGCGATCCGCGCGTACCACCGCGCCAACGGCAACGCCGACCGCGACGTCTGCCTGATCCCGTCGTCCGCCCACGGCACGAACGCCGCGTCCGCCGTCATGGCCGGCATGCGCGTCGTCGTCGTCAAGTGCGACGACAAGGGCAACATCGACATGGGCCACCTGCGTCAGACGGTCGCGGAGCACGCGGACGACCTGGCCGCGATCATGATCACCTACCCGTCGACCCACGGCGTGTACGAGGACACGGTCCGCGAGGTCTGCGGCCTGGTCCACGACGCGGGCGGCCAGGTGTACGTCGACGGCGCGAACCTCAACGCCCTGATCGGCCTGGCCCGCTACGGCAAGTTCGGCTCGGACGTCTCGCACCTGAACCTGCACAAGACGTTCTGCATCCCGCACGGCGGCGGTGGCCCCGGCGTCGGCCCGATCGGCGTGAAGTCCCACCTCGCGCCGTTCCTGCCGAACCACCCGCTGCAGCCGGCGGCGGGACCGGCCACCGGTGTCGGCCCGATCTCGGGCGCCCCGTGGGGCTCCGCGTCGATCCTGCCGATCTCGTGGGCGTACGTGCGCATGATGGGCGGCGACGGCCTGCGCCGCGCGACCCTGACCGCCGTGGCCGCCGCGAACTACGTGGCGCGGCGGCTGGACGAGCACTACCCGGTCCTCTACACCGGCGAGGGCGGCTTCGTCGCCCACGAGTGCATCCTCGACCTGCGCCCGATCACCAAGGCCACCGGCGTGACGGTGGACGACGTCGCCAAGCGCCTCGCCGACTACGGCCTGCACGCCCCGACGATGTCGTTCCCGGTCGCCGGCACGCTGATGGTCGAGCCGACCGAGTCCGAGGACCTGGCCGAGATCGACAGGTTCATCGACGCCATGATCGCCATCAAGCGCGAGATCGACCGCGTCGGCGCCGGCGAGTGGCCGGTGGAGGACAACCCGCTGCGCAACGCCCCGCACACCGCGGCCAGCGTGACCGTCGGCGAGTGGAACCACCCGTACACCCGCGAGGAGGCCGTGTACCCGGCCGGCACCGCGGCTCCGAAGATCTGGCCGCCGGTCCGCCGCATCGACGGCGCGAAGGGCGACCGCAACCTGGTCTGCTCCTGCCCGCCGCTCAAGGCGTACAGCAGCTGATCCCGGGTCGGTGGAAGGGGGCGCACCCGCGGGTGCGCCCCCTTCTTCACGCTCCGACGGGGCAGGCCTCGTCGCCGCAGTTCTCCTGCTCGGTGATGCCGGGCCAGTTCAGGTCGTGCTCGAACGCGAAGTGGAAGCAGTCCGGGTGCATCCGTTCGAACAGCTCGAAGTCTTCCTTCTCCAGCTCGACCGCTTCGCCACATCGCTGACACGTCTGCTCATCTGACACGGCCCGATGGTCTCACCCGCGCCGTGCGAAGAGGATGGCGCCATCGGTGCCGAGCAGCCACTGCGCCTCGACGGTGAACCCGGCGTCCCGCAGCCACTCCGCGACCCGCTCCGGCCGTCGCAAGTGGACGTGCACGCGCATCGGGTGCCCGCCGTAGCCGCTCGTCTTGAGGTTCGTCCGGTCGCCGACGTGGAAACCCAGCTGCAGCAGCCCGCCCGGCCGCAAGGCGTCCCGGAAGTGCCCGAACACCACCGGCACGAGCTCGTCCGGCACGTGGATCAGCGACCACCAGGCGAGGATCCCGCCGACCGTCTCGCCGAGCGGCTCGGTCATCGACCCGACCTCGAACCGCAGCCCGGGGTGGTTCCGCCGCGCCAGCGCGACCATCGCGGGGGAGAGGTCGACCCCGAACGCGTCCACGCCGAGCGCGTTCAGCCGCGCCGTGATCTCGCCGGGCCCGCAGCCGACGTCGGCGACCGGTCCGCTCACCTCCTCCGCGAACAACCGCAACGCCGCTCGCAGGTGGGGCAGGCCGTCCAGCAGGTCGCGTGTCTGCTCCGCGTAGCTGACGGCGACGGTGTCGTAGGAGTCGCGGGTGTCCGCGAGCCAGTCGGTCACGCGGGCAAGCTACTCCTCGAACGGCTCCGCGCGGTGGCGTCCGGACAACGCCAGCGACGAGATCCACACGTCCGGATCACCGTCCCAGTCGAGCGCCTTGATCTGGTCGGCCGACCGCCGCCCGCCGATGGCCCGCAGCAGCTCGAACGACGTCGTCCGCAGCGTCCCGGCCGGTTCGCCGTGGCCGAGCACCCGGTCGCCGTGCTCCAGGGAGATCCGCAACGCCGGCACGTCGTTCTCGCGCAGCCGCCGGTCGAGCTGCTGCAACGGCCTCACCAGCGCCGCCCGCACCTCGACGCCGCCCCGGTCACCGGGGACGCCCAGCGCCGAGCGGAGGTCGTGCTCGTGCGCGACCACCTCGGACACCAGGACCGGGCCCATCGGGGTGTCGAACAGCTCCGCCGCGCGCACGAGGTTCTCGTCCCACTCGGCGAAGGCGTCCTGCAGCGTGTTGTCGCGGCGGTCGCGCACCTGCCGTTCGCCCCACTCACCGGACTCCACGCCGTCGAACCGGCCGTCCGCGAAGTCGCGCAGACCGCCCGCGAGGTGCGCCACCACGTCCTTGACCGACCAGCCGGGGGTCGCCGGCACGGGCGTCAGCGGGTCGGCGCCGGAGACGAGTGCGGTGATCCGAGCCTTGGCCGCGTCGTAGATGGGGGCGTTGGTCATCGTCAGACCTCGTACTCCAGGGTGTAGGTGCCGCTGCCATCCTCCGCCCAGTCGACGACGAGCGCACCTCGCGCGTTCAGGTACCTCCCGGTGCCGTCGACGACCTCCGTCGCTCCCTCCACAGAGGACCGGTAGGCGCCGACGTGCCGCAGCACCAGCGTGCCCTCGGCGGTGACGACCTCCTCGATCGCGGTCGTCCACGCCACGTCGTCGCCGTAGTACATGAGGTACCGGCAGCTGCCGGTACCGCTGACGTCACCCGCGTACGAGAACCGGACGTGCGCCTCGGTGAGCTTGCGGCCCTCGACCTCCCGGTACGGCCGCCCGTCCCAGGTCTTCTCGTCCCAGCTCTTCACTTCGATGGTTCCGGTTGCCTTCATGCGGGTCACTCTGCTGGCAGAACCTGACAGATCGTGTCAGGTTTGACGCGTGAAATCCGGCAGGCTCATCCAGGTCCTCCTGCTCCTCCAGTCGAGGGGCCGGATGACGGCCGACGAACTGGCCCGCGAGCTGGAGGTCTCGCCGCGCACGATCTACCGCGACGTCGAGTCGCTGAGCGCCGCGGGCATCCCCGTCTACGCCGACCGCGGTCCCGCCGGCGGGTACCGGCTCGTCGACGGCTACCGCACCCGGCTGACCGGTCTCACCACCGGCGAGGCGCAGTCGCTGTTCCTCACCGGCCTCCCCGGCCCCGCCGAGGCGCTGGGGCTGAAGGAGTTCGCCGCCGCCGCCCAGCTCAAGCTCCTCGCCGCGCTGCCGACCGAACTGCGTTCCCGCGCCGAGCAGATCCGCCAGCGCTTCCACCTCGACACCCCGGCGTGGTTCCGCGGCGACGAACCCACCGAGCACCTCGCCACGATCGCCGACGCCGTCTGGGAGCAACGCCGCGTGCGGATGACCTACCAGCGGTGGGGCAGCCGGACCGTCGAGCGCGAGGTCGACCCGTACGGGCTCGTGCTGAAGGCCGGCACCTGGTACTTCGTCGGCAGCGGCCGCACCTACCGGGTGTCGCGCGTGCTGGCGCTGCGGCCCACACCGGACACGTTCGAACGGCCCCGCGACTTCGACCTCGCGCGCCACTGGGCCGAGTGGTCGGAGCAGTTCGAGGCCCGCATGTACGGCGAGCGCGTCGCGGTCCGCATGACCCGCGCGGGCCTCGACAAGACCCAGTACCTGCTCAGCGGCTTCCAGGCGCGTCTCATCCGCGACCTCGCGCCGCAACCGGGGCAGGAGTTCGGCTTCCCGACCGAGTCGACCCGTCACGTCGTCGCCGACCTGCTCAAATTCGGTGCCGACGTGGAGGTGCTGGCACCGGACGAGGTCCGGCGCGAACTGGTCGGCACCATCAAGGCGATGCAGGACGTTTACAACGGTGCGAAGCTACGCACATGGTTCCGCTGATCTCGTTGAACAACGGAGTACGGATCCCCCAACTCGGCTTCGGCGTCCACCAGGTGCCGGAGGACCAGGTGGCCGGTGCGGTCACGACGGCCGTCGAGGCCGGCTACCGCAGCATCGACACGGCCGCGGCCTACGGCAACGAGTCCGGCGTCGGCGACGCCATCGCCGGCATCCCCGACATCTTCGTCACGACCAAGCTGTGGAACTCGGACCAGGGCTACGACTCGACGCTGCGCGCGTTCGACGAGAGCACGCGCCGGCTGCGCCGCGACGTGCTCGACCTCTACCTCATCCACTGGCCGACCCCCGAACGCGACCTGTACGCGGACTCGTGGCGCGCGTTGGAGCAGCTCTACGCCGACGGCCGTGTCCGCGCGATCGGCGTGTCCAACTTCCACACGCGGCACCTGCAGCGGCTCTTCGACGAGTTCCCGACCACCCCGGCCGTGAACCAGATCGAGCTGCACCCGTTGCTGCAGCAGGAAGAGATGCGCAAGGTGCACGTCACGCACCGCATCGTCACCGAGGCGTGGTCGCCGCTGGCCCGGGGCGCACTGCTCCGCGAACCCGACATCACCGCTCTCGCCGAGAAGTACGGCAAGACCCCGGCCCAGATCGTGCTGCGCTGGCACGTGCAGCTGGCGAACGTCGTGATCCCGAAGTCCGCCACGCCCTACCGGATCAAGGAGAACATCGACATCTTCGACTTCGAGCTGGCCCAGGACGACATGACGGTCATCGGCGAACTGGACAACGGCACCCGCACCGGGCCCGACCCGGACCGCTTCAACGCCGCGTGAGCGCGGCGCTCGGTCAGGCCTTCGTCGAGAGCACCTGACCGAGCGCCGCCTCGACGCCGTCCACGTCCTCCACCACCGACACCGAGCCGCCGGTCGTCTGCGCGATGTCCGTCAGGGCCGCCTTGTCGACGTCGCCGCCGATCGCGATGAAGCTGATGGCCAGGTCCGTCCCGTGCAGCTGCGACTTGAGGCCTTCCAGGTCGAGCCCGCCGTCCGAGGTGCTGTCGGTGATCACCACGACGCGGTTGACGCGTCCGGCGACGAACCCGTCGTGCGCCGCCTCGTAGCAGGCGGCCAGCGCGGTGTAGAGCTGGGAGCCGTCCGCGGTCTTCATCCCGTCGATCGACCGGCGCAGCGCGTCGCGCTTCTCGCCGACCGGGCCGGTGCCGACCAGTTGCCGGTAGGGCTTCGAGCCGTCGAGGTCGCGCGCGAACGTCCACAGCCCGAACGACCCCGACACCGACCGGTCGACCTGGCCGCGCAGTGCCGCCTTCACCTTGTCCAGGCGGGGTTTCATCGACGTGGAGACGTCCGCGAGGACCGTGACGACCTGCCCGCCGCGGTCCGCCGACGCCCAGGCCGAGGAGATCTGCTGCGTGGTCGTGGCGTCGGCGGGGACGAGGTTCTCCGTGACGGGCGACCAGGCCACGCCGGGAGACGGTGCCGGACGGTCCTGGGTGGACTCGACGCGCAGGCCGCCGCGCGCGAGGATCGCCTGCTGCGCGGGTTCGGTCGTGAAGTCGCGGAACGCCTGCGCCGCACGCTCTTCCGCCTCGCCGACCTCCGTGCCGCCGAGGGCGACGTACGGGAAGTCCGCCACGGGCGCGGGGCCCGCGGGCAGCACGCCGACGAGCGGCTTCGACGGGGCGTCCTTGCCCGTGTTGTGCCGGAACAGGTCCACTTCGGACACCGGCGTGGCGGAGAAGCCCGCCGCGTTGACCGTGGCGCTGTCCCCCAGGCGCGCCAGCGCGTCGCGCGTGGTCGCGGGAACCTCCGGCGGCACGGTGGCCGCGAGCTTCGTGAGAGCGGACTTCGTGGCGTCCGACCCGAGCGACTCCGCCGTCACCGGGCCCTTGCCGCCGGCCAGTGCCGACTGGATCGCGAGGGCGGACGCGGTGTTCGCCGACGGGTCGGGCATCGCGACGCTGAACCGGCCCCAGGGCTGGCCGAACCTCTCCCAGTCGGTCACCTCGGGCAGGTCGGACCACCGGAAGTCCTCGAGCACCGGCGCGGCGGCCTCGGGGGTGGCGAGCAGCACCGGCGACGTCCCGACGGACTTCGGCGCCGAGCCGACGAGCTTCGCGTTCAGCGCCGTCAGCCGGTTCGCCCAGAGCGTCGAGTCGGGCAGCCACGCGTGCGGCCGCTTGCCGAGCTTCGTCTCGTCCCAGGTCGTCGTGAGGCCCTCCAGCACCGCGGAGGAGTCGGCCGAGATCACCTCGATGGCGATGCAGTGGTCGTACACGACGGGCCGCGTCCTGCTGTACTCCTGGGCGACGTCCCGGACGACGCCGGCGACGCTGGGCGTCACGGCGACGCGCAGGACGGAGTCGCCCTCGCTGCAGTTCTGGGCCAGCGCCTGGGAGCGCCGGTCGAGCACCCCGCCCGCCCACGACAGGGCGAGCCAGCTCAGGCCGAGGAGCACCACGAGCACGACGACGAGCACGGGCCACTTGGCGATTCCGCGCTTCACCTTCGCCCGCAGAGCGCGGTGTCGAGACATCGATCCCTCACAACTACTCAGCGGCCCCCGACGACCGCCAATGACGCTAACAGGTGAACTTGGTCAGCGAGGTGAAGTCACTGCAAGTAGCGACTGGCACACGGAGACGAGCCGTTCTCGCAACGGTTTCGCCCGTTCGGCGAACTCCGCCTGCCGCCGCACGTACTCCGCACGGCCGTCCGGTGTCTCGATCCGCACCGGTTCGTACCCCAGCCCGGCCAGGTCGTAGGGCGAGGCCCGCATGTCGAGTTCGCGCACGTCGGCGGCCAGTTCGAAGCAGTCGGCGACCAGGTCCGACGGTGTCGCCGGCTCCAGCTTGTACGCCCACTTGAACAGGTCCATGTTCGCGTGCAGGCAACCGGGCTGCTCGTTGGCGACCTGGTCCTCCCGCGTGGGCTGCAGGGTGTTGCGCGGACGTGCGGGCTCGGTGAAGAACCGGAACGCGTCGAAGTGCCCGCACTGGATCCGGCTGGCCTCGACCACCTGGTCCGTCCCGCCGCTGCCCAGGCGCAACGGCCACGCGTTGTGCCGGACCTCCTCGGGCCGCTGCCGGTAGACCATCGCCCACTCGTGCAGCCCGAAGCACCCGAGCCGCGCGGGCCTGCCGAGCGTCGCCGTGAGCAGCGCCCGCACGAACTCCAGCGTCTTCTCGCGCTGTCCGAGGAAGCTGCCGACGTCGAGCGTCACACCCTCGGCGACCCGCTGGTAGTGCGGGAACTCCAGGTACTCGGCCGCGTCCTCGAGGACGACACCCGGCCCCGGATGCCACCGTTCGAGCCGCACGGGCCTATGGCTGTAATACGTGAAGAGGAAGTCAATGACGGGGTGCTTCTCCTTGCGAAGCTTCCGCTCCTGATGCGGCCCCGTGAACCGGCGCATGCGCGCGACGTGCGAATCGCGCAGTCGGTGCCATTCGGCTCGGGTCAAGACCTCCACGGGCGATTACCGTACGCGCATGGTGCGGAGCAAGGCTTCGACGGTCACCGAGTACCTCGACGAACTGCCCGGCGAGCAGCGTGCCGAGGTCGGTGCTGTGCGCGACGTCGTCCTCGCCCACCTGCCCGACGGCCACGCCGAGGGGATGATCACCTGGTTCGTGCCGCTGGAGGCGAGCGGGCCGACGTTCGACAAGCAGCCGCTGGGCTACGTGGCGCTCGCCGCCCAGAAGCGCCACTTCTCGCTCTACCTGACCGCCGTGGACGGCGAGGGCGAGGAGTCGTTCCGCTCCCGGTACGCGGCCACCGGCAAGGAGCTCGACATGGGCAAGTCGTGGGTGCGCTTCAAGCGCGCCTCGGACCTCGCCCTCGACGTCATCGGCGAGGAGATCGCGAGCCTGCCGGTGGAGGCGTTCCTGGGCCGGTACCGCCGGCACCAGCCGCTCTAGAGCGGCGGCACCAGCCCGGTGAACGTCCGCGCGCCGTTGCAGTGCGGGCACTCCCTGCCGTTGTCCACGGTCCGCGAGGCGCCGCTGATGATCGCCAGCGTCGGGGCCGCGATGTAGCTCGCGCCGCCGCACAGGTGGCAGACCGTGCGCGGTTCGGGGGTGACGGCGAAGAGGTCGTCCGGGTCTTCCTCTTCCTCGAAGTCGTCGTCCTCGGCGAACTCGTCCTCGTCGTCCTCGCTCATGAGCACAACCTAGTGGGTCGGCCCGCGCGTTCCGCCCGGCCCGGGCCCCGTCACGACGCGGCCGGGGCGTTCGCGCGCGTCAGGGACTCGGCCGTCGCCTCTTCGCCGCACGCCGAGCACACCACGCGGGGTTCCAGAACGGCGCCGCACGAGTGCTCCCACACGAGGGGGAGAGGCCCCTCGGTCACGTAGGTGTCGCCCCACTCCTTGAGCATCAGCATCACGTTGTGCAGCGCGCGCCCCGAGTCCGTGAGCAGGTACTCGTGCCGTGGTGGGTGTTCGGAGTACTGGCGCTTCTCCAGCACACCGGCGGCGACCAGCTTCTTCAACCGGACGGTCAGGACGTCGCGGGACGCGCCGGTGTTCGCGGCGATCTGGTCGAACCGGGTGTTGCCGAAGAAGACCTCGCGCAACGCCAGCAGCGACCAGCGCTCGCCCACGACCTCCAGCGCGTTCGCCATCGAGCAGCTCCGTGGTGGCATGTGACCATCGTATCAGTGAGTTGGTAAATCCAACCTACCTGGTTAACGTGAGTTGGAGAAACCAACTCAGGAGGTAGTGATGGATTTCAACGGTACGGCGGTGCTGGTGACCGGCGCGGGTCGAGGGCTCGGCAGGACGTTCGCGCGGGAGTTCGTGAAGCGCGGCGCGAAGGTGTACGCCGGCGTGCGCAGCCCTGCATCCGTCGTGGACGAGGGCGTCGTCCCCGTCCAGCTCGACGTGACCGACGCGGCCCAGGTCGCCGCCGCGGCCGAGGAGCTCGGCGACGTCTCGATCGTGATCAACAACGCCGGCGTGCTGGTCGAGGGGCAGGGCATCGGCGGCATCCAGGCGGAGTTCGACGTCAACGTCCTCGGCATCGTGCGCGTGACCGACGCGTTCGCGCCGGTCCTCAAGGCCAACGGCGGCGGCACGCTGGTCAACGTGCTGAGCATCCTGTCCTTCGTCGGCCGCCCCGACTGGCGCGGCTACGCGGCGTCGAAGGCGGCGGCGTGGTCGCTGACCAAGTCGGCCAGGGAGGCGCTGCGCGAGCAGGGCACCCACGTCGTCGCGGTGCACTCGGCGTTCATCGACACCGACATGGCGGCGGCGCAGACCGGCCCGAAGATCAGCACCGAGGACCTCGTCGCCCAGGTGCTGCGGGCGATCGAGAACGGCGACGACGAGGTGCTCGCCGACGAGCGCACCCGTGCCGTCAAGGCCTCGCTGGCCTCCTGAGCTCCCACACGACGTCCACCCCGACGCGGTTGCCGACCGGCGCCTGGCGCGGCGGTGTGCGGCGGTCGACCTCGGTGAACCCGAGACGCCGCGGCACACCGCCGCTCGCCACGTTGGCCTCGTCGTGCCAGATCTGGACCCTGCGCACGCCGTCCAGCGCGAACGCGAACTCCACCAGTTCCGCGGAGGCGGCGGTGGCGTGACCGTACCCGGTGTGCGCGGGGTGCAGCCAGTAGCCGATCTCGGCGAGATCGGCGGGTTCGCGGCGCATCACCGTCGCCACGCCGACGATCGCGCCGTCGACCGTGATGGCGTGGGGGAACGCCGTTCCGCGTTCCCACTCGACCGCGGCCTCGCGGAGGAACGCGGCGGCGGTCTGCGCGTCGTAGCCGTTGGCCGCCCACGGTGCCCACGGCCGCAGGTGCGCGAGCGACTCCGTGACGGCCCGGACCAGCTCGTCCGCGTCGGCGTCGGTCAACCTCCGGAGCTTCATACCCACTTCGTAGCGCAGGTGGATGACAGCGGTGGACTCGTTCACCGACACCGCGCCCTACACCCAGCGCACGTGAGTCCCGTCCCGCACGGTCCCGACGTACTCCTCCAGCAGGTCCTCCAGAGCCACCACCCCGAGCACGGTCCCGTCAGCGCCCACGGCACGGGCGAGGTGCGACTGCGCCCGGCGAAGGGCCGTCAGGGCCTCGTCCAGCCGGGCGTCGACCGGCACCTCGGGCAACCCGCGCACCCGCGACCGCGGCACCGGCGTGGAAGCCCCCTCCAGGTCCAGCACGTCCTTGACGTGCAGGTAGCCGACCAGGCCGGAGTCGGCGAGCACCGGGAACCGCGAGAACCCGGTGGTCGCCACGGCGGCCTCGATCTCGCCCACGGTGGGGGAGGCGGAGATGGTGGTCAGCCGGTCCAGGGGCACCAGCACGTCCGCCACCGTGCGCTCGGCGGAGGACAGGGTCTGGGTCAGGCGCCGGTGCTCGGAGTCCTCCAGGAGCCCCTCCGACCGGGACTGGCCGATCAGCAACGCCAGCTCGTCCGGCGTGTAGGCAGACTCCAGCTCGTCGACGGGCTCGACACCGAAGCGGCGCAGCACCCAGCGGCCCACGGCGGTGAACAGCGCGAGAGCCGGAGCGATCATCCGCGAGAACCCGTAGTGCACCGGCACGAGCCACACCGCGGCTCGCTCCGGGCCCGCGATCGCGAGGTTCTTCGGCACCATCTCGCCGAGGATCGTGTGCAGCGCGACGACGATGACCAGCGCCACCGCGAACGCCACGCCGTGCACCACGGCCAGAGGCAGGCCTATGGCTCTGAGAGGCGCTTCCAAGACCGAAGCCAGAGCCGGTTCGGCGATCGCGCCCAGCCCCAGCGAGCACAGCGTGATGCCCAGCTGCGCGCCGGCGATGAGCAGCGGAAGCTGCTGCGACGCCTTGATCGCGGTGCGGGCCCGTGCGGAGCCCTTGTCGGCCAAGGCCTCCAGGCGGTCGCGGCGCGCGGTGATCACCGCGAACTCGGCGCCGACGAAGAAGGCGTTGCCCGCCAACAGGAAGATGATGATGAGGAAGTTCACGAGGACGCCACCACCCGCAGGTCCGCCACGCGGTGCTTGTCCATCCGCATGACCGTCACCCTCCAGCCGTCGACGCGGATCTCGTCCCCGACGTCGGGGATCCGCCCCAGCCTCGCCAGCACGAGGCCGGCCAGCGTCTCGTAGTCGCCCTCGGGCATGTGGAAGCCGGTCGCCTCGGCCACCTCGTCGTCGCGCAGGAGGCCGGAGACGAGCCAGCTGTCCTTGCCGAGCGGGCGGACCGGCAGGGCTTCGCCCCGGTCGTGCTCGTCGCGCACGTCGCCGACGATCTCCTCGACCACGTCCTCCAGCGTCACCATGCCGGCCGTGCCGCCGTACTCGTCGACGACGAGCGCCGTCTGCAGGCCGGACGCGCGCAGGCGGTCGAGCAGGGCGTCGCCCTCGAGGGTTTCGGGCACCGAGTAGACGGGGCGGGTCAACGCCGACAGAGGGGTGGACACGCGCAGAGCGGCCGGCACGGCGAACGCCTGCTTCACGTGCACGATGCCGCTGACCTCGTCCAACGAGCCGTTGTGCACCGGGAACCGTGAGAAGCCCGTTTCGCGCGCTTTCATCACGAGGTCGGCCACGGTCGCGTCGGCGCGTAGGGCCTCCACGCGCACACGCGGTGTCATCAGTTCGCCTGCCGTGCGGTCGCCGAAGCGCAGTGAGCGGTCCAGCAGCGCCGCGGTGCTCTCGTCGAGGGTGCCGTGTTCGGCCGACGTGCGGACCAGCGCGCCCAGCTCCTCGGGTGACCTCGCGGACGCCAGCTCCTCGACCGGCTCGACGCCGAAGCGCCTGACCAGCCAGTTCGCCGAGTTGTTCATCCAGTGGATCAGCCAGCGGAAGACCGTGGAGAACCCCGCCTGCAGGCTCACCACGCCGCGGGCGGTCTCGAGCGGCTTCGCGATCGCCAGGTTCTTGGGGACCAGTTCGCCGAACACCATCGACAGCGCCGTGGCGATCGCCAGCGCGAGGGCCAGCGACAGGCCGTCGGCCACCGCGTCGGGCACGCCGACCGCGGTCAGGCCGGGCTCGATCAGGTTCGCGATCGCGGGCTCCGCGATGTAACCGGTGATCAGCGTGGTGAGCGTGATGGCGAGCTGCGCGCCGGAGAGCTGGAACGACAGCGTGCGGTGCGCACGGTCGATGGTGCGCGCCTTGGCGTCACCGACCTCGGCGACGTGGCGTTCGACGGTGCTGCGTTCCAGCGCGGTCAGCGAGAACTCCGCCGCCACCGCGATGAAGGTGCCCGCGGTCAGCGCCACGACGGCGAGCAGACCGAGCACGCTCAGAAGGACTCCGGTCACCTGGACGCTCCGAAGCGACTAGGGACCGGGTTGGTATGCCAGCCGGGGCCAGACCCCATGGGGACGGCTCAACTCCTCAGGACTCAAGTACGTGTACAGCCCGACGAGTCTAATTGTGGGCAGTCGACGCCCGGAGCACCACCTCACCCGCCACGCGCACGGTGCGGGCCTCGTCACCCCCGCCGTCCAGCACGAGACCTGCGGCGATCTCGCCCATCTCCTCCAGGGGCAGGCGCACGGTGGACAAAGCGGGCACGGTGTCGCGCAGGGTCGGGATGTCGTCGAACCCGGCGATCGACATGTCCTCCGGCACGCGCACGCCCCGTTCGCGCAACGCCGCCATCGCTCCCATCGCCATCACGTCGGTGACCGCGAACACGCAGGTCGCGCGCGACTTCGACGCCAGCAGCTCCAGCGCGGCCTCGTAGCCGCCGTCACGGGTGAAGGCGCCGTTGACGACCACCGGCGGCGCGACCCCGGCGTCCGCTAGACCCGCCTTGAAACCCGCCAGGCGGTCGCGGGCCACCACGAGTTCGGAAGGACCACCCAATACGGCGAACTTCTTGTGCCCGAGTCCCGCGAGCGCACGGGCGAGCGCGCGCCCTCCGGCGCGGTTGCCGGGCACGACCGTGTCGGTGCCGAGCTTCGCCTGCGACACGCACGCGACGCGTCCGCCCTGCTCGGTGAACGCGTCGATCTCCGCGGCGAGCCGCGCTTGCGCCGCACGGTCCGTGGTCCGCGATCCGGCCAGGACGACCGCGCGCGCACGGTGCGCCCGCAGCGTCGACAACAGCTCGGCCTCACGCTCCGGACGGCGCCCGGTCGTGCCGAGGACGACGACGAGCCCGGCCTCCTCGGCCACCCTCGTCACCCCCGCCGCGATGCAGGAGAAGTACGGGTCGGTGATGTCGTGGACCACGAGACCGACGAGCGAGCTCGAGTTGCGGGCCAGCGCCTGCGCGGACGCGTTCGGCACGTAGCCGAGCTCCTCCGCGGTGCGCAGGACGCGCTCGCTCAGGTCCCCGCTCACCTGCCTCGTGCTGCCGTTGAGCACGCGAGAAGCGGTCGCCAACGACACACCCGCCTGCCTCGCCACCTCGGCGAGCGTCACCTGTCGGGCGGACACGACCACCTCCGTCAACGCGCATGTGAGCGCTGAGACTAACTCGCGAGGAGGTTGACGACCGCGAAGTACCGCCGTTAGCGTGGCCGGAAAGCGCTTTCCATTGCTGCTGCCAGGAGGTGTGATGGCGGTTCGGACCATCGGAGTGGCGGTCAACGGCGTCACCGGGAGGATGGGGTACCGCCAGCACCTGGTCCGGTCCCTGCTGCCGTTGCGCGAGGAGGGCGTGCGGCTGGCGGACGGGACCGTGCTGAAGGTGGAACCGGTCCTCGTGGGCCGCAACGCCGGCAAGCTCGAGGAGATCTCCCGGCGCCACGACGTCGCGCGGTGGACGACGGACCTCGACAGCGCCCTCGCGGACCCGTCGGTGGAGGTCTACTTCGACTCGCAGATCACGTCGCGGCACGTCGAGTCGATCACCAGGGCGATCGCGGCCGGCAAGCACGTCTACACCGAGAAGCCCGTCTCCGGGACGGTCGGGGAAGCGCTGGAGCTCGCGCGCCTGGCCGACGAGAAGGGCGTCAAGCACGGTGTCGTGGCGGACAAGCTGTACCTGCCGGGCATCCGCAAGCTCAAGCGGCTGGTCGACGGCGGCTTCTTCGGCCGGATCCTGAGCGTGCGCGGCGAGTTCGGCTACTGGGTCTTCGAGGGCGACTGGCAGTCCGCGCAGCGCCCGAGCTGGAACTACCGCGCGGAGGACGGCGGCGGCATCGTCTCGGACATGTTCTGCCACTGGAGCTACCTGCTCCACGACCTGTTCGGCCGGGTCGAGGCCGTCACGGCCAAGGCGGTCACGCACATCCCCGCCCGCTGGGACGAGCGGGGCAACGCCTACGAGGCGACGGCGGACGACTCCGCGTACGGGATCTTCGAGATCGAGAACGGCGTCATCGCGCAGATCAACTCGTCCTGGTGCGTGCGGGTGCGCCGCGACGAGCTCGTCGAGTTCCAAGTGGACGGCACCGAGGGCAGCGCGGTCGCGGGGCTGCGCGAGTGCTTCGTGCAGCCCCGCGCCGTCACGCCGAAGCCGGTGTGGAACCCGGACCTGCCGGTCGCGCACCCGTTCCGCGAGCAGTGGCTGCGGGTGCCGGACAACGAGGACTTCGACAACGGCTTCAAGGTGCAGTGGGCCGAGTTCCTGCGGCACGTGGCCGAGGACGGGCCGTTCCCGCACGACTTCCGCGCCGGGGCGAGAGGTGTCGCGCTCGCGGCCGCGGGACTTCTGTCCTCTTCGGAGGGTCGGCGGGTGGAGGTCGCGCGTGTCTAGCGCGAAGCCGTTCAACCGCACCGTGTTCGCGGCGGCGCACGTCGTCGCGCGGGACGAGCGCACCGTCGACTGGGACGCCACCCTGGCGTTCCGGCACCACCTGTGGTCGCACGGTCTCGGCGTCGCGGAGGCGATGGACACCGCGCAGCGCGGCGCCGGCCTCGACTGGACCGCGGCCGCCGAGCTCATCCGCCGCAGCGCCGCCGAGAAGGCAGGGCGGATCTGCGCGGGTGTGGGCACCGACCACCTGACCGGCGAGGCGGGCCTCGGCGAGGTCCTGGACGCCTACCTGGAACAGCTCGACGTCGTGCAGGAGGCCGGCGCGCAGCCCGTGCTGATGTGCTCGCGCCGGCTCGCGGCGGCCGCGCGGGGACCGGAGGACTACGAGAAGGTCGTCGGCACGGTGCTCGACCGCGTCGGCGAACCCGTGATCCTGCACTGGCTCGGCACCGCGTTCGACCCGGCGCTGCGGGGCTACTGGGGTGCGGCGGACGTCCCGCGGGCGACCCGGAACCTCCTGGAGATCATCCGATCGCGGCCGGACAAGGTCGACGGCGTGAAGGTCTCGCTGCTCGACGCCGGCCACGAGATCGGGCTGCGGCGAGCGCTGCCTCCCGGTGTCCGCTGCTACACCGGCGACGACTTCCACTACCCGGACCTGATCGCGGGTGACGAGCAGGGCCACAGCGACGCGCTGCTCGGCATCTTCGACCCGATCGCGCCGGTCGCCGCCCGCGCCCTGGCGAAGCTGGCCGAGGGCGACACCGGGGGGTTCCACGGCGTCCTGGCACCCACGGTCGCTTTGTCGCGCCACCTCTTCAGCGCGCCGACGTACCACTACAAGACCGGCGTCGTGTTCCTGGCGTGGCTCGCGGGACACCAGGAGCACTTCCGGCTGCTCGGCGGCCTGGAGTCCGCCAGGAGCGCCGAGCACCTCGCCGAGGCGAAACGCCTCGCGGAGATCGCCGGCGTGGTCGAGCCGGACCTCGCGGAGCGGAGGTGGCGGCAGTGGCTCGCCTCTCGCTGAACCAGGCGACGGTCAAACGCGCGACCGTCGCCGAGGCCGTCGAAGGGTGCGCCCGGCACGGCATCGAGTCGATCGGGCTGTGGCGCGAACCGGTGGCGGAGCACGGGCTCGGACGCACCGCGAAACTCGTCGCGGACGCCGGGTTGCGGGTGTCGTCGTTGTGCCGCGGAGGGTTCCTCACGGCCGTCGACAACCGGGCCGCGCTGGACGACAACCGCCGTGCGATCGACGAGGCGGCGGCGCTGCGCACCGGCACCCTCGTCATGGTCGTCGGGGGAGTGGCGGGCGACAAGGACCTCGTCGGCGCACGTCAGCGCGTCGCCGACGCCATCGCGGAGCTCTCGGTGCACGCGGCGCAGGCGGGCGTGGTCCTCGCACTGGAGCCGATGCACCCGGTGTTCTGCGCCGATCGAGGCGTGCTCTCGACGTTGTCGCAAGCGCTCGACATCGCCGAACGGCACCCGTCGGTCGGTGTCGTCGTCGACGCGCTGCACGTCTGGTGGGATCCCGACCTGGACGCGCAGATCGCGCGCGCGGGGCCGCGCATCGCGTCGTACCAGGTGTGCGACTGGCTCACACCCGTGCCCGCCGACGTATTGCTGGGCCGCGGTTATCCGGGTGACGGCGACATCGACCTGCACCGCCTGACCAGTCACGTCGCCGCGACCGGGTACGCGGGCGACGTCGAGGTGGAGATCTTCAACGCCGACATCTGGGCGGCGGACCTCGACGAGGTCGTCGGGGAGGTGGCGCGCCGGTACCACGACGTCGTGGAACCGGCGCTGTAGAACGCCCGCGCGGGGAAGCCGGTCGTCGACGGCGGCGACGACCGACCCCGGCGTGGTGCCCTGTATAGCCGAAATCCGGTGCCCGGTGGTCCGGAACCCGGAGAATTCCGAGAAAGATCAGCCGCCGTTGAAGAACCGGTAGACCTTCTCGCGGTGGCGCGGACGCGTCGTCGTGATCTTGATGACCGCGTCGAACATGGACCGGCCGAGCTCCGCGCGGGCCGCGACGGCCGGGTGCGTGGTGCTGAAGTCCTGGTCGTTGGTGGCCTTGTCGCCCGCGAAGTCACCGGAGGCGAACATCGAGTAGACCAGGATCGCGCGGTTGTCCTCGCTGAACATGATCCCGGCCTCGTTGCGGCCGTCCTCGAACCAGCCGGCCTTCGTCGCGACGCGCAGGCGCTCGTTCGTCGTGAGGTTGAGCCGCACGCCGTCGGTGAAGCTCGCCGTCGCGCGCAGGATGTTGAGCAGGTAGGCCGTCGACGCGGCGGACAGCAGCTGCCCGTCGACCAGCTTCTGCAGCAACGTGTGCGTCTCGCGCGCCGTCGTGGTGCCGAGGAAGAAGCGGTTGGGGTTGGCCACCGGGACGACCTGGGTGTGCACGAAGCCCTTGGACCGCAGGATCTCGTTGAGCTCCAGCGCGGGCACGACCAGGCCGCACAGGCGGACGGCGGTGTTGTCGGAGACGGTGAGCAGGTTCGCGAGGGCGTGGCCGACGGTGACCTCGCTCGGGTACGCGCCGTCGAGCGCGAAGATGCCGTCGGTGTCCTGGATGACGATCGCCGCGGACACCGTGACCGTCTGGTCGAGCCTGATCAGCCCGCGGTCCACCTTGTCCAGCACGGCGACCGCGACCGCGATCTTGTTCACGCTGTAGGCCTCGACGACCTGGTCGGCGTTCTCGTCGACGGCGGCCCTCGTCGTCCCGTCGAGATCGGCGACGGTGATCAGCGACGACCACGTACCCCGCGCCCTGCGGGTCTGCCGCCGGTAGATCTGGGCGATGCGCTTGCGCGACCTGTCGGCGGTCGTCGGGAAGCGTTCGATCTCGGGCTCCGAGTCTTCCTGCGCCTGCGCTGCACCGTGGGAGCCGAGCACGGCCGTCGCGGCCGCGACGGTTCCCAGCCCGAACACGGACCTGCGGTTCAATGTCATGCGAGGTATCAAAACAGGCGGCACTGACGTTTCCCTGACTAGGGTTGCCGATCATGGAACACGTCTTCGTGGTGACCGGCGCCTCCCGGGGCATCGGCGCGGCAACCGCCTCCCTCGCGGCCCAGGCGGGCTACCGCGTGGTCAGGGCGTCGCGCTCGGCCGAAGAATCTGTCGGCGATCGCGGCTGGGACGCGCGATGCGACGTCTCTTCGTGGGATTCCGTGCAGGATCTGATGTCCCGAGTGGAGTCGCGTTGGGGACGAATAGATGTCGTGCACGCCAACGCGGGCGTTTCGGTCGACACGTCGTTCGTCTCTTCGTCGGGTGCCGAGCCTTCCGAATGGACGGACATGGTGGTGACGAACGTCTGCGGACCGGCCTTCACGGCGCGCGCGGCGATGCCCGCCCTGCTGCGTTCGGGCGGTCATCTGGTGCTGACCGGCTCGGCCGCCGGGCGCGGGGTGCGGCCGGGGAACCTGTACTCGGCGACGAAGTGGGCGATCACCGGCCTGGCGCAGGCGATCCGGGCGGAGGCCGTCGGCACCGGCGTGCGCGTGACGGTCGTCCAGCCCGGACTGGTCGACACGGACGCCATCCCGGCGTCGCGTGTGGATGATCCGAAGCTGGAGCCGGAGGACGTGGGCCGGGCGGTGCTGTACGCGGTGTCGCAACCGTCCACTGTGGACGTGAACGAGATCCTGATCAGGCCCACCGGTCAGGCGGCGCACCGCTGAGGGTGCGCGCCCCTCACGCCTCGCCGAGGAACTCGACCAGCAGCCGGTTCACCTCGTCCGGCCGCTCCAGGTACCCGACGTGCCCCGCGTCCGCGACCTCGGCGTACCGGGCGCCCGGGATCGCGGCCGCCACCTCGCGCGACAGCCGCGGCGGCAGCACGACGTCGTCGGCGAACCCGATGACCAGGGAGCGCACGGTGATCGCGCGGTACGCGTCCAGCCTCGTGTCGTATTCGCCGAGGGAGAGCTGGACGCGTTCGCCCGCGGTCAGCGAGGAGCCGGCGAACTCGTACATCTGCAGCCAGTCGCGGGCGATGACCGGGTCGGCCAGCGTCGCCTGCGAGACGTTGCGGACCAGCGACGCCACCGCGTAGAACGCCTGCGGGATCTCGACGCCCTTGTCGTGCAGGTCGCACAGGGTCGACGACCACGCCTGCTGCACCGGTTCGGGACGGCCCGCCGTCGCCATCATCACCGCGCTGCGCACCAGCGACGGGCGGGTCAGCGCCAGCTCCTGGGTGATGCGGGCACCCATCGAGGTGCCGATCACGTGCGCCGGGCCGCCCAGGTGCTCGATCAGGGCGGCGGTGTCGGCGACCATGTCGTCGAGCGTGAAGCCGTCGCCGCACTCCGAGGACGGCCTGATGCCGCGGTTGTCGAAGTACGCGACGCGGTAGCCCGCCTTGACCAGCGCGGGCACCTGGTAGGTGCGCCAGACCCTGCCGGGGCTGCCGGTGCCCATCACGAGCACGACGAGGTCGCCGGAACCCTCGGTCTGGACGTTCAGGTCGATGCCGTTGAGCTGGACGAGCGCCATTCCGGAGATCCTAGTGACGTCAGAACCGGCACAGGGGCCGAATGACGGCGGCGTGTGAGGGATAACGCGCGCACAGGTCGTCCGCGTGGCCGAAGGTCACGATGTCGTCGGTGTACGGCGGCACGACGACGGTGCCCACCAACGACCAGTCGCCGGCCGGGGTGCTGCCCTGCCACACGCCGGCGGGCACCACGACCTGCGGGTTCGACGCGCTCAGCACCGGCTCGGCCACCGACCCGTCCGGGTGCAGCAGCAGCATCCGCAACGGCGAGCCGGCGTGGAAGTGGTAGATCTCCAGGTGCTCCAGCACGTGCATGCCGGAGAAGTCCGGGCGGCGCAGCAGGTACGCGATCGCGGACACCTCGTCGGACCGGTGCGTCTGCGCGAAGTGGCCGCCCTCGACGGGCAGTTCCTGCATGCCGAGGTCGCTGATCAGCTGTTCAGGGGTCACGTCATCTCCGGGAGCGGGGAACCGTGCACGACGACCATGCCCTTGCCGAGCCGCTTCGCCGTGTACATCGCGGTGTCCGCGGCCCCGAGCACGTCGTCGGCGGTGATCGAGGGGTCGTACGAGAACCGTTGCGCCACACCGATGCTGGCGTGCACCCGGTGCACCCGGCCGTGCACCTCGTGCGGGTGTCCCAGCACCGCGAGCAGCCGGTCGCCGATCTCCTCCGCGTCGCCGCCGTCCACCAGCACGCCGAACTCGTCGCCGCCCAGGCGCGCCACGGTGTCTTCGGGCCGTACGTTGTTCTGCAGCCGTGCGGCGACATTGCGCAGGACGACGTCGCCCTCGGCGTGGCCGTTGTTGTCGTTCACGGCCTTGAAGCCGTCCACGTCGATGAACAGCAGGATCAACGGCTTCTCGCGGTCGCGCACCGCGAGAGCGCGCTCCAGCCGTTCGCGGAACAGACTGCGGTTCGCGACGCCGGTCAACGGGTCGTGCGTCGCCTCGTGCCGCAGCTGCTCGCGGGAGACGCGGAGCTGGTCCATCAGGCGGACGTTGTCCATCATCGTGAGCAACTGACGCACGATGACCAGGCATACGACCATGAGCCCGACGTAGATCTCGACGGGGTTGAGGCGCCCGCCCGTGGCCGTGTTCCAGATGACGAACAGGCCGGTGATCGCGAGCGGCAGGTACGGCACGAGCAGGTGCAGCAGGTCGGCCATCCGCACGCGGCCGGGCGTGGGGTCGAGGTCGCGCACCGGTGCCAGCGCGCTCAGCAGGAAGAACGCCGGGCACAGCATGAAGCCGATGTCCACCGACGCCGGGATCGCCGTGATGCCCTTCGAGATGTGGAACGCGAACAGCCACCCCGACGACGACTGCGCGATGCCGGCCAACGCCACGAAGAACATCGGCCACTGGCGCACGGCCTGATGCGTCCACGACATCACCACGATCGCCACGAGCAGCACGAGGTACGCGGCGGGATGCGCGATGACCGTGGCGAACCCGGGGCCCTCGGTCGCCCACGCGCGGGTCAGCGACTCCAGCGCCGACACCCACGTGAGCACGAACAGCGACCCGATGACGATCAGCCCGTCGAGCACGATCACCGTGCGGCTGCGGTAGCTCGGCAGCAGGTCGTCGGCACGGCGCTGCTGGGCCTTGGCGATCACCGCGGCCAGGCACAGGACCGGCACCATCGTGAACCCGAGCGGCGCGATCGTCGAGGACGGCAGCTGCACGCCCAAGATCTGCTGGCCCCAGATCCAGGCGGACAACCCGATGCTCAGGCTGGTCATCGCCGCGGTCATCCACCGGTCGCGCCGGCGCGCGTAGACGACGAGGGCCGCGACGGCGAAGACGAGCTGGACCACCTTGTCTATTGCGATACCGATATCGCGCGGCACGGTGAGGGCGGTGAGGATGGCGACGGCCATGAAGGCGCCGACACATCCCGCGACAACCCAGAACCTCTGCACCCGCTGCTCCTGGTGATCGAAACCCGACCACCGTAGTGACGCCGACGCGGACTTGTCGAACCGTGTCGGTGCAAGTCACCCGCAGGCGCACCGGATATGGTTCGAACTGTTGTTCGTTCCTGCTTCGGGGAGTTGGCTGGCGTGCGGGTGTTCGGGGTCGACCCCGGTCTGACGAGGTGCGGCTTCGGCGTGGTCGACGGCGGCCCGGGCCGAGTCGTGCGCGCGGTGGCCGTCGATGTCCTGCGCACGCCCGTTGACGCTCCTCTGTCCGTGCGCCTGCACGAGCTGTACATCGGCGTCTGCGAATGGCTCGACCGCTACGAACCGCAGGTCGTGGCCATCGAACGGGTCTTCGCGCAGCACAACGTCCGCACCGCGATGGGCGTCGCGCAGGCGTCGGGCGTCGTCGCCCTGGCCGCCGCGCAGCGGGGCCTGCCGGTCGAGTTCCACACGCCGTCCGAGGTGAAGGCGGCGGTCACGGGGTCCGGCCGCGCGGACAAGGCGCAGGTGACGGCGATGGTGACCAAGCTGCTCGGGCTGAAGGTCGCGCCGAAGCCCGCCGACGCGGCGGACGCGCTGGCGCTGGCCATCTGCCACCACTGGCGCGCGCCGATGCGGTCGCGGCTGGAGGAGGCGCAGGCACGGGCGGCGGAGCTGGCACGGGTGCACAAGGCGAAGCTCGCCGAAGCAGCCAAGCGCGCCAACTAGTCTCGAAGCACGTCATGACCGGAGGAACCAGGTGATCTCGTCACTGCGCGGCCAGGTGCAGCACGTCGGCCTCGACCACGCCGTCGTCGAGGTGGGCGGCGTCGGGTTCGCCGTCCAGGCCACCCCCACCACCCTCGCCGGCCTGCGCCGCGGTGAAGAGGCCGCGCTCGCCACCACACTGGTCGTGCGCGAGGACAGCCTGACGCTGTTCGGGTTCGCCGACGCCGAGGCGCGCGAGCTCTTCGGCCTGCTGCAGACGGTGAGCGGCATCGGGCCCCGCATCGCGCTGGCCACCCTCGCG
Organism: Lentzea sp. CC55; assembly: GCF_021056325.1. Classification (NCBI taxonomy): domain Bacteria; kingdom Bacillati; phylum Actinomycetota; class Actinomycetes; order Pseudonocardiales; family Pseudonocardiaceae; genus Lentzea; species Lentzea sp. CC55. The sequence continues at coordinate 199,155 of NZ_JAJCXE010000008.1, read as the reverse complement.
GTCCTGGAGCCGGACAAGCTGCGGCACGCGCTCGCCGAGGGCAACATCACCGTGCTGACGCAGGTGCCGGGCATCGGCAAGAAGGGTGCGGAGCGGCTCATCATCGAGCTGCGCGACAAGGTCGGTCAGCTGCCCACGCCGACGACGCCGGCGCACAGCCAGACGCGTGACCACGTCGTGGAGGCGCTTCTCGGGCTTGGGTTCCCGGCCAAGGCCGCCGAGCAGACGGTCGACAGCGTGCTCGCGGACAACCCCGACCAGTCGACGTCCGCCGTGCTGCGCCGTTCGCTCGCCACGCTGGGGCGCAAGTGATGGAGGACGAGCTCAGCCCGTACGTCGCGCCGGCCGAGCGGGACGTCGAGACCAGCCTGCGGCCCGCCGACCTGCACGAGTTCGTCGGCCAGCAGCGGGTGCGGGAGCAGCTCGAGCTCGTCCTGCACGGGGCCATGCGGCGGGGGACCGCGCCGGACCACGTGCTGCTCAGCGGGCCGCCCGGACTCGGCAAGACCAGCCTCGCGATGATCATCGCGAAGGAGCTCGGCAGCGCCATCCGGATCACCAGCGGGCCCGCGCTCGAACGGGCGGGGGACCTCGCGGCGATGCTGTCGAACCTCATCGAGGGCGACGTGCTGTTCATCGACGAGATCCACCGCATGGCTCGGCCGGCCGAGGAGATGCTGTACCTCGCGATGGAGGACTTCCGGGTCGACGTCGTCGTCGGCAAGGGCCCCGGCGCGACCAGCATCCCGCTCGACATCGCGCCGTTCACGCTGGTCGGGGCCACGACGAGGTCCGGTGCGCTCACGGGACCGCTGCGCGACCGGTTCGGCTTCACCGGGCACATGGAGTTCTACAGCCCCGACGAGCTCGACCTCATCGTGAAGCGCAGCGCCAAGATCCTCGGGGTCGACCTCGACGCCGACGGCGCGCTCGAGATCGCCGGGCGCAGCAGGGGCACCCCCCGCATCGCCAACAGGCTGCTGCGGCGCGTGCGGGACTTCGCCGAGGTCAGGGCCGACGGCAGGGTCACGGAGGAGATCGCGCGGCAGGCCCTCGAGGTCTACGACGTCGACCAGCTCGGCCTCGACCGCCTCGACCGCGCGGTGCTCACCGCCCTGGTCAAGAGCTTCAACGGGGGACCGGTCGGCGTGTCCACGCTCGCGGTCGCCGTCGGTGAGGAGCCGACCACGGTCGAAGAGGTGTGCGAACCGTATTTGGTGCGGGCTGGCATGCTGGCCAGGACACCGCGCGGTCGAGTGGCGACGCCCGCCGCGTGGCACCACCTGGGGCTGGAACCGCCCGCCGGTGATCAACTGTGGTGACCTGGCACAATCGGTGAAAGCACCTGGACATATCGGACGTGCGTCGAGGCATGTCCACTTGATCGGAGAATGATGGGCAACCTTTCGTCTTTGATGTTCCCGTTGCTCCTGGTTCTGCTCGCGGTGCCGCTGTTCCTCAGCGCGCGCAAGCAGAAGAGGGCGATGGCCGAGCAGCAGCAGCTGCAGAGCTCGCTCCAGCCGGGGGACAAGGTCATGACGACTTCGGGTCTCTACGGCACCGTCGCCGACGCGAGCCACGACACCACCATCGACATCGAGATCTCCGAGGGTGTCGTCACGCGGTGGCTGCGCGCCGCCATCCGCGAGAAGGTGGCCGAGACCGACGAGGCCGTGGTCGAGGACAAGGCCGACGAGCCCGAGGCCGAGGTGACCACCGCCCCCGCCGCACAGGTCGCGGAGCCCCTGGACCACAACGTCAAGAAGTAACCGGCGGACTCGTGACACCTGGAGTTGGCAACTGTGAAGACCGCCAACTCCAGGTAGTGACGCGCAGCTCACGCGGCGCGCGTTACGCTGCGCGCTCGGAAACCATCGCTACTAGGAGACGGACGGATCGTGGCACCTCCGGCCGGGCAAATTCGCCCTGCGAAATATCTGGCGAGTTTTGTCCTCATCGTGGTCGCGCTCTACGCCCTGGTGTTCTTCACCGGGAACGGTTCGGCCAAACCCAAGCTCGGAATCGACCTCCAGGGCGGCACGCTCGTCACGCTGACCGCGCGTCAGGAAGACGGGGCCCAGCCCAGCGAGGAAGCGCTCAACCGCGCACGTGACCTCATCGAGGTCCGCGTCAACGGTCTCGGCGTTTCCGGTGCCGAGGTCGTGCGGGACGGCAACAACCTGGTGATCACGGTCCCGGGTGCGGACAGCGAAGGCGCGAAGGGCCTCGGCCAGACCGCTCGCCTCGCGTTCCGCAAGGTCATCGGCCAGCCGGTCCCCGCGGGCGCCGCCCCGAACCCCTCGCAGCCGTCGTCGAGCACCGCGCCGTCCAGCGGTGCGAGCACGCCTCCCGCGACCCCGCCGAGCCAGAGCGCCGGTCAGGCTCCGCCGTCGAGCGGCGCCCCGCAGGGCCGCCCCGCGCCGAACCTGGCCGCGCAGCCGTCCAGCACCCCGCCGAGCAGCGGCGCCGCGCCGTCCAGCAGCGCGAGCACGCCGCCCGCCCCCTCCAACGTCGACCCGAAGGTCGCGAAGGAGATCCAGGAGGCGAAGGCGCTGCGCCAGAGCACGGACCCGCAGGTCCTGCAGCAGGCCGCGCTCCTGCTCGACTGCACGCAGCCCGACCCGCTGCGCGGCAACGACGACCTGGACAAGCCGCTCGTCACCTGTGACGAGAAGGGCGAGTTCAAGTACACCCTGGCCCCGGTCAACCCTCCCAAGGAGGACACCGAGACCAAGGCCGACGACTACTCGAACTACTCCCGCCTCACCGGTGAGGACATCAACAACGCCGCGGCGAACAACAACCCGAACGGCACCGGCTACGTCGTCAACCTCGACTTCAAGTCCGAGGGCGGCAGCAAGTGGGCCAAGTTCACCTCCGCCAACGTGCAGCAGGCCGTCGCGGTCGTGCTCGACGGCGAGGTCATGTCCGCCCCGACCATCCAGTCGGCCATCGAGGGCGGCTCGACCGAGATCAGCGGCAAGTTCACGCTGAAGGAAGCCCAGAACCTCGCGAACACGCTGAAGTACGGCGCGCTGCCGCTGTCCTTCGACTCGTCCGAGGCGCAGACGGTCTCCCCGACGCTCGGCCTGCAGTCGCTCAAGGCGGGCCTGATCGCCGGCGGCATCGGCCTCGCGCTGGTCTTCGTCTACTGCATGTTCTACTACCGCCTCCTGGGCATCCTGACGATCCTGTCGCTCGCCCTGTCCGCCGTGATCATCTACGCGGTGCTGGTCCTGCTCGGCCGCCTCATCGGGTTCACGCTCGACCTCGCCGGCATCGCCGGGTTCATCGTCGCGATCGGTATCACCGCGGACTCGTTCATCGTCTTCTTCGAACGACTGAAAGACGAAGTGCGTGAAGGCCGCACGTTCCGTTCGGCCGTCCCGCGCGCATGGGTTCGTTCCCGCCGCACGATCCTCTCGGCCGACGCGGTCAGCTTCATCGCCGCCGCCGTGCTGTACGTGATCGCGGTCGGCCAGGTGAAGGGCTTCGCGTTCACCCTCGGCATGTCGACGGTCCTCGACCTCGTGGTCGTGTTCCTCGTGACGCACCCGCTGGTCGCGATGGCGTCGAAGTCCAAGTTCCTGTCCAACCCGAGCCTGTCCGGCCTGGGCGGTGCCGCCCGCGAGGGCGCCGCGCACCGCGCCGCCACGACCGGCAAGACCACCGCCGTGAAGGGGGCCTGACATGGGCAGCGTGCTCTCGCGCCTCTACGTCGGCAACGGCGCCTTCGACATCGTCGGCAAGCGCCTCCGCTGGTACATCACGTCCAGCATCATCCTGCTGGTCTGCATCGGCTCGATGGTGTTCAACGGCTTCAACCTGGGCATCGACTTCAAGGGCGGCACGAAGATCTCGATGCCGTCGGTCTCGGCCAGCGGCCAGTCCATCTCGACGGGCGCCGTCGAGGACGCGTTCGCCAAGGCGATCCCGGACAAGAAGCCGACCGCCGTGCAGGCCGTCGGTTCCGGTGCCAGCGCGACGATCCAGATCAAGTCGCCCGCGCTGAACATCCAGGAGGTCGCGGCCCTCAAGACGGGCCTCGCCCAGGACACCCAGCCGCAGGGCGGCCAGTCGGCGATCTCCGACAGCGCCGTCTCCGCGTCCTGGGGCGGTGAGATCAGCGGCAAGGCCCTCTGGGCCCTGTTCTGGTTCTTCGTCGCGGTGACGCTGTTCCTCGCGTTCTACTTCGAGTGGCGCATGGCCGTCGGCGCGCTCGTCGCCGTCTTCCACGACGTCATCATCACCGCGGGCGTGTACTCGCTCATCGGCTTCGAGGTGACGCCCGCGACGGTGATCGGTCTGCTCACGATCCTCGGCTTCTCCCTGTACGACACGGTCGTCGTGTTCGACAAGGTCAAGGAGAACACCCGCGGCCTGCTGGGCCTGACCCGCCGCACCTACGCCGAGGCCGCGAACCTGGCGCTGAACCAGACCCTGATGCGCTCGATCAACACCTCGCTGATCGCGCTCCTCCCGGTCATCGGCCTGCTGGTCGTCGGCGTCGGCATCCTGGGCGTCGGCACGCTGCAGGACCTCGCGCTCGTGCAGCTCGTCGGCATGTTCATCGGCGCCCTGTCCTCGATCTTCATCGCCACCCCGGTGCTGGTGGACCTGAAGATGCGCGACCCGAAGTACATCGCGCAGGCCAAGCGCGTGGCCGCCCGCCGCGCCAAAGCCTCGGGCCCGCAGCCGGCCGAGGGCATCGAGTCGGCCGACGAGGACGCCCTCGCCGCCGACCTGCGCAAGGAAGAGGCGTACGCCGCCGCCGCGTCGGTGCCCCACCGCACCGCCAAGGCGGGCGACGCCCGCCGCCGTCCGACCGGGAAGCGCCAGCGTTGAAATTGGATCGTGCTCTGGGACTGATGCGCGAGGTCCCGGACTTCCCCCGGGCGGGGGTCGTCTTCCGGGACCTCACGCCGGTCCTCGCCGACCCGGACGCCCTGCGCGCCGTGGTCGACGCCCTGCAGGACAAGATCGACGACAGCACCCAGGTGATCGCCGCCATCGAGTCGCGCGGCTTCCTCCTGGGCGCCGCCCTGGGCTACGGCTGGCGCTACGGCGTCGTGCCGCTGCGCAAGCCGGGCAAGCTGCCGGTCGTCGCCGACTCGGTCTCCTACGACCTGGAGTACGGCTCCACGTCGCTGGAACTGCCCGGCGGGGCGATCCAGCCCGGCCAGCGCGTGGTCGTGGTCGACGACGTCCTGGCCACCGGGGGCACCGCGGAGGCCGCCTGCACGCTCGTGGAGCGCGCGGGAGGCATCGTCACGGGTGTCTCGGTGGTGCTGGAGATCGCGGCGCTGGAGGGCCGCTCACGGCTCGCGGGCCGCGACGTCCAGACGCTTGTGACCGTGTAGAGGTTGTGCTTCGGAAGGGCCGGTGACGAGTCGTCGCCGGCCCTTCCGCGTGTCAGCCGCTGACCGGCGTGACGACGAACCGGTGGGCGACCACGACGGTGATCGCCCACAGGAAGTAGAAGATCGGCAAGGCCAGCACGACCAGCCGCCACGCCTTCATGCCACCGTGCCCCACCCTCGTCAGCGCGGCGGACGCGCCCAGCCACGGCACCACGCCTAGGAGCAGCGCGCGCAACGCCTCACCACCGCCGTTGACGACCAGGTTGAGCAGGACGATCGCGGCGTACCAGATGCCCGCGAACGCCAGGCAGTGCCAGAGCGGCCGGTGCGAGTGCATGGCGTCAGCCTTCCAGGCGTGCTCGAGCACGCTGCTCACCCGTCCATCGCCTGGCTCGCGAGCAATCCTTCATCACGCCACCGGCGGAGGGGCCACGAGTGCGGCGCCGATGCTCACGAACACCAGCGTCACGAGCGACGCCGGCGCCGTCACGACCGCGATCTCCCACAGCCTCGGTGCCTTCGCGCGGCGCAGCACCAGCCAGCTCAGGGTGGTCGCCACCACCCAGCCCACCGACGAGCCGATGATCGACCTCGGATCGATGTAGCCCGGGTCGTCGAGGGCGAGGTACGCCATCGTGCCGAGCCACACGAACGTCATGGCGGCGCACCAGAGCAGGGTCCTCACGGGTTCGAGTCTGTCAGGTGCCCCGGCGGTACCGGTCCGGTACGTGACCTTCTTCGCCGGACGTGTGCCGAACGGATTTATTTGGTCCATTCTCTTGCGTGTTCGCTTACTGCTGATTATGTCGCGTATAGAGAGATGTGCACTAACGGCGCCTATAGCGTTTGTCCAGGTTGTTCACTCGAACGTGTGTGCTCTGACGTGCTTTTACGATGCGATCTTGCGGTACGGTCGAACGCATGAGCGAACCGGACTTCCGCCTCCTGGCCACCGACGAACTGCTGAATGCGGTCGTCGGTGATGTGGTGGGAATTCGCGTTCTCGAGAATGCGATGATGCAGAAGATCGCTGAACTGGACCGGCGTGGCGCCGCGTCCGAATTGGGCTGTCGGACTGTGGCGCAGGTGCTGCGCCATGCCGTGCGGTGGGACCTGAGGACCGCGCGGCAGTGGGTGGCCCGCGCCGCCAAGCTGGCTCGGGAGGTCACGCCGTCGGGCTCGGCGCTGGAGCCGGAGTTGCCGGCCACCGCCGCGGCGGTGGCGGAGGGGATGCTCTCCGGTGAGCACATCCCGGCGGTCGCCGAGGTGATGGAGGAGTTGCCGCCCGAGGCCGAGCGGCCCGTGGTCGAGTTCGCGTCGCGGCACGAGCCCGCCGCGGTGCGCGCGTTCGGCAAGGAGCTCGCGTACCGGCTCCACCGGCAGGACGAGGATCCGGGCTCCGCCGAGCAGGTGGCGCCGGTCAACCGGCTGCGCACGCAGTGGAAGGGCGACTGGCTGGAGGTGTCGGCCAAGCTCGACAAGGTCACCGGCGCGAAGTTCGAGGCGATGATCGACCCGCTGGCCAAGCCCCGCCCGGCCACTCCGGAGGAGGGCGTGGACCCGCGTTCGCGCGGCGAGCGGGAAGGCGACGCGTTCGCCGACCTGATCGACCTGGTGCTGCGCGCCGATCTCCTGCCCGAGCACGGCGGCGAGCCGGTCACCCTCACCATGACGATGTCGTACGAGGCCTTGGCGGCGGGGACGGGCTTCGCGACGCTCCACAACCGCGTCCCCGTCCCGGCCACCCTGGTCCGCCGCCTCGCCTGCAACGCGGGCGTGATCCCGGTGGTGCTGGGCGGCCGCTCCGAACCGGTGGACATAGGCCGCAAGGCCAGAACGTTCCCCGCCGCCGTCCGCCGCCTGCTGGTGGCGAGAGACCAGGGCTGCACCTTCCCGGGGTGCGACCGCCCGCCGAAGCACTGCGACGCCCACCCCGTCAGGTTCTGGTCGGAGGGGCGGCGAGACGTCCGTGCACAACGCGGCCCTGCTGTGCCGCCACCACCACACCTTGATCCACCGGAGCGAGGGGGAGGTGGAGTTCCACCGGGGAGTCCCGACCTTCGTCCCGCCGGCCCGGCTCGACCCGGACCGCGGCCCGCGGACGAACACCGCCCACCACGTCGCGGCTCAGCCCGTGCCACCAGGGCTTTCGAGCACCCGTTTTCACCCGAAGGAGCTGGTTCGTGGAGGAGGGCCAATGCCTACCGTCGGACGAATGACTGCGATCACCTCCACCGCCTACAGCCGGGACCTGGGCGACGAGCTGCGCCGCCTGCGCGAGAAGTTCACGTCGCTGACCGGCCACGCCTTCGCCGAACAGCTCGGGTGGGACCCGAGCAAGGTCTCGAACATCGAGAAGGGCAAGGCGCGGGCGAGCGAGATCGACCTCGTGCAGTACCTGATGATGTGCGGCCGGGACAGCGCCCATTTCGAGGCCTTCCGCGAGAGGTACCGCTACGCCTTCGACCCGTACGTGCTGGTCGTGCCGGACAACCTGCGCACGCTCGCGATGGCGGAGGCCCAGGCGCAGAAGATCACCTCTTACGACGTGCTGTCTGTGCCGGGTCTCGTCCAAATCCCCGGCTATGCGCGCGCACTGCTCGAAACGGGCCGCAAGACGCCGATGGACGTGGAGAAGAGCTTTCGGTGGCGGATGGACCGACAGGCGGTCCTGAGGCGACCGAACCCTCCGGAGTGCCGCTTCTACGTGCACGAACTAGCCCTGCAGCTCCAGGTCGGCGATGAACGGATCATGGAGGAGCAGTACCTCCGCATGCTGTTCAACACGCACATCGTCCGAATCGTGCCGATGTCCGCTGGTCCGGGTCCGATCCGGATGTCGCCGAGGATGTTGCTCAGCTTCGAGAAGCTGGTGCCGCTGGCGTACAGCGAGACCGACCTGGCGAGGGTGTTCGCGCATGACGGCGCCGCCATCGCGGACAGCCGGGAGTTCTTCAAGTGGTTGGATTCCCGCGCTTTGGATGAGGGACAATCGAAGAGCTTGCTGACGAGCTACATCAGCAGACTTCGGAGGGACCCGCATGAGCCACCGGCGGATCTGGCGCAAGAGCACCTACAGCGGTCCTGAGGGTGATACCGCGTGCGTCGAGGTGTCGCTTTTGCGCGACGCCTTGGTGCGTGACTCGAAGGCGACCGGGAGTGACGTCCTGGTGTTCTCGGCCCGCGCCTGGAGGGCGTTCGTGAAGGCCGTCGCCTGATCGGCTCAACGGAAGTTCGGCTCGCGTTCACCGTGTGAGCTGCGCCGCTCAGCGAGCCATCGGACGTCTCGTCCGCGTTAACGCGTTATCCTCGGTACTCGCGAGACCCGAGGAGCGTGGGGTTGAGTCAAGACACCGAACCCGCTGCGACGGTTGTTCAACCGTCGGCTACCCGGCGTGTGCGCGCCCGCCTGGCGCGGCGCATCACCGCCCAACGTGCGGCCCCGGTGAAGCAGGTCCTCGAACCTCTCGCCGCCGTGCACCGTGACCTCCATCCCAAGGCCGATCTGGCGCTTCTGCAGCACGCGTACGACGTTGCCGAGGAGAAGCACCGCCCGCAGCGCCGCAAGTCCGGCGACCCGTACATCACCCACCCGCTCGCCGTGGCGACGATCCTCGCCGAGCTGGGCATGGACACCACGACGCTGGTGGCCGCGCTGCTGCACGACACCGTGGAAGACACCGACTACTCACTGGGGCAGCTGAAGGACGACTTCGGCGAGGAGGTCGCCCGCCTCGTCGACGGCGTCACGAAGCTCGACAAGGTCAAGCTGGGGGCGGCGGCCGAGGCCGAGACCATCCGCAAGATGGTCATCGCGATGGCGAAGGACCCGCGCGTCCTCGTCATCAAGCTGGCCGACCGGCTGCACAACATGCGCACCATGCGGTTCCTGCCGCCGGAGAAGCAGGCCCGCAAGGCCCGCGAAACGCTCGAAGTGCTCGCACCGCTCGCCCACAGGCTGGGGATGGCGACGGTCAAGTGGGAGCTGGAGGACCTCGCGTTCGCGATCCTGCAGCCCAAGAAGTACGACGAGATCGTCCGCCTGGTCGCGAAGCGCGCGCCGAGTCGCGACACGTACCTGCGTTCGGTCGTCGACGAGCTGAACGGCCAGCTCGAGAGCGCGCGGATCGTGGCGAAGGTCGAGGGCCGGCCGAAGCACTACTACTCGATCAACCAGAAGATGATCGTCCGCGGACGGGAGTTCGACGACATCCACGACCTCGTGGGCGTCCGGATCCTCGTGGACGAGGTGCGCGACTGCTACGCCGCGATGGGCGTCGTGCACGCCGCCTGGCAGCCGATGCCGGGCCGGTTCAAGGACTACATCGCGCAGCCGCGGTTCGGCGTGTACCAGTCGCTGCACACGACCGTCATCGGTCCCGACGGCAAGCCTCTCGAGGTGCAGATCCGCACCCACGAGATGCACCAGCGGGCCGAGTACGGCATCGCGGCGCACTGGCGCTACAAGGAGACCAAGGGCACGCACAACGGCAAGTCCGTCGAGATCGACGAGATGGCGTGGATGCGCCAGCTCCTCGACTGGCAGCGGGAAGCCGCGGACCCCGGCGAGTTCCTCGAGGGGCTGCGCTGGGACCTCGCCGCGCGCGAGATCTTCGTGTTCACCCCCAAGGGTGACGTCGAGACGCTGCCGACGGGCTCCACGCCGGTCGACTTCGCCTACGCCGTGCACACCGAGGTCGGTCACCGCTGCATCGGCGCCCGCGTCAACGGGCGTCTCGTCGCCCTGGAGCGCAAGCTCGAGAACGGCGAGGTCGTCGAGATCTTCACCTCCAAGGCGGAGGGCGCGGGCCCGTCCCGCGACTGGCTGAGCTTCGTCGCGTCCCCGCGCGCCAAGGCGAAGATCAAGCAGTGGTTCGCCAAGGAGCGCAAGGAAGAGGCGATCGAGCAGGGCAAGGACGCGATCACCAAGGAGGTCCGGCGCGTCGGGCTCCCGATCCAGCGCCTGGTCTCGGTCGACTCGATGCAGGCCCTCGCGAAGGAACTGCACTACCCGGACATGAGCGCGCTGTACGCGGCGGTCGGCGAGGGGCACACCTCGGCCCGCCACGTCGTGCAACGGCTCGTCGCGCAGCTCGGCGGTGTCGACCACGCCGAGGAGGAACTGGCCGATCGCGCCACCCCGTCCACGGTCACCCGGCGCCGCCCCACCGGCGACGCGGGCGTGATCGTCAAGGACGCGGGGGACGTGTGGGTGAAGCTCGCCCGCTGCTGCACCCCGGTGCCGGGCGACGACATCCTCGGCTTCGTGACGCGCGGCGGCGGCGTGTCCGTGCACCGCACCGACTGCACGAACGCGGACGAGCTGCTGAAGTCGCCGGAACGCCTGCTCGACGTCGAATGGGCGCCGTCGGCGTCCAGCGTCTTCCTGGTCGCCATCCAGGTGGAGGCGCTCGACCGGCACCGGCTGCTCTCGGACGTCACGAAGGTGCTGGCCGACGAGCGCGTGAACATCCTGTCGGCGTCGGTGACGACGTCGCGCGACAGGGTGGCCGTCAGCCGGTTCTCGTTCGAGATGGGCGACCCGAAACACCTCGGGCACGTCCTGAAGGCCGTGCGGAGCGTTGAGGGCGTGTACGACGTGTACCGCGTGACGTCGGCGTCGTAGAGCTTCACGGGGAAGGCACAGGAGCCTCCTGCCGGATTCCGGCAGGAGGCTCCTGTGTCGTGTGCCAGGGTTTGCGGATGCTCGACATCACGGTCAGGACGGAAAACTCGGAGCGGCACGTCCGCGTGTCCGCCGAGGAGCTCGCCGGGCTGGTCCGGCGCATCGGCGGGGAGGGCGACCACTTCCTGGTCCTGCAGCGCGTGCCGGACCTGCCCGACGTCTTCGCGCAGGTCTGGCACGAGACCGGCGGCGACTGGGCGGTGGAGCACCGCGACGGCCGCGGGTACTTCGAGGCGACCGCCGACGGGCCGGACGCGGTGGCCTCGGTGCTCATCGGCTGGGCACGGCAGGAGCCCGGCTGGGACGGCAGGCTGACCTGGTCGCCGCTCGACGCCGGTCCCGCGCGGGTGGTGCCGCCGCTCGACCTCGGCGACCACGAGCGCGAGGCGCTGGAGGACCACGTGCGCGGGGTCCTGGCCGCCGGCTACGCGACCCGCGCCGGCCTGGCGGAGGTCGCCGAGGAGTACCTGGCGACCGGGGACCGGCGGCCGGTGTCGCGCCACCAGGCGCGGGAGCTGGCCGACCGGCTGTGGCTCGAGCGGGTGGCGGAGCAGGCGTCGTGGCGGGGGGAGACCGACCCGGAGCGGCTCGCGCGCGCGTTCGAGGCGCTGGACGCCGCCGGGATCACCGCCCGCGAGAACTTCACCTGCTGCCGCACGTGCGGCCAGGCGGAGATCGGTGACGAGGCAGGGCCCGGTGCGCGCGGGTTCGTGTACTTCCACGGCCAGAGCACGCAGGCGGCCGTGGCCGGGCGCGGGCTGACGCTGCACTACGGCGGCTTCGACGACTCGGCCGCGACGACCACGGCCGTGGGGCTCGAGGTCGTGGCCGCGCTCCGGGCGGCGGGGCTCGCGGTCGAGTGGAACCGCGACCCCGGCCGGGCCATCACCGTGACGCCGCTCGACTGGCGCCGCCGCCTGGTCGGGTAGGGAGAAGCGAAAGGGCCCCCGGGAACCGCTCCCGGGGGCCCTTCACTGTGAAGAACTAGTTCGCGACCAGAGCCGACTTGATGTCGACCGGGGTCTTCGGCTTGCCGTCGCCCTGACCCGGCTGCTGCGAGATCGTGCCGGTCTTCGCGACCTCGTCGACCTTCTTCAGCGACTCCTCGTCGACCGTGCCGAAGACCGTGTAGTCCGGCTTCAGGCTGGCCGCGTCGCCGTAGACGATGAAGAACTGCGAACCGTTGGTGTTCGGGCCCGAGTTGGCCATGGCGAGCACGCCGCGGCCGTAGGTGAGCTCGGGGTAGGTCTCGTCCTTGAACGAGTAGCCGGGGCCGCCCATGCCGTTGCCGCCGGGGTCGCCGCACTGCAGGACCTGGATGCCGGTCACCGTGAGGCGGTGGCACGTCGTGTTGTCGAAGTACTTCTGCTTCGCCAGCTCGACGAAGTTGTTCACGGTGCACGGCGCGAGCGAGCGGTCCAGCGTGAGCTTCAGGTCGCCGATCGAGGTGCCGAGCGTGACGCCGACCGTGCCGGTGGCGGGCTGCTCGCCGTTCGCGGGCGGCGTGTTCTCCTTGGCCGCCGGCTCCTGGCCCTTCGTGTACTCGCAGCTCACCTTCTCGGGCAGCGGCGTGGGGCGCTTGGCGACCTGGTGCAGCGCGGTGGGGATGTTCTCCGCCTTGTCCACCGACTCCTGGGTCGGAGTCTCCGACGCGGAGGCGTCACCGTTGCCGAAGACGTCGTTGGTCGCGAGGAACCACACGCCACCTCCAACGAGCGCAACAACGACGACCGTCGACACGACGGCGATGATGCGACGCTTCTTGGCCCGCTCCTGGCGGTAGACCATCTGACGCTCAAGCTTGCGCTTGGCTGCCGCGCGTCGCTGCTCGTTGGTGGGCACGTGCTCCCTCCCCAGGGACTCATGCGAATAGGGCGGTCGGCTCGGCAGTCTAGGGCCTGGGCATATGAGCTTTGTGTGGTGGCTAGGCTGTGGTTGAACAGGGAGGTCATTTTCGTGCTCGTGATCGGGTTCCCCACCGGGGCGCTCCAGGCGAACTGCTTCGTCCTGGCGGCCGGTGAGGGCGAGCCCTGCGTGATCGTCGACCCCGGTCAGGACGCGGTCGAGCCGATCGAGCAGGCCTTGCGCAAGCACCGCCTCGCGCCGGTGGCCGTGCTGCTCACACACGGGCACTTCGACCACGCCTTCTCCGTCGCACCCGTCTGCGACGGCAACGACATCCCCGCGTACATCCACCCGGACGACGTCGAGATGCTCGCCGACCCGCTGAAGGGCATCAGCCGCGAGTCCGCCGCGTTCTTCGGGGGCAACCTCGAGATGCGGGAGCCGTCCGAGGTCCGCACGCTCGACGACGGCGCCGACCTCGACCTCGCCGGGCTGCGCATCACCGTCGACCACACGCCGGGCCATACCGGCGGGTCGGTGATGTTCCGCTCCGGCGCGCAGGAAGGCGGTCGCCTGGTGATCTCGGGTGACACGCTCTTCGCCGGTTCGATCGGACGCACCGACCTGCCGGGTGGCGACCACGCCGCGATGCTGTCGTCTCTGCAGAACAAGGTCATGACCTTGCCCGACGACACTGTGGTGCTGCCCGGCCACGGCCCGACGACGACCATAGGCCGTGAGCGCGTGACGAACCCATACCTGCTGCAACTGCAGGACGCTCCGGCCGCCCCGCACCGAGGACTTTGAGACACGTGTTTTCCGCACCCAAAGGCGTTCCCGACTACATCCCGCCGACGTCCGCTGCCTTCCTGCACGTCCGGTCGACGCTGACCCGCGCCGCCGAGCTCGCGGGCTACGGCTACGTCGAGCTGCCGGTCTTCGAGGACACAGCGCTGTTCTCGCGCGGTGTCGGCGAGTCCACCGACGTCGTGACGAAGGAGATGTACACCTTCCTCGACCGCGGTGAGCGCTCCATCACCCTGCGCCCCGAGGGCACCGCGGGCGTGATGCGGGCCGTCATCGAGCACAGCCTCGACCGCGGCTCGCTGCCGGCGAAGCTCTACTACGCGGGCCAGTTCTTCCGCGCCGAGGCTCCGCAGGCCGGCCGGTACCGGCAGTTCCACCAGGTCGGCATCGAGGCGATCGGCGTCGACGACCCGGCCCTCGACGCCGAGGTCATCGCCGTCGGCGACGCGGGCTTCCGCGCCCTGGGGCTCACCGGCTACCGGCTGGAGCTCACGTCGCTGGGCGACGCGAACTGCCGTCCGGCGTACCGCGAGAAGCTGCAGGCGTTCCTCGCGGAGCTGCCGCTCGACGACGCGACCCGGCAGCGCGCGGAGCTGAACCCGTTGCGCGTGCTCGACGACAAGCGCCCCGAGGTGCGCGAGATGGTCGCCGAGGCGCCGCTGATGGTCGACAACCTGTGCGACGCGTGCCGCGAGCACTACGAGCTCGTCAAGGGCTACTTGACCGAGCTGGGCGTGAAGTTCGTCGAGAACCCGCGCATGGTCCGCGGCCTCGACTACTACACGAAGACGACGTTCGAGTTCGTCCACGACGGCCTCGGCGCCCAGTCGGGCATCGGCGGCGGCGGGCGCTACGACGGCCTGATGGAGCAGCTCGGCGGCCAGTCGCTGTCCGGCGTCGGCTTCGGCCTCGGCGTCGACCGCGCGCTGCTGGCCGCGCAGGCCGAGGGCGTGCTGCCGGAGTTCTCCCGCGTGGACGTGATCGGCGTGCCGCTCGGCGAGGCCGCCCGTGCCCGCCTGGTCGCGGTGGCCGGCTCGTTGCGCGCGGCGGGGATCCGCACGGACCTCGTCTACGGCGGCCGGTCGATGAAGGCGGGCTTCAAGGCGGCGGACAAGTCGGGCGCGAAGCTCGCGCTCGTGCTCGGCGAGCGCGACCTGGAGGCCGGCGTGGTCGGCCTGAAGACCCTGGCGACCGGTGACCAGATCTCCGTGCCGCTGGCGGACGTGGTCTCCGCGGTGCGCGACGGCCTGCGGGCCTCGGCCCTCGTCGCCGCCGTGCCGGGCGGGGCGGAAGGGCTGGCGTCCGACGCGGGTGCCGACGTGGCCGAGGCGGTGCGGGCGAACCCGTGAGCGACGACAAGCTCGTTCTCGACCTGCTCGACAAGACGACGGTCCGCAAGCGTGCGCGCATGGTGGCGATCGGCGGCATCATGGTCGCCCTCGCCTTCGGCGCCGTCGTAGGCCTGATCGGTGGCCGCCTGCCGGGCGTGATCGCCGCGCTGGTCGTGTCGGTGCCCGTGGTCCTGCTGGCGCTGTCCGAGGCCCGCCGCACGGTGTGGTTGCAGGGCACGACCGTCTACGTGCGGGCGTTCGGCACCCGGCAGGTCGACCTGGCCACGGCCGACGGTCTCGACCTCCTGGTGACCGACCTGCGCGGCGCGCGGACCGTCGGGCTGTTCGTGCGCGGCGGCAAGAAGGCGATCAACGTCGCCCTGTCGATGTACGCGGGAACGGGTGGGCGCGAGCTCGGCGTGTACCAGTTGCGCCGGCTGGCCGACGCCGTGGCGGCGCGGGGCGACACTCCCGGGCTGGTGTTCTCGGAGCTGCTCGTGGCCCAGCTGCGGGCGGAGGCTCGGGGGCTCTCCGCTGCCGAGCGGCCGCTGTACCGGCTGGGGTCGCTGGCTCCCGCCGGGCGGATGGCGCAGAAGCTGCACCCGGACGCGGTGTCGAAGTTCGTCACCTCGCTGGACTGAGGTCGTCCTCGGGAACGCCCGTCGCGCAGGTCGCGGCGGGCGTTTCGCCGTCTAGGTGCCCCAGAGGCCCGAGGGCGGGGCGGGGGAGAGGGTCGCCGTCGCGTCCGTGGTGACCGGCGCGCCCCCGATGAACTTCGTCAGTCCCGTCCCGTGCTCCACCCTGCCCGGGAACGGGTCGCCCGCCGTCGCGCGGGTCAGTTGCTGCATCGGCAGGCCGGTGTGCGAGGCCATGATCACGAAGTTGCCGAAGCGGCGGCCGCGGAAGACGCCGGGCTCGGCGAGCACGCAGACATGTTCGAAGACCGCGCGCACGGTCGCGCATTGGGCCCGTGCGAACTGCAGGCCGTTGCCGTCGCCGATGTTCGCGGCGTAGATGCCGTCCGGGGCCAAGGCGTCGGAGGCCTGGCGCACGAACTCCACCGACGTCAGGTGCGCGGGGGTGCGGGCGCCCGCGAAGCAGTCGGTGACGATCAGGTCGAACGAGCCGGGGCGGGCCTTGACCAGCACCGCGCGGGCGTCGCCCGTCGTGATCCTCACCCGCGGCGGTGGCGGGAGCTCGCGGCGGATGAACGCGATGAGACCGGCGTCGATCTCGGCCACCTGCTGAGACGCACGAGGCAGTAGATCGGCCACGTAGCGCGCTAGCGTGAGAGCGCCACCACCGAGGTGGAGCACGCGGGAGGGTGCGGTGAGGTCGACGAGGTGACCCAGCCGGCGGACGTACTCGAACTCCAGGTACGTCGGGTCGTCGAGGTCCACATGCGACTGTGGCGTTCCGTTGACCCGCAACGTCCACGAGTTGCGTCCACCTAGGTCGGGGACCAGTTCGGCGACGCCGGAGTCGATCGACTCGGTGATCGCCTCTGTGCCGGGCCGCTGTCTTCCCACTGCTCTATTGTCCCATCGCGTGTGTCAGCTCTGAGGAGGAACCCAAGTGCAGGTCATCGCAGGCGTTTTGCTCGCTCTCGTGGCGTTGATCCACATCTACATCGTGGTGCTGGAGATGTTCCTCTGGACGACGCCGCGCGGGCGCAAGGCGTTCGGCCTGACGCCGGAGTTCGCCCAGGAGTCGAAGGCCCTCGCGGCGAACCAGGGCCTCTACAACGGCTTCCTCGCCGCCGGCCTCATCTACGCGCTCGTCCGGCAGGACTTCGGCGCGTCGGTGCTCTTCACGGTTTTCGTGATCGTCGCCGGCGTCTACGGCACGTTCACCGCTAGTCGGAAGATCTTCTTCGTGCAGGTGGTGCCGGGCGTGCTGGCGCTGCTCTTCGTGCTCTTGGCGCGCTAGGGCGCTCCCACGGCCCCTTGTCGGCGTCGTAGCCGAAGAGGTCGCCCTCGATGCGGTCCGGCCGTGGCTTCGCGGGCTGCGGGGCAGGCTTCCTGGCCTTGACCGTGGGCTTCTCCGGCTCCGGCTCCGGCTCCGGTTCCGGTTCGGGCGCCGGGGCGACCTCCTGGCGCACGGCGACGAGGGCCGCCAGCGCCGTCGTCACCGGGATCGCCGCCACGAGGCCGATGCTGCCCACGAGCGTGCGGACGATCTCCTGCGCGATCTGCTGCGCGGTCAGGATCTCGCCCATCGACCGCCCGGCCAGCGAGATCGCGAGCAGCAACGGCAGCGCGGCACCCGCGTAGGCCATCACGAGCGTGTTCACGACGGACGACATGTGGTCGCGCCCGATCCGCGAGCCCGCCGCGAAGAGCTCGCGCCACGTCAGCTTGTCGTTGGCGCGCCGCAGCTCCCAGACGGCACTGGTCTGCGTGACCGTCACGTCGTCGAGCACTCCCAGCGCGCCGATCAGCGTTCCGGCGAGCAGCAGGCCGCGGGTGTCGATGCCGGTGCCGAGGATCGTGACGAGGTTCGTGGTGTCCTCGTCGAGACCGGTCAGCTTCGCGGCGGCCGAGAACAGCGCGCCCAGCACGCCGATCAGCGCGAGGCTGACCAGCGTTCCGAGCACGGCGGTGGACGTGCGCGCGGAGATCCCGTGCGTCAGGTACAGCACCATGAACATGATCAGCCCGGCGCCGACCACCGCCACCATCAACGGGTTCTCGCCCGCGAGGATCGACGGCATGATGAACAGCACGAGCACCACGAAGCTGAGCAGCAACGCGCCCAGCGCCGCGAGGCCCTGCCACCTCCCGAGCAGCAGCACGGCCGCGGCGAACAGCAGCGCCAGCACCCAGAGCGACCAGCCGCGCTGGAAGTCGACGATCTGGTACGACTCGGCGGCCTGCGGCTGACTGCCCGCATAGGACAGCACCACCTCGTCGCCGATCCGGAAGCTCGGCGCGCCGGGGCCGTTCACGCTCGGGATCGTGATGCTCTGCCCGTTCGCGGCGCCGTCGGTCATCCGCACGGTGATGGCGACGCACTTCTCGCCGCAGTTCTCGGCGAGGCCCGTGACGACGGCCGCGACCGGCGTCTGGTGCAGCCCGACCTGCGCACCGGTCTTCTGCTCGTGCCCGAACGGGTAGAGCAGCGCCGCGCCGATGACCGTGGCCAGTGCCAGCGGCACCAGCAGCCACATCAGCAACGTGCGCACCCGCTGCGACGCCGGTTCCGCGCTCAGCGCGTGGCTATGCCCGTGACCGTGACCCACGCGTGACATCCTGCCCCATGAGGTGTTCGACCGCAGTGATGGCCGCCGCCAGCCGGTCTTCGGTGAGCTTGAGCCACGGCACGCCGCGCCGCGCCAGCTCCTGTTCGAACAGGCCGGTCATCCACTCCCGCAGGTGTTCGCCGTCACGCCAGCCGTCCTGTTCGAACGGAACGCCGACGTGGTCGGTCAGCAGGTAGAGGTCCGGTTCGGTGCCGGTGGGGATCTCCGGCCGGAACCCGAGGTAGCGCTCGCCCCACACCGTCGCGGCGAACGCGTCGTTGTCCGCGACGACGAGCGGCGCGGTCTCGGCGCGGATGCGGCGTTCCTGTTCGCGCGCAACGTCCTCGAAGTCACCGAGCGTCCACACCAGACCGTCCGGGGTGGCCGCCGGGTCGAACGCCCGCGCGGCGGCCAGCTTGTGCTCGGTGTGCTCGCGGCCGTACTCGGCGATCCACGGAGCCCCGAAGTGCCGGGCGAGCTGCTTCGACAGGGTCGTCGTGCCGGTGCTCTCCGCACCGAGGACCACGACCTTCCAGCCGAGCCCGCGCCGGGTGGCGGGGGCGAGGTGGTGCCAGTTCGCGACCGGGTCGGCGCGCACCGCCGTGCCGGACACGGGGTGCGTGAGGCGGTCGAGGTCGACGAGCACGTGCTGCGCGCCGAGCCGCCGCGCCAGTTCGTCGCCGTACTTCTCGCTGGAGAACACGACGTCGACCGGCGCGGCGGACGGGTCGCCGTCCGCGATCGCGCGCCTGGCCAGCACCGCGCGCGTCAAGGCGACGTGCAGCTCCCAGATCTCGTCGGAGTCGTAGTCCACCGGGTGGTCGTCGAGGTCGCCGACGATCCGCACGCCCGGAGTCGCCGCGTGCGTCTCGGCGAGCCAGCGCACGCGGTGGTCGAGTGGAATCTTCTCGGACGTCGCCGCCAGCACCGTCACGGTCGTCCGACGGCTCCGGGAAGCCGCCGTCTCGATGAGGTGATGGTGCCCGTTGTGCGGTGGGTAGAACTTTCCGAGCACCAGCGCGTGGTCGAATTCCTTCACGCCGGCACCTCATTGCTCTTGAGGTCCTTTGTCCAATTGCGCAACCCGAGCACGCACAGCACCATGAACCCCACGTACAACACCGCTGTCAAATACAGTTCCTTGTACGCGTAGAGCGGCACGTAAATCACGTCCGCGGCGATCCACAGCCACCAGCACTCGACCTTCTTGCGCGCCTGCCCCCAGGTCGCGAGCAGTGACAGCACGGTCGTGATCGCGTCCCAGAACGGCACCGTGGACTCGGTGAACGTGACGAGAACCCAGTGCAGCAGACCGGTTCCGAGGACGCCGGCGACCGCGAGCCAGAGCCACTGGGGCGTCGTGGTGCGGCTGACGTGCAGCGTCGAGTGCTGCTCGCCGCCGCGCACCCACGCCCACCAGCCGTAGACCGCGAGTGCCATGTAGACGATCTGCAGGCCCGAGTCGGCGTACAGACCGCTGCCCCAGAACAGCACGAGGAACGCGACGTTGTTGGCAATGCCGATGGGCCAGTTCCAGGGGTTTTGCCGGGCGACGAGCCATACGCACAGCGCGCCGGTGACAAAGCCTGCTACCTCAACGGGTGACACGTGCACTCCTTGACCGCTGTTCGAACATGTGTTCGAATCGATGCTGTGCGATGGGACGGACAGAAACTCGAGGCAGAGCCGCAGCAGGCACTACCGGGGCTACCGGGACTGGTGCGCAGCGTACGAACTCCTGAGTTCGCGGACGTGGTGTTCCACGAGGTCCGCGCCAAATCCGTGCTCAACGGGGTACCGGGGTCGTCGCTGCCCTTCTCGTGGACGGTCAACCCGTACCGCGGCTGCTCGCACGCCTGCACGTACTGCCTGGCGGGCGACACACCGGTCCTCATGGGCAACGGTCGCACGAAACCGTTGTCCGAGCTGAGGGAGGGCGATGAGATCTACGGCACCGAACTCGTCGGCAACTACCGGCGCTACAAGCTCACGACCGTTCTCGCGCACTGGGAGACGCGCAAGCAGGCGTACCGGCTGACGCTGGAGGACGGCACGACCGTCGTCGCGTCCGGTGACCACCGCTTCCTCACCGACCGCGGCTGGAAGCACGTCACGGGCGACACCGCCGGCACCGGCCGCCGCCCGCACCTCACGACCGGCAACAAGCTGATGGGCACGGGGGCTTTCGTCGAGCAGCCCACCGTGACCGACGACTACCGCCGCGGCTACCTGCGCGGCATGGTGGACGACGAGACCGAGTTCCACATCCCCCTGGCCGACATCGAGGCCATGGAGCGCACGCAGGAGTACCTCGACTACTTCGGCGTGCGGGAAGGGAGGGGATTTCTGCACCAGGTGCGCGAGCTAGCGCACTGGCAGATAGCCCCGAACCCCGACTGGCTCAAGGGATTCCTGGCCGGCGCGTTCGACTACCTCGGGACCTGCTCGCGCAGCATCCTGCGGCTGTCCACGCGCAACGCCACCGTTCTGGAAGCGATCTGCCTGGCTCTCAAGCACTTCGACTTCGACTTCGCGATCGAGGAGCTGCGCCGCCGTCGTGGCGTGCGGGTCGTGCGGCTGCGTGGCGGGCTGAGGGAGAACCTGCGCTTCTTCCACACCGTCGACCCGGCGATCACCCGCAAGCGCGACATCGACGGCGTGGCGATCAAGTCGCAGCAGCCGCTCGGCGTCGTGTCCGTGGAACCGCTGGGGAAGATGACCCTCTACGACATCTCGACCGGCACGGCGGACTTCATCGCGAACGGCGTCGTGTCGCACAACTGCTTCGCCCGCAAGACGCACTCCTACCTCGACCTCGGCACCGGCGAGGACTTCGACAACCAGCTGATCGTCAAGGTCAACGCGGGCGAGGTGCTGTCGCGCCAGCTGCGGTCGCCGAAGTGGAAGCAGGAGCACGTCGCGCTCGGCACCAACACCGATCCGTACCAGCGGGCGGAGGGGCGGTACGCCTTGATGCCAGGGATCATCGAGGCGTTGACCGCCTCCCGCACGCCCTTCTCGATCCTCACGAAGGGCACGCTGCTGGCACGGGACCTGCCGCTGCTGTCCGCCGCGGCCGAGGTCGTGCCGGTCGGGATCGCGGTGTCGCTCGCGCTGATGGACAGGGACCTGCACAAGTCGCTGGAGCCCGGCACACCCACGCCGGCCGCGCGGCTGGAGCTGGTGCGGAAGGTGCGCGACGCGGGCCTGCCGTGCGGTGTCTTCGTGGCACCGGTGCTGCCCGAGCTGACGGATTCCGTGGAGCAGCTGGACTTCCTGCTGGAGCAGATCGCGGCCGCCGGTGCGACGGGCGTGACGGTGCTGCCGCTGCACCTGCGTCCCGGCGCGAAGGAGTGGTTCGCCGCGTGGCTGCGGCGCGAGCACCCGGACCTCGTGGAGACCTACCGGTACCTGTACGGCGTCCGGTCCTATGTGGACAGGCGCTACCGCGACCGCCTCGCGGCGCGGGTGGCCCCGTTGCTCCAGAAGCACGACCTGGCGCCGCGCGGACGGTCCGCCGACGCCGTCACCGGGGTTCCCGGTGACGACGAGGGCGTGTGGCCCGACGGCAGCCTGCCCGTGGGCGTTCCGGCGCCGCGCGTGGACCAGGAGCAGCTCAGCCTGCTGTGATGTCGGCGAGCTCCGGCTCGCTCAGGTGGAGGACCTCGAAGACACCCTCTTCCCCGGGGTGTTCCTCCCACAGTTCGAAGCGCACGACCTCCCACGTGCGCGGGTCGACGCCCACGGCCGCCGAGTGCAGGCCGGGCGACTCGCGGAGCTCGATCCCCGCCACCACGTCGATCGGGTTCGCCTCCGGTGCGAGCCTCGTGATCTTCCGCGTCGCGTACCTCGCCGTGGCCGCGCCACCCCGCAGGAACGCCACCCCCGGCCAGTGCCGCACCTCCGGCCGGCCGAAGTCCGCGAGGATCGCCTGGAAACCACCTCCGCGGTAGAGGAAGTTCGCCATCCCCGCCGAGGTGTTCCAGACGTAGAACGGCGCGTACGTCGTGTCGCGGACCAGGTAAGCCTTGAACCCCAGGCCTTCGAACCGGTCGAGCGCGTGACCGCGGGTGCGGACGCGTTCCCGGACGACGTCCATGTCGTAGTTCGACGGCAACCGGATCTCGTACTGCATTGCGATCATGCTTCTGTTGTACCTACGCCCAGCCGCCCTGGGCCATCGTCTGGAACTTCCACTCGCCGCCCACGCGCGTGAGCAGGTCGCCGTAGCGCACCGTGATCCCGTTGATCGTGCCGTCGGTGATCACGAAGACCAGGTTGTCGTTGATGAAGTGCGGCGTCCTGGTGGACTCCATCTGCACCTCGCCTCCCAGTTGCGCCCCCATCTGCTCGATGAACGTCGCGCGGTCCCACGACGTCGCCGATCCGTCGGTGACCGTGTTGATCGGGAACAGGGCCATGTCGGCCATCGCCTCGACGTCGCCCGCGACCGCGAGCGCGTCCCACTTCTCGAACCACTGCATGACCTCGTCGTACGACATACCGTACATTGTACGGAACTCAGCGCGATCCGACCACCGCATTCGCGTCTTCGCTGGTCACGAGCTTGGCGGTGAGGCCGGCGGCGGTGAAGGCAGCCAGTGCGGCCGGTGCCTGGCGCTCACTGGTCTCGCTCAGCAGGTGCCCGCCGGGGCGCAGCCAGTGCGCCGCCTGGGCGGCGACGCGGTGCAGGACCTCCAGGCCGTCCGCGCCGCCGTCGAGTGCCACGCGCGCCTCGTGGTCGCGTGCCTCGACCGGCATGAACGCGATGTCGTCGGTCGGCACGTACGGGACGTTGGCGACGACGACGTCGATGCGTCCGCGCAGGTGTGTGGGCAGTGCGTCGAACAAATCCCCTTCGAACACGTTCGTGAGGTTCTTGCGCGCGCATGCCACCGCCACGGGGTCGATGTCGGCGGCGTAGACCGTGGCGGTGGGGAGTCGGTGCCGGAGCACCGCGCCGACCGCGCCGGAGCCGCAGCACAGGTCGACCACCACGTCCGGCTCCAGGTCGGTGGCGAGGTCCACGAGCAGTTCGGTGCGGTGGCGGGGCACGAACACGCCCTTGGTGACGACGATCCGCTGCCCGCAGAACACCGCCCAGCCGACGACGTGTTCCAGCGGCAGGCCGGCGACTCGCTGGGCGACCAGCTCTTCCAGGTGGTGCGGGCCGGTGGCGGCTTCTTCGAGGAGGGCGGCCTCGTCCTCGGCGAACACGCAGCCGGCGGCCCTCAGTCGTTCCACGATGCTCATCGGGGCGGACGGTACTCGCGACATTTACAAGCAGTCTTGACTGTTTGTTTGTTCGGCGGAACACTCGGCGGCGTGGAGACGAGGCAGCGCCAGGCCGACCGCAGCCGCGGGACCAAGCGGAAGCTGATGGAGGCGACCGTCGAGTGCCTGGTGGAACGCGGCTGGTCCGGCACGACGACGACCGAGGTGGCCGAGCGGGCCGGGGTGTCGCGCGGCGCGCAGCTGCACCACTTCCGCACGCGCGGGGAGCTGGTGGCCGCGGCGGTGGAGCACGTGGGCGCGGAGAGCGTCGAGGTGCTCAAGCGGCGTGCCGAGATCGCCGAGAAGAGCACGCACGCCGTGGTCGAGCTGATCGCGGACTTCCACGCCAGCGACCTGTTCACCGCCGCCCTGGAGCTGTGGGTGGCCGCGCGGACCGATCCCGAGCTGCGCGAGCAGGTGCTCGAGCTGCAGGCACGGCTGGGGCGCGAGGTGTACGGGCTGGCGCTGGAGCTGCTCGACGTGGACGACAGCCGGCCCGGTGTGAAGGACGCGGTGCAGGCAACCCTTGATCTCGTGCGCGGGCTGGCGCTCGCCAACCAGCTCGCCGACGACGCCAAGCGCCGGGCGCACGTGGTGCGCTACTGGGCGCGGATGCTGGAGGAGCAGCTGTGATCACGGAACTGCTGGCCGACCTCGACGCGGAGTCGCGGGACCTCGACGCGCTCGTCGACGGGGCCGACCGGACCCTGCCGACCCCGGCGGAGGGCTGGACGATCGGCCACCAGATCGGCCATCTCATGTGGACGGACAAGGCGGCCGTGCTCGCGATCACCGATCCCGAGGCGTTCCAGGCGCAGCCGCTGACCGCCGACATCGTGGACCGCACGGCGGCGGAGGCGGCGGCGCTGCCGGACCTGCTGGAGCTGTGGCGCGACAGCAGGAGGTCGTTGCGCGAGCACCTCGCGCGGGCCACGGGGAAGATCGTCTGGTTCGGGCCGCCGATGAGCCCGGCGTCGATGGCCACCGCGCGGATCATGGAGACCTGGGCGCACGGGCAGGACGTCGCCGACGCGCTCGGGGTCGTGCGGGAACCGACGTCGCGGATCAGGCACGTCTGCCACCTCGGTGTGCGGACCATGGGGTTCGCCTTCCTGCTCAACGGGCTGGCGGCGCCGGACGCCGAGGTGCGGGTCGAGCTGACCGGACCCGGCGGCGAGTCGTGGACGTGGGGTCCCGAGGACGCGGAGAACCGGGTCTCGGGGCCGGCGCTCGACTTCGCGTGGCTCGTGACGCAGCGGCGCAACCGCGCGCAGCTCGCGGTCGAGGCCACCGGGCCGGTGGCGCGGGAGTGGCTGCCGATCGCGCAGGCCTTCGCCGGGCCGCCCGGAGGTGGCCGGTGATCCGGATCGGCAACGCCTCCGGTTTCTACGGCGACCGGCTGTCGGCGGTGCGCGAGCAGCTGGAGGGCGGTGACCTCGACGTCCTGACCGGCGACTACCTCGCCGAGCTGACCATGCTGATCCTCGGCCGCGACCGTGTGAAGGACCCCTCGCTCGGCTACGCGAAGACGTTCCTGCGGCAGATGGAGGACTGCCTCGCGCTCGCGCTCGACCGGGGCGTCAAGATCGTGGTCAACGCCGGCGGGCTCAACCCGGAAGGCCTCGCGCGCAAGCTGGACGCCAAGGTCGGGTACGTCACCGGTGACGACCTGAAGGAGCGGTTCCCGGGGGCGCTGACCGCCAACGCCTACCTCGGCGCGTGGGAGATCGCGGAGTGCCTGCGGCAGGGGGCTCAGGTCGTGGTCACCGGGCGGGTCACCGACGCGAGCCTCGTCGTGGGACCCGCGGCGGCGCACTTCGGCTGGGCCCGTGACGACTGGGACCGGCTGGCCGGGGCGACGGTGGCGGGCCACGTGCTGGAGTGCGGCACGCAGGCCACCGGCGGCAACTACTCGTTCTTCACCGAGATCGACGTGACGCGGCCGGGGTTCCCGATCGCGGAGGTCGACGAGGACGGGTCGTCGCTGATCACCAAGCACGACGGCACGGGCGGCGCGGTCACCGTCGACACCGTGACGGCGCAGCTGCTGTACGAGATCGGGGCGCCGGAGTACCTGGGACCGGACGTCACCACGCACTTCGACACGATCCGGCTGGACGCGCACGAGCGCGGGGTCAGGATCAGCGGGGTGCGGGGGTCTGCGCCGCCGGACACGCTGAAGGTCTGCCTGAACACGCTGGGCGGCTTCCGGAACTCGACGACGTTCGTCCTCACCGGGCTGGACGTGGAGGAGAAGGCCTCGCTGGTGAGGCGCCAGCTCACCGACGCCATCGGCGAGGAGGGCGTGACCTGGACGCTGGCGCGCACCGACCGGCGGGACGCGGCGACGGAGGAGCAGGCGAGCGCGTTGCTGCACGTGACGATCAAGACCACGGATCCCCGGCGGGCCAAGGGGTTCAGCCGGGCCGCGATCGAGCTGGCGCTGGCGAGCTATCCCGGGTTCCACGTCACGGCACCGCCCGGCGACGGCACGCCGTTCGGGGTGTACCAGGCCGCGTACGTGCACCGTGACGAGGTCAGCCCGAAGGCGGTGCTGCTGTGAAGCGGCCGCTGGGAACGATCGCCGGTGCGCGCAGCGGGGACAAGGGCGGCGACGCGAACCTCGGTGTGTGGGTGCGGTCGGACGCCGCCTACGACTGGCTGCACGGGTTCCTGACGGTCGGGAGGCTGAAGGAGCTGCTGCCGGAGGCCGGTGAGGTCAGCCGGTACGAGCTGCCGAACCTGCGGGCGCTCAACTTCGTGCTGCACGGCCTGCTCGGCGACGGGGTGGCGAGCAGCACGCGGTTCGACCCGCAGGCCAAGGCGCTGGGCGAGTGGCTGCGCAGCAGGGAAGTGGAGATCCCGGAGGAGCTCCTGTGATCACGAAAGACCTGTACGAGCGCAAAGAGCTCAGGGAGCTCGTCCGCGACTTCACCCGCAGGGAGATCGCGCCGCACCTCGACCGGTGGGAACGCGACGGCGAGGTCCCGCGCGAGCTGCACCGCAAGGCTGCGGAGCTCGACCTGCTCGGCATCGGGTTCGAGCACGGTGACCTCCTCGACACCGTTGCGCTGACCGAGGAAATCATCCAGAACGGCGGTTCGTCCGGCGTGATGGCCGCGCTGTTCACCCTCGGCATCGCGATCCCGCACATCTGGCAGACGAAGAACGACGACCTGGTCGAGCGGTTCGCGAAGCCCGCCATCCGGGGCGAGAAGATCGGCAGCCTCGCCGTCACCGAGCCCGGTGCCGGGTCCGACGTCGCGGCCCTGCGGACGACGGCGGTCCGGGACGGCGACCACTACGTCGTCAACGGCGAGAAGACGTTCATCACCTCGGGCTGCCGCGCGGACTTCGTCACGGTCGCCGTGCGGACCGGCGAGAAGGGCTACCAGGGCATCTCGCTGCTGGTGGTCGAGGACGGGTTCACCCGCCGCAAGCTCGACAAGATGGGCTGGCACTGCAGCGACACCGCCGAGCTGCACTTCGACGACGTGCGCGTGCCGGCGGGGAACCTGGTGGGCGAGGAGAACCA
The DNA here is from genome assembly GCF_021056325.1 of Lentzea sp. CC55. Lineage (NCBI taxonomy): Bacteria > Bacillati > Actinomycetota > Actinomycetes > Pseudonocardiales > Pseudonocardiaceae > Lentzea > Lentzea sp. CC55. The sequence continues at coordinate 172,076 of NZ_JAJCXE010000008.1, read as the reverse complement.
GGGCTTCGTCCTCATCATGCGGCAGTTCCAGGTCGAGCGGATCACGATGGCGGTCCAGGCCTACGCGACGGCGCAGCGGGCGCTGGACCTGACCGTCGCGTGGGTGCGCGGCCGCGAGACGTTCGGCCGGCCGCTGATCACCCGGCAGGTGGTCAGGCACAAGCTCGCCACCATGGCGCAGAAGATCGACCTGGCGCGGACGTACACGCGGGAGGTCGCCGCGCGGATCAACCGCGGGGACGACTGCGTCACCGAGGTGTGCTTCGCGAAGAACGCCGCCGTGCAGGCCTGTTCCGAGGTCGTCGACGAGGCGGTGCAGCTGCACGGCGGCATGGGCTACATGCGGGAGTCCGAAGTGGAGCGCCACTACCGCGACGCCCGCATCCTCGGCATCGGGGGCGGGGCGAGTGAAGTGATGACCGAGCTCGCGGCACGACGATTGGGGTTCGCCTGATGGGCAACAGGGAGGCGCTGCTCGCGAAGATCGCGCAGCTGGACGCCGAGCACGCCAAAGCGCTCGCCGGAGGTGGGCCGAAGTACGTCGAACGGCACCACGGGCGCGGCAAGCTGCTCGCCCGCGAACGGGTCGAGCTGCTGATCGACGAGGACAGCCCGTTCCTGGAACTGTCGTCCCTGGCGGCCTGGGGCACCGACTTCCCCGTGGGCGCCTCGGTCGTCACCGGGATCGGGCGGATCGAGGGCGTCGAGTGCGTGATCGTCGCGAACGACCCGACGGTGCGCGGCGGGTCGTCGAACCCGTACACGCTGCGCAAGTCGTTGCGGGCCAACGACATCGCGTTGCAGAACCGGCTGCCGCTGGTCAGCCTCGTCGAGTCCGGCGGCGCCGACCTGCCGACGCAGAGCGAGATCTTCATCCCGGGCGGCCGGGCGTTCCGCGACCTGACCAGGCTCTCCGCCGCGGGCATCCCGACGATCACCGCCGTGTTCGGCAACGCGACGGCCGGTGGCGCGTACGTGCCGGGCATGTCCGACTACGTGATCATGGTCAAGGACCGCTCGAAGGTGTTCCTGGGCGGTCCACCGCTGGTCAAGATGGCGACCGGTGAGGACGCCGACGACGAGTCGCTGGGCGGCGCGCTGATGCACGGCGCCACCTCCGGCCTCGCGGACTTCGTGGCCGAGGACGAGACCGACGCCATCCGGCTGGCCCGCCGGGTCGTCGCCCGGCTGAACTGGCGCAAGCAGGGGCCTCGGCCGGCGCCCGTCGAGGAGCCGCTGTTCGACGCCGAGAGCATCCTCGACCTCGTCTCCGAGGACCAGCGGGTGCCCTTCGACCCGCGCGACGTCATCGCGCGGCTGGTCGACGGGTCGCGGTTCGACGAGTTCAAACCGTTGTACGGCACCAGCCTCGTCACCGGCTGGGCCCGCGTCCACGGCTACCCCGTCGGCATCCTCGCCAACGCGCGCGGTGTGCTCTTCAGCGAGGAGTCGCAGAAGGCCACGCAGTTCATCCAGCTCGCGAACTCCAGCGACACGCCGCTGATCTTCCTGCAGAACACCACGGGCTACATGGTCGGCGCGCAGTACGAGCAGGGCGGCATCGTCAAGCACGGCTCGATGATGATCAACGCCGTCTCGAACAGCCGGGTGCCGCACCTGACGATCACGATGGGCGCCTCCTACGGCGCCGGCAACTACGGCATGTGCGGCCGCGCGTACGACCCGCGGTTCCTCTTCACCTGGCCCAACGCCAAATCCGCCGTGATGGGGCCCGCGCAGCTCGCGGGCGTGCTGTCGATCGTGGGACGGCAGGCCGCCGCCGCGAAGGGGCAGGAGTACGACGAGGAGCACGACGCCGCCATGCGCAAGATGGTGGAGGCGCAGATCGAGGAGCAGTCGCTCGCGCCGTTCCTGTCCGGCAAGCTCTACGACGACGGCGTGATCGACCCGCGCGACACCAGGACCGTGCTCGCCCTCTGCCTCTCCGCTGTCCACAGCGGACCGATCAAGGGCGCCGACGGCTTCGGCGTCTTCCGGATGTGATCGACGTGATCAAGACCCTCCTGATCGCCAACCGGGGCGAGATCGCCCGCCGGATCATCCGCACCTGCCGGGACGGCGGGATCCGCGCGGTCGCCGTGTTCTCCGATCCCGACGCGGACTCCCCGCACGTCCGGGAGGCCGACCTCGCGGTCCGGCTGCCGGGTGCGTCGCCCGCGGAGACCTACCTGCGCGCCGGCCTGCTCGTCGAGGCGGCCCTGCGAGCGGGCGCGGACGCCGTCCACCCCGGCTACGGCTTCCTGTCCGAGAACGCGGACTTCGCGCGGGAGGTGCAGGCGGCGGGACTGACGTGGGTCGGCCCCGAGCCGGACTCGATCGAGGCGATGGGCTCCAAGGTCGCCGCGAAGAAGCGGATGGCCGCCGCGGGCGTGCCCACGCTGCCCGAGCTGGACCCCGAGACCGTCACCGAGTTCCCGGTGCTGATCAAGGCGTCGGCCGGTGGCGGTGGCCGCGGCATGCGGATCGTCCGCGAGGAGGCCGGGTTCGCCGACGCTCTCGCGAGTGCGCGGCGCGAGGCCGAATCCGCGTTCGGCGACCCGACGGTGTTCTGCGAGCCCTTGCTGGAGCACGCGCGGCACGTCGAGGTGCAGGTCCTCGCGGACAGGCACGGCACGGTGTGGGTGCTCGGGGAACGCGAGTGCTCGATCCAGCGGCGCCACCAGAAGATCGTCGAGGAGTCGCCCAGCCCCGCGGTGACCGCCGAGGTGCGCGAGCGCCTGTTCGCCGCGGCGACGGCGGCGGCCGAGTCGATCGGGTACGTCGGCGCGGGCACCGTCGAGTTCCTGCTGAAGGGCGAGGACTTCCACTTCCTGGAGGTCAACACGCGCCTGCAGGTCGAGCACCCGGTGACGGAACTGGTCCACGGCGTCGACCTCGTCGACTGGCAGCTGCGGATCGCCGAGGGGGCCGCGCTTCCCCCGCAGGCACCGCCACCGCGCGGCCACGCGATCGAGGTCCGCCTGTACGCCGAGGACCCCGCGCACGACTGGCGTCCCGCGAGCGGCACGCTGCACCGGTTCCACGTGCCCGGCGACGTCCGGGTGGACAGCGGCGTCGAGGACGGTTCGGTCGTCTCCGTGCACTACGACCCGATGCTGGCCAAGGTGATCGCGTACGCACCGACGCGCCTTGCCGCCGCACGCAAGCTCGCGGCGGCGCTGGAGAGCGCGCGGATCCACGGCCTGGTCACGAACCGCCGGCTGCTCGTGGACGTCCTGCGCCACGACGCCTTCCTCAGCGGCGACACGCACACCGGATTCCTGACCGAGCACGACTTCACCCCGACCGTGGACCCGCAACCGTTTGCGCTCGCCGCGGCGCTCGCCCAGGCGGCCACGCGCCGGATCGGGACGTTGCCGCTCGGCTGGCGCAACGTGCGGTCGCAGTGGCCGAAGGCGCGGTTCCTGCACGGCGAGGAGCTGGTCGAGGTCGAGTACGACCCGGCGCAGGCCACCGCGGACACCGTGGTGCTCGACCTGGACGGCGTGCGGGTCCCGTTCCACGTGGCCCGCTACGGGGACGTGGTGGAGGTCGACTCGCCGCGCGGGTCGGTGAGCCTCGCGGTCGTGCCGCGCTTCCCCGAGCCGGAGGCGAGGCTCGCGCCGGGCGCGACCGTCGCGCCGATGCCCGGAACCGTGGTCCGGGTGGGCGTCGCGCGGGGCGACGTGGTCGAGGCGGGCGCCGAGTTGCTGGTGCTGGAAGCGATGAAGATGGAACACCGCGTGCTCGCGACCAGCGCGGGCACTGTCACCGAACTGCTCGTGGAGAACGCCCAGCAGGTCAACGCCGGAGACGTCCTGGTCGTAGTGGAGGAACAGTGAGCTTCGTCGAGTCCGAAGAGCGGATCGCGCTGCGCAAGGCGGTCGCCCAGTTCGGTGCGAAGTACGGCCACGAGTACTTCACGGCCAAGGCCAGGGCGGGGGAGAAGACCACCGAGCTGTGGGAGGAGGCCGGCGAGCTCGGCTACCTCGGCGTCGCGGTGCCGGAGGAGTACGGCGGCGGTGGTGGCGGCATCGGCGACCTCGCGGCGGTGTGCGAGGAGCTGGCGGCGGCGGGATGCCCGTTGCTGCTCATGGTGGTCTCGCCGGCGATCTGCGCGACGGTGATCGCGCGGTTCGGCACGGACGAGCAGAAGACCAAGTGGCTGCCCGGTTTCGCGGACGGCACGCTGAAGATGGCGTTCGCGATCACCGAGCCGGACGCCGGGTCCAACGCGCACAAGCTGAAGACGACCGTCCGCCGCGACGGCGACGACTGGGTGCTCAAGGGCACCAAGACCTACATCTCCGGCGTCGACGAGGTCGACGCCGTGCTCGTCGTCGCGATCCAGAAGACCGGACCGGTGCTCGTCGTCGTCCCGACCGACGCCGAGGGCTTCACCCGGCAAGAGATCGACATGGACCTGTTCCTGCCGGAGAAGCAGTTCACGCTGTTCTTCGACGACGTCCGGCTGCCGTCCGACGCCGTCGTCGGCTCGCCCGGCCAGGGACTGCTGCAGGTCTTCGCCGGGCTCAACCCCGAGCGGATCGTGGGCGCGAGCATGGGAACCGGGTCGGCACGGCTCGCCATCGCCAAGGCGGTCGAGTACGCCCGGCAGCGCACCGTCTGGGACACCCCGATCGGCGCGCACCAGGGGCTCGCGCACCCGCTGGCGAAGATCCACGTCGAGGTCGAGCTCGCCCGGCTGATGACGCAGAAGGCCGCCGCGCTCTACGACTCCGGTCACGACAGGGAGGCGGGAGAGGCCGCGAACATGGCCAAGTACGCGGCGGGCGAGGCCGTCGCGGCGGCCGTCGACCAGGCGATCCAGGTCCACGGCGGCAACGGCCTGAGCCGGGAGTTCGGCCTCGCGTCGATGCTCGCGTCGTCCCGCCTTTCCCGCATCGCGCCCGTGTCGCGCGAGATGGTGCTCAACTTCGTCGCGCAAAACTCGCTGAAGCTGCCCCGCTCGTACTGACACACTGCGGGCCATGGGGACTTTCAGGAACGCGGACGGCGCCGTCCTCGCCTACCACGGCGAGGCAGGCGACCCGGTGATCTGCCTGCCGGGCGGGCCGATGCAGGCGTCGTCCTACCTGGGCGGGCTGCCGCTGCGGGACGTGGTCCGGCTCGACCTGCGCGGCACCGGGGAATCGGAGAAGACGGGCCACTACCGCGTCGACCACCAGGTGCACGACGTCGACGCGCTGCGCGGGCACCTCGGCCTCGACCGGATCAGGCTGCTCGGCCACTCGGCGGGCGCCACGCTCGCCGTCCTCTACGCCGTGCGTTTTCCCGAGAGGGTCGAGGAACTGGTGCTCGTCGCGCCCAGCCCGCGCGTCGCCGGCGTCGACGTCACCGACGCCGACCGCAGGGAGGTGGCCCAGGCGCGCAGCGGTGAGCCCTGGTACGCCGAGGCGGTCGAGGGGTTCGAGGAGATCTGGGCGGGCAGGGTGACGCCCGAGGCGTTCGCGAAGATCAGCCCGTTCCTCCACGGGCGCTGGGACGACGCGGCCCGCGCGCTGGACGACCACCCGCGCAACCCCGGAGCCGCGGCGGAGTACTACGCCGACGGCGCGTTCGACACCGCCCGCGTCCGCGAGGAGCTCGCCGGGCTCGACGTGCCGGTGCTCCTGGTCGCCGGTGAGGTCGACGTCTCGCTCCCGCCCCGGCGCGCGCGGGAGTTCGCGGACCTCTTCCCGCGCGCGACGCTCGTCGTGCAGCCCGGGGCCGGTCACTTCCCCTGGGTGGACGACCCCGCGGCGTTCGCGGCGGCGGTCCAGCGCATCCCGTAGAGACCGGGACCGAAGTCGAGAGCGGCGGCGTGCGCGCAACCCCCCTCGTCCACCGGGGCGGGGCGCGTGCCGCCGGACAATTCCGCACCGGCCGGGCCGGAGGCGAATTGTTCGCACGACTCGGGTGGCGACCCGGCCGGGAATTTGATCTCCAGAACGTAGTCGTGGACGCGTTCGGCGAACCGCCGGAAATGCGTGTGCTCCGCGGTCGGGCGCGGATAGATCAATTCGTACTCGATCGCGACGGAGTCACCCGTGGAGATCGGTTCGTCGAACACGAGCTCCGCGACGAGCACGCCGTTCGTGCGTTCCCGCGCGACCCTCCCGACCTGGCAGGAACGCACGGCGGTGAGCGCGGGCTGCGCCGAACCCGTTTCCTGGCACAGGATCCAGCGGTCCACATCGGCCGCCCTCGCCTGCATGACCTGGCGTGAGCGGACGCCCAGCACGCCGCCGCACGGCGCGACCTCGACCCTGTCGTGCTGGGCGGTCAGCACCAGCCCGGACCCGTCCCACGGCGTCCGCGCCGAGGTCTGCCGCCTGCGCGAACGGCCCCGCGGCCGCGGCGGGCCGAGCAGGCGGCTCAACGCGGTCTCCGGCAGTCCCAGCACGTCCTCCAGCTGCGCCAGCGCCCTCAGCGACTCCGGCCGCTCGGGTCTGCGCCTGCCCGACTGCCAGTAGCTCAGCGCCGTCACGCTGATCGGCGCGCCGCGCAGCTTCAGGCGGTGCTGCAGCCGTTCCAGGCTGAGTCCCCGCACCTGGATCGCGACCCTCAGCGCGTCCGCGAACGGACCCGTCACCAACAGGTCGGCGAGCTCCTCGTGCGGTGGGTGAATCGTGAGCATCGGTCCTCCGTTTCACGGAGTCAAGATCGGAAGGCTATCGGCGGCAAAGGGAAGTCGGTACAGCCGATCGGCGGTTTTGCCCGGGTTCGGAACTCGGCAGGTTCAGATCTCGGGACTATTACGCCGCCAATGTCCTCGACCGGGTTCCTGGGCATCCCTGCGACGAACAGGACTTGTGCAATGCGCAAGACAGCGACCCCCCTGGGTTCGGCGGTCGTGATCGCCGCCTTCGCCGCGCCCGCCACCGCCACCGCCGGCGAGATCCGCGTCTCGCCCGGTGAGAACATCGCCGGCAGCTTCATCGTCAAGCTGCGGGACGACGCGGTCACGGCGAGCGCGCAGACCCTCGGATCCCGGTTCGGCGGCCAGGTCGGGCACGTCTACGACGCCGCGTTCCGAGGCTTCTCGATCAGGACGAGCGACGCTCGGGCCCGCAGACTCGCCGCCCACCCGTCGGTCGAGCACGTCGAACGCGACCAGGTCGTGAGCACCCAGGCGACGCGGACGAACCCGCCGTCGTGGGGCCTCGACCGCATCGACCAGCGCACCCTGCCGCTGGACCAGCGCTACACCTGCAACACCACCGGCTCCGGCGTGAACGCCTACATCATCGACACCGGTGTCCGCGTCACCCACCGCGACTTCGGCGGCCGTGCCCGCAACGGCTACGACTTCGTGGACAACGACGCCGTCGCGCAGGACGGCAACGGGCACGGCACGCACGTCGCCGGCACCGTCGCGGGCACGGCGCACGGCGTCGCGAAGGCCGCGACCGTGTACGGCGTCCGCGTGCTGGACAACTCGGGCTCCGGCACCATCGCCGGTGTGGTCGCGGGCGTGAACTGGGTGGCGGCCGCGATCACCTCCAACGCCACCGACGGCGAGGTGACCAACCCCGGCCCGAGCACGACCACGAGGCTCCTGCACCGGGCCCCGACCGGCTGAGCCCCGTGCCGCGCGCGGCCCCGGTTCCCCGCGGACCGGGGCCGTCGTTTCCCCGCACAACCCCGCACCGAAAGGAAGTCCGCCCGTGAGAGCCCTGCTGGCAGTCGCCGCCGTCGCGGCAGCGGTCGTGGTCGCCCCGGCGTCCGCGGCCACGTCGTCCTACGTCGTGGTCCTGCGTGACGGGACCGTGTCGTCGTTCGGCGGGAAGGTCGACCACACGTACTCCCACGTCTTCAACGGGTTCAGCGCTCACCTCACCGCACGCCAGGTGCGTGAGCTCAAAGCGGACCCGAACGTGTCCTCTGTGGAGCGCGACGGGGTCGTGCACGCCAACGGCGTCCAGCTCGACCCGCCCTGGGGCCTGGACCGCGTCGACCAGCGGGCGTTGCCGCTGGACCGGCGCTACGAGTACACGACCACCGGCCGCGGCGTGAACATCTACGTGATCGACACCGGGCTTCGCGTGACACACGCGGACTTCGGCGGCCGTGCGCGCAACGGCTGGGACACCGTCGACAACGACGCGATCGCGCAGGACGACAACGGTCACGGCACGCACGTCGCGGGCATCGCCGCGGGAACCACCCACGGCGTCGCGAAGCAGGCGACGGTGTGGGGCGTGCGCGTGCTCAACGGGTCGGGCTCCGGCACGATCTCCGGTGTCATCGCCGGAGTGGACTGGGTGACGCGCAACGCGGTCAAGCCCGCCGTGGCCAACATGTCGCTGGGAGGCAGCGCTTCCGCCGCGCTGGACACCGCGGTGAAGAAGGCGATCGACTCGGGCATCTCGTTCACGGTCGCCGCGGGCGGCGGCAACACCGATCCTTCCGGCTCGTCGCCGCAACGGGTTTCGCAGGCGATCTGCGTGGGTGCGTTGACGCAGAACGACACCAAGTCGTCCTCGTCGAACTACGGGCCGCTGGTGGACATCTGGGCACCGGGCGTCAGCATCCCGTCGGCGTGGAACACCTCGGACACCGCGACCGCGACGCTGAGCGGCTCGTCCATGGCCGCACCCCACGCGGCCGGTGTCGCGGCGCGTTTCCTGGAACGCGACCGCACCGCCACGCCCGCGCAGGTCGAGCACGCGCTGGTTACCACGGGCACGCCGGGAACGCCACCCGTCACTCGTATCCTCCACTGGCCGCCATCGCTGTGAAAGTGAATTGTTCGGCAATGCAAGGGCGTCTTGATCTCTGGGACACCCTTGGCAGGAACCGGATCTCTCCATAACGTCGAAAGCGCTTCGTTCCCCTGCAAAGAACGGAAAGCGACACCATGACGCGAAAGATCCGGTTCCTGGCCGGTGCCGGCGTGGCGAGCCTCGCCCTGTCGGTTCTGATGGTTCCCAGCGCTTCCGCCGCCGAAGGCGAGGTGTTGTCCCTCGACGCCCCCGAGAAGATCGCCGGCAGCTTCATCGTGAAGCTGAAGGAGGGCAAGGGCAACTCGCACGCCCTCGCCTCCCGCTTCGGCGCGAAGGTGGAGCGCGACTACACGAGCTTCGGCGGCTTCAACGTGAAGCTCACGGAGAAGCAGGCCAAGCGCCTCGCCGCCGACCCGTCCGTCGAGTTCGTCGAGGCCGACCAGGTCGTGCGCACGCAGGCGACGCAGACGAACCCGCCGTCGTGGGGTCTCGACCGCATCGACCAGCGCAACCTGCCGCTCAACAGCTCCTACAGCTACACCTCGACCGGCAGCGGCGTGACGGCGTACGTCATCGACACCGGTGTCCGCGTCAGCCACTCCACGTTCGGCGGCCGCGCCACCAACGGCCGTGACTTCGTGGACAACGACGCCGTCGCGCAGGACGGCAACGGCCACGGCACGCACGTCGCCGGCACCATCGCGGGCTCGCAGTACGGCGTCGCCAAGAACGCGCGCATCGTCGCCGTCCGCGTGCTCGACAACAACGGCTCCGGCACCCTCGCCGGTGTCGCCGCGGGCATCGACTGGGTGGGCAACAACGCCGTCAAGCCGGCCGTCGCCAACCTGTCGCTCGGCGGCGGTGCCAACGCCACCCTCGACACGGCCGTCCGCAACGCCGTCGCCAAGGGCGTGACCTTCGCCGTCGCCGCCGGCAACTCGAACGCCAACGCCTCCGGCTTCTCCCCGGCCCGCGTGACCGAGGCGATCACCGTCGGCTCCACCGACCGCACCGACGCCCGCTCGTCGTTCTCGAACTACGGCTCGGTGCTCGACATCTTCGCCCCCGGCCGGGACATCACCTCGTCGTGGCACACCTCCGACTCGGCCACCAGCACCATCTCCGGCACGTCGATGGCCACCCCGCACGTCGCGGGTGCGGCCGCCCGCTACCTCTCGACGAACCCGTCGGCCTCCCCGGCCGCGGTGGCCTCGTACCTGGTCGCGCAGTCGACGCCGTCGAAGGTGACGAACCCGGGCACCGGTTCGCCGAACCGCCTGCTGTACCTCGCGCCCACCGCGTGAGACCGCTCTGAGTGAAAGGGCCGCGACCCCGGTCGCGGCCCTTTTCCTATCCTGGGTCCATGGTGGAGGGTCTGAAGAGGATCGACTGGTACCGGTTGCGCAGCCACGACGGGTACGGCGACGACCTCCCCCGGCTGCTCAGGCAGGCCCGGACCTCGGTCGAGCCGCACGAGGAACTGGTGCGGCACCTGTGCGGCGACGAGTTCGAGGTGAGCGAGGCGACCGCGGCGGCGTGGCCGTTCCTGCTGGACCTCGTCGCCCACGACAACACCCCCGGCCGCGAGTGGCTGCTGGAGAACGTGTGCGGCGCGATCGCGGTCGCCGGCGGCAGCGGCTCCCACGGCGTCCACCCGAGCTGGCCGCCCGCCTGGGAGGCCTCGAAACCGGCGCTGCTGGCCCTGCTCGACCACAGCACCGTGGCGGTGCGGCGGGGTGCGCTGTTCGTGCTGGGGCAGGGGCGCGGGGACAGCGCGCCGGTGCTGCCCGCCCTGGCGCGGCGGTGGGGCGAGGAGACCGATCCCGCCACGCGGTTGTGCCTGGTGCTCGTCGCGACGGAGTTCGCGGGCCGGGGCGACGAGGCCGCGCTCTCGTGGCTGCGCGAGCGGGAGGTGCCGGACGACGAGCCGCGCGCGCGGATGCTCGTGTCGGCGGCGACCCGGCCGGACGCCGGGGTGGTCCTGCGCGGCCTGACCGGGGACCTCGGGCTGTTCCTCGAGACCGGGCAGTTCGAGATGGGCTACGACGAGGTGCTGGAGCACGTGCTCTGGCTGGTGCGGCCCCACGACTTCGAGGGCATGGACCTCGTGCTGGCGCTGGTGGACGTGCTGCCGTGGCGCACGGAGGCGCTCGACTACCTGAGGAGGCTCTTCGAGCGCGACACCGCGGACGTGGGCCTGGTCGTGCCGTACGTGCCGGTGTGGGCGGCTGATCCGGACGTGCGGCTGCGGGCCTTCGCGGTGTGGCTGGTCGGTGTGGCGCGGGCTCGCCAGTACCGGCGCCTCGTCGAGGAGGCGGTGCACGACCACGCCGTGACCTCGCTGGGCCAGCGCGTCTCGTCCCTGGCCACGTCGGTGCTGATGGACCTGCGGTGAGGCCTGTGCTGCAAGGGCTCGACGACGTCGCGTGGCACTCGGTCGACCACGCCTGGGGCCCCGCGCTCGACACGCCGGGCCACCTGCGGGCGCTGCTGTCCGACGACCCGGAGGTGGTCGCCGGGGCCATCGGCGACCTCGACCGGACGATCCACGAGGAGGGCGGGTTCGTGTGCCCGGCGGCCACGGCGGTGCTGCCGTTCCTCGCCGAGGTCGTGCCGCTGCTGCGGGAGGACCACCGGGCGGCGGTGCTCGACCTGGTCGCGCGGATCGCGGACGACGGCGAGAACGCCGAGCAGGTCCACGACGGGTGGCACGCCGCGTGGGCGGAGGCGGAGCCGGTGCTGGGGAGATCATCCGGGCAGCCGGAAAGCCCTGCGTGACAATCTGCCGGTGGCTCCGGCTAGCCTTGACGGCAAAGCTGACTTCGTCTACAAGGAGCCACCACCGTGTTGCGCACGCACGAGGCCGGGTCACTCCGGGCCGAGCACGCCGGGCAGTCCGTCACCCTCACCGGGTGGGTCGCCCGCCGGCGGGATCACGGCGGTGTCATCTTCATCGACCTTCGCGACGCGTCCGGTGTCGCCCAGGTCGTGTTCCGCGAGGGCGAGATGGCCGAGCGCGCGCACCGGCTGCGCAGCGAGTACGTCATCAAGGTCACCGGCGAGGTGAGCAAGCGCCCCGAGGGCAGCGAGAACCCCGAGCTGCCGACCGGTGCCATCGAGGTCTACGTGAGCGACCTCGAGGTCCTCAACGAGGCCGCGCCGCTGCCGTTCCAGGTGGAGAGCGACGTCGAGCCGGGCGAGGAGGCCCGCCTCAAGCACCGCTACCTCGACCTGCGCCGCTCGACCCCGGCCAGGGCCATCCGCCTGCGCAGCGAGGTCAGCCGCATCGCCCGCGAGGTGCTGCACGCCGAGAAGTTCGTCGAGGTCGAGACGCCGACCCTGACCCGTTCCACGCCCGAGGGCGCGCGCGACTTCCTGGTGCCCGCCCGCCTGCGCCCGGGTTCCTGGTACGCGCTGCCGCAGTCGCCGCAGCTGTTCAAGCAGCTGCTCATGGTCGGCGGCCTGGAGCGCTACTACCAGATCGCGCGCTGCTACCGCGACGAGGACTTCCGCGCCGACCGCCAGCCTGAGTTCACCCAGCTCGACATCGAGATGAGCTTCGTCGAGCAGGACGACGTGATCGGCCTGACCGAGAAGCTCCTCGCCGCGATCTGGAAGGAGACCAAGGGCGTCGAGCTGCCGCTGCCGTTCCGCCGCATCTCCTACGCCGACGCGATGGCGAAGTACGGCTCGGACAAGCCGGACCTGCGCTTCGACCTCGAGCTCACCGACCTGACCGAGTACTTCAAGGACACGACGTTCCGCGTGTTCCAGGCGCCGTACGTCGGTGCCGTCGTCATGCCCGGTGGTGCCTCGCAGCCGCGCCGCACGCTCGACGCGTGGCAGGAGTTCGCCAAGCAGCGCGGCCACAAGGGCCTCGCGTACGTGCTGGTCCAGGAGGACGGCACGCTCGGCGGCCCGGTCGCGAAGAACCTCACCGACGCCGAGCGCGACGGTCTCGCCAAGGCCGTGAACGCCAACCCCGGCGACTGCATCTTCTTCGGCGCGGGCGACCCGAGGGACGCGCGCGCCCTGCTCGGCGCCGCCCGCGTCGAGATCGCGCACCGCGTCGGCCTGGTCGACGAGAACGCGTGGGCCTTCGCGTGGGTCGTCGACTTCCCGATGTTCGAGTCGGTCGACAAGCTCGAGGCCGGTGACGTCGCGGTCGGCGGCAGCAACTGGACGGCGCTGCACCACGCGTTCACCTCGCCGACCCCGGAGTGGATCGACAACTTCGAGTCCGACCCGGGCAACGCGCTGGCCTACGCCTACGACGTCATCCTCAACGGCAACGAGCTCGGCGGTGGCTCCATCCGTATCCACCGCGCGGACGTGCAGCAGCGCGCGTTCAACGTCATGGGCATCGGTGCCGAGGAGGCGCAGGAGAAGTTCGGCTTCCTGCTCGACGCGTTCAAGTACGGCGCCCCGCCCCACGGCGGCATCGCGCTCGGCTGGGACCGCCTCTGCATGCTGCTCGCGGGGGTCGACTCGATCCGCGAGGTCATCGCGTTCCCGAAGTCCGGCGGCGGCTACGACCCGCTGACCGCGGCCCCGGCGCCGATCACCGCGCTGCAGCGCAAGGAAGCCGGCGTCGACGCCAAGCCCGACCAGAAGGCGTAATGCTGCGGCTGAGGGTGGTCTGCCCGGCAGACCAGACCGAGGCCGCCCTGGAGGTCCTCCGCGGCCACGCGGGAGCCACCCACCTGGTGCTCCTGCGTGGCGCGGCGGTCGACCCCGAAGGCGACCTCATCACCGCCGACGTGGCCCGCGAAGCCGTCGACGAGGTCGTCGGCGCGCTGTGCGAGCTGCGGATCGACCGCCACGGCGGTATCACGATCGAGACGATCGACACCTCGCTGTCCGACGCCGCCGACCGCGCGCAGGAGAACGCGCCGGGCGACGGGTCGGACGCGATCGTGTGGGACGAGCTGATCGGGAAGACCGGCGAGGAGTCCAAGCCGAGCGTCACGTTCCAGGCGTTCCTCACCATCTCGTGCCTGCTCGCGGCGGTCGGCATCGCCACGAACTCGACGGTGACGCTGGTCGGCGCGATGGTCGTGGGGCCGGAGTTCGGCCCGCTCGCCGCAATCGCCGTCGGCCTGGTCGCGAAGCGCTGGGACCTGGTGCGCAGGGCTGTCGCGGCCCTCGCGATCGGCTTCCCGGTGGCGATCGTGATCACCTCGGCGCTGACGTGGCTCGGTGCCCGGTTCGACCTGCTGGACCGCGAGACGCTGCTGCACGGGACCGAGTCCGAGTTCATCTACCAGTTCGGGCCGTTCTCGCTGATCGTGGCGCTGCTGGCGGGTGCGGCGGGCATGCTGTCGATGACGTCGGCGAAGTCCGCGGCGCTCGTCGGCGTGTTCATCTCGGTCACCACCGTGCCCGCCGCCGGCTACGCCGCGCTGGCCGCGGTTCTCGGAGTGTGGGACAGGGTCGGGCCCGCCGTCGCCCAGCTGGGCATCAACTTGATCGGTATTGTCGTCGCCGCCGCGCTCGTGCTGTTGATCCGCAAGCGCGGGGCGGCGGAAGGTGTTTCCACACGTCCGCTGTCCAGGGGATGATCACCGAGCAACCTCCGGACGGTCCGAGCCGTTATCAACGAGTGGTGGCAGTCGCGGCCCGGCCCGATTAGCGTCGGTCGGGCTCAGGGGCTGGGGGAGTAGGGTCGGAGGGGATGAGCGTGGAGATCACCGCGGGCTCTCCCGAGACGACCTCACCTGAGATCGCCGAAGCCGTCGGGGCTGCCGAGCGGGTACTGACCAGGCGACTGGGCGCACAGGTGCGCCTCGCGGACCCCGAGGCTCTCGGGGGTACCGGTCGTTCCGTCGTGATCCGCGTGAGAGTCGCCTCCTCGCCGTTCTCCATGCCGCGGACGCTGGTCGTGAAGCAGTACCCGCCCGCGAGCGGCGACCGCGACCCGTGGGCGCACGAGGCCGTCAGCCACCAGCTGCTCACCGCGCTGCCCGCCGAGGAACGGGCGACGCCGGAGCTGTTCGCGCACGACGCCAAGTTCCGTCTCGTCGTGCTGGAAGACCTGGGCCGTGCGCCGCGTCTGTCCGAGAAGCTGCACGCGAAGGACGCGCGCGCTGCCGAACGAGGCCTGCTGTCGTGGGCACACGCCATGGGCCGCCTGCACGCCACCACGGCCGGCCGTGACGCCGACTTCGACGCGTTGATGCGCCGGGCGGGCGCGCAGTGCTGCCAGGACCCGATCGCGGTCGACGTGCACGCGGCGATCGCGGGCTTACCGGCCCTGCTCGAGACCACCCTGGGCGTGGCGACGTCCTCGCAGGCCACCGAGTTCGCCGCCCGGGCCGCGCGGGCGTTCAGCACCTCGCGGCGGCGCGCGTTCAGCCCGTCGACGTCCTGCCCGGACAACCACCTGGTCACCTCGCGCGGCGTCCGGTTCGTCGACTTCGAGGGCGGCTGCGTCCGCGACATCGTGTTCGACGCGGCGGCGCTGCGCGTGCCGTTCCCGTCGTGCTGGTGCGGCTGGGGCCTGCCGCCGGGCATGTCCGAGGCCATGGTCGCCGCCTGGCGGGCCGAGGTCGGGTCGGTGTGGCCCGAGATGGACGACGACGCGGTGCTCTTACCGCGCCTGCTGGAGGCCCAGCTGCTCTGGGTGTGGCTCGCGACGTGGCGGGCACTGTCCAAGCCGATGCCGGTGGCCGACCCGGTCGACAACGCCCCGCCGCGCACCGTCGTGCTGGCCGGCCGGTGGGTCCGCCTGCGGTCCGACGCGTTGGTGCTGGGCGAGAAGACGGTCGCGTCGCACGCCGACGCGGTGATCGGCGCCCTGGCCGACCGCTACGGCCCCGAGGTGCTCGAACTCCCGCTTTACCCAGCATTTCGCTGACCGGTTCCCGCACGGTCATTCCGGCATCACCGGGCGAGCCGATGCTGGTCCGCGTGCTGGTGTTGCTCGGTGACTCCACAGCGGTCGGGATCGGCGACCTCGTCCCCGGCGGCTGGCGCGGCTTCGGCCCCCTGCTCTCCGCGGCGTTCGAGGACGACGGCTACCGCAACCTCGCCGTCTCCGGTGCGCGCGTGGCCGACGTCCGGTACTCCCAACTGCCGGAGGCGTTGCGCTGCGGCCCCACCGCCGCCGTGGTCATCGCGGGCGTCAACGACACGCTGCGGTCCGACTTCTCGGTCCGGCGGATGCACGAGGACCTCGACCACATCTGCGGCTCGCTGACCGCCGCGGGCGCTTCCGTGGTCACCGTGCGGTTCCACGACCAGGGCCGCGTGTTCACGCTGCCGGGCAAGCTGAGGCGGGTGCTCAAGGACCGCATCGACGAGTACAACCGCGTGGTCGACGTCGTCGTGGCGCGGCACGGCGTGCGCTGCGTCGACCTGCACGCGCTGCCCGGCGCCTACGAGCTCGAGACGTGGGCGGTCGACCGCCTGCACCCGTCCGAGCGCGGCCACCGGATGCTGGCGCGGGCGTTCGCGGCCGAGCTGCGGGCGGCAGGGCACCGGGTCGGGGACGTGAGCCCGGAGTGCTCGGGCGGGCGCGAGCTGACGGTGTGGCACCACGCGGCGTGGTTGGTGGTGAAGGGGATCCCGTGGTTGTGGCGCAGGGGCGCCGACCTGGTGCCGTTGCTGTGGGGTGACGGGGAGGGGGCGGAGCCGCCCGTGGCGGTGCCGGTGCCGGGGGACGTGCTGCCTGCCGACACCGGCCTGGCGTAGGGGGCCTCCCGCGGCTCAGCCGGCCGTGCCCAGGTCGTAGAGCGTCTGGCTGCCGACCGTCGTCACCTCGAAGTGGGCCGCGACCCACGAGGCGATCTCGTTGTCGCCGCCACGTCCACCTCCACCTCCGCCCGGGACGAAGTACCGCACCTGCCCCTCGGCGACGAGGACCTTGAACTCGTCGAGCGACGGCGCGGGGTCGCTGCCGTTCCAGCCGCCGATCGCGATCACCGGGCGGCCCGACGCCAGCTGCAGCGCCGCCGCGCTCTGGGCGCCGACCGTGGCCGCCGCCCACCGGGTGCCGGTGGCCTTGAGCAGTTGCACGACCTCCGTGGACGAACCGCCCTCCCGCGGGCCCGGACCGCCGCCCTGCTGCGAGCGCGGGCCGGACAGGGGGATCGAGCCGCTGTGCGTGGTCGCGGCGGTCGCGGCGGCGTAGCCGGAGGTGCCGAGCAGCGCCGCCGCGACCAGCGCACCGGCGAGCCACGTGCGGCTCGCGCCGAACACCAGCGCGAAGACGGCTGCCGCGGACACGGCCAGCAGGACCCAGCGCAGCCACGGCGTCCAGGCCGGTGTGCGGTCCAGCAGGATGAAGCCCCACACGCCGGTCGACGCGACCATCGCGGTCAGGGCCGCGCGCACCGGGAGGTGCGCCCTGCCGCGCCACAGCTCGGTGCCGGCGATCCCGGTGACGGCGGCGATCGCGGGGGCCAGCGCCACGGTGTAGTAGGGGTGCGTGATGCCGCTCATGAACGAGAACACCGCGCCGCTCACGAGCAGCCAGCCGCCCCAGACGACCAGCGCCGCGCGGGTGCGGTCGGTGCGGGGGGCGTGTCGCAGGAACCACAGACCGGCGCCGAGGCCGATCAGCGCCGCGGGCAGCAGCCAGGAGATCTCCGGCCCCATGCTGGCGCCGAACAACCGGCCGATGCCGGTCTCACCGCCGAAGCCGATGTTGCCGCCCGTACCGCCACCACCGGGACCGCCGCCGGCACCGCCGAAGATGCGGCCGAGACCGTTGTAGCCGATCGCCAGCTCCCACAACGAGTCGTTGGTCGAGCCGCCGATGTACGGGCGGCTGTCCGCGGGCCACAGCTCGACCAGCGCGATGAACCACCCGGCCGAGACGACCACCGCGAGACCGGCGCCGAGCAGGTGCAGCAGCCTGCGCGGGAACGACGCCGGTGCCGCGACCAGGTACGCCAGCGCGAGGGCGGGCAGGACCAGGAACGCCTGCAGCATCTTGGTGAGGAACGCGAACCCGATCGCCGACCCGGCTAGCACCAGCCACAGCGGGCTCGCGTTCTCCAGCGCCCGCACCGTGCAGTACGCGGCCGCGACCATCAGCAGCACCAGCAGCGCGTCCGGCAGGTTGAACCGGAACATCAGCGCGGCCACCGGCGTCAGGGCGAACGCCGTCCCGGCGAACAACGCCGCGGCCGGGCCCGAGGTGCGCTTCACCGTCGCGTACAGCAGTCCCACGGCCGCGACGCCTTCGAGCGCCTGCGGGGCGAGCACCGTCCAGCTGGAGAAGCCGAACGCCTTCGCGAAGAGCCCGCTCACCCACAGGAACGCGGGCGGCTTGTCGACGGTGATCGTGCCGCCGGGGTCGAGCGAGCCGAACAGCAACGCCTTCCAGCTCTGCGCGGCGGCCTGCGTCGCCGCGGCGTAGAACTCGTTGCCGTAGCCGGAAGCCGTGAGGTTCCACAGGTACAGCACGGCGGTACCGGCCAGCAGGACCGCCGGCGCCAGGCGTTCTCGTCTCATGCGACGAGGGTCGCGCCCTGTGCTGGGCCGGTCGTGTGCTCCGCCTGTGAACGAGCTGTGCGCAGCGAGACCGTGAACGTGGTGCGGCCCGGCACGCTCTCGACCGCCACGTCCCCGTGGTGCGCGCCGACGACGGCGGCCACGATCGACAGGCCCAGCCCGGTGCTGCCCGCCGCGCGCGACCGCGAGGAGTCCCCGCGTGCGAAGCGTTCGAAGACCTCCAAGCCCTCGGGGACGCCGGGACCGTCGTCGGTCACAGTGAGGTCGATGCGTCCGTTGTGGACGGACAGGCCGGTGGTGACGGTGGTGCCCGGTGGGGTGTGCGTGCGCGCGTTGGACAGCAGGTTGCCGAGAACCTGGTGCAACCGTTGCACGTCGCCGGGGACGACCACGGGTTCCTCCGGCAGCGCGAGCCGCCAGTGGTGGTCCCGGCCCGCGATCCTGGCGTCGCCGACGACGTCCAGCACGAGCCTCGACAGGTCGACGTCCTCGCTCTCCAGCGGCCTGCCCGCGTCGAGCCGCGCGAGCAGCAGCAGGTCCTCGACCAGCGACGTCATCCGCAGCGCCTCGGACTCCACCCGCCCCATCGCGTGGGTCACCGCGGGCGGCAGGTCCTCGCCGGAGCGCCTCGTCAGCTCGGCGTACCCCCGGATCGCGGCGAGCGGCGTGCGCAGCTCGTGCGAGGCGTCGGCGACGAACTGCCGGACCCTGGTCTCGCTGTCGTGCCTGGCTTTCAGCGCCTGGTCCACGTGGCCGAGCATCTTGTTGAGCGCGAGGCCGACCTTGCCGACCTCGGTCGCCGGGTCGGTGTCCTCCTCGGGCACGCGTTCGGCGAGCGCGACCTCCCCCTCGTGCAGCGGCAGCTCGGAGACGCGCGTGGCCGTCTCGGCGACGCGGTCCAGCGGCACCAGAGCGCGTCGGACGACCACCCGGCCCGCCAGCGCCACCACCGCGGCGCCCGCGACGATGAGCCCGGCGAGGATCCAGACCATCTGCCACACGATGTCCGTGACGGCCGACAGCGGCAGGCCCTTGATGCCCATGCGGTCGGTGGTCACGCGGAACTCGCCGGCCTCGCCGAGGTCGACCGTCCGCAGGCCGGACGGAGTGGCCGCCAGCACCGCGATCTCGTCCTCGGTGAGCGCGCGCGGCTCCTCCCACCCCGGCAGCTCGACCGTGCCGCCGATGGAGCCGTCGGGGAAGATCCGCGCGTTGATGCCGGGGGGACCGTACGGCGACCCGGGCGGTGCCGGTCGCAGCGTCGTGACCTCGCGGTCGAGGTTGTTCATCAGGAACGCGTGCAGTGCGAGCACGGCGACGCCGCCGATCACGAGGCTCAGCGCCGTCAGCAGGACGATCTGCCCCGAGACGAGCTGGGCCCGCAGGGTCCTAGGTCGCAGGCTTGAGGACATACCCGGCGCCTCGCATCGTGTGGATCATCGGAGTGCGCCCGGCGTCGATCTTCTTGCGCAGGTACGAGATGTAGAGCTCGACGATGTTGGCCTGACCGCCGAAGTCGTAGCTCCACACGCGGTCGAGGATCTGGGCCTTGCTCAGCACGCGCCTCGGGTTGCGCATCAGGTAGCGCAGCAGGTCGAACTCCGTCGCCGTCAGGTCGATCGCCCTGCCGCCGCGCTCGACCTCGCGCGTCTCCTCGTCGAGCGACAGGTCGCCGACGACCAGCCGGGTACCGGCGTCCGCGGCCGTCACGCCCGTGCGCCGCAGGAGTGCGCGCAACCGCAACACGACCTCCTCCAACGAGAACGGCTTCGTGACGTAGTCGTCGCCTCCTGCCGTGAGACCCGCGATGCGGTCCTCCACCGCGTCCTTCGCCGTCAGGAACAGCACCGGCAGCACGGGGGACTCGGCCCGCATCCGGCGCAGCACCTCGAACCCGTCGAAGTCCGGCAGCATCACGTCGAGCACCACCACGTCCGGGCGGAACTCCCGCGCGGTCCGCACCGCCGACGTGCCGTCGAGAGCCGTGCGCACGTCCCACTTCTCCATCCGCAGGGCCATGGACATCAGTTCGGCCAGAGTGGACTCGTCGTCGACGACGAGCACCCGCACCGGCTGTCCGTCCGGCCTGCGGAGTTCGGTCTTCATCGCGCGCATGGCTCCCATCGTGAACGCCGACCCTGTGTACCAGCTGTGAGCGATCCGCACAGCTCAGCCCTACGGCGCACACAGGTCCGGCACAGGCGACGCGGCCACGGTTGCCGTCATGACCGAACAACAGTCCCCGGAGTGGGGAGCGCCCCGGGAAGGGGCTCGCCCGGCGTGGACCGTGAAGAGGGTGGTGGCGGCAGCGGCCGTCGCGGTGGGCATCGCCGCGGCCGGTGGGGTGGCGATCCACGCGGCCGCCGGCACGAGCCGGCAAAGCGCCGACACGGGGCCCGGCGGCACGGGCGCGGCGCCGCCGGACGGCCTGCGCGGCGGCTTCGGCATCGGGCCGGGCGCGGCGGCGCACGGCGAGTTCCAGATAGGGGTGGTCACCGCGATCAGCGACTCGTCCGTCGAGGTGAAGTCCGGCGACGGCTACACGAGGACGTACGTGGTCGACGCCGACACCGTGGTGGAGGGCGTCGAGAAGGGTGACACCGTCACCGTGATCGCCACCGCGGAGGACGGCCGGTCCGTGGCGTCCAGCGTGGTCGAACCCGGTCAACGGGTCCGGCAGGACGGGCAGCCGCCGCCAACGAGGTGATTTGGGGTCAAGTGTGAGCGGTTATGGTCGGGTGATCAGCCCGACCACAACCGGAGGGAGCGTCGTGCGCACGTTCACCCTGACGGTGATGGGCTCGACGGACCTGCACGGCAACCTGTTCAACTGGGACTACTACCTCGACCGCGAGTTCGACGACTTCGCGCACAACGACGTCGGGCTCGCGAAGATCTCGACGCTGGTGAACGACGTGCGTTCGTCCGTGGGGCGGCATCGGACGTTGCTGCTCGACGCCGGTGACACCATCCAGGGCACTCCGCTCGCGTACTACTACGCGAAGGTCGAGCCCATCACGCGCGGTGCCCACGTCCACCCGATGGCCGCCGCGATGAACGCCATCGGCTACACCGCCGCGGCTTTGGGCAACCACGAGTTCAACTACGGCCTGTCCGTGCTGCGGACCTTCGAGCGCCAGCTGGAGTTCCCGCTGCTGGCGGCCAACGCCGTCGACGTCACCACCGGCCTGCCCGCCTTCCAGCCGTACGTGGTGAAGACCGTGTGGCGCACGGGCGGACCGCCGTTGCGGGTGGGCATCCTCGGTCTGACCAACCCCGGCATCGCCGTCTGGGACCGGGCGCACGTCGACGGCGTGCTGACGTTCCCCGGTCTGGTGGAGCAGGCGCTGCACTGGGTGCCGGAGATCCGGCGCAAGTCCGACCTCGTGGTCGTGGTGGCGCACTCCGGGGCCGACCTGTCGTCGTCGCTCGGCGACCAGGTGCCGTTCCCGGAGAACTGCGCCGAGCTCGTGGCGGAGACCGTGCCGGGCATCGACGCGATCCTCGTCGGCCATGCGCACGTGGAGATCCCGTCGCGGTTCGTGACGAACAAGGTCACCGGACGGCCGGTCCTGCTGACGGAGCCGCTGTTCTCGGGCAAGCGGCTGTCGCTGATGGAGTTCGACCTGCGCCACGACGGGCGCTGGGAACTCCAGGCGTCGCGGTCGTCGGTGCTGTCGTCGGCGACGGTGCAGGAGGACCCGCGGATCGTGCGACTTCTACGGCACGACCACGAGAAGGTCGTGTCGTACGTCAACGCGCGCGTCGGCACGTGTTCGGCGGCGATGTCGGCTTCGCGGGCCCGTTTCGAGGACACGCCCGCGTTGCGGTTCATCAACCACGTGCAGGCGCTGGAGGTCGCGAAGTCCACGTCGCTGCCGGTGATCTCGCTGTGCGCGCCCTTCAACCGCGCGGCGGCCATCCCGGCCGGGGACGTGTCCATCCGGGACGTCGCCGGGCTCTACATCTTCGACAACACGCTGGTCGGCGTGCGGCTGACCGGCGGGCAGCTGCGCGACTTCCTGGAGGAGTCGGCGCGGTACTTCCGGCAGGTGCCTCCCGGCGGCCCGTTCACCGCCGCCTCCGTCTCGGCCGACGTGCCGGACTACAACTTCGACATCGCCTACGGCCTGACCGCACCGCTGACCTACGACATCGACATCGCCCGGCCCGCCGGCTCGCGGATCACCGGCCTCCGCTTCGGTGGCGAGCCCGTCGCGGACTCGGCGGAGTTCGCGGTCGCCGTCAACAACTACCGGCAGGCAGGGGGTGGCGACTTCCCGCACGTCGCCTCGGCCCCCGTGCTGCACAACCAGCAGCAGGAGATCCGCCAGCTGCTGATCGACTGGGTGAAGGCGGTGGGCGTGCTCGACCCGGCCGGCTTCACCGGCACCGACTGGCGCCTGGTGGCGGACGGCCGGCCCGTGGTGGTTTCCACGAACGAGTGAATTCAGTGCCGATGACCTGGGCGTTCTGGTTCAGGTGGTGGCACGTGGTCGTCCGAATGGGATAGTTCAGGCGCGTGCAGTTACCGCAACGCGTCGTCGTCGGCGCCGTCGTCGTGCCGGCGTTGCTCGCGGCGGTGGCGCTCGCGGCGCACCCCGGTGAGGCGTCCGGCCACCTGGTGCTCGCGGTGCGGTCGTCGGAGATCGTGCTCGCCGGCACCGCCGGTTCGCAACGCCAGGAGGTGGTGGACGCCGTGCGCGCGCTGACCGCCGCCCACCGCATCACCGACGTGATGACCCCCGGTGCCCCCGGCCTCCCGGTGGCACCCTCCGAGGCGGCCTCGCTGCTCGGCGTGGTGCTGGACCGGGGCGTCACCGACTTCACCGGCGTCGTCCGCCGGGGCCACCTGACCGCGTCGGCACGCGTCGCGGACCCGGAGCGCGCGGGGGCGCTGAGCGACGCCCTGCGCGCGGCCGCCCCGGACCTGCGCGTCGACGAGGACTTCACGACTACGGGCTAGGAGCAGTGCGTTGTTCGGGTTCTTCTTCCAGATGTTCGGCCTGTGCGCGGGCGCCTTCCTCGCCGGCGTGCTGCTGACCTGGCTGACCATGCGCTCGCGGTCGTCGCCCGCCGCCGTGGTCGACGCGGGCACCCTGTCGATCATGGAGGAGCCGGTCGCCGCGGCACCCGCGATCAAGGCGAACTCGCGCACGATGATGTTCCACACGCCCGAGTCGCCGTACTACAAGCGCATGAAGGGCGACGCGTTCTTCCACTCGCCGGAGGACGCGCGGCGGGCCGGGTACACGATGTGGACGCCGCGGCCTCGGGTGCCGGCCGGGGCCTAGGCGGTGCGGAGCCAGGCGTCGAGGGCGAGGTAGTCGGCGTCGGTCAGGCCGCGCCTCGGGTCCACCCCGTGCGGGAGCGCCTTGCCGTGGTGTGCGGCGATCCAGTCGCGATCCCTGCCGGTGATCTCGTCGTCGGCCCAGGCGAACGGCTTGGTGCCCGCCAGGGCGACCAGGCCGCGGGTCTTCCAGTGCAGGCCCCGGCGCGCGTCCGCCTCCTCGGTGTCCGGGTCGTCGGGCCAGGTCGCCACCGGGAGCGGTGGCAGGCCGAGCAGGGGCGCGATGTGGGTGTTCGCGTCGTCCATCCACGTCGTCGCCCAGATGAGCTCGCACGGGAGGGCTTGCAGCCACGGGCCGTGCAGCGGGTCGAGGCGGGGGAGGCCCGGGGTGCCGGGGACGCCGTCTCCGAAGGGGAGCAGGGGGCCGTCGACGTCGAGGAAGAGGATCGGGCGGGTCATCCGGCGACCGCCCTGCCCGGGAACCGCGTGAACGCGAACCCGGCGCGCACGTCCCGGGTGATCGACAGGTCGGCCATCCCCGAGAGATTAGGGCTCCACCTCGTAGGCTGGGCCACGTGATTGCCGATGTGATCAAGCCCGGCCTGGACGTCCTCTTCTGCGGCATCAACCCGGGCCTCGTGTCGGAGGCGACCGGGCACCACTTCGCCCGGCCGGGAAACCGGTTCTGGCCCGCCCTCCATTTGTCCGGGTTCACGCCGCGGCAGTTCGCGCCCTCCGAGCAGGAGAAGCTGCTCGAACTGGGGCTCGGCATCACGAACGTCGTCGCGCGGCCCAGCGCCAAAGCCGACGAGTTGACAATTGACGAAATGCGCGAGGGCGGGGCTCTGCTCGCCGAAAAGGTCCGGAGGTATTCGCCGAAGGTTCTCGCGGTGCTGGGGGTGACGGTGTACCGGGCGGCCTTCGAGCGGAAGAAGGCGCAGGTGGGCCCGCAGGAGGACACCGTAGGCGGGGTGCGGGTGTGGGTGTTGCCGAATCCGAGCGGTTTGAACGCGCACTACCAGCTGCCCGCGTTGGCGGAGGAGTTCGGGCGTCTCAAGTCGAGCGTCTAGAAGCGGGACAAAAGTTCACATTCATGCCCACTGAAAGTGCGCTGGACGGAGTGGGGCCCGGTCTGGTTGCATCGTGATCTGCGTCCGTTCGAGTGCTTTTCACCCGTAAGTGGAACCCGGTCAGCCGGATTGCGTCAGAGTTTGGCGATGCCGTGCAGAGCTTGGTGAATCTTCAACACCGGTGGGGGCACAGTGGAGGTCAGGATTCTCGGGCCGGTCGAGCCGACGGTGCCGCCGAAACCCGCGCAGATCCTAGCCGTCCTGGCGGTCGAGTGCGGGAAGGTCGTGCCGGTCGAGCGGCTCATCGACCTCATCTGGGGTGAGGAGCCGCCGCCGCAGGCGCGCAAGTCGCTGCAGGTGCACATCTCGAGCCTGCGCCGGGCCGGGCTGCCGGTCGAGCACCGCGCGGCGGGGTACGTGCTCAACGCAGACCCCGGCACCGTCGACCTGCACGCGTTCCGCAGGCTCGTGGCCAGCGCCGGGGACGAGGCGGACCTCAGGGTCAGGGCCGGGCTGCTGGACCAGGCCCTGCAGCTGTGGCGCGGCACGCCGGTGGTGTTCGCGCAGACGCTCGACGTGCAACGGCTCGCGGCCGCCGAGGCGTGGGTCGACGCCGAGCTGGCGCTGGGGCGGCACGCCGGGCTCGTGGACCGGCTCGGGGCGTTCGTCGCCGAGTACCCGCTCGCGGAACGGCTGCGCGGGCAGCTCATGACGGCGCTGGCGCGGGCCGGGCGGCGCGCGGACGCCATGCGGGTGTTCCGGGAGACGCGCAAGGTGCTCGTCGACGAGCTCGGGGTCGAGCCGGGCGAGCAGCTGCAGCAGCTCTACCGCGACGTGCTGGAGGGGGCGCGGGACAGCAGGCGCAACTACCTGCCGCGCGACGCCGGCGACTTCACGGGGCGCGACAGGGAGCTGAGCAGGCTCCTCGACAGCGACGGCGGCGTCTGGTGGATCGAGGGGCCGGCGGGCGTCGGCAAAACCGCACTGGCCGTGCACGCGGCGCACCGGATGGCCGACCGGTACCCGGACGGGCAGCTGTTCGTCGACCTGCACTCGCCGTCCGGGGCGCTGGACGCGTTGCTGCGCGCGATGGACGTGCCGAGCGAGCGCGTCCCCGAGTCCGCGGAGGAACGCGCGGCGCTGTGGCGGGCGACGGTCGGCGGGCGGCGCGTCGTGATCGTGCTGGACGGCGTCACGAGCGTGTCGGAGGTCAGGCCGCTGCTGCCCGGCAGTCCCGGCTGCCTGACGCTGATCACGAGCCGCAGCCGGCTGTGCGGGCTGGAGGGCGTGCGCCGCATCCCGCTCGACGTGCTGGGCGAGGACGAGGCCGTCACGCTGCTGCAGCGGATCCTGGGCGACGACCGCGTCGCCGCCGAACCCGGCCAGGCCAAGGAGGTCGCGCGGCTGTGCGGCTACCTGCCGCTCGCCGTGCGGATCACCGGCGCGCGGCTGGCCGGGCGGGCGCACTGGCCCGTCTCGAAGCTCGTCCGGCGGCTCTCCGACGAGCGCAGCAGGCTCGACGAGCTCGTCGCGGACGACCTCGCCGTGCGGGCCGGGCTGGAGCTCACCTACCGGGCGCTCGACGAGGACGCCCGCCGCGCGTACCGCGTCTTCGGCTTCCTCGGCCTGCCCGAGGTGCCGAGCTTCCTGTGGGCGCACCTGCTCGACGAGGACGTGCTCGACCAGCTCGTCGACGCGCGGCTGCTCGACGTCATCGGCAGCGCCCGGTACCGGATGCACGAGCTGGTGCGGCTGCACGCCCGCGAGCTCGCCGAGGCCGAGGACCCCCGCTCCGAGCGCGAGGACCTCGTCAGGAGAGCGGTGATCGCCGCGCTCTCCACTGTGGACGGACTGACCGAGCAGCTCTTCCTCGCCGTGCCGCGGATGCAGGACTCGCTGGGCGTGCTGACGACGGCGGCGCGCCCGATGGACAAGGACGCCTGGTTCGCGCGTGAGGAACCGCTGCTCACCAGGCTCGTGGAACGCGCGGCGGAGCTCGGGCTCGCGGAGATCGCCTCGCAGCTCGCGGAAGTGCTGGTGTTCGCCTGGTTCGGGCTCAGGAACCGGTACGAGGCCTGGGAGAGGTCGCACACGGCGGCGCTGGAGGCCGTGTGGAGGACCGGGGACCTGAGACTGGAGGCGGTGCTGCGCTGCAGCCTGGGGCAGATGCACTACAAGCGGGACAACCTGGTCGAGGCGCGGTCGTGGTTCGAGACCGCGCAGACGCTGTTCGTGAACCTGGGCGACCGGCACGGCGAGGCCGTCGCGATGAACGGCATCGGCATGGTGTGCCGTGATCTCGGCCAGTACCCGTGCGCCCTCGAAGCACTCGGCAGGGCGCGGGACCTGCTGGAGGCGACGGACCTCGAAGGCGTCGCCCACGCGCACTACGGGATCGGCTCCGTCAAACGGGAACTCGGCGACGACCAGGGGGCGTTCGAGACCCTGCGCCTCGCGGAGGCGGTCTACCGCCGGGCGCGCAGCCGCAGGGGTGAGGCGCTGGCCGCCCGCGGGATAGGGCTCGTGCACCGCGCCCGCGGCGAGCTCGACCTGGCCGAGGACCACGTCCGCCGCGCGCACGAGATGGTCGCGGGCACCGGCGACGAGCTGCTCGCCTGCTACACCGCCCAGGCTTGGGCGAAGGTGTTGCTGCGCAAGGGTCTGCTCGAACCCGCGGAGCGGCTGCTGCGGCAGGCCCTGGACGGCTGCCGCGACGTCGGCGACCGGTTCGGCGAGGCGCTCGTGCGCCGCACGGTGGGGGAGTGGCGGCTCGCGGCCGGTGACCACGCCGGTGCGCGGACCGTGCTGACCGAGCTGCTGCCGGTGTGGAACGACCTCACCCTGCCGCTGTGGCGCGCCCGCACGCTCCGCGACCTCGGAGCGGTCCACGCCCGTCTGGGGGACGTCGCCGGCGCGGACCGCTCCTGGGACGAGGCCGCGAGCCTGTTCACGCGACTGGGCACCAGGGAGAGGGGAGAGGTGCGCCAGTGGCCGGCTCAGTTCGGTCTCGCCGCGCCCCGGCTCAGCCGGTGATCTTCTTGTACTTCCACGGCGCGTAACCGCCGCTCTTCAGCGACGAGATCGACACGGTCTCGTGGTCCATGTCCGTCGCCGTGCTGCCCTCCTCGTAGATCCACGCGGACGTCTTCGCCGAGTTGGCCCACTTCTCGAACAGCTTCACGTGGCCGTTGCGCAGGATCATGTCGCCCGGCTTGAGGTTCGCCCAGGAGATCTTGGTGGCGATCTCGTCCAGGTTGCGCGTGTTGCGGCTCGTCGTGAGCTTCCAGGTCATGGAGACGAAGCCGGAGCAGTCCGTGCGGTACTTCTTGCCCTTGTTGACGTCCCAGGCGTAGGCGGACTGGCTGTACGGGACCTTGCGGTCCCACCAGTCCTTGGCCCGCTTGACGACCTCGGTGCGGCTGATGGAACCGCCGTACCCGGCCGCTGCCTGGACCTGGGAGACGGAGGTCTCCTGCTCGGCAGGACCCTCCGGTGCGGCCTGGGCGACGCCGCTCAGGCCACCGAGCAGTCCGAGCGAGATCGCGGTCGCCGCGACGGCGTGGCGAATGCGCATTGTTGTTGCTCCGATCGACTTGCGCCTGGTGATGACCGGAACTGTCCACTCCGGCGCCAAAGATCGGCCTAAGGCCGCTTTAGGGCTTCCTTTACCGGCTCTGCCTAGCTTTCGCGATGTCTTGCCCAGGGCTTGAGGAGAGAGCACATGTTCGTTCGCACGATCGCAGCGGTGATCGCGATGTTCGCGGCTCTGCTGATGGGCGCGTCCGTCGCGTCCGCGGCTCCGGCCAAGTACACGCACTCCCAGGCGACCGCGCAGCTGCGCGCGGCCGGCATCGCCTGGACGTCGAGCGGCGGGTGCAGCGACCGCAACCGTCCGAACTGCACGTCGTTCGAGCAGATCAACCAGACGACGATCGCGGGCGCCAAGACGTTCAAGAGCGCTTCGGGCTGCGCGCTGACCATCACCGGCGGCACGGAGACCGGCCACGCGTCGGGCACGTACTCGCACTGGAACGGCTACAAGGTGGACTACCGGCTGTCCAGCTGCGTCACGAACTACATCAAGAGCAAGTTCTCGTCCATCGGCGGGAACAAGTGGAAGTCGAACGCGGGCAACATCTACTACCTCGAGTCGAACCACTGGGACGTGACGTACCACAACTGCGGGTGCTGAGAACCTGTTGCCGAGCCGGGGGTGGGGCCGGTAGTAGTTGTCGGGTGACCACACTCGGCGTCGTCTACCGGCCCCAGCTCCCGCCCGAGAACCTGCGTTCCGTCGTCCTCGCGGCCGAGGAGTCCGGTGTGGACTCGTTGTGGCTGTGGGAGGACTGCTTCCTGGAGAGCGGCATCGCCTGCGCCTCCGCCGCGCTGGCCTGGACCTCGAGGCTGAAGGTCGGCGTCGGCCTGCTGCCCGTGCCGCTGCGCAACGTCGCGATCACCGCGATGGAGGCGGCGACGCTCGACCGGTTGTTCCCCGGCCGCGTCACGATCGGCGTCGGCCACGGCGTGCAGGACTGGATGGGGCAGATCGGCGCGCGGGTGGCGTCGCCGCTGACGTTGCTGCGCGAGTACACGGACGCGTTGAAGGCGTTGCTGGCGGGCGAACGGGTCACCGCGGACGGCCGGTACGTGAAGCTGACCGGTGTGGCGCTCGACTGGCCGCCCGCCGCGCCGATGCCCGTCCACGTCGGCGGTCACGGCATGAAGACCCTCGTCCTCGCCGGTGAGATCGGTGACGGCACCATCCTCGACGCCTCGGCCGACCTGGAGCAGGTCCGCGCGATCCGGGCGACGAGGGACCACCCGGTCGTCGTCTACGTGGAGACGGACTCGCGCGACGCCGCGTTCGTCACCGACCTCGTCTCCCAGGTCGCCGCGGCGGGCGCCACCAGCGTGATCTTGCAGCAGTCCGCCACGAGCGAGGACCCCGAAGGGTTCGTCCGTTTCGTGGGATCACTCGATGGTGTGAGGGCATAACGCCTCGGCGGGACGTTCGCGCTCCGCGTCTCGCCGCACGCGCCGGATTGCTTTGTGATCGGCGGGGTATGCCTGAGGGCGTGGCAGAGGTCTCCCTGAACGTCGAAGCTCCTGTTGACGCCGTGTGGTCCGTGCTGGCCGACGGCTGGTCCTACGCGGGCTGGGTCGTGGGCGCGTCGCACATCCGCGACGTCGACGCCGGCTGGCCCCGGCAGGGCACGCGCATCCACCACAGCGTCGGTCCGTGGCCGTTCACCATCGAGGACACCACCGAGGTGGTCCGCTGCGAGCCGAACCAGCTGCTCGAGCTGGACGCGCGGCTGTGGCCGGTGGGCGCGGCGCGGATCACCTTCACGCTGCGGGCGCGCTCCGAGTCGCTCACCGAGGTGCACATGACCGAACGGGCGGTGCGCGGCCCCACCGCGCTCATGCCGAACGCCGTGCAGGACGTGCTGCTCGTCCCCCGGAACAAGGAGACCCTCCAGCGCTTGAACGCGCTGTCCAAGGGACGTCCAGCACCCTTTCACTAGATAACTAGTGAAAGGGTGTACGGTTGCTCCCATGCGAGTGAGGGAGCACCCGCCGGTCGTGGCGGAAAACCTGGGGAAGAGGTACGCGCGGGGCTGGGCGTTGCGCGACTGCGCGCTCGAGATCCCCGCGGGCAGGACGGTGGCGCTCGTCGGGCCGAACGGGGCCGGCAAGAGCACGCTGATGGGCATGATCACCGGACTGCTCCGCCCGACGACGGGCCGGATCTCGGTGTTCGGCGACGCGCCGACCGGGCGCGGGATGCACCCGGCGGTGGCGTTCCTGACGCAGGCCAAGCCGCTGTACCCGCAGTTCACGGTGGCCGAGACGCTGCGGTTCGGCCGCCACGCCAACCCGGGCTGGGACCAGGCGTACGCCGAGGGGCTGGTCGAACGCGCGCAGGTGCCGTTCGCGGCGAAGGCCGGCACGCTCTCGGGCGGCCAGCGCACGCGCGTCGCCCTGGCCCTCGCGCTGGGCAAGCGGCCGCGGTTGCTGGTGCTCGACGAGCCGCTCGCGGACCTCGACCCGCTGGCACGCGAGGCCGTGCTGCGGACGCTGGTCGACGAGTGCCGCGCGCAGGGCATCACCGTGCTGCTGTCGTCGCACGTGCTGGCGGAGCTGGAAGACGTGTGCGACCACCTCGTGCTGCTCGCCGACGGCCGCGTGCGGCTGGCCGGTGACGTCTCGTCGTTGCTGCGCGCGCACGCCGGACAGCCCGGCCTGGACCGGCTGAGCCGGCTCGCGCTCGCCTACATGCGCGCGGAGGTGGCGGCATGACGTGGATCGTGTGGCGCCAGCAGCGCCCGGTGTTCATCACGCTCGTGGCGGGGCTGGCCGTGGCGGTGGCGGCCGTCTTGCTGCTGCGGGCGGCGATGACCGCGGACCTGACCGCGCGCAACCTGCTCGCCTGCACGGTCGAGGGCTTGGAGTCGTGCCGCGGCCGGGCGGCGAGCGAGTTCCAGAGCGCCTGGTTCGACCGGCTGCACCTCGCCCAGGGCACGGTGCTCGCGGCGCCCGCGCTGATCGGCGTGTTCGTCGGGGCGCCGTTGTTCGCGCGGGAGTTCGAGCAGGGCACGCACGCCTTGGCGTTCACCCAGTCCGTCAGCAGGACGCGCTGGATGGCGGCCAAGTTCGTCGTCTCGGCACTGCCCCCGCTGGTCGTGGTGCTCGTCTACCAGCTCGTCGTGCACAGCTGGCTGGACGTGGCCGGGCAACTCGGTCCGTTGGCGACGGGGCCGTTCTACTTCACGACCTTCGACGCCCAGGGCGTCTCGCCGATCGCCTACACGCTCTTCGCCTGCACGCTGGGGATGTTCGCGGGCGCGGCGTCCAAGCGGACGCTCGTGGCGATGACGCTGACGCTCGGCGTGTTCGTCGTGGCGCGGTTCGTGCTCAGCGGCGTTCGCGAGTTCCTGATCACCCCCACCAGGACCGTCTCCGACGACGTGGTGAGCCCCGTGCTCGTTGATCGCGGCCCGCTGGTCGTGCGGAGCGGCTACCTCGACGCCCGGGGCGCGGTGATCGCCGATCCGGCACCGCTGATGAACTGCGCCGGCAAGGCCGACGCGCAGGGCGCCGTCGACACGGCCGCCTGCTACAAGGCCAACGGGCTCGCCCGGGCGTACGTCGACTTCGTCCCCGTCAACCAGGCGACGACGCTGCACCTGCTGGAGGCGGCGGTCTTCGCGGGGTTCGCGGTGCTGTTCGTGCTGGGCTCGGCGTGGGCAGTGCGCAGGCAGGTGTGACCGCTGGTGGACGGGTGGACACCTATGCTGGGCGGCGTGATCGAGTTTCGCATCGATCGGCACTCCGGGGTGTCCACCTATCTCCAGATCGCCGCACAGGTCAAGCAGGCCATGCGGATGGGGCTGCTCGGACCCGGAGACAAGCTGCCGACGGCACGGGAGGTGGTGGAGGCCACCAGGGTCAACCCCAACACCGTGCTGAAGGCGTACCGCGAGCTCGAACACGAGGGCCTCGTCGAAGGCCGCCGCGGCATGGGCACGTTCATCACGGCCTCCCTCGCCACCGACGCCGCCCGCGCCGACGCGCCGCTGCGCCAGGACCTGGAGCGGTGGATGGACCGCGCGGTGGACGAGGGCCTCACGGGCGACGAGGTCGACGCGATCTACACCGACGTTCGGGGCACGCACTACTAGTGTCCTTTGTGGATTAGGAGCCGCGCATGAACGCTCCCGTGCGGGTGGAGGGCGTCGCGAAGCGCTTCGGGCGCACCCGAGCCCTGGACGACTGCTCGTTCACGTTGCCCGAGGGCAGCGTCACCGCCCTGGTCGGCCCGAACGGCGCGGGCAAGAGCACGCTGCTGTCGCTGATCGCGGGCCTGCTGCGGCCTTCCCGCGGCCAGGTGACCGTCTGCGGGACGCCGGTGCGCGGGCGGACGCACCCCGACGTCTCCCTGCTGACGCAGAAACGGCCGTTGTACGAGCAGTTCACCGTGCGCGAGATGATGCGGGCCGGGGCCGCCATGAACGACCGCTGGTCCGCGGAGCGCGCCTTCGAGGTGCTCGACCTGCTGGCCGGTGTGGACGAGGACGCCAGGGTGCGGACCCTGTCGGCCGGGGCGCGCACCCAGGTGGCCCTCGCGCTGGCACTGGGGCGGTTGCCGAAGGTGCTGCTGCTCGACGAGCCGCTGTCCGACCTGGACCCGCTGGCGCGCGACGAGACCCTGCGGATCGTCATGACCGACGTGGCGGAGCGGGGGACGACGGTGCTGCTGTCGTCGCACCTGCTCACCGATCTCGGCGACGTGTGCGACCACCTGCTGTTGCTGGACGAGGGGCGGGTGCAGGTGGCCGGGGAGATCGAGGAGGTCCTGGCGGGGCACCGGGTCCTGGTGGGTCCTGCGGAGCTCGTGCCGGAGACCGGCGGGGTGGTGGTCGACTCCTCCCGGACGGCTCGGCAGACCACGGCCCTGGTCCGGGGTGGGGACGCGGCTTCCGGTTGGGAGGCAACGCATCCGGACCTGGAGGGGTTGGTGATGGGGTACCTGCGGGCGTCCCGGGCCCGCAGGCTCGCCCGTCAGCAGTTACCCCGTTCGGGTGGGTTCGTCCGGATCTTCTAACAGCCGGACGCCGCGGTGCGATGACGCCGGTACCAGTCATCGTGCCAGGGAGTCGCCACGTGTTCGGCAGCAAGCAGAAGAAGATCGTCTCCCTGGAGCAGACCACGGACGGGCTGCGGGCGCAGGTCGACCAGCTCAACGGGTATCTGAGGCAGATCGGCGGCCTCGACCACGTCCAGGTGCGCGGGCAGGTCGACCGGATGCGCGCCGAGCTGGCCGGTCTGCAACAGGCGCACGCTGCGGAGAAGCAGGCGCAGCAGCAGGTCTTGGCGGCCGAACGCCGTGCTCAGGAGGAAGCCCTCGCACTGCGGAAGAAAGGCTTCGAGCAGGGCTTGGCCCGGCTGGAGGAGGAGCTGGCGCAGGCGCAACGAACCCTGGTGCCCTTCACCGACGAGTTGCTGTTCCAGGACGCGGGTGTGTTCCGCTACCACCACCCGCTGGAGAACTCCGAGCAGTACAAGGCGCAGCTCGACCGCGTTCAGGCCTCGATGAAGGAGATGATCCGCAACAAGACCGCGGTCGTGGGCAGCGGCAACTTCACCTTCAACGGGTCGTCGCGCGAGGGCGGCAAGATGGTGGCCGACTGGTGCAAGCTCATGCTGCGTTCCTACAACGCCGAGGCGGAGAACAGCCTCCGGGTGATGAAGGCGGGATCCGTCGACGCGGCCAAGAAGCGCCTGGTTCGTGCGGCGGAGGCGATCGAGAAGCTCGGCAAGATGCTCAGCATCGAGATCGATGACCGCTACGAGGAGCTGCGCATGCTCGAGCTCGAGCTCATGGCCGACTACCTGCAGAAAAAGCAGGAGGAGAAGGAGAACGAACGCGCCGAGCGCGAGCGTTTGCGCGAAGAGGCCAAGGCGCAGGCCGAGTTCCGCCGCGAGCTGGAGAAGCTCGAGAAGGAGCGCAAGCACCTGGAGAACGTCCGCCAGGCGTTGCTGGCCAAGGGGGACCACGCCGCCGCCGAAAAGCTCCAGTCCGAACTGGACGAGGTCGTCGCCGGTATCGACGGCGTGCACCAGCGCGAGGCCAACATCAGGGCCGGCTACGTGTACGTGATCAGCAACCTGGGCGCGTTCGGGCCGAAGATGGTGAAGATCGGCATGACCCGGCGGCTGCACCCCGAAGACCGCGTGCTGGAGCTCGGCGACGCGTCGGTGCCGTTCCGCTACGACACGCACATCCTGCACTACTCGGCCGACGCCGTCTCACTGGAGACGGCGCTGCACCAGGCGTTGTCCGATCGGCGGGTCAACCGCGTGAACATGCGCCGCGAGTTCTTCTACGCCACGCCCGAGGAAGTGCGGGAGCTGCTGAAGAAGCACTCGGGTCAGATGCTCGAGTACGTCCTCGAACCGGAGGCCGCCGAGTACCGGCAGAGCCTGGCTCAGGTGTAGATCGCCCTGTGGGCGCCCTGGACCAAGGCCTTGTACAGCCCGCCCGCCACGCCCCACCGCGCCAGCGCCGCCCGGGCCGCGTTGGCCCCCGCGGCACCGTGCACGCCGCCGCCCGGCCAGGCCGACGACCCGGTCAGGTACAGCCGGTCGAACGGCGTGTCCGCGCGGCCGAGCCCCGGCACCGGCCGGAACACCAGCTGCTGGTGGATGGCCGCGGTGCCGCCGTTGACCGAGCCGATCTCGGCCGGGCCGAGCACCGAGCGGCCGACGATGCGCGAGCGGAAGCCCGGGGCGCGTTCCTCGATCATCAGCTCCAGGCGGTCGGCGCGGCGCTTCAGCCTGTCCTGCGACCAGTTGCCGCCCAGCGGCACGTGCGTGTAGGCCCAGGCGGCCTCGGTGCCGGCGGGGGAGCGGGTCGGGTCGCTCGTCGTCATCTGGCCCACGATCATGAACGGGTTGCGCGGCACCTTGCCGCACGCCAGTTCGTGGGCGGTGGTCGCGAGGCCGTTGACGTCGCCGCCGAGGTGCACGGTGCCCGCCTGCGAGGCTTCCGCGTTGCGCCACGGGATCGGGCCCGACAGCGCCCAGTCCACCTTGATCGTGTCGCCGTCCCACTGGAACCGCGTGAGGTCCTCGGCGAGCTTCGGCGGCAGCGCGTCGGCGCCGATCAGGTCGAGGTAGAGCCGGGGCGCGGGCACGTCGGCCAGGACGGCTCGGCGTGCGCGCACAACGGAACCGTCTTCCAGACGCACACCAACGGCGACACCGCGGGCGTGCAGCACCGAGGTGACGCGGGCGCCCGTTTCGATGCGGCCGCCGAAACGGCGCACGAGGGACGCGGTCAGCTCGCCGGCGCCACCGCGGGGGACCGGGTTGCCGACGTCCTGGGCGAGCATGGCGAGCAGCCACCCGAAGCCCGCGCCGCCGGCCTGGTCCGGGCCCAGGTCGGAGTGCATCGTGTTGCCCGCGAACAACACCCGCGCGCCCTCGCCGGAGAAGAGCTCCTCGCCCAGACGGCGCACGGGCAGCGTCAGCAGCCGTGTCAGGCGCAGCGTGTCGCCCAGGCCCAGCTTGCGCAGCAACGACATCCCGCCGCGCGCGGGCGGGAAGGGGCGCAGCAGGCTGTCCAGCACGCTGTCGCGGATCCGCTGCCACTGCGCGAACGTCGCCTGCCAGGCTTCGGCGTCCGAGTCGGCGAACGAGCCGACGGACTTGGCGGTGACCTCGACGTCGCGGGAGAGGAGCGCGACACGGTCGTCCGGCAGCACGTGGGCGAGCACGGCGGGTGCGTGCTCCCACTGCACGTCGAGGTTCAGCGCGCCGAGGACGGGCGATCCGAGGCCGAGCGGGTAGAACGCGCTGTAGACGTCGTTCGTGAAGCCCGGTGCGGTGATCTCCGCGGACGTCACGGCACCACCGACCGTGTCGCGCTGCTCCAGCACGAGCACGTCCCAGCCCGCGTCCGCCAGCAGGGCCGCGGCGACCAGGCCGTTGGGGCCGGAGCCGATGACGACCGCATCCACCTCGTTCACGCACGCCCTCCCATTGCGTCGACGACCTCGCGCAACACGTCACGCGCGTCGTGCTCAGGCCACCATTCCAGATCTTCGTGTGCCCGTGTGGTCCGCACGAGCGGAGCCTGATCGGCCATCCGGACCCATTCCGGCGTCAACGGTTGCAGCCCGAGACGGGCTGTCGCGCCCGCGAGCTTCTCGACCACGGGGTACGGCACCGGCAACCGGGCGGCGCCGACGCGCTCGGCGATCATCGGCGCGGTCAGCACCGGCTCGGCGGCGAGGTTGAAAGGGCCCAAAGCCTTGCGGCGCACGATCTCCACGATCGCGCGCGCCACGTCGTCGGCGTGCACGAGCTGCAGGCGCAGGTCGTTCCACAGCGGGATCGGCAGGTAGGGCAGCAGCTTCGGCGGGAGCAGCGGGCTGAACAGCCAGCGGCGGATCTGCCGGGCCGCGGACGCCTGCCCGATGCCGCACGGCCGGATCACGCTGCACGGCAGCGGGTAGCGGCTGATCATCTCCTCCAGCCGTACCTTGTGCGCGCTGTAGGTGTTGCCGGCGATGCCCGTCAGCCGCCACGACTCGTCGACCCTCGACCAGCGCCGCGCCGGGCCGTACGCCGCGACCGAGGAGGCGATGACCAGGTGGCCGACGTCCTCCTGCACGCACGCGGCCAGCACGTGTTCGCTGCCGTCGACGTTGGTCTCGCGATTCGTGGGCTTGATCGCCCACGCCAGGTGCACCACGACGTCGGCGCCGCGGAACGCGTCGCGCAACGACGAGAGGGTGCGCACGTCGACACCGGCGTCCTCGAACTCCAGATGGCGGCGAAGCGCCGTGCCGACGTTGCCCGAGCCACCGGTGACGACGATTTTCACCCTGCCGGGATACCCGCGATGTGCCCGATCACGCGTATCTCATTTCGTTCGGCACCGAAGGGCTAGCACACTCCGTAGTCGAACGGTAGACACATGAACCTTACGAGGCTGTGTTCCGTAGCACATAAGGGGCCATTGCGTGAGGCCCCGCTCGATACTGAGCTACCGCTTAGTACGCCCCGATCATCCGACAAGGACCTCTGCATGCCCCTCCGCCGCGTACTGCCCACCGCCGCCCTGGCGCTCGCTGTCCTCGTGGCCGGCTGCGGCGCGAAGGACGAGGCGAAGACCCGGGTCAGGACCGGGCCGGGCGTTACCGACGACACGATCTCGCTCGGCATCCTCACGGACATGACCGGGCCGTTCAAAGCCTCCGCGCTGACCCGCATGAAGGGCTACGACCTCTACCTGAAGCAGGTCAACGACCGCGGTGGCATCTGCGGCCGCAAGATCGAGCTCAAGCAGAAGGACCACGCGTACGACGTGCAGAAGGCGCTCGACGCCTACTTCGACCTCGAACCCCAGGTCCTGGGGCTGCTGGAGCTCGCGGGCACGCCGATGACCGCCGCGATCGAGCCCGACCTCATGCAGACCCGCACGCTGACCGCCCCCGCCTCGTGGGCCGCGTCGCTGCTCGGCAACCCGCACATGATGATCGTCGGCACGACCTACGACCTCGACGTCATCAACGGGCTCGACCACTACAAGCGCCGCGGTGTCATCAAGGAGGGCGACACCGTCGGCCACATCTACGCCCAGGGCAGCTACGGCGACAACGCCGTGGAAGGCAGCCGGTTCGTCGGCACGCAGTGGAACATGAGGATCGCCGAGCAGCCGATCGGCGAGACCACGGCCGACCTCAGCCAGCAGATCGCCGCCCTGAAGGCCGCGGGCGCCAAGGCCGTCATGCTGAGCACCACCCCCGCGCAGACCGCGGCCGCCGTCGGCGTCGCCGCCGCGCTGAAGTGGGAGGTGCCGTTCATGGTGAACGTGGTCGGCTTCGACACCGCGATCCTCGAGTCGCCCGTCGGCCCCGCCGTGGAGAAGCAGGTGTCCGTGGTGACGTCGGTGGCGCCGTTCACCGGCAGCCAGCCCGGCCCGCGCGAGGTGGCGGCGGCGTTCAACCAGTACTACCCCAACGACAAGCCCGCGATCTACGTCGACCACGGCTACACGGTCGCGAAGGTGTTCCTCTCCGTCGTGGAGAAGGCTTGCGAGGAAGGCGACCTCACGCGCGACGGCGTGCTGAAGGCCTTCCAGGACACCAACGGCCTGGAGACCCAGGGCCTGACCGGGCCGCTGCGGTACTCGCTGGTGGGCAGGCCCTCCGCCACGCAGTCCTACATCACCAAGGTCGACTCCAAGGCGCCCGGCGGTCTCACGACCGTGGAGGAGCTGTTCGAGTCGGAGCTCGTGAAGCTCAAGGGCACCCGCGCCAAGTAGACGCCGAACGGGGAACGGCTCCTCCCGCACGCCGGGAGGAGCCGTTCCCCGTTGTCCTACTTGCCGAACCCGGCCTTGCGGAGCGCGTCCGCCATCGACCCGGTCGCCGGCGCCGGCGAGGTGCGCTGACCACCGCCGCGCTGCTGGCCGCCGCGCTGCTGCGGACGGCCACCGCGGTCACGGCCACCGCCGCCACCGCCCTGCTTCGGGGCGGGCTTGCCCGGCTCGTCGGTCAGCCGCAGCGTCAGGCCGATCCGCTTGCGGGCCTCGTCGACCTCCAGCACCTTCACCCGCACCACGTCACCGGACTTCACGACGTCGCGCGGGTCCTTCACGTAGTTGTCGGACAGGGCGGAGATGTGCACGAGACCGTCCTGGTGCACGCCGATGTCGACGAACGCGCCGAACGCGGCCACGTTCGTCACGACGCCCTCCAGCACCATGCCGGGCTTGAGGTCGGCGATCTTCTCGACGCCGTCCGCGAAGGTCGCCGTCTTGAACGCCGGGCGCGGGTCGCGGCCCGGCTTCTCCAGCTCGCGCAGGATGTCCGTGACGGTCGGCAGACCGAACTTCTCGTCCACGAACTGCTCCGGGCGCAGCTTCGTCAGCACCGCGGTGTTGCCGATGAGCTCGGCGCCCGCGGCGCTCTGCATCTTCCGCACGACCGGGTACGCCTCGGGGTGCACCGAGGAGGCGTCGAGGGGCTCGTCGCCGCCGCGGATCTTGAGGAAGCCCGCGCACTGCTCGAACGCCTTCGGGCCGAGCCGCGCCACGTTCTTCAGCGCCGCCCGCGTGCGGAACGGGCCGTTCTGGTCCCGGTGCAGCACGATGTTCTCCGCCAGACCGGCGGTGATGCCGGAGACGCGGGTCAGCAGCGGCACGGACGCGGTGTTGAGGTCGACGCCGACCGCGTTCACGCAGTCCTCGACCACCGCGTCGAGGGACCGCGACAGCTTCGACTCGGCCAGGTCGTGCTGGTACTGGCCGACGCCGATCGACTTCGGGTCGATCTTCACGAGCTCGGCGAGCGGGTCCTGCAGGCGGCGCGCGATCGAGACGGCGCCGCGGATCGACACGTCGAGGTCCGGCAGCTCCGAGGAGGCGTAGGCCGACGCCGAGTAGACCGACGCGCCCGCCTCGGACACCACGATCTTGGTGAGGCCGAGCTCGGGGTGGCGCTTGATCAGGTCGGCGGCGAGCTTGTCGGTCTCGCGGGAGGCCGTGCCGTTGCCGATCGCGATCAGGTCGACGTTGTGCTGCTTGGCCCAGGCCGCGAGCTTCGCGATCGACTCGTCCCAGCGGTTCGCGGGCACGTGCGGCTGGATCACGCCGTGCGCGACGACCTTGCCGGTGGCGTCGACGACGGCGACCTTCACGCCGGTGCGGTAGCCGGGGTCGAGGCCCATCGTGGCGCGCGTGCCGGCCGGGGCGGCCAGCAGCAGGTCGCGCAGGTTCGAGGCGAACACCTTGACGGCCTCGTCCTCGGCGAAGCTCCGCAGACGGCCGCGCAGGTCGATGCCGAGGTGCACGAGGATGCGGGTCCGCCACGCCCAGCGAACGGTGTCGGTGAGCCACTTGTCCGCCGGGCGGCCGCGGTCGTCGATGCCGAAGCGGGCGGCGATGCGCACCTCGAACGACGACGGACCCTCCTGCACGGGCTCCTCCGGCTCCAGGACGAGGTCGAGGACCTCCTCCTTCTCGCCGCGGAACAGCGCGAGGATGCGGTGCGACGGGAGCTTCGCGAACGGCTCGTCGAACTCGAAGTAGTCGGCGAACTTGGCGCCCTCGGTCTCCTTGCCCTCGCGGACCTTGGAGACGACGCGGCCGCGCGTCCACATCTGCTCGCGCAGCTCGCCGATCAGGTCGCCGTCCTCGCCGAACCGCTCGACCAGGATGGCCCGCGCGCCCTGCAGGGCGGCCGTCGCGTCGGCGACCTCCTTGGCGGGGTCGACGAACTTGGCGGCTTGTTCCTGCGGGTGCAGGGTGGGATCACCCAGGAGGGCGTCGGCCAGCGGCTCCAGGCCCGCTTCCTTCGCGATCTGGGCCTTCGTGCGGCGCTTTTGCTTGTACGGCAGGTAGAGGTCCTCGAGCCGCGCCTTCGAGTCGGCGGCGAGGATCTGCGCTTCCAGGGCGTCGTCCAGCTTGCCCTGCTCGCGGATCGAGTTGAGGACGGCCGCCCGGCGCTCCTCCAGTTCGCGCAGGTAGCCGAGGCGTTCCTCGAGCGTGCGCAGCTGGGCGTCGTCGAGACCGCCGGTCGCCTCCTTGCGGTAGCGGGCGACGAACGGGACGGTCGCGCCACCGTCGAGCAGTTCGACAGCAGAGCCGACCTGGCCTGCGGCCACGCCGAGCTCGTCAGCGATCTTCTGGTGGATGAGCGTTGTCACAGCGCGCCATTCTGCCCGCTGCCCGATTCGACGTGGCACGGTGTCCTTCATGACCATCGCCGCGGTCGTCCCATCACTGCTGTCGGGCCTGGAGGTTCCTGGTGCCGACAACACGCTCGGCCTGCCACCGGCCCGGCGTGTCGTCCTGCTGCTCGTCGACGGTCTCGGCCACGAGCTGTTGCGCACGCACGCGGCGCACGCGCCGTTCCTCTCCTCGCTGACCGACCGGTCGATCGACGCCGGGTTCCCGTCGTCCACCGCCACCAGCCTCGCCTCGGTCGGCACCGGGCTGCTCTCGGGCGAGCACGGCATCGTCGGCTACACGTTCTCGGTCGGCGAGGAGGTGCTCAACTCGCTGACCTGGTCCCGCGCCGGGGACCACCGCCACGACCTGCGCAAGGCGCTCGTGCCCGAGGTCGTCCAGCCGCACCCGACCGTGTTCGAGCGCGCCGCGGCGGCCGGGGTGGCGGTGAGCACGGTCGCGCCGCTCGCCCACCGCGGCAGCGGCCTGACGCGGGCCGTGCTGCGCGGGTCGTGGTTCCGCGGCGTGGCCGGGTTCGGCGACCTCGCGCTGGGGGCGGTCGCGGCGGTCGGGCAGGACCGCTCGTTCTGCTA
The DNA here is from genome assembly GCF_021056325.1 of Lentzea sp. CC55. Taxonomy (NCBI): domain Bacteria; kingdom Bacillati; phylum Actinomycetota; class Actinomycetes; order Pseudonocardiales; family Pseudonocardiaceae; genus Lentzea; species Lentzea sp. CC55. The sequence goes on along the minus strand of NZ_JAJCXE010000008.1, from coordinate 130,695 downwards.
CGCCTACCACCCAGACCTGGACACGATCGGGCACTTCTACGGGCCGGGGTCGCCGGAGTGGGTGATGCAGCTGGAGTTCGTCGACGCGCTGGCGTCGCGGATCGCGTCGCGCCTGCCCGCCGGCTCGCTGTTCGTCGTCACGGCGGACCACGGCATGATCACCGCGGGGGAGCGGATCGACTTCGACACGGAACCGCTGCTGTGGCAAGGAGTGCGCGTGATCGCGGGAGAGCCGCGGGTGCGCTACCTGCACACCGAGACCGCCGAGGTGCTGCCGGTGTGGCGGGAGTTCCTCGGTGACAGGGCGGACGTGCTGACGCGCGAGGACGCGGTGCAGGCGGGGTGGTTCGGCCCGGTCGGCCCGCTCGCGGCCGACCGCATCGGGGACGTCGTCGTGGCGATGAAGGGCACCGCGGTGCTGCTGCGGGGCCAGGCGGAGCCGAGCTGGAACGGCCTGAGGGGGTTCCACGGGGCGCGGACCAGGGAGGAGATGGCGATCCCGCTCCTGGTCCACTCAGTACCTTCAGTGTAGACCGAAATAAGCCCTTCGCGCTGGTCAGCTCTAGGATCACCGGACGTGACGATCGAACTTCCAGGACCGGTCGCCTTCGTGCTCGGCGGTGGGGGAAGCCTCGGCGCGGGCCAGGTCGGCATGCTGCGCGCGTTGCGCGAGCACGGGGTGACGCCCGACCTGGTCGTCGGCACGTCGGTCGGGTCGGTCAACGGCTCGTTGCTCGCCCTCGACCCGGACAAGGCCGCGGAACGGCTGGCCGTGCTGTGGGAGGGCATGACGCGGCAGCGGGTGTTCCCCGGCGGGCCGCTCGCGCAGCTGAGGTCGTTGCGCACCAACAAGACCTACCTCTTCCCGAACACCGGCCTGGCGCACGTGCTGGCCGAGGGGCTCGACGGGGTGACGTCGTTCGGCGACCTGGTGCTGCCCTTCGGCGCGGTGTCGGTGGACTGCGTGACCGGTGAGGCCGTGAACATCACCGAGGGCGAACTGGCCCCCGCGATCCTCGCCAGCGCGGCCATTCCGGGCGTCTACCCGCCCGTGCGCATCGGGGAGCGCGTGCTCTACGACGGCGGCGTGCTGGCGAACGTGCCGATCCGGCAGGCCCTCGCGATGGGCGCGAAGTCGTTGGTGGTGCTGGACTGCGCGTTCCCCGGCCACCTGCCGGCCGTGCCGGCGACGCTCGCCGAGACGCTGCTCTTCTGGGCGACGCTGGGGATGCGCAACCAGGCCGTGCTGGAGGTCGAGCTGGCCTCGCGGCAGGCGCCGGTGCTGTACCTGCCGGGCCCGCCCGTGCAGGCCGTGACACCGCTGGACTTCTCGCACACGGCGGAGCTGGTCGAGGCCTCCTACGAGGCCTCGGCCGCGTTCCTCACGTCGCTGGAGATCGCCGGCGCCGGGTTGTACGGCCACCCGTCCCACGGGTAGCGCGCTGCCGCACGGAACCCGGTGGTGGGCGCGGGAAACCGAACCGCCCTCCCCGCCGTCCAAACCGCATGCGCACCACGATGGCCGTCGTCCTGCTCCTGCTGGCCGCGTGCACCGGGCCCGCCGAGCCCGCGATCAGCGGCTTCGTGAAGCTGGGCGCGCTGCGCGGGACACCACCCGAGGCGGCGGAACTGACCGGCGACATCGGCGACGCGACCTACCGGGCGCTGGGGCAGGTCTCCGCCGGGGACGACGAGCGGGCCCGCGAACTGCTGACCCGCCCGCGGGCCGCCGGCACCAGGACCTTCGCGTTCGTCGAGCCCGGCTGCGCGGAGACCGGCGCGGTGCCGGTGCTGACGGGCGACGTGCTCGACGTCCGGCTCACCGGCGGCGCGAACACGGCCTGCGCGCAGGCCGCCTACTTCCTGGTGACCGTCACCGCCGAGGACCCGGACAACCGGCTGCGGTTGCGCGCGTAGCGCGACGAGCGCCGGCTTGAGCCCGGTGCCAACACGAGCCGGGCGGGCGGACACGAACAGGTATGACGAGCGAAGACCCGGACGACCGCGAGTTGTGGTCGCGGGCCGCCGGGGGCGGTGCGCACGCCTTCGGGGTGCTGTTCGACCGGCACGCCCGGGCGGTCTACAACCACTGCTTCCGGTTGACCGCGTCCTGGGCCGAGGCCGAGGACCACCTGCAGGCGACGTTCCTGCTGCCTGGCGCAAGCGGGCGGACGTGCGGCTGGAGCGCGACTCGGCCCTGCCGTGGCTGCTCGCGGTGGCGACGAACGTGGTGCGCAACGGCCAGCGGTCGCTCGGCAGGCGGCTCCGCACCCTGCGGCGCGTCGGCGAGGAGCCGCCGGTGCCCGACCACGCGGACCTGGTGGCGGAGCGGCTGGACGACCAGCGGCGGATGAGGGAGGTGCTCGCCGCCGTGGCGGAGCTGCCGCGCAACGAACGCGAGGCGCTCGCGCTGTGCGTGTGGTCCGGGGTGTCGTACGCGGACGCGGCGGCTGTCCTCGGCATCACCGAGAGCAGCGTGCGGGCGCGGGTCAGCAAGGCCAAGTCGAAGCTCCAGCAGCACCGCGAGCTCGTGCACACCGGGGAGGACCGATGACCAGCATGCTCCCGCCCACCCGCGACCTGCCGCCCGGACGTCAGGCGCGCATCCGGGCCGACCTCGAGCGGGCGGTCCGCGGCCGCCGGTCCCGCAGGCTGCTCGTCCCCGTCCTCGCCGGCACCGCCGCGGTGGCCGCCGTCGTCGCCAGCGTGGCGAGCCTGCGGCCGGGGCCGGAGCCGGTCCCCGCCGTCCAGGTCACCACCTCGCCACCGGTCGAGACCACGCCCGCGGAGGCGGAGCCGGGGGTGCCACCGGACGTGGTCGCGGCGATCGAGGAGGGCTGCGCGCGGGCCGCGGGCGTCGTCGGCAGGGCGAAGCTCTACCAGTTGCGGCGCGAGGAGACCGCGTGGGCGCTGCTCTACGCCGACAACGAGTCGCTGACCTGCGACCTCGGCCAGGCGGGCGTGGAGTACCGCTCGGGGATCAGGCGGGTGAACCCGCGGTGGCTGCCCGGCCACTTCTCCGTCGAGGACGTCGGCGCGAAGGCCGGGGGCGACCGGACCCGGCTGCCGGGCGACGCGGGACGGCCCGGCTACCGCACCGCCGCGGGACGGGTCGGCAGCGGTGTCGCGAAGGTGACGATCTCCGCCGACGACCGCACGATCGAGGCCAGGATCGTCAACGGCACCTACGCCGCCCGCCTGTACTACCCGCCGGACTGGGGTGTCCCGCAGAACGACGCGGGGCCGGTCATCAGGGCGTACGACTCCGGCGGCAAGCTCCTCGGCACCAGTTCGCAGATGGGGGAGTCGTGCTACTTCGAACCCGACAGCGGCACGATCATCCAGGGCGACCTGCGCGGGGGGAGGGACCGGTGCCAGGTGGCGACGCCCTGGAGGTGATTCGTCCGCTGGCCGCTACCAGCCGGTCGGTTCAACCGACATACTGGTTGGTATGACGACTGTGGCGAACTTCGGCGGCACCAGCCACCACGCAGACCTCGGCGGACCCGTGCACTGGGTCGACTTCGGCGGGCCGGCCGACGGCCCGCGGATCGTCCTCGTGCACGGGCTGGGCGGGTCTCACCTCAACTGGGTGCTGCTGGCGCCGTTGCTCGCGCGCAGGGCTCGCGTCATGGCCGTGGACCTGGCCGGGCACGGGCTGACCCACCCCGAGGGCCGCGAGACCACGGTCCAGGCGAACACGGAGCTGCTCGGCCGCTTCCTCGACGAGGTCGCCGGTGAGCCGGTCGTCCTGGTCGGCAACTCGATGGGCGGGATGATCTCGCTCTTCCAGACCGCCGCGCACCCGGAGCGGGTCCGGGGACTGGTGCTGGTCGACCCCGCGCTGCCGATGGTGTTCGGGACGCGGCCGGACCCGACGATGCTCGGCACGTTCTTCCTGTACTCGGTGCCGGGCCTGGGCGAGCGGTTCCTCGCGAGGTCGCGGACCGCCTCCGCGCGCCGCCAGGTGGAGCGCGTCCTCGAACTGTGCTGCGCCGACCCGTCGGCCATCCCCGAGGAGCTCAAGCAGGCGTCGGAGCACCTGATCGGCGAGCGCGCCAAGGTCGACGGCCTCGACAAGGCGTTCCTCGCCGCCGCGCGCAGCACCGTTTTCACGACGTCCAAGCGCGCCGCCTACTTCGCGGCGATGGCGAAGATCCGCGTGCCCGTGTTCCTGATGAGCGGCGACCGCGACCGGCTCGTCAACGTCGTCGCCGCCCGGCACGTGGCGCGCAAGCATCCGCACTGGCGCTACGACGAGTACGAGGGCATCGGTCACGTGCCCCAGATGGAGATCCCCGAGGTCGTGTCCGAACGCGTCCTCGACTGGATGGAGGCCAACCGCCTGACCACCGGCGCCGGCTGACCGGGCTCACGCCTCAGGCCGTCGTCCCCGGCTTCACGCCGTTGTCCACCGCCTCCGCGGCCAGCGCGACCATCTCGTCGAAGCCCGCGCGGATGCCGTCCGCGAGCAGCTGCACGTCCGGCACGCCGTCGAAGTCGGCGTTGATGCCGAACGTGAACCGGTCGAGGTAGGAGAAGATGCCGACGGTGATCCGGATCGTCGAGGCGACCGGCACGTACGGGAACATCTCCACCAGCGGCCGGCCGAGCATGTAGAGCGGGATGCGCGGACCGGGGACGTTCGTGGTGACGGTCTGCAGGATCTGCTGCGGGAACCGCATCGCGGTCCGCGACCCCAGGGCCATCAGCGTCGGCGCGGCGAAGTTCGACAGGTTCGTGATGACGTCGGCGCCGGCGGCCTGGCGCGAGCTCTTCAGGTCGTCCATCTGCGAGCGGATCGACGCGAGGCGTTTTACCGGGTCCGCCTCGCCCACGGGCAGGTTCACCAGCACGGCGCTGACGCGGTTGTTCAGCTCGTTGTGCTGATTGGCCTTGCGCATCGACACGGGCACCATGGTCCGCACGACCATGCCCTCGGTCAGCTCGCCGCGCTTCTCCAGCAGGTCGCGGAAACCGCGCGTGACCGCCGCCAGGACGACGTCGTTGACGGTGCCGCCCGCGACCGCGCGGATCTGCCTGATCTCCGCCAGGTTCGCCCGCGCCCACACCCAGCGGCGGTGTGGCCCGATAGGACCGTTCAGCGACGTCGCCGCGCGCGTCACCAAGCGACGTGCCGTACCGGGAAGAGAACCGAGAACGGACTTGCCGAAGTCCACGATCTCGCTGAGGGACCGGACGTTGCGCGCGATCGCCGGCAACGCCGACAGGTGCTGCACCGGCGTCACCACGGCGTCGCGCACGCCGTCGACGACCAGGTCGAGCGTCGAGGGCTGCGGCCGCGGCGTCCACTCCGCGGGCTCCGGCAGCTCGCCGTCCCGCCGGAAGTCGAGCACGAGCTGCAGCATGTCCGAACCGGACACGCCGTCGATCATGCAGTGGTGGACCTTGGAGATGATCGCCCAGCGGCCGCCCTCGAGACCCTCGACGAGCCACGCCTCCCACAACGGCTTCGAGCCGTCGAGCCTCTGCGCGAAGATCCGGCCCGCGAGGTTGCGCAGCTGGTCCTCGCCGCCCGGCGCCGGCACGGCGGTGTGGCGCACGTGGTAGAGGATGTTGAAGTGGTCGTCGTCGACCCAGACCGGACGCCCGACGTGGAACGGCAGCGCCTTCACCTTCTGCCGGTAGCGCGGCACCTGGTCCATGCGCGCCAGGAAGAGGCGGATCACGTCACCGTAGGACGGCACCGGGCCGTCGAAGACCAGGACGGAACCGACGTGCATCGGCACGTTCTCGTCCTCGATGAAGTAGAAGCCGGCGTCCAGGGAGCTCATGCGATCCACTCGGGGAACAGTAGAGGAGCTTGTGCGTCCCGATCGACGTCCATGCAGGTGAGAGGCACTGCACAGCTGTGAGGTTGCCGACGCGTTACATCCGGGTGGCGAATCGAGACTCGAAAGTGCTGGCTAAAAGATCGATCACGAAACATCATGGACCCACTGGGCGAAGCCGCCCGGGGCGCCGGCTCGGGGTTGTCGACGTGTGGGGAGGCTCCTATGTCCGCTGCTGTTCCGGACGAGGTCTTCGAAGATCCTGCTGCCTCTCGCCTGCACCTCGTCAGAGGCTCGGCGCCCGGTCTCTTCTGGTACCTCACCGAGCCCACCCGCTGCGCCCTGGACGTCAGCGGGTTCGTGGCCACGCGGTCGATGCTCAAGGGCGCTCCCGCGGGGGACGGGCACCCGGTGCTCGTGTTCCCGGGCCTCGGCGCGGCCGACTCGTCCACGGTGATGCTGCGCCGTTTCCTGTCCGGTCTGGGCTACCGGGTGAACCCGTGGGGCCTCGGCCGCAACATCGGGCCGACGCGCAAGGCCGTCGACGGCATGCACGCCCTGGTGAAGAAGGTGTCCGACGAGTTCGGCGGGCCCGTGTCGATCGTGGGCTGGTCGCTGGGCGGGATCTTCGCGCGTGAGATGGCGCGCGACCACCCGCACCGCGTCCGCCAGGTGATCACGCTCGGGTCGCCGTACAACATGAGCGATCCCGTGCAGTCGCGGGCGATGCCCGCGTTCGCGTTGTTCTCACGTCTGCACATCCCGAAGGACGAGTTCCCGCCGCCGGAGGCGACGAGGCCGCCGATCCCGGTGCCCGCCACGTCGATCTACTCGAAGACCGACGGCATCGTGTCGTGGGAGTCGTGCGTCGAGGAACCGGGACCGGGCAGGGAGAACGTGCAGGTGTCGTCCTCGCACCTGGGCTACGGCTTCAACTCGAGCGTGCTGTGGGTCGTCGCGGACCGGCTGGCGCAGGCGGAGGGCACGTGGGCGCCGTTCGCCGCGCCTCCGGGAATGGCGCGGCTCTACCCGCGCGCGGCCTAGAACCCCTGTCGCGCGGGGAAAGCGGGTGGGACTCGGTCCCACCCGCTTCGCGCATGATCGCTTCAGGGGGTCGTGGTCAGTCGTTCACCGCCTCGAGCAGGTTCGTGGCCGCTGCGTGGGCGTTGCCGCCGTGGCCGCCGTGACCGGTGTTGCCGCCGTGGGTGTTGCTGGCGTTGATCGCGTCGCCGGTGTTCCCCGTGGAGGTGTCACCGGAGTGACCGGAGTGCGTGCCGGTGAGGCAGATGGAGTGCACGCACATCACGGTCGCCGAGTTGTGGCCGGTGTCGCCGGAGTCGCCCGAGTCGTCGCTCTCGCCGGAAGTGGCGTTGTTGGTGCTGTTGGCGTCGCCGCCCTCACCGGAAGGCGCGCCGTTGCCGCCCGTCGCGGTGGCCGTGGCGTCGCTGTCCACGCCGCCGTGCGGGGCCTTGGCGTCGTCGTCCGACTCGATCGCGGTGGTGTTCGCCGCCGTTGCGTGGGCGTTGCCGCCGTTACCACCGTTGCCGGTGTTGCCGCCGTGGGTGTTGCTGATGTTGATCGCGTCGCCGGTGCTTCCCGAGGACGTGCTGCCCGAGTCGCCGGAGTGCGTGCCGGTGAGGCAGGCGGAGTGCACGCACATCACGGTCGCCGAGTTGTGGCCGGTGTCGCCGGAGTCACCGGAGTCGTCGCTGTCGCCGGAGGTGGCGTTGTTGGTGCTGGAGGCGTCGCCGCCCTCACCGGAAGGCGCGCCGTTGCCGCCCGTCGCGGTGGCCGTGGCGTCGCTGTCGGCCGCGTCCCCGTGGTGGTGGTGGCCAGGGGCGCTCTTGTCCTCTTCCTCGTCGGCTTCCTCGTCGTCCTCTTCCCAGTTGGCCGAGACCGAGTTGTTCGCCGCGGCGTCGGCGTTGCCACCGTTGCCGCCGTGGCCGGTGTTGCCGCCGTGGGTGTTGCTGGTGTTGATGGCGTCGCCGGTGTTGCCCGTGGACGTGCTGCCCGAGTTGCCCGAGTTGGTCCCGGTCTGGCACTTCGAGTGCACGCACATCACCAGCGCGGAGTTGTGCCCGGTGGAGCCGGAGTCGCCGGACTCACCCGAGTCCCCGCTCGTCGCGTTGTTCGTGGCAGCCGCGTCGCCCCCGTGGCCGGAGTGCGCGCCGTGCCCGCCCACGGCCGATGCCGCGGCCTCGAGACTGAACCACTCCGCGGACATCGGGTGATGTCCTGCGCCGCCGATCTTGAACGGGTGGAAGGCGCTGATGTCGGCACTGGCGGTCGATCCACCCGCCAGCACGAGGCCTGTGGCCACAGCCGCGGCCAGAAGGCCTGATTTGACGTTCTTGCGCATGTTCTTCCTCTCTTGACGACAACCTCTGGGAAGTGGAGGCGTGCCGGTCATCCGGCCGAGGTGTCCCTCCACGACCCGGAGTCGATCGGCGTCCGGGCCGCGGGGTTGACGTTCGAGCCGGGGACAGGACTTCGCCGCCCACCGTCGCGCGGGTGTTCCGCGATCGAGCACCTCCCCACAGCGGAACGACCTCGTTGCGCTGTTTGGAGTAGCCGGGGTGGACGGTGAAAAACATGCGGGACATCTCCTAGCTGAATGGGCGACAAGCCGTCTGCCTGCGCCGATGTCGGCGGCCACCTGACGAGGGAGGCGCACCTCGGACAGGGGACGCGCGAACGGATGACCCGTCACCGCCCGACGCGGCCGGCAGAAGGCGTTGGTGTGTCAGCGGAAGGCGTTGCGCGTGTAGGTGAGGCTGAAGTCGCCCTTGCCCGAGAAGTAGCGGTCGACCACCAGCGCCGGGTCCGTGGCCAGGTAGCCGCGGTGGATCGCGCCGTCGTTCTGGTCGTCCCAGCCCCACGGCGCGTTGGCGGCGTTGTCCTTGCCGTTGTCACCGCGGAACGTGCCGAAAGACGAAAACGTCTCGGAGTTGTTGCGGCGCGCCCACATGCCGTTCGGGTCGAAGGTGTTCACGAGGCGGTAGCCGACGTTCCGGTCGTTGCCGCCCGACGGGACCTCGCCCGTGGCGGCGGGGAAGTAGACCACGCCGTCGCCGCCGGGGAAGTCGGTGCCGTCCCAGCGGTACAGGCCGTGGCCCTTGGCCTCCTGCCACGTGGCGGGACGGCCGCCGACCAGCAGCAACGTGCCGTCGACGGTCTCGGCGCCGCTGCGGAACGGCGAGCCGGCGGGCACGTAGGAGTAGAAGTCGCTGTGCGCCACGGTGATCGCGGCCTCGAGCCTGCCGAACCCGGTGTCCCTGCGGACGACGAGCAGCACGCCCTCCAGGTCGTTCTCGTGCGTCCTCGTGCCGAACGGGTCCGGCTGGTCGTCCCAGTCGCGCGGGTGGAAGAAGCTGTAGACGAGGAACCAGTGCGTGGGCGTCTCGACCACGGAGTAGTAGGAGGCGCCGGTGAGCTTGGCGAGCTGGGTCTGGTTCTCCCAGTTGTCCGAGGTGTTCCAGTTGCCGTCGAAATCCACAGTGGACAGGTAGTCGGCGTCGGCGTCGGAGTCGTCGGTGTCCTGGTGGTGCACCGGCGCCCAGTGCGACGCCAGGTCGTGGTCGGACACGGCGGCGTGGGCGGGCGCGGTGAGGGCCGTGGTGAAGAGTGCGACGGCCAGCAGGGAGGCGCGAATCGTTTTCACGCCGGCGCACGCTAGCTGTAGATGGTGACCGTCAGACGGGGGTTCGAGCGAAAATCAGTCGACTCGTAGGCGACGCGCGCGAGAGGCATCGAGCCGGCCGCCGCCGTCAGCGTCGTCTCGATCTCGTGGCGCTCGTCCTCGGTGAGGTAGGACCAGAAGGAGCTGTGCCAGACCACCGTGTACGTGCCGCGGCCCTCCGGCGGCACGAGGTTCTCCCGCAGCCACCGCCCGGCGGGGGACCGCGCGACCTTCACGCCCACCTTGGCGGCGAGGTCGATGGCGTCGTCGAGGTCCCACCGCAGCGAGTCGTGCTCCGGCGGGATGAACGACTGCAGGATCATGGCGTGCTTCGGGTCGGCCGGGTCGCGCGGCTGCAGGTCGCAGCCGGCCCGGTCGACGATCTCCAGCCGCGGCGGCTGCGGCCCCGTCGCCGCCAGCCGCACCGGCGAGTCCTTGTCGCCCCACTCCCAGCCGAGCCCGAACCAGCGGTAGTGGTCGAGGATCAGGTTCAGCCCCGCGCACGCCCCGAGCTCGAGCAGCCGCACCTTCGGCGCGCCGATCATCGTCAGCCCGCGCAGCAGGAACCCGGCGGTCTTGGGCTGGTGCTGCTGCACCGTCCGGTCGAGCGCGGCCAGGACCTCGCCGGGGTTCTCGACGATCGCGTCCCGCGCCGCCAGCCACGTGAGCAGCGCCGGCGAGTCCGACTCGCCGCTCATCGCGGCGGCCTGCGCGCTGGCGAACCGCCGGCTGAGCTCCGGCGCCTTGCCCGACAGCATCAGCAACCGCACGCCCGCGAGCGCCTGGACCCCGAACAACGGGCTGTGCACGGCGCTGTGCGAGCACAGCAGGTCCGCCACGGGCCCGCCGCGGTCGAGCTCGCTCGCGAGTTCGGAGAGGAGGCGCGCGGACACGGGCGCGGTCGTCCGCAGACGCACCGCGAGAGCGCGGAGCGTCGAAGCCCCCATGGCAGCCGCGGTCACGAGCCCTCCCCTCCTCGGCAGGGGGACTTTACAAGCACACCCCCGCGTTCCCGGCCCTGTGAGACCACGCGTGCCGCCGGTGCCGGTGGGTATCGTGCGGCGGGTGAGCGAGTTCCTGGAGCTGTCCGCGGCCGGTCCGGTCGCCACGTTGACGATCAACCGCCCGGCCAAGCGCAACGCGATGTCGTACGAGATGTGGTCGGCGCTGCCCGGGTTGCTCGCTCGCGTTTCCGCAGATGAGAGCGTTCGAGTGCTGGTGATCCGCGGCGGTGAGCACTTCAGTGCGGGCGCCGACATCTCCGAGTTCTCGTCGTTGCGGCGCGGTGCCGACGGCGCCGCCCGCTACGGCGAGGCGGTGCACGCGGGGGAACGCGCGATCGCCCGGTTGGACAAGCCGACGATCGCGGCGGTGTCCGGGTTCTGCGTCGGCGGCGGGTGTGAGATCGCCCTCGCCTGCGACATCCGGGTGGCCGCCCCCGGCGCCCGGTTCGGCATCACGCCCGCGAAGCTCGGGATCGTCTACAACTTCACGTCGACCAAGGCTCTGGTGGACGTCGTCGGGCCCGCCTGGGCGAAGCAGATCCTGTTCTCCGCCGACCTGGTCGACGCCTCGACGGCGTTGCGGATCGGGCTCGTGAACGAGGTCGCCGAGTCGCTCGACGCCAGGGTCGAGGAGCTGTCCGGGCAGATCGCCGGGCGGGCGCGGGTGTCGGTGCGCGGCGCCAAGAAGATCATCGGCTCGATCGTCGACGGCGGGCACGAGGACGACTCCGTGCGGGCGCTGTACGCGGAGGCCGCCTCCAGTGCCGACTACGCCGAGGGCGTGTCGGCCTTCCTGGAGAAGCGGCCTCCGCGGTTCTGACTTCTAGAAGACCTCGGCGGCGATCGTCGTGTCCGGGCCGTGGCCCGTGTGCACCACGGTGTCGCCGGGCAGCGTCAGCAGCTTCTCCCGGATCGACGCCTCGATCGTCGGCCGGTCCGAGAACGACCGCCCGGTCGCGCCCGGCCCGCCCTGGAACAGCGTGTCGCCGGTGAACACCGCGCCCAGCGAGGGCACGTGGAAGCACACCGCGCCGGGCGAGTGGCCCGGCGTGTGCAGCACGTGGATCTCCTCGCCGGCGACCGTGATCACCTGGCCGTCCTCCAGCGCCTGGTGCGGGAGGACGCCGGTGTGCGTCAGGCTCCACACCACGTGGTCGGCCTGGTGCAACGCCATCGGCGCGTTCGTCGCGTGCGCCAGGTCCGGTGCGACCCGGACGTGGTCGTCGTGCGCGTGCGTCAGGAGGATCGCCACGACGCGGCGCCCGGCCACGACTTCGAGGATGTCGTCAACGGAGTGCGGGGCGTCGATGACGACGCATTCGCTGTCGTCACCGATGACCCACACGTTGTTGTCGACGTCGAAGGTCTCGCCGTCGAGCGAGAACGTGCCGGAGGTGACGGTGTGGTCGACGCGCAGGGTCATCAGAACACCACGACCGATCGCAGCACGTCGCCGTGGTGCATCTTCTCGAAGGCGGCCTCGACGCCGTCCAGCGGGATCTCCTCGGTGACGAACGCGTCGAGGTCGAAGCGGCCCTGCTGGTACAGGTCGACGAGCATCGGGAAGTCGCGGGACGGCAGGCAGTCGCCGTACCAGGACGACTTGAGCGATCCGCCGCGGGAGAAGAAGTCGATCAGCGGCATGTCGAGCTTCATGTCCGGCGTCGGGACGCCCACCAGGACCACGGTGCCGGCGAGGTCGCGGGCGTAGAAGGCCTGCTTCCACGTCTCGGGGCGGCCCACCGCGTCGATCACGACGTCGGCACCGAACGAGTCGGTGAGGTCCTGGATCGCGGTGACGACGTCGTCGACCTCGCGGGCGTTGATGGTGTGCGTGGCGCCGAAACCCTTGGCCCACTCCAGTTTCCGCGGGTCGGTGTCGACGGCGATGATCTTCGCGGCGCCGGCGATGCGGGCGCCAGCGATGGCGCCGTCACCGACACCGCCGCAGCCGATCACGGCCACCGAGTCGCCGCGGCCGACGTTGCCGGTGTTCACCGCGGCGCCGACGCCCGCCATGACGCCGCAACCCAGCAGGCCGACGGCGGCGGCGCGGGCCGACGGGTCGACCTTCGTGCACTGTCCGGAGTGGACGAGGGTCTTCTCCGCGAACGCGCCGATGCCCAGCGCCGGCGAGAGCTTCGTGCCGTCGGTCAGCGTCATCGGCTGCGAGGCGTTGAACGTCGAGAAGCAGTACCACGGCTTGCCGCGCTTGCAGGCGCGGCAGGTGCCGCAGACCGCGCGCCAGTTCAGCACGACGAAGTCGCCCGGCTCCAGGTCGGCGACACCGTCGCCGACGGACTCCACGACACCGGCGGCCTCGTGGCCCAGCAGGAACGGGAACTCGTCGTTGATGCCGCCCTCGCGGTAGTGCAGGTCGGTGTGGCAGACGCCGCACGCCTGGACCTTCACCACGGCCTCGCCGGGGCCGGGGTCGGGCACCAGGATCGAGGTCAGCTCGACGGGAAGACCTTTGCCTCGGGCAACGATGCCCTTGACCTCTTGCGCCACTGCGGTTCCGTCCTCACTTGATCAGTGTCGTGCCTTCGAACTCACCGAGTTCTTCCCGGTAGAACTCAATCCCTACACCGTTGGGGTCGCGGATGTACAGGCTGTCCTCGACGCCGCGGTCAGGCCCCAGGTACTCGACGCCCGCCTCGTCCAGCTTGGCCTTGATCTCGGCGAACCGCTCGGCGGACGTCGACAGCGCGAGGTGCTGGACGGCGCCGATCGTCTCGGAGAACGCCGGGTGGTCGTGACCCGGGAAGTCGAAGAACCCCAGCAGGTTCTTCGACCCGAGGTCGAAGAAGAAGTGGCTGGAGCCGTTGTAGTCGCGGTTCTCGACGAGCTCGACGAGCGGGAAGCCGAGGAACTCCTGGTAGAACTCGATCGTCTCCTCGACGTCCTTGCAGATCAGCGCGATGTGGTGCACCCCGCGAGTGGGGGAGCCGCCTCGCTCGGCGAGCGGCTTGACGTAGCGTTCGCGCAGCTCGTCGCGCTTGGCCCGGATGGCGGCGAGCTCTTCACCCTCTGGCTGTGGCATGCCAGCAGGGTAGTTGAGGATTCAAACTCTTGCAGGCTGAAACCACGTCGCTTCAGCCGCGAATGCCCGGCCCGCGACGTCGTGGGCCGGGTACGCGCGACAGCTCGCTCAGTTTTCCTCGTCGCCGGGCCACTCGCCCGTCAGCTTCTGGAAGCCCTTGGCGCCGCCGCGGTCGATCGCGGCCTTGACCAGGCCGAAGATCGCACCCTGCAGCGCGGCGGCCAGCAGGACCTCGGTCCACGCGCGGTTGCGCATCGTGGCGCTCGGCGCCTCCTTGTCGCCCGCGACGAGCTTCCAGATCTGCCCGAAGATCGCGGTGGCGAGGAAACCTCCCAGCGCGCCGAACAGCATTCCCAGCGGTCGGTACAGCAGCTTCATCGGTTCCTCCTGGAGAACGCCCAGATGGCGACGATCAGCGCGATCAGCGCCGCCGCGAGGGCACCGGGGTGGCGGCGGGCCTTCTCGACCTGCTCCGCCACGGGGGTGGGCAGGGAGTCGACGGCCTGGTTGGTGGCAGCGGTGAGCCGCACGACCGTCTCGTGCGCCTGCTCCTTCACGCGATCGGCTGTCTCCTGCGCCTGCTCCTTCACCCGGCCCGGCACGTCGACCTTGTGCGCCAACGCTTCCACGGTCTCACCGAGCTCGCGCCGAGTCCGTTCGACGTCGCGCTGCAGCTGCTCCTTCGGGTCGGTCATCGGTGCGCACTCTCCTTGATCGTGGCGATGTCCCGCTGGACGTTGTCCATCGCCTGCCGCGGCACCGGCGGCGCGGCCTGCTTGACCTGCCCCTTGCCGACGAGCGCGAAAATGCCCGCGACCAGCAGAAGGGCGGCCGCGACGATCAGCGCGGCCGCCCACGGCGGTACGACGAGTGCCAGCAGCAGGATCAGGCCCGCGACGACGCTGAGCCCACCCCACCACGCGAACACGCCGGCCGCGCCGAACATCCCGGCGCCGACACCGGCGTGCTTGCCCTTGTCCTTCAGCTCCACGACCGCGAGACGGATCTCATCGCGCGCGAGCCTGCTCACCTGCTCGGACAGCTGGCTCACCAGCTGCGCGGTCGACGTGTCGGTGTTCATGCACGTCGGCTACCCAGAGCGAGGTTGAGCCAATCAGTCCGCACGGCCTCTTGCGGCCTCGTGAGGTCCAGGTCAGCCCTGCTGCTGGGCCTGGGCTTCCTTGACCTTGGCGTGGACCTCGGTCATGTCCACGTTGCGCGCCTGCTCGATCAGGTCGTCCAAGGCGTTGCCCGGCAACGCACCCGGCTGCGAGAACAGCACGACGCCCTCGCGCACGATCATCAGCGTCGGGATCGACCGGATGCCGAACGTGGCCGCGAGCTCCTGCTGCGCCTCGGTGTCGACCTTGCCGAACACGATGTCCTCGTTCTTGTTCGACGCCGCCTCGTAAGTGGGCCCGAACGCACGGCACGGCCCGCACCACTCAGCCCAGAAGTCGACCAGGACGATGCCGTCAGCGCCGACCACCTCGTCGAAGTTCTCCGTGGTCAGCTCGACCGTCGCCATGTGGTCCTCCTCGTTTGTCGGGTACCCGGTCCAACGGACGGGACGGCGCTGGAATTCCCGGGCGGGCGGTGGGGTACTCCCGGCTACGGCTCGGGAGGGCCGGGTGGGGTGGGAGAGCCGCGGTCCGCCGCTCCGCTGGGCCGCACTCCGCCCCGCTTCGCGCTCCGCCCCGCCCCGCTGTCGCCTCAGGCTGCTGCCGCGCTCTGCAGCCTCAGGCTGCTGCCTCGCCCTGCCGCCTCGCGCTGCTCCGCCGCCCGGCCCCACCCCACCCCGCCGCGTCGCTCCGCCGCCCTGCCGCTCCGCCCGGCGCTCCGCCGCCCCACCCTGCCGCGCACCTCCGCCGCCCCGCCCCACCCCTCCCACCCCCACTGCCAGGCATCTCCCCCACCCCACCCCGCGTTGCCGATTCGTGTCCTTCGACCGCTTCAACTTTTTGTGGAGACCTTCAACCAGGCGTAAGCGCAGGTAGGCGCGAAGCATCGGAGCCAAACCTTCCGCCCACCTCGCACACCCCTCGGACGTGCGCGTTCAACTTTTTGTGGACGGCTTCAACGCGGCGTTGTACGGTCCCCGCCATGATGCCGCGCCTGCTCGTGACCTCGCTTCTCGTGTTGGGGCTCGCCGCCTGCGGGTCCACGTCCGACCCCGCCTCGCAGACGTCCACCCCGCCGTCCGCGGACCTGTCGTCGGTCCGGAAGGACGACAAGCTCGCCGCCCTGCTGCCGCCGGAGGTCGCCTCGGCCGGCACGTTGAAGGTCGGGTCGAACATCCAGAACCCGCCGAACAACTTCTACGCCGAGGACGGCAAGACGCCGATGGGGTCCGAGGTGGACCTGATCAAGGCGATCGGCGCCAGGCTGGGGCTGAAGGTCGAGCACAGCGACATGGCGTTCAGCTCGCTGATCACCAGCCTCGAGACCGGGCGCGTCGACGTGACGATGGCGGCGATGAACGACACCGCCGAGCGCCAGCAGAAGATCGACTTCGTGGACTACTTCACGTCCGGCATCACGATCATGGTGCAGAAGGGCAACCCGCAGGGGGTCAAGGGGCCCGACGACCTGTGCGGCAAGGGCATCGCGGTGAACCTCGGCAGCTCGCAGGAGCAGTTCGCCAAGGAGCAGAGCGCGAAGTGCGTGGCCGCGGGCAAGCCCGAGGTGCAGCTGAGCGTCACCGACAGCGACACCGGCAACCAGAACCAGCTGCGCACCGGACGGGTCGCCGCGATCCTCAACGACCTGCCGACGGCCGTCTACGTCGCGAAGACCGCGGGTGACGGCGAGTACTTCGAGGTCGTGCCGCTCGCGCCGATCAACGGCGGGCCGTACGGGATCGGTGTCGCCAAGAAGAACGCCAAGCTGTCCGAGGCGATCAAGGCCGCGCTGCAGTCGCTGATCGACGACGGCACCTACGACAAGATCGTCACCACCTGGGACATCAAGCAGGGCGCGATCGCGAAGGCCGCCATCAATGGCAAGTGACACCCGCACCCGCGACGTCGGGGAAGAACTGGTCGTCGTACCGCTGAGCCACCCCTGGCGGTGGATCAGCGGCGCGGTGATCGTGCTGGTCATCGCGGGGCTGGGCTGGGCGATGTCCGAGGCCCAGATCCAGTGGGAGGACGTGCCGGGGTTCTTCACGCACCCCGTGATGCTCGAAGGCCTGCTCAACACCATCGTGCTCGCCGTCGCCGCGCAGGGCGGCGCGATCGTCCTCGGCGTGGTCGTCGCGCTCATGAGGTTGTCGGCGAACCCGGTGGCCCGGTGGTTCGCGGTCGGCTACATCTGGCTGTTCCGCGGCCTGCCGGTGCTGCTGCAGATCCTGATCTGGTTCAACCTGGCGCTGATCTTCAAGAACATCAGCATCCCGATGCTGTTCTCGGTGCCCACCAACGTGGTCATGACCGCGTTCGTCGCCGCGCTGCTCGGCCTGGGGCTCAACGAGAGCGCGTACATGGCGGAGATCGTGCGCGCCGGGCTCAGCAGCGTCGACGAGGGGCAGACGGAGGCGGCGAAGTCGATCGGCATGACGCCGATGACGACGTTGCGCCGAGTCGTCCTGCCGCAGGCGATGCGGGTGATCATCCCGCCTACGGGCAACAACTTCATCAACATGATCAAGGGCACGTCGATGGCGTCGGTGATCGCCTTCACGGAGCTCATCCACGCCGCGAACAACATCTCGTCGCGGAACCTGGAGATCATGGAGACCCTGTTCGCCGCCGCGGCCTGGTACCTCGTGATGGTGTCCCTAGCGTCGATCGGGCAGCACTACCTGGAGCGTGCTTATGGCCCTCGTTGAGGCGATCGGTGTCCGCAAGTCGTTCGGCCACACCGAGGTGCTCAAAGGCATCGACCTGGAGGTCGAGCGCGGCGAGGTCGTGTGCCTGCTCGGGCCGTCGGGCGCGGGCAAGTCGACGTTCCTGCGCTGCGTGAACCACCTGGAGACCATCGACGCCGGGCGGATCTGGGTCGACGGCGTGCCGGTCGGCTTCCGCTCGGCGAACGGCAAGCTCTACGAGCTGCGCGAGCGCGAGGCCGCCCACCAGCGCCGCGACGTCGGGATGGTGTTCCAGCGGTTCAACCTGTTCCCGCACCGCACGGCGCTCGAGAACATCATGGAAGGGCCCGTCCAGGTGCTCGGCAGGGGCAGGGCCGAGGTGCGCGCGGAGGCGTTGGCGCTGCTGGAACGGGTCGGGCTGGCCGAGAAGGCCGGCGCCTACCCCGCGCAGCTGTCGGGCGGTCAGCAGCAACGTGTCGCGATCGCGCGCGCCCTGGCGATGAAGCCCAAGCTGATGCTGTTCGACGAGCCCACGTCCGCGCTGGACCCTGAGCTGGTCGGCGAGGTGCTCGACGTCATGACCTCGCTGGCCCGCGACGGCATGACGATGATCGTGGTCACCCACGAGATCGGCTTCGCCCGCTCCGTCGCCGACCGCGTGGCGTTCCTCGTCGACGGGGCGGTGGTCGAGACCGGCACGCCGGCCGACGTGCTGGACAATCCGCAGCAGCCGCGCACGCAACAGTTCCTCGCAAAGGTGCTCTGAGTTGATCGACGCCTCGTACCTCGCCCAGTTCCGCGAACCGGAGGGGTATCTCGACTTCGCCCGCTTCGGTCCGCCGTCGCTCCCGGTCGTCACGGCCACCGCGCGGTTGATGGAGCAGGCGTCGCTCGCCGGTCCATCCACTGTGGACACCCTGATGCGCGAGGAGCAGCGGGTGAAGGCCGCCGTCGCGCGGCTGTGCCGTTCGGACACCGACCACGTCGCCCTGGTGCCGAACACCTCGACCGGCCTGTTCCAGGCGGCCTTCGGGCTGTCGGGCACGGTCATGTACTCGGCGGCGGAGTTCCCGTCCAACACCTACCCGTGGGTGCGGGCGGGGCTCCCGTCGGTCGTGCTGGACGGCCCGGTGCACCCGGCCGCGGTCGCCACCCACCTCGAGCCGGAGGTGTCCGCGCTGGCGGTGTCCGCCGTGGACTTCCGCACCGGCTACCGGGCGGACCTGGCGGCGCTGCGCGAGGCCGTGGGCGACCGGCTGCTCATCGTCGACGGCATCCAGGGCTTCGGCGTGGTCGACGAGCCCTGGGAGCTCGCCGACGTCCTGGTGGTCGGTGGCCAGAAGTGGCTGCGGGCGGGGTGGAGCACCGGTTTCGTGGTGCTCTCGGACCGGGCGCTGGAACGGCTCGACCCGGTGCTGTCGGGCTGGACGGGCGCGGTCGACGCCGGCCTGTTCGACAACGAGGTGCACGACGCCGCCCCGGACGCCGCCTCCTGGAACATCACGAACCTCTCGCCGGTCGTGTCCGGTGCCTTCGCGGAGGCGCTCGAGCTCGTGGAGCGCGCGGGGGTGCCGGAGATCGACGCCGCGGTCGGCGAGATCGTCGCGGAGCTCGAGGAGATCGTGCTGTCGAGCGGCGGCAAGGTCGTGTCGGCCCGCGAACGACGGGCCGGCATCCTCGCGTTCACCATGCCGGACGCGGCGCCGGTGGTGGGGGAGGCGTTGAACGCCTTCGGCATCACGGCCACCGTCAGGCCCGAGCACGTCCGCCTGTCGCCGCACGCCACGACGTCGCGCGGCACCCTGGAACGCCTGCGGACCGCCCTGAAGTCGTTGTCCGGCCCGGTTTCCTCACCGGTGCCCGCGGCGCTGTCGGCACTGGTGCCGACGGTCGGCAGCCTCGCCTCGGCGCTGGGCCCGGACACCGAGGTCGTCGTGCACGACCTGTCGAGGCTGCCGAACTCGATCATCGCGATCGCCGGGTCCCTCACCGGCCGGCAGGTGGGCGGGCCGATGACCGACCTGCTGCTCGGCCTGGTCCGCCGCGGCACGACCACCGACATGCCCGGCTACGAGACCTACGCGCCGGACGGCCGGGCGATCTGGTCGTCGACGACGTTCGTGCGCGACGCGGCCGGCGTGGCGGTGGGGTGCCTGTGCGTCAACAAGCTCGCCGCGCATGAGGCCTCCGGACCCGTGGAGTCGTTCCCCCAGGACGTGGACACGCTGCAGCGCGTGCTCGTCGAGAAGGCGATCGCGGACGTCGGCGTGCCGGTCGAGCTGATGAAGAAGGTGCACAAGTCGCAGGTCGTGCGAGTCCTGGACGAGGCCGGCTTCTTCCTCATCCGGGACTCGGTCGACCACCTGGCGGGTGTCCTGGAGGTCACCCGGTACACGATCTACAACTACCTCAACGAGAACCGAGGGACCTGAGCAGCGAAGCCCAGGCGGGGACGGAGAACGCGAGGGTGGGGCCGCTCGCGTTCTTCGAGTCCCGGACGAGTGCGTTGTGAGCCAGGGAGACCTCGACGCACTCGCCGTCCTCGGTGCCGTCGCTGTAGCTGCTAGTACGCCAAGTGCGGTCCTGAGTCATCGAGTTCCTCTCGCGGTCGGCTGACGTACTCCGCCAGCTTGCTCCGCGATTGTTCCGCACTCAAGGCGACCTCACCCAAGCGGTCGAAGAGGAGTCTGGTCCGCGCGATCGCTGCCGGGTCCTGGACGAAGACCTTCGCGAGGTTCGTCTCGCTGAAGACGATCGGCCTGGACTTCTCGTACTCCCACAGCACGCAGCCCGTGGCGGCCACTGGTGCGTCAGCGGGCACGATGCGGATGGTGTGGGTGGCGAACAGCAGCCGAGCGTACTGGTCCTCCATGATCAGGCTGCTGCCGACTCGCAGCTGCAACGCGTGCTCGTGGATGTAGAACAAGCAATTCGGCCGATCGTGTCGGCGAAGAATCGCTTGGCGGTCGGTCCGGAACTGGACCAGCGTCGGAATGCGATCCTCGGTGACGAGTCCGGTCGTCCGGTACAGCCCGTCGGCGTACTCCGGGGTTTGGACCAGGCCGGGTATCGACTGCGGTGAGTAGCTGGTGATCGTCGTGGCGGTGGACTCCGCCATCGCGACGGTGCGAAGATTCCCGGACACCTGCACGAAGTACTCGTCGAACGCGTACCGGTAGCGGCGCTTGAAGTCGTTGACGAAGTCGATGTCCTTGCCGCACATGGACAGGTACTGGATGAGGTCGATCTCGCTGGCGCGTGCCTTGCCGTGCTCGACGGTGGAGACCTTGCTCGGGTCCCAGCCGAGTTTCACGGCGAGCCTGTTGCCGCTCAACCCGGTGCACGTCTCGCGCAGGTGCCGGAGCTCGTCGCCCAGGTCCCTGCTGTAGGCGGTGGAGGGAGTCATGTGCCGACGCTATGGGTTGTATTCACTTCAAGCAGGTGCTCGTTCGGGTGAAAACGAACTCGCGTCACGGAGCTTTCGTGAAACTTGCATCTTCCGCATCCGTCTTCTCCGCTTTACCGTTCCAGGTGTGAGAGCGCTCTCAAAGGTGAGATGGCGGCGTGGTCTGGCCGCCGCAGCGATTGCCCTGTCGTCATTGGCGACGGTCGAGGCCGCGTACGCGGCCGACGACTACACGCAGAACGTGACCGCGATCGACGCGACTCAAGCCAGGATCAACTTCACGCCGACGACCCCTGCTGCCTACGTCGACGTGCACTACCTGATCTCCGGCACCTCGCAGCAGAACTTCCGCATGACCAACAACGCCGGGACCTGGCAGAAGACCGTGGGGTCGCTGTCCTCCGGCACGGTGGTCGAGTACTGGTTCACCTACGAGAAGAGCGGCCCGCAGTACGACACCCCGCACTTCAGCTACACCCACCAGGGTGCGGCGCAGCCGGTGGCCACGCCGACGTTCAGCCCGCCGGGCGGCACGTACGCGACGGCGCAGACGGTGACGATCTCGACGTCCACGTCCGGCGCGACGATCCGCTACACCACGGACGGCTCGACACCCACGAGCAGCTCGCCGGTCTACAGCGGGCCGATCTCCGTGTCCTCCAACAGGACCCTCAAGGCGATCGGCCTCAAGTCCGGGCAGTCGAACTCTGCGGTCGGCAGCGCGTCGTACGTGATCGGCACGCCGGTCGCGACGCCGACGTTCAGCCCGCCGGGCGGTGCCTACGCGTCCGCGCAGACGGTGACGATCTCGACGGCGACGTCCGGCGCGACGATCCGGTACACGGTGGACGGATCCACACCGACCAGCAGCTCGCCGGTCTACAGCGGGCCGATCTCCGTGTCCTCCAACAGGACCGTCAACGCGATCGGCATCAAGTCGGGCCTCGCGAACTCGGCCGTGGCCAGCGCGACGTACACGATCGGCACGCAGCAGGGGTGCGTCCAGTCGGACAACCCGAGCTTCGGGCCCAACACGCGCGTGTTCGACCCGGGCATGTCGGCGACGAGCATCCAGACGCAGCTCGACATCGACTTCAACAACCAGAAGGACACGCTGACCGCGCAGATGGCGCCGCGCCGGGTCGCGCACCTGTTCAAGCCCGGGACCTACAACGGCATCCACGACGACGTCGGCTTCTACACGTCGGTCGCCGGCCTGGGCAAGAACCCCGGTGACGTCGTGATCAACGGTGACATCACCGTGGACGCGTTCAACGAGTCCGACAAGGGTGTGGCGCTGCAGAACTTCTGGCGCTCCGCCGAGAACATGGCGGTTGTCCCGAGCACCGGCACCAACCGGTGGGCCGTCGCGCAGGCCGCGCCGTTCCGCCGCATGGACGTCCGCGGCAACCTGGCGCTCTACCCGGCCAGCTACGGCTTCGCGAGTGGTGGCTACACGGCCGACACGCGTGTGTCCGGGCAGACGGCGTCGGTCTCGCAGCAGCAGTGGTACACGCGTGACTCGAACTACGGCAGCTGGAACGGCGGCGTGTGGAACATGGTGTTCTCCGGAACGCCCGGCGCTCCGCCCACCACGTTCCCGAACCCGCCGTCGACGAACCTCGCGACGACGCCGATCTCGCGCGACGTGCCGTACCTGTACTTCGAGAACAACGCCTACCGGGTGTTCCTGCCCTCGTTGCGCACCAACGCTTCCGGCGCTTCGTGGATCAACGGCGGCACGCCCGGCACGTCGTTGCCGATGAGCCAGTTCTACGTCGTGAAGGCGGGCGACACGGCCGCCACGATCAACGCGGCGCTGGGCCAGGGCTGCAACCTGTTCTTCACGCCCGGCATCTACAACGTCAACCAGACGATCAACATCACGCGGCCCAACACCGTCGTGCTGGGCATCGGCTACGCGACGATCGTGCCGCAGAACGGCGTCACGGCCATGCAGGTCGCCGACGTCGACGGCGTGCGGATCAAGGGAATCCTGTTCGACGCGGGCACGACCCTGTCGAACTCGCTGCTGACGGTCGGCCCGTCCGGCTCGTCGGCGTCGCACGCGAGCAACCCGACGACGTTGCAGGACGTGTTCTTCCGCGTCGGCGGCGCCATCGCGGGCAAGGCGACCAACAGCCTCGTCGTCAACAGCCACAACGTGATCATCGACCACACCTGGGTCTGGCGCGCCGACCACGGCAACCCGGGCACCTGGGGCTGGGACGAGGCGATCGGTGACACCGGCGTCGTCATCAACGGCGACAACGTGCTCGCCACCGGCCTGTTCGTCGAGCACTACCAGAAGTACCAGGTGATCTGGAACGGCAACGGCGGGCGGACCATCTTCTTCCAGAACGAGATGCCGTACGACGTGCCGAGCCAGGCGGTGTGGAACAGGCCGAACGGCCAGGCCGGGTACGCGGCCTACAAGGTCGGCGACAACGTCACCACGCACGAGGCGTGGGGGCTCGGCAGCTACTGCTTCTTCAACGTCAACCCGTCGGTGCGCGCCGAGAACGCGTTCGAGGTGCCCAACCGGTCCGGCGTGAGGCTGCACAACCTGCTGACCGTGTCGCTCAACTACCAGGGAACGATCACGCACGTCGTCAACAACGTCGGCGGTGTGACGCCACCGGGCACGGTGCCGGTGAACGTCGTCAGTTACCCGTAGCCACATCGGGGAGCACGGCCCGTCACCGAGGTGGCGGGCCGTGCCCGTGTCCGGCCGTCCGGCCCGCTGACCAGTGGATTTCGTTTCACGCGCGTGGCATTGCATGATGCGTTGCATGTCGATCGAGCGTGGCCCCGAGTTCGCCGAGTTCTGGGCTGAACGGCACCTGTGCACGTTGTCCACCGTCCGCCGGGACGGGACCCCGCACGTCGTGCCCGTCGGGGTCACCCTCGACGCCGAGGCCGGTGTCGCGCGGATCATCACGCACGGCGCGTCGTGGAAGGTCAAGCACGTGCGCGCGGCCGGGTACGCGGCGGTGTGCCAGGTGGACGGACGCCGCTGGTCCACGGTGGAGGGTCCCGCCGTTGTGCGCGACGACGTGGAATCGGTCCGGGAGGCCGAGCGGCGGTACGCGCTGCGCTACCGGGAGCCCCGGGTCAACCCGGAGCGCGTCGTGATCGAGATCCAGGTGCGGCGTGTCAGCGGCTCGGTCTGACGTCGTCGTCGTCGGCATCGGTGCCGACGGGTGGGAAGGGCTGTCACCGGCCGCCCGGCAGGCGGTGTCCCGCTCCCGCGTGCTGATGGGCTCGCGGCGGCAGCTCGACCTGGTGCCGGGGGAGTTCGAACGGGTCGCGTGGCCGTCGCCGCTGGTGCCGGCGTTGCCCGAGTTGTTCGAGAAGTACTCGGACGTGTGCGTTCTGGCGTCCGGCGACCCGATGTTCCACGGCATCGGCACCACCTTGGTGCGGTTGCTGGGAGATCGGGTGACGGTCGTACCGCACCCGTCGTCGGTGTCGCTGGCCTGCGCGCGGCTCGGGTGGGCGCTGAACGAGGTCGAGGTCGTGTCGCTGGTGGCGCGGTCCGCCGACCTGCTGCGCCCCGTGCTGACGCCGGGACGGCGCGTGCTCGTCCTGGGCGGCGACCCCGCGGTGGTCGCGGAGATCGCCGGGCCGGTCACGGTCCTCGAACAGCTAGGTGGCCCGGCCGAGCGGGTCTACCCTTGGTCCGGACAGGACGCCGATCCGTTGTGCGTGATCGCGATCGAATACCGCGGGAGCGCTTTCTCACGGGTGCCCGGACTGCCTGACGACGCGTACGAGACCGATGGTCAGCTGACGAAGCGAGAGGTGCGGGCGATTTCTCTGTCGAGATTGGCGCCGCTGCCGGGGCAGCTGCTGTGGGACGTCGGGTCCGGGACGGGGTCCATCGCGATCGAATGGGCGCGCACGCATCCGACGTGCCGCGCCATCGCCGTCGAGCAGTCCGCCGAACGCGCGGAGCGGATCGTGCGCAACGCCGCGTCGCTGGGGGTGCCCGCGGTGGAGGTCCACATCGGACGCGCCCCGGAGGCGCTGGCGGGGCTGGAGAAGCCCGACGCGATCTTCATCGGCGGCGGGCTGACCGTACCGGGCGTGGTGCAGGAGTGCTGGGACGCGCTGGCGTCGGGCGGGCGGCTCGTGGTGAACGCCGTGACGCTCGAGTCCGAGGCAGTGGTGGCGCAGTGGTACGCGCGGCTCGGCGGTGACCTGGTGCGGATCGCGGTGAACCGCGGGTCGTCGGTCGGCAAGTTCACCGGCTGGCGGCCGCACATGCCCGTGACGACGTGGAGCGTGACGAAGTGACCGTGCACTTCATCGGGGCCGGGCCCGGCGCCGCCGACCTGATCACGGTGCGGGGCCGGTCGTTGATCGAGTCGTCGCCGGTGTGCCTGTACGCGGGCGCCCTGGTGCCGGTGGAGCTGCTGGACTTCTGCCCTCCCGGTGCCCGCAGGGTCGACACGGCGTCGCTGACGCTGGACGAGATCGTCGCCGAGCTGGTCGCGGCTTCGGAGCAGGGGCTGGACGTGGCGCGACTGCACTCCGGCGACCCGGCGGTTTTCAGCGCCATGGCCGAGCAGATGCGCCGGTTGGACGCACTGGGGATCGACTACGACGTGACGCCCGGTGTGCCGGCGTTCGCGGCCGCCGCGGCGTCGTTGCAGCGCGAGCTGACCGTGCCCGGTGTCGGGCAGACGGTGATCCTCACGCGCACCTCGCAGCGGGCGACGCCGATGCCTCCCGGCGAGGACCTGGACACGCTGGGGCGCAGCCACGCGACCCTGGTGCTGCACCTGACCGTGCAGCGGATCTCCGAGGTCGTCGCCGAACTGGTGCCCAACTACGGCCCGGACTGCCCGGTGGCGGTCGTCGCCTACGCCTCCCGCGAGGACGAGGTCGTGCTGCGCGGGACGCTGGACGACATCGCCGCGCAGGTCGCGGCCGCCGGCATCAAGCGGACCGCGGTGATCGTCGTCGGACAGGTGCTCGGGGCCACGCAGTTCCCGGACAGCCACCTGTACTCGCCGACGCGCGTCCGATGATCCTGATCCTCGGCGGCACGGGGGAGGCGCGCGAGCTGGCGCGGCGGCTGACGGCGGGGTCCGCGCACCGCCGGGTCGTCTCGTCCCTCGCCGGGCGGGTGAGCAACCCCGCCCTCCCCGCCGGCGAGGTCCGGATCGGGGGCTTCGGCGGAGTGGCCGGGCTGGCCCGGTGGTTGCGGGACAACGACGTGCGCGCCGTCGTCGACGCCACCCACCCCTTCGCGCGGCGGATCACCGCCAACGCCTTCGAGGCCTGTGATCGGGTGGGCGTGCCGCTGCTCGTCCTGCGGCGGCCCGGGTTCACGCCCCAGCCCGGCTGGCGGTGGGTGGACAGCGTCGCCGAGGCCGCGCGGGACCTGCCGGGCTCGCGGGTGTTCCTCACGACCGGGCGGCAGGACCTGGCGGAGTTCGCGGACTGCCCGCAGTGGTTCCTGGCGCGGATGGTCGAGCCGCCGCAACCGCCGGTGCCGCGGCGCGTCGAGGTGCTGCTGTCGCGCGGTCCGTTCACTGTGGACGGTGAGCTGGAGCTGATGCGGTCGCGGGCGGTCGACCTCCTGGTGACCAAGGACAGCGGTGGCTCGATGACCTCGGCCAAGCTCGAAGCCGCGCGACAGCTGGGAGTTCCCGTCGTGGTCGTGCGCCGGCCACCGCTCCCGCCCGCGGAGGTGGTGGCCGACGTCGACGCCGCCGTCAGGTGGTCGGGTACCGCCGGGGCGTGAAGACGACGCCCGCGTCCGTCACGACCGTCTGCGACGAACCGATGATCAGCAGGCAGCGCATGTCGATCGTGGCCGGGTCGAGGGTGCCGAGCGTGAGCACCCGGATCTCCTCCTCCGGGCCGCCGACGTCCCGCCCCACGACGACCGGCGTCTCGGGCCCGCGGTGCTCCAGCAGCAGAGCGCGCATGTCCGCGACCTGGTGCGTGCGGGCCTTGGACGCCGGGTTGTAGATCGCGATCACCAGGTCCGCCTTCGCGGTGGCGGCGAGGCGTTCGGCGATGACGTCCCACGGCTTGAGCCGGTCGCTCAGCGAGATCACCGCGTAGTCGTGGCCGAGCGGCGCACCGGCCTTGGCCGCCACGGCGTTCGCGGCCGTGACGCCGGGGACGATCCGGACCGGCACGTCCCCGGTCTCCGCCGCGACCTCCAGGACCGCCGTCGCCATCGCGAAGACGCCGGGGTCACCGGACGACACGACCGCGACCCGCGCACCCTTGCGCGCCAGGTCCAGGGCGAAGGCCGCGCGTTCGGACTCGACCTGGTTGTGGGAGAGGTGCCGCTGCTGGCCGGGACGCTCCGGAACGCGGTTGAGGTAGGTGCTGTAGCCGACCAGCTCGTCGGCGGCCTCGAGCTCCTGGCGTGCCTCGGGCGTGAGCCAGTCGCGGGAACCGGGACCGAGACCCACGACCACGACCTCGCCCTTCGGCTTCGGCGGCTTGGACTGGCTCGGCAGCACGGCGATGGAGAAGTACGGAACCGTGTCGGGGTCGACGTCCGCCAGCGGCGACATCCTCTGGCGCTTGCTCGTGGCGCGTTCGACGTACCAGGCGCCGTCGAGCCTGCCCGCGTCCTGCAGCGCCTGCTTGACGTTGCCGAAGGTGCGGCCCAGCTTGAGGATCGCGGCGCAGTCGGTGTCGGCGAGACGGGCCGCGAGCTCGGCGGGCGGCAGCGTGCCGGGCAGGATCGTGAGGACCTCGTCGCGTTCGACCAGCGGCGTGCCGAGGACGGCGCTCGCGCCGCTCACGGACGTGACGCCCGGGACGACCTCCCACTCGTAGCGGTCGGCCAGCCGCTTGTGCATGTGCATGTACGAGCCGTAGAAGAACGGGTCGCCCGCCGCGAGCACGACCACCGTGCGCCCGGCGTCGAGGTGCGCGGCGAGCCTGCCCGCGGCCTCCTCGTAGAAGGCGTCGATCTCGCCCTGGTAGTCGTCCGACTCCTCGGTCGTGACCGGGTAGACGAGCTGTTCGAGGACCTGGCCCTCGCGGAGGTACGGCGCCGCGATGGTCTTCGCGATCGACCTGCCGTGCCGGGCGCTGTGGAACGCCACCACGTCGGCCTCGCCGATGAGCCGCGCGGCCTTGACCGTCACGAGTTCCGGGTCGCCGGGACCGAGGCCGACACCGTAGAGCTTGCCCGTCATTCTTCTTCGCTCGCAATCGCGTTGATGGCCGCCGCCGTCATGGCACTCCCGCCGCGCCGGCCGAGCACCACGAGGTGCTCCAGATCCGTTGCGGCCAGGGCTTCCTTGGACTCCGCCGCCCCGATGAACCCGACCGGGATGCCGATCACCGCGGCGGGCCTGGGCGCGCCCCGGTCGAGGAGGTCGAGGAGGTGGAAGAGCGCGGTGGGGGCGTTGCCGATCGCGATCACGGCGCCCTCGAAGCGGTCCGCGAGCAGCTCGAGCGCCGCGGCACTGCGGGTGTTGCCGATTTCCCGCGCCCTGTGCGGCGTGCGCGGGTCCTGCAGGTAGCAGAGGACCTCGTTGTCCTTCGGCAGGCGGCGGCGCGTGACACCCGAGGCGACCATGTTGGCGTCGCAGAGGATCGGGGCGCCGTTGTTCAGCGCCTCGCGGGCGTCGCGGACGACGTTCGGCGAGAACGCCACGTCGTCGGTCAGATCGGTCATGCCGCAGGCGTGGATCATGCGGACGACCACTGTCGCGACGTCGCCGGGGAACCTGGTGAGGTCCGACTCCGCGCGGATGGTGGCGAAGGACTGGCGGTAGATCTCCGCGCCGTCCTTGATGTACTGCGTCAACGGATCTCCTCGTAGCCGTCGCCGGTCGCGACGAACTCGATCACATCGCCGGCGGGGCGACCGCAACGGCGTGCACAGCCCGACCAGTGGACCGGTCGGTCGTGCGGGGTTCCGAGCCAAGCGCGCGCGTCGGCGCGGACGTCGGACAGCGACTTGGCACAGCCGGGGCGGCCGGTGCAGGCGCTGACGCCGTGCCACGGCGAGGCGGGGTCGGTGATCAAGCCGGACGTGCCGGTCCCGGCGGGCACCACCAGGCTGCGCCACGGGGTCAGCCGCAGCGGCACGCCCGGCAGTTGCGCCGCGTCCAGCCGGCCGAGCGGGACGCCCGGCGTCACGGGTGAAGGTGCGACAGGAGTCACAACCGGGCTGAACCGGTCACCCGGCGAGACGCCGAAGTGCTCGGTGATCTTCCGCACACCGCCGTCCACTTCGGACAGGCGCCACGCGGTGCCGCGCAGCGACCCGAAGAGGCGGGCCGCGGTCACCACGGCGTCGACCGGATCGGTCACGCGGACGCCGGTGTCGCGGCCCGCGAGGAGCAGGACCGTCCCGCCGTCGCCCTGGCTGACCAGGCCGAAGTCGCCGCCCAGGCCGCTCACCGAGGCGCCGACCGTGACCAGGAACCGGCCCGGCAGCGAGGCCAGCGACGGGTCCGCGCACAGGGCGGCGTCGAGCTCGTCGACCAGCGCCTGGTTGTCCTCCAGCGGTGCCGCGATGATGTTGCGCATCCGCTCGTGCGACCACGAGGGCAGCAGGCCGGCGGCACGCAGCCGGGAGCCCAGTTCCACCCCGTCCGCGAGGCCCCTGATCTGGAGGTTCGCCCGCGAGGTCAGCTCGATCGAACCCGAGCCGAGCTCGGCGGCCGCGACCCGCACGACGTCCCACTGAGCAGCGGAAAGAGTGCCGCCCGGCACCCGGATGCGCGCCAGCCCGCCGTCGGCCGCGGGGTGCAGCTCGACGGCGCCGGGGCAGGCATCCGGGTGACTACGCATAGGTCGGACTGTAACCCGCCGGTTAGGGTGAGCCCGAACGGCGAAGCACAGGAGGAAGCCGGTGTGAATCCGGCGCGGTCCCGCCACTGTGACCAGCGGACACGCTGGGAGTCAGGAACTCCGCTTCGCCTGTCACCCGCAACCTGGGGCGAGGACCCCACGAGGGATGGAGCCTGCGTGATCCTGCTGCTGTCGACTTCCGACACCGACCTGCTGTCGGCGCGTGCGAGCGGTGCCGAGTACCGCCTCGGCAACCCCGCACGGCTCACGGCCGAGGACCTGCCCGCGCTCGTCGAGGGCGTCGACCTGGTGCTCGTGCGCATCCTCGGTGGGCGCCGGATGTGGGAGGAGGGCCTCGACTGGCTCCTCGCCGGCGGGCTGCCGGTCGTGGTGCTCGGCGGTGAGATGCAGCCCGACGCGGCGCTGATGGAGCTGTCGACGGTGCCCGGCGGCGTCTGCGCGGAGGCGCACCTCTACCTCGCCCACGGCGGGCCGGCGAACCTCACCGAGCTGCACAAGTTCCTGTCGGACACGGTGCTGCTGACCGGTCACGGCTTCCAGGCGCCCGCCGCCACCCCGAGCTGGGGCGTGCTGGAACGGGAGAACACCCCGGCGGAGGGTCCGACGGTCGCGGTCCTCTACTACCGCGCGCACCACGTGGCCGGGAACACGGCGTTCGTGCACGCGCTGTGCGACGCGATCGAGGCCAAGGGCGGCAGGCCGCTGCCCGTCTACTGCTCCTCGCTGCGCACCGCGGAGCCCGAGCTGCTCGACACGCTGCGCGCGGCGGACGCCCTGGTCGTGACGGTGCTCGCGGCCGGTGGCACGAACCCGGCGAAGGCGTCGGCCGGGGGCGACGACGAGGCGTGGGACGTCGGTGCGCTGGCGGCGCTCGACGTGCCGATCCTCCAGGGCCTGTGCCTCACGTCGAGCCGTGAGACGTGGGACTCCAACGACGACGGACTGTCTCCTTTGGACACCGCGACCCAGGTCGCCATCCCGGAGTTCGACGGCCGGATCATCACGGTCCCGTTCTCGTTCAAGGAGATCGACTCCGACGGCCTCACGGTCTACGTGGCCGACCCGGAACGGGCGCTGCGCGTCGCGGGCATCGCGGTCCGCCACGGCCGGTTGAGGCACATCCCGGCGAGGGACCGCAAGGTCGTCGTGATGCTGTCGGCGTACCCGACGAAGCACTCGCGCATCGGCAACGCCGTCGGACTCGACACGCCCGCGTCGACCGTGCGGCTGCTCAAGGCCATGAAGGAGCACGGCTACGACATCGGCGACGAGCTGCCGGGCGTCGACGAGCTCGACGGCGACAAGCTGATCCACGCGCTGATCGCCGCCGGTGGCCAGGACGCCGACTGGCTCACGCAGGAGCAGTTCGAGAGCAACCCGATCCGCATCGCCGCGGCCGACTACCGCGAGTTCTACGAGACGCTGCCGGACGACTTCCGCGAGTCGATGCAGGAGCACTGGGGCGACGCGCCGGGCACGCTGTTCGTCGACCACAGCAGGTCGAAGGACGGCGAGATCGTGCTGGCCGCGCTGCGGTCGGGCAACGTCGCGGTGATCGTCCAGCCGCCGCGCGGGTTCGGCGAGAACCCGATCGCGATCTACCACGACCCGGACCTGCCGCCGTCGCACCACTACCTCGCGGCGTACCGGTGGATCGAGTCGAACTTCGGCGCGGACGCCGTGGTGCACGTGGGCAAGCACGGCAACCTGGAGTGGTTGCCCGGCAAGACCGTCGGCATGTCGGCCTCCTGCGGCACGGACGCGGCGCTGGGCGACCTGCCGCTGATCTACCCGTTCCTCGTCAACGACCCCGGTGAGGGCACGCAGGCGAAGCGGCGCGCGCACGCCACGCTGGTCGACCACCTGGTGCCGCCGATGGCCCGTGCCGACAGCTACGGCGACATCGCACGGCTGGAGCAGCTGCTCGACGAGTACGGCAACATCTCCGCGATGGACCCGTCCAAGCTGCCCGCGATCCGCGCGCAGATCTGGACGCTGATCCAGGCCGCGAAGCTCGACCACGACCTCGGCCTCGAGGACCGGCCGCACGACGCCGAGTTCGACGAGTTCCTGCTGCACGTCGACGGCTGGCTGTGCGAGGTCAAGGACGTCCAGATCCGCGACGGCCTGCACGTCCTCGGCGAGGCGCCGACCGGCAGCGTGCGCGTGAACCTCGTGCTCGCGATGCTGCAGGCACGGCAGATGTGGGGCGGTCAGGTCGCCGCGCTGCCCGGTCTGCGCGAGGCGCTCGGGCTCACGACCACGGCACGGGAGGACGTCGACGCCGTCGAGGAGCAGGCGCGCGCACTCGTCCAGGCGATGGAGGACGGGGGCTGGAACCCCGAGGTCGCCGAGACCCTGCACGAGTCCGCGGACGTCCGGAAGATCCTGGAGTTCGCGGCTGTCGAGGTCGTTCCGCGGCTGGCGCGCACCACGGACGAGATGACGAACGTCCTGCACGCGCTGGACGGCGGCTACATCCCGGCCGGCCCGTCCGGTTCTCCGCTGCGCGGCCTGGTGAACGTGCTGCCGACCGGCCGCAACTTCTACTCGGTCGACCCGAAGGCCATCCCGTCGCGCCTCGCGTGGGAGACCGGCCAGGCGATGGCCGACTCGCTGCTCGCCCGCTACCGCGACGAGAACGACGGCGAGTGGCCGCCCTCGGTCGGCCTGTCGGTCTGGGGGACGTCCGCGATGCGCACCGCCGGCGACGACATCGCCGAGGTGTTTTCGCTGCTCGGCGTGCGGCCGGTGTGGGACGACCAGTCCCGCCGCGTCACGGGCCTCGAGGTGATCGGGCTGGAGGAGCTGGGAAGGCCGCGCATCGACGTGACCGTCCGGATCTCCGGCTTCTTCCGCGACGCCTTCCCGCACGTCGTGTCCCTTTTGGACGACGCCGTGCAGCTGGTCGCGCACCTGGACGAGCCGGCGGAGCACAACTTCGTCCGCGCGCACGTGGTGAAGGACCTGGAAGAGCACGGCGACCAGCGCCGGGCCACGTTGCGCGTCTTCGGCTCCAAGCCGGGTGCGTACGGAGCGGGCGTGCTGCCGCTGATCGACAGCCGCAACTGGCGCGACTCGTCGGACATCGCCGAGGTCTACGCGGTGTGGGGCGGGTACGCGTACGGCCGCGGCGTCGACGGCGTCGCCGCCCGCGAGGACATGGAGTCCGCGTACCGGCGGATCGCGGTGGCGGCCAAGAACATCGACACCCGCGAGCACGACATCGCCGACTCGGACGACTACTTCCAGTACCACGGCGGCATGGTCACGATGGTCAAGGCGCTGACGGGCAAGGCGCCCGCCGCGTACGTCGGCGACAGCACGCGGCCGGAGGCGGTCCGCACGCGCACCCTGACCGAGGAGACGTCGCGGATCTTCCGCGCCCGCGTGGTGAACCCGCGCTGGGTCGGGGCGATGCGCAACCACGGCTACAAGGGCGCGTTCGAGCTGCAGGCGACGGTCGAGTACCTGTTCGGCTACGACGCCACGACCGGCGTCGTAGCGGACTGGATGTACGAGAAGCTGACCGAGACCTACGTGCTCGACCCGGAGACCCGCAAGTTCCTGCAGACGTCGAACCCGTGGGCGCTGCACGGCATCGCCGAGCGCCTGCTGGAGGCGGCCGAGCGCAAGATGTGGGAGCACCCGGAGGAGTCCACTTTGGACGCGCTGAGGTCGGCCTACCTGGAGACCGAGGGCGACCTGGAGGACGGCGTCTGATCCAGCCGGACGCAGCAGTGGCCCGGTGACGG
This sequence comes from Lentzea sp. CC55, assembly GCF_021056325.1. NCBI lineage: Bacteria > Bacillati > Actinomycetota > Actinomycetes > Pseudonocardiales > Pseudonocardiaceae > Lentzea > Lentzea sp. CC55. The sequence goes on along the minus strand of NZ_JAJCXE010000008.1, from coordinate 97,400 downwards.
GGCGAGGCGGGCGGACGCGCCGTCCGCCCCGATCCCGTCCAGCAGGCCGCTGACGAGGCAGAGGTTCATCCCGCACACCAGCCGGGTGTGCCGCTGCGCGAGGCTGTGGAACGGGCAGTTGCCCAGCAGGATCGATCCGCCCTCGGCCCGGGGTTCGAAACCGAGGTCCGCCAACGCCTCCGCCACGTCGCCGGACGCCCGCGCGGCCAGGTCCGAGCCCCACTCGTACGCGCGCCGGTTCAGCACCTCGCGAGCCGGCTCGCCGGTGGTCTCGGACTCGGCCAGCGCGTCGGCGAGCAGGTGGCTCGCGGCCTCGTAGCGCCGGTCGGGCAGCGACACCGCGATCTGCTCCCCGGAGCGCCGGTAGAGCTTCGCCGGCCGGCCGGCTCCCGGTCCGCTGCGCCCGGAACGCCGCTCGTGCACCACGGACAGCAGGCCCAGCTCCACCAGTTTGTCGAGGTGGAACGCCGCTGTCGTCCTGGGCAGCTCGACGGCCCGCGCGGCCTCGTCCTTGCTGATGGGCGCGTTCTGGCGCACCACGAAGTCGTAGAGCCTGCGCCGGTTCGGCTCGTCGAGGGCCGCCACGGCGGCGACGGAATCGGCCATCTCTAAAACCTACTCCCATTGACTATATTCGGCGAGCCGTTCTAACGTTGACGAGAGTTGTCGTTAGAAGGAGCCGGGCCGATGAACGAAGCGATCGACGTCGAGGCGGCGCGGCAGGCCGTGTCCGACCTGCTCAAGGCGCTGGGCAAGGACCCGTACTCGGTGCACCTGGCCGACACCCCGCGCCGCGTGGCCGACGCGTACGCGGAGATGCTGACGCCGCGCACGTTCACCCTCACGACGTTCCCGAACGACGAGGGCTACGACGAGCTCGTGCTGGCGCGCGGGATACCCGTGCAGTCGTTGTGCGAGCACCACATGCTGCCGTTCCACGGCGTCGCGCACGTCGGCTACCTGCCCGGCGAACGCATCCTGGGGCTCTCGAAGCTCGCACGGGTCGTGGAGATGTTCGCGCGCGACCTGCAGGTGCAGGAACGGCTCACCAAGCAGGTCGCCGACTGGCTGCAGGACCAGCTGCGGCCCAAGGGCGTCGGCGTCGTGATCGAGGCCGAGCACATGTGCATGGCGCTGCGCGGCGTGCGGGTCAGCGGGTCCAGCACCGTCACGTCGGCGTTGAAGGGCGCGCTGCGGGCGGATCCCGCGTCACGGCAGGAGTTCTTCACCCTCGTGCACGCGTAGCCTGCGGGGCATGGGGAAGATCCACGCCGGGGCCACGCTCACACCGCACTTCCGGGAGTTCCTGCCCGCCTGGGTGGCAGCGCAACCGTGGTGCGCCGCGCCACCGGAGGCGTTGCGGCCCACCGGGTTCTTCCGGTTCGAGGACCCGGCGGGCGAGGTCGGGGTGGAGACGCACCTGCTGCACGACGGCCAGGACGTCTACCAGGTCCCGCTGACCTACCGCGCCGCGCCGCTCGCCGGGGGAGCGCTCGTCGCGCGGGCGGAGCACAGCGTGCTGGGGACGAGGTGGATCCACGACGCGGTGAGCGATCCGGTCTGGATCGCCGCCGTCCTGGACCTGGTGGCGCGCAACGGGGTCTCGGACTCCGCGAGCCGCGGCCCGATCGGCCCGGCCGAGGCGCGCGGGCGGGTGCTGCGCCCGGTGCCGTTCACACCGGAGACGATCACGATCGACCTGGACCGCCGGATCGTCCGGGACGAGCCGGGCGACGCGGCCGGCGTGGTCACCGGCTCGTGGCACCACGAGGGCGTGATCGCCACCGGACGGCTCGCGGTGCTGCGTCAGACCGGCCCGAACACGTAGGAGCCGGGCGCCTCCGCGTCGTCGCCCGCCCAGAACTCCGCCCACAGCGCGGCGAACTCGGCGCGCGACACCCTGCCGTCCCCGTCGAGGTCGAGCCGCGCGAAGTCGGGGTCGCCCTCGGTGCCGAGCCAGGCGTTGATCATCACCCGGTACTCGTCCTCGGACACGTAGTCGTCGTTGTCGGAGTCCACGGCGGTGAACATCGCGTCCGCCGTGCCGTGCACCGCCTCGATGGAGGTGGGCAGGACGTCCACGACCTTCAGCACGTCGTCGATCGTCACGCGGCTCGCGCCCCCGGCGGCGGACCGCAGCGTCTCCCACCAGCCGAGCACGACCCTGGTCAGCAGCTCCTCGTCACCGCCGCGCAGCCCCGCCCAGCGCGCGGCGAGGAGCCCGAAGTCCTCCTCGGTCAGATAGCCGTCGCCGGTGGTGTCCATCGCACCGAAGACCAGCTCCACCTTGCTGCGCTGGAAGTCGCTCGCCATGAGCAAGGACGATAGGCCGAACGCCGCAACGCCAGCCATCGGCCGAACGGGTCCGAACTAGTCCACGAACAGAGCATCGGACAGCTGAGAACGGCCGGAGACACCCAGCTTGCGGTAGATGCCGGACAGCACCCCCTCGACGGACTCCGCCGGCATGAGCAGCGTGGACGCGATCTCCCCGTCGGAACGGCCGCGTGCCGCCAGTTCGGCCACCCGGTGCTCCGTCGGGGTGAGCGCGGTCGGCCCGGTCTGGCGCATCCGCCGAGGTCCGGCGCTCGTCGCCACCAGTTCGGAGTACGCGCGGGCGGCCATCGCGGTGGAGCCGCACTTCTGGGCGAGGTCCAGCGCGTCGCGCAGGCAGGTTCGTGCGCCGGAGGTCTCGCCCTGCCGTCGCAGCACCACGCCGAGGTCCACCAACGCGCGCGCCAGCTCCAGGCGGGCGGGGGAGCCCCGGAGCACCCGCACGGCCTCTTCGAGCAGGCTGCGTCCGGCGGCACCCGCGGTCACCCGGCCGGCCGCGCGCAACGCCATGCCCAGCGCCCTGGGGGCGCCCCAGGCCCTGGCCAGGTCGACCTCCTCCTGGGCGAGCTCGCGGGCCCGTTCGCCGTCGCCCATCGCCGCGCACGCCACGGCGGCGCCCGAACGCCACGCCAGCGCAGCCGGGTTGCGGTACGGCCAGGCCGCGCAGTGCCGTTCGGCGGCCAGGAAGGCTTCCAGGGCCTCGTGGTCGTCACCCCGGGCGGTCAGCATGCGGCCGCGCACGGTCAGCACGCCGCCGAACGACCAGGTGCGCCGCGCCTCGTCCGTCGTGGCCTCCGCGATCACCTCGGCGGCCTCGTCCAGGCGGCCCTCCTCCAGCAGGATGTCGGCCAGCAGCGCGGCGTGCCAGGTCGCCACCGCGTGCCAGCGCCGGTCCTGGCGCAGGTGGCCGGCCGCCACGTCGAGGTCGGCGCGGGCGGAGACGAGATCTCCCTTGCGCCGCTGGACGTTCGCGCGCATCACGTTCGTCAGCGCGCGCAACGCCGGTGCCTGCGCGCGGTCGACCTCGTCGAGCACGGCGAGCGCTTCGTCCAGGGAGTCGGCGAGGTTCAGCGTCATCGCGGACGTGAGCGCGGACAGCACGTCCGAGGTCGACACGAGCGCGACCGCCCGCGCCGCGCCGATGTCCCCGACCATGACGTGGTGCAGCACGCCCGCCGGGGTGTCGAGCGGCACCGACGACGGCACGGCCTCCCGCCACACCAGTCCGTGCACGACCAGGTGCGCCGCGGCCCAGGGGGAACCGCCCGACAGCACCGGGAGGATCTCCGCCGGGGTGCCGTCGGCGTGCAGGGCGTAGGACAGGGCCACCGCCGAGTCCGCGTCGTCCACATCGGACCGGAAGGCCTCGCGCAGCCGGGCCGTGGCACCGGGCAGGTCGCCGACCAGCTCGGCGATCCCCAGCAGCCGCAACGCCCGGGACGGGTTCGCGACCGGTTCGCGCAGCGCCCGCCACAGCAGTCGTGCGGCGCCGGCGGTGTCACCCCTGGTCACCGCCTCCTGCGCGGCCCGGTCGAGCACCTCGCCCGCCCACGGTTCCAGGCCCGGCGCGGTCTCCAGCAGGTGCTCGGCCACGGCGCGGTCCGCCGCCCCGTGCTCCCGCAGGCACCGCGCCGCCCGCAGGTGCAGCTCCGCCCGCGCGCCGGCGGGCATGTCGTCGAGGACGGCGGGCCCGGTCAGGCCGAGCAGCTCGGCGGTCCGGACGGCGCCGGCCAGCTCGACCGGGCTCAACTCCGCGAGCTCGGCCAGCACGCCGGGGTGCGGGGACGGGCCGAGCACGGCGAGGCACTGCGCCGCGGTCACGACCGAGGCCGGTCGGCGGCGCAACCGGGCCGCCACGATCTCGCCGGACACCTCGGCACCGCGCTGGACGACCCGCCACGTGGCCTCGGCGGTCGGCGGCACCTCGTCCTCCGCCAGCGCGGTGAGCAGACGCGTCACCGCGAGCGGGTTGCCGCCGGTAGCGTCGAAGCAGGCCGTCACGAACTCGGGTGCCGCGGTTCCCAGGGCGTCCGAGACGAGACGGCCTGTCTCGTCCCGCGTCAGGTTGGTCAGCGTCACGCGCCGGCACGCGGCCATGATCTCGCCGTACGAGGGGTCGTCGCAGCGCTCGCCCAGCCCCACGGCCAGCACGACCGCGATCGGCAGCCGCCGCACCCTCAGCGCCAGGTAGGCGAGCCACCGCAGGGAAGCCGCGTCCGCCCAGTGGGCGTCGTCCACGACGACCAGCAGATCCCCCTGCCCGGCGAGAGCGGCGGCCAGCCGGTAGACGCCGTGCAGCACCGGGAAGTCTGCGGAGGTGGCGGTGAGGCTCAAGGCACCGATCGCCTCCGCGGGAACGAGGTCCGGGTCGACCAGGTCGAAGAGCTGGGCCACGACCCCGAACGGCAGGTCGCCCTCCAGCGCGCTGCCCCGCGCTCGCACGACCCGTCCGCCGGCGGACTCCCAGCGGGCGGCGAGGTCGTCCAGCACCGCCGTCTTGCCCGTGCCGGGAGCGCCTTCCACGACGGTCGTCGTGCCCGGCGTCACCTGACCGCTGATTCCGGCACACCAGGCTTTCAGCCGGTTTTCCAAGATCTCTCCACAATCCGCCGCTGAAAGATCAGCGGAAATGATGCTAGGAGAAAGTGCGCCACTTGACCGGGTAAAGGTTCTTCCGCCGCACGGCGTCTCAACAGGAGGGCTGCACGTATGATCCCGCGGGCAACTACCCGAATGGGTAGCGGCAGCCGGACGGCGGCGCGCGGCGGTCATCCCAACGGTCCAGAGGGAGCACTTCGGGGCTGGTCGGGGCGCCGGTCGCTGTGGTATTGCGACGCTTGTTCTCCGCCGCCGCGGAGCGAAAGGAAAAATGGTGTCCGGGAATCGTGACGGGGTGTTCCGCGGCCGTGAGGGAGAACGGGAGCTCCTGAACGGTGTGCTGGACGCGGGCACCGGTGTGGTGCTGGTCGACGGGGCCGCGGGCACCGGCAAGACTCGCCTGCTGGCCGAGGTCGCCGCCGTCGCCGCACGCCGCGGGTTCCACGTCGCGACGGCCCAGGACGAGCTCGACCAGCCGTTCCTCCTGGCACGCCTGGCGGAACGCGAACCGGACGGCCCGACGCTCGTCGTGCTCGACGACCTCCACCTGGCCGAGCCGGGCACCCTGGCCGCCCTGCGCGCGTTGCTGCCCGCCTCCGGCGACGCCAAGGTGGTGTGGCTGCTCGCGCGCCGCCGCGGTCAGGGCGCGGACCGCCTCTTCGCCGCCGCCGCGCAGCGCGGAGCCGTGCGGATCGACCTGCGGCCGTTGCCGGAGCAGGAGGTCGTGGAGCTCGTCACCGACCTCGCCGGCGGTGTGCCCGACCACGACCTGCGCGCCCTCGCGTCCACCGCCGGGGGGAACCCCGCCGCGCTGATCGGTCTCTTCGACGCGCTGGAGCGCGACGGCCAGCTGGAGCTCGACGCGGGCAACGCCTCCCTGCGCACCGACCGCCTGCCGCGGCGCACCGAGGCGTTGCTGGGCGACCTCGTCGGATCGCTCAGCGGCACGGCGAGGCACCTGCTGCAGGTCGCCTCGGTGCTCGGCCAGAGCTTCGAACCCGGTGACGTGGCGGAGATGCTGGCGTCGAGCACCGCGACCCTGCTGCCCGCACTGGACGAGGTCATCGGCGCGGGCGTCGTGATGTCGCTCGAGGACAGACTGGCGTTCCGGCACGAGATCCTCTGGCGGCTCGTCGCCGACTCCGTGCCGCCGCCCGTGCGCCGCGCGCTGCACCGCGAGGCGGGGGAGATGCTGCTGGCGCGCGGGGACTCCGCCGTCGTCGCGGCGAAGCACCTGCTGCACGGCGCCCAGCGCGGTGACGTGCGGTCGATCGACGGACTGGTCTCGGCGGCGAAAGCCCTGCTGTGGAACGCACCCGAGGCCGCGGCGGAGCTCGCCGTGCGGGCGCTGGAGCTCACCGACCAAGCGTCTGCTTCGCTGCTGCACCGCACGGTGATCGCGGTGCGCGCGCTGACCGCGGCCGGGAAGCTCGCGGCGGCGCAGGCGCTCGCGCAGGAGGCGCTGTCGCGCCAGGTCGCCCCGGACGCCGCGGCCAAGCTGCGGCACTGCGTCGCGACGACGACGCTGCTGACCGCCCGGCACGCCGAGTCCGTGGAGATCTCCGAGGCGTTGCTGCAGGAGCCCGACCTGCGCCCGGAACTCGTGGGGTGGGTGGAGATCACCAGGATGATGGCGCTGCTCGGCCACGACCGGCGCCGGGCGGAGGAGCTCGCCGAGTCCGTCGTGCGCACCCACCAGGGCTCGCCGGACGACGTGCTGGCCACGGCTCTCGCGGTGCTGGCGGCGATCGCGCGCGACGCGGGACAGCCCGGCGCCGCACTGGAACTGGCCCGCGAGGCCGCGCGGTCCGGTACGTCCCACGACCTGAGCGCCTACCCGCAGCTGCTGCTCGCGACCCTGCTCTCGGGGCTGCGCGAGTTCGCCGAGGCCGACAGCGTGGTGCGGCGGGTGCGCAGCGGACCGTCCGCCGTGGTCACCCGGCAGACCATGACCTCGGTCGTGCAGGCGCGGATCCTGTTGCAGGCAGGGCGGATCGAGGAGGCGTCGATCGAGGCGCGCGGCGCGCTGGCCGTGGCGCAGGAGACCGGGCACGAGACACTCGTGGCGCCCGCGCTGGCCGTGCTCGCGATGGTCGCCGTCCACACCGGCGACCTGCCGGCCGCGGTCGAGCACGTCGAGCGCTACCGCGGGCGGGCCGCGGTCGACGGGCTCGTGTTCTCCCGCGCCTACTACCAGTGGGCCGACGTGCTGGTCACCTACGTCGGATCCGGGCTGGACGAGGCGATGGCGCTGCTCACCGGGGAGTACCCGGGGCTCGTGGCGTCGGGGCTGTTCGCCGAGGAACCCCGTGCGGCCGGGTGGTTCGTGCGCCGTGCCCTGGAAGCGGGGGACGAGCGGCTCGCGCGGGCCGTGGTGGACCGGGTGGACCGCCTCGCCGGGGACCACCCGGCGGTCGCGGCGGCCGCGCTGCACGCGCGCGGCCTGGTCGACGGCGACGCGGAGCTGCTGGAGCTGGCCTCGCAGCAGCACCGCGACCTGTGGGCGCGGGCGAACGCGGCCGAGGACCTCGGCGTGCTGCTCGCGGGCGGGCCCGAGGACCGCGCGGAGTCGGTGAAGGCGCTGGAGAACGCGCTCGGGCTGTACCGGGAGATCGGCGCGTCCCGCGACAGCGCCCGCGTGCTGGGACGGCTGCGCAAGCTCGGCCGGCGTCGCAGGGCGGCACCGGCACGGCCCGCGTCCGGGTGGTCCGGGCTGGACGACACCGAACGGGCGATCGCGAACCTGGTGGCGAAGGGTCAGACGAACCGGCAGATCTCCACGCAGCTGTTCATGTCACCGCACACGGTGAACTTCCACCTGCGCAAGATCTTCCGCAAGCTCGGGATCAGCTCTCGCGTCGAGCTGGTGATGAGGTCGAGGGACCAGTAGTGGGCGTGGCCCGCTTGGCCTGCCGGCGCAGCTGCAGGATCCGGGCCGCTCCGACCACCGCGACCAGCACCGCGCCACCGATCGCGCCGAACAGCAGCGCCACCCCGAGGGGCAGGCTGAACTGGCCCCACAGGAAGTGGATCGTCGTGTTCCCGCCGTTCTGCAGGATGAACACCAGCAGGAAGATCAGCACGACGATCGCGACCAGCACCGCGATCCAGGTGCCGCTGGTCCGGGTCGGCCGCGGCTTCTTCGCCGCGGCCGCCGGGGCGGGATCAGGAGCGGGAGCGAGGGCGGCCGGCGGTGCGGCCGGGATCGGTTCCGTGACCGGCGTCTTCGGGGTCTCGTCGCTGGAGGTCGCCACGGGAGAATTATCGGCGACCCCGCCTGATGGCGCGCGTTGGCGAACGGGTGGCCTACAACCTCCGCAGGCCGGACAGCACGCGTTCGAGCAGCGCCATGTTCGGCTTGTCGCCCGGCTCGTGCACGGCGACCAGGTTCAGCGTGATCAGGTCGCTCAGCAGCACCCGCGTGACGCCCAGCGGGATCTTCATCAGCGCCGAGATCTCGGCGACCGACCGGGGCTGCAGGCACAGCCGCATCATCGCCGCCTGGTCGTTCGTCGCCCGGTGCAGCCGCTCCTCGTCGGTCGAGAGCAGCGTCTCCAGGCGCAGGTCGTGGCGGGCCGCCGTCCGGCCGCCGGTGCGGGCGTAGGGACGGATGAGCGAGCTGTCCCGCGCGGGGACGTGGGGTTCTTCTTCCTGCATCGGCCACTCCGGCGGCGGTTCCGGTGGGCGTTGGCGCAACGGTTGCTGAAGGGGCAGTTGTTGCGTCTCGGCGCCGTTGAAATTTCCACTGCTTTCGTCCGCGCGCAGCCGTCTGCGGGTGGCGGGAGACCCGAATCGGGCTCCCGTGTAACCGATTTCCGTCGCTCCCTCGTCGTGCACGTGCCCAAGCTATAACGAAGTCGCCCAAATGTATGTCGATCACGTTGTCTTTTTGTCACCCAGATCGAATCTGACCTGGATCGCGGTGCCCGACGACGTCGTTTGGGTGCGCACGAGGTCCGCCAAACGGTTGACAAGCAACAGACCGCGACCGCCTGGTTCGTTTGCGTGAACAGGAGTGCGTCCGGCCAGAACATCGGTGATGTGACCGTTGTCGTTGACTTGGCAAACAATACTTCTGCTTTCCGCCCACACGCGGACCGTGCTCTCGCCCCCGCCGTGCCGGACGCTGTTCGTCGCGAGCTCGGTGACCGCGAGCGCGAAGTCGTCGAGGCGCTCCGCTGCCAGACCGAGCTGCACGGCCTGCTCGCGCGCGAACGCCCGGACCGCCGCCATCGCCCCCGCCTCGGCCGAGGTGCTCACCGCGTCCGCCGGGATCTGCAGCGGCAGCGAGTGCGCCGCGACGACCACCCGTGCCGGGTGGAAGTGGTCGCTGGGGCGGTGGCCGCCCGCGTCGATCACGACCGGGTGCGTCTTCTCGGCGTCGGCCAGCACGTCGTGGCTGAGCGCCGAGGTGTCGTACGGGCACAGGATGCTGAGATCGCGGCCGCTGAACGCGTAGTTGACGAGCGCCTCGTGCAGCGCGCAGGCCGGGTACTCGACCTCGGTGCGCAGGTCCCACACGGGTTCGCTGATGATCCGGACTGCTCCGCGGTGCCGGTCGGCGAACGAGCGGAGGTCCGGGATGATCCGGCCGGGGTTGCGGCCCGTCTCGGCCAGGTCGATGAACGTGACGAGGTGGGCGAACCCGCTCAGCGCCTCCCTGAGCAGCTGGAGCTTCCTGCTGGGGACCGCCACCGCTACGGGCTCGGCGCCGGCGAGACCCTCCACGACGAACGGCACGGTTCCGTCGATGTAGGAGTCCTCGTCGGAGTAGAACAGCGCAGGATGTGCGAACGTCATGTGCCACCTCTCGTCAACATCCCAGGATGCGCTGCCCGGGCGTTGTTCAAACCCACCACTTCTTGACCCTCACACCGTGTCAGCCCCTACACAGGAGCAGTCATGTTCACCATCGGAGACTTCGCCCACTTGGGGCGCGTGTCGGTGCGGATGCTGCGCCACTACGACGCGGTCGGGTTGCTGCCGCCGGCGCACGTCGACCCGTCCAGCGGCTACCGCTTCTACACCGCCGCCCAGCTGCAACGGCTCAACCGCCTGGTCGCGCTGAAGGACCTCGGACTCACGCTCGACCAGGTCCGCGTGGTGCTCGACGACGAGCTGTCCGTCGAGCAGCTGCACGGCATGTTGTCGTTGCGGCGTGCCGAGCTCAGGCAGCAGATCCTCGCCGACGAGTCCCGGCTGCGCCGGGTCGAGGCACGTCTCCGCGCCATCGAGAGGGAAGGCGCCATGCCGACCGACGACATCGTTGTGAAACCCGTCCCCGCCGTCCGCGTCGCCCGGCTGACGGCGACCGCCGCGTCCTACGGGCCCGAAGACGTGGGCCCGGTGATCCAGCCGCTGTACCCGCAGCTCTTCGCACGGCTGGAGCGTGCCGGCGTCGAGTCGTCGGGCTGCGGGATCGCGACGTACGAACCCGCCGGGGGTGACGAGGTCGTCGTGCACGCCGGAGTCGAGGTGGCCGTCGAACCCTCGCCGCGCCACGACTTCGAGGTCGTGGACCTGCCGGCGCTGGCCGAGGCGGCCACCATCGTGCACCGGGGGCGGATGGACGACGTCGACACGTCCTACCAGGCCGTCGCGGCGTGGATCGAGGCGCACGGGTACAGGCAGAACGGGTTCGCCCGCGAGGTGTACCTGAACTACGGCGTGGGCGACCCGTCGGACTGGGTGACCGAGCTGCAGCTGGAGATCACCAAGCCGTGAGGGCGATGACGGCGGCCAGCCCGAGCAGGCCGACCGGCAGCGAGGCGACGACGGCGAGCCCGCCCACCAGGAGCGGGCCGCCCGCGTCGCCGAGCTCGCGGCCGACCTCGGCGCTGCCCATCGTCTGACCCGTCCGTTCCCGCGGGGCGGACCGGGCGAGCGCCGCGAACGCCGGTGGTGCCACGGCTCCCGAGCCCGCTCCGACGAGGACGGCCGCGACGAGCGTGCCGGTGAGCCCCGGGACCACCGCCGCCGCGACGAACCCCGCCGCCGCGGCCAGGAGGCCCGCTCGCGTGCCCGCGCGGGTCGAGACGCGGCCCGCGTCCAGGGCCTTGCCGATCCTCGGCTGCACCAGTGCCGCGGTGAGGGCGAGCAGGCTCACCGCGGCACCGGTGACGACCGGGCCGTGCTCGGCGGCCTTCACCGGGAGGAACCCGATCGCGGTGGCCAGTGCCGCCGTGGACGCGGCGAGTGCCGCGGTGGGTCTCAGGAAGTCGCTGCGGGACAGGCGCTTCACGAGGTCCCGGACGGTTTGCCGTTGGCGTGGAAGGGGTTCGAGCTTCGGAACCGCGAGGCACCACACGGCGACGACGGCGGCGAGCGCGGCCATCGTGAGGAACAACAGGTCGAAGTCGCCGAGGTGGATCAGCACGCCGCCCAGGAGCGGGCCGACTGCGTAGCCGATGCCCTTCCAGGCGCCGTAACGGCCGAAAGCCCTGCCACGCGCCGAATCCGGGGTCAGGCGGGCGACCGCGGCGCCGGCCGCGGGGGAGAACGCCGCCGCGGCCACGCCCTGGCCGAAGCGGGCCACGGCGACGTTGCCGACGAGCACGAACGCGCTGGACGCCACCGCGAACGCGAGCAGGCCGCCGATCAGCACCGGGCGGGGACCGACGCGGTCCGCGAGCGAGCCGAAGACCGGTTTGAGCACGACCTCGGCGCCGTCGTAGACCGCCAGCAGCAGGCCGAGCGCGAGCAGGTTCGTCTGCAGGAAACCCAGCCCGGAGGCGACGCTGTGGGCGCCGAACGCCGTGACGAACCCTGCCGCGCACAGCGGCAGGACGGTTCTCACACGTCGTCCCGGTGGATGCGGCGGTGCAGCGACTCCATCCGGTCGTCGAGCTGCGCCGCGATCATCGCCGTCGACATCAGCTCGCCCACGAAGTCCGCCGGCGGGTTGTCGTCGTACTTGTAGAACAGCTTGTGCTCGAGCGTGGCCCAGAAGTCCATCGCGATGGTGCGCAGCTGCACCTCGACCTTCACGTGCTCGACGCGGTTCGACAGGAACACCGGAATTCGCACGATCAGGTGAAGACTGCGGTAGCCGTTCGGCTTCGGCGAGGCGATGTAGTCCTTGGTGCGCAGGATCTCCACGTCGTGCTGCCGCGCCAGCATCTCCTTGACGCGGTAGACGTCCGAGACGAACGGGCAGATCACCCGCACGCCGGCGATGTCGTCGAGCCAGTCGCCGATGGAGTCGAGGTCGAGCGGGAAGCCCTTGCGCCGCAGCTTCTCCAGGATGCCCTCGGGCTTCTTCACCCGGTTGGTGATGTGCTCGATCGGGTCGTGCCGGTGGACCGAGTCGAACTCCTCGCTGAGGATGCGGAGCTTCGTCATCAGCTCCTCGATCGCGAACTTGTGGACGAGCAGCCGCCGCTCGAGGTCGCGCAGCAGGCTCAGGTCGTCGGCCAAGTCGGTCACGACACCAGGGTACTGATCAGGCGCGCCACGGCGCGGAGGCGGTCACGCGCGGCGGCACCGCGCTCAGAACTGGGCGACGGCCTCCGGCGCGTAGCCGTAGAAACCGGGAAGGCCACCCGTGTGCAGGAACACCACCGGCACCTCGCTCCGCGCCGCGATCTCCCGGAACTTCACCGCCGCCTTGCCCGTGTACACCGGATCGAGGACCACGCCCTCGGTCTCGGCGAACAGCTTCAGCACGCTCCACATCTCCGGCGTCGGCACGCCGTAACCAGGCCCGATGGTGTCGTCGGTGACGGTGACGCCGGCGAGCTCGGGAGCGGGCCCGCCGAGCAGCGCGGCGGCTTCGGCGGCGAGGGCGCGCAGCTCACGCTCCGCTTCCGCCGCCGGGTGCGAGACGCTCGCGGCGTGGACGGTGCCCGGCCAGCCGAGCAGTTCGGTGCCGAGCGCGAGACCCGCGGCCGTGGCGCCGCTGCCGTCCGGCACGACGACGGTGGCGGTGCCGATGCCGCGCTCGGTGAGCTGGCCGACGAGCTCGGCGGCGGCGTTGACGTAGCCGAGGGCGCCCAGGCCGTTCGAGCCGCCGACGGGGAGCGTGACGGCCCTGTCGTGGTTGACGCGCTCGTAGGCCTTCACTGTCTCGTCGGCGTCGGCGCAGACGTGGACGTTCGCGCCGAACATGTGGTCCAGCACGACGTTGCCGGACTTCTCGTACGCGTCGCCCTTCATCGGCACCTTGGCCGTGAGCACGAGCTCGCACCGCAGGCCGAGCTTCGCGCACGCCGCCGCGGTCTGCCGGCCGTGGTTGGTCTGCAGCGCGCCGAACGTGATGATCGTGTCCGCGCCCTGCTCGACCGCCTGACCCAGCAGGAACTCGAGCTTGCGCAGCTTGTTGCCGCCCGCGCCGAGGCCGTTGACGTCGTCGCGCTTGATCAGGACCCTGGGCGCGCCGAGGGCGGCCGCGAGCCTGGGGGCCTCGTCGAGCGGGGTCGGCCAGCTGCCCAGGGCGACTCGGGGGAACGCGCTCAGGTCCATGCCGCGAGCCTAATCGCCTCGCTCCCGGGCCGGGCGGGGGCGAGCCGCTCGACGGCGGCGACCCCCGGCATCAGACCTCCCGGCATCAGACCTCCCGGCCGAACTCGGCGTACCGCGGGGCACCGCTCTCCAGAGCGGCGAGGGCGAGGGTGAGCCGCCGGTGCAGCGACGGGTGGATCCGCGGCCGGGCCTCGTCCAGCGCCAGGTACACCACGCCCTCCAGTTCCGGGTCGCACGCCACGGCGTCGTCCACGACACCGCCGTCGAACACGAACTGGTGGCAGTCGCGCCACACGCCGTTGCGGGGCGTCCAGTCGACGACCAGCAGCGGCCCCAGCGCAAGGGTGAGGCCGAGCTCCTCGCGGATCTCGCGCAGGGCCGCCGCTCTCGGGGACTCGTCGTCCTCGGTCATGCCACCGGGGATGTCCAGCACGTTCTTGTAGCCCGGCACGACGAACAGCACGCGTCCCCGCGAGTCGCGGATCAGGGCGCCACCGGCGGACGTCTTCGCGGCGCGCCTCGACGCCACCCCCGGCTCGTGCTCGAGTTCGGCCGGGCCCTCGTCGAGGACGTCGGCGGCGAAGGTCGCGGGGTCGCCCGCGTGCTGAGCTGACACCCGCCGATGATCACACCACCGGGTGAATCGCGCGCGGGGCGGCCCCCGGTCGGCTGAAGGGCGCAACGGCACGGTCCGCAACCAAACGATCGGGGAGTACGCTTGGTGGTGTAACTCCGTGCGATCAATCGCCGATGTCCACGGCAACATCGGTGGAGGTGACGCCAATGGGGGCAACCGGTGCCGCCAAGCGCAGACGTGATGGTAGATCGGCCCCGTGGTCGGTGGTCGGGTTGACCGTCGTGTTCGTCGTGGTGGCCCAGGTCCAGTTCGCCATCGCGATCGCGGAGCGGGTCCTGTGGCCCGTCGTGCTCGGGGTGCTGCTGCTGGCCGCGGCGGTCGCGTTCGTGAAGACGGCGCGCAGGCTGCCCTGGGAGGACGACGACCGCTTCGAGGCGCCGCCCGAGGTGGCCCAGCCGCTTCCGGCGCACTACGAGAGCCACGTCGACGCGGACGGGAGCCTGGCCCGCGCGGTCGGCGAAGTCGTGCAGGCGTCACGGCGCTGGCGGGCCTGACAACCCTCACAGCAGCGGAGACCGGGCCCTGGGCGGGGTCCGGTCGTCCGGCTTCCTCCGGGAACCGGCGTGGCGTCTCCGTACCGCTCCCGCGAATCTCCGTACCGCTCCACGGATGTCCGCACCCCCTTCTCGCGGCTGGAATGTCGAAGTCACATTTCAGATCCGAGGGGGATTCAGATGCGGAAGTTCACCGCTCTGCTCGGCACCGCGTTCGCCGCGACCGCGATGGTCGCCGCGACCGGCCAGGTCGTTCCGGCCCAGGCCGCGCCGGTGTCCGTGCAGGCCGTGACCACGGTGCACGTCAAGGCCGTGAGTGAGATCGACTCGAACGAACCGAAGAGCGCGACCGCGACCTGCCCGGCGGGCATGGTCGTCACCGGGGGCGGGTTCAGCACGGCGACCGGCGTCGGCAACGACGGGTCGGTCGTCATGGACGAATTGCTCATGAGGGACACCTCCGTGAGCGGCACGGCCTACGAGGACGCCGACGGCACCTCGAAGAACTGGGGTGTCACGGTCTTCGCGGTGTGCGCGAACCCGTTGCCGGGCTACGAGATCAAGCTCGGCCGCAGCGCCGTCATCGGTTCGGAGCACGAGAAGACGGCGGTCGCGACCTGCTCGCCGGGCAAGTCCGTCATGGGTGGCGGCTTCGCGCTGACCGGCGCCACGGGCGACGTGGTGGTCGACGAGCTGCTGCCGGGCACGAGCACCGTCTCGACGAAGGCGTTCGAGGGCAAGAACGGCACCACGAAGAACTGGTTCCTCGACGCCTACGCGGTCTGCGCGTTCCAGCCGACCGGCTGGCAGATCGTGAACAAGGCGGGCCCGGTGCACTCGAGCGGCAAGATCACCACGCTGGAGTGCCCGGCGGGCAAGAAGGTGCTCGGTCCCATGTTCGACCTGACCGGATCGCTCGGCCAGGCGCACATGCTGTCCGTGCTGCCGCAGAACGTCCTGCGCGAGGAGGTCTCCATCGGCGCGCTGGAGGACGACGACGGCACCACGAACTCGTGGGGCCTGAACAACTGGCAGATCTGCGCTAACTGAGTGGTTTAGCCCAGAACCCCAAGGGTTCTGGGCTCCACTGTGGATCGGTCGGCGGGCGTGAATTCGTTCGCTGAGGATCTTCCGGGCTGTCACCATCTCGCGCATGACCCTTGCCGAGGAGCGGGCCCTGAGCGGCTGTCCGGCGGCGGCTTCCGCCGTCACCGGACAGCGGTGGCGGAAACCGCAGATCACCTTCGCGCTCGACCGGATGGGCCGGCGCGGGGTCCTGGTCACCGGCGAGCCGGGCGTCGGCAGGACGTGGCTCGCGCGGGTGGTGGCCGCGCTGTCGGGCCTCGAGGTCCGCTGGGTCGTCGCGACGGAGACGAGCCGGTCGATCCCGTTCGGCGCGCTGACGGCGTTGCTGCCGCCCGATCTGACCGAGCTGCACCCGATCACCGTGCTCGCCGCCCTGCGCCGCGGCCTCGGCCCGCGCACGCTGCTCGTCGTCGACGACGCCCACCTGCTCGACGAGGCCTCCGCGACGACGGTGCTGGCGCTCGCCTCCGGCTTCCCGCGGCTGCTCGTCACCGCCCAGCTCACCGGCCCCGTGCCGGACGCGGTGCTCGCGCTCGCCAAGGACGGGTTCCTCGACCTGCTGATCCTGCGGCCGTTCGGCCGCGAGGACGCCGCCGGGGCGTTGGCGCAGGGACTCGGCGGCCCGATCGCCCCCGCCACCGCCGAGCTGCTGTGGCGGTGGAGCCGCGGCAACGCCCGCGCCCTGACCGACCTCGTGCAGCACGGCATGGCGCACGGCTCGTTCGACCAGCTCGACGGCGTGTGGACGTGGCGTGGTGACACCGCCGTCCCGCCCACGGGGGCCCAGCCCGTCAGCGGCCTGTCGGCGGCGGGCGTGGAGGCGTTGTGCGCGCTGGTGCTGGCCGAACCGGTGTCCGTGGACGCGCTGGCCCGCGTGGTGTCGCCGGAGGGGTTCGCCGAGGTGGAGGAGCGCGGCCTGGTCACCGGAACCGCGGGCACCGCCCGGCTCGCGCACCCCATGCTGGCCGCGGCCGCCGCGCCGCACCTCACGCCGTTGCGCCGGCGCCGGCTCGCGGACCGCCTCCTCGCCGCGGACGTGGCCCGCCCCCACCTCCTGCTCGACTCGGCCGTCACCGATCCCGACGTGCTCGTGGCCGCCGCGCGCACCGTCGCGCTGGAGCGGCCGGAGCTGGCCGTGCAGCTCGCCGAACGCGCGCTGCCCGCCGATCCCGGGCCGCACGCGGCGCTGGTGCTCGCCGACGCCCACGCGGAGCTGGGTGCCGTCGCCGCGGCCTGGCGTGCTCACCGCGTTGCCTCGCAACGGGTTCGTGATGACGAGGACCGGCTGGCCGTGCTGCTCGCGCAGGCCTCGCTGACGATCTGGTGCGACCGCTCGCCGTCCAAGGCGGTCGAGCTGCTGGAAGAAGCCCATCTGCCGATGCGTTTCGCAGCCGACGTGGAATCGGCCGCCGCGGTCGCGGTCCTGTTCTCGGCGCGTCCCGCGGAAGCGTTGCGGCGGGCGGAGAAGGTGCTCGCGGCGGACCCGCCGCCGACCGCCTGGGGCAGGGCGACGCTGGTGAGCGCGGCGGCCCTGGTGATGGCCGACCGCCCGCACGACGCCGCCGAGGCGATGGCACGCCTGACCGCCTCCGCCGACGTGTCGCCGTACTACCAGGGACTGGCGCGTTCCGTGGCGAGCCTGCTCCGGCCGGACCCCGACGCCCCGGACCTCGCCCTGCTGCGCGAGGCGCACCTGGCGCAGACCACCGGCAGGGGAGCGTTCCGGTCCGAGGCCGCGGCCACCCTCGCCGTGACCGAGGCCGCGGCGGGCCTGCCGGGCAGCCACGAGCCGGACGACGTGGCCGTCCTGCCCGCGTTGAGGACGTGGGTGGCCGCCGCCGGTCGCGCCGCCCGCGGTGAACCCTCGTCGGAGCTGTACCTGGCAGCGGCCCGCGAAGCCGCGGACGTCGGTTCGGTGCGGTGCACCGTCTACTACCTCGCCGCCGCGGCCGAGCACGGTGCCGCCGCCGAAGCCGTTCGCGCGCTGGGGGACCGGGAGCTCGAGGCGCCGGAGACCCGTGCCCGCGCGGCCGGGATCCGCGCTCGTGCGTCGCGCTCCGGCCCGGACCTGCTGGCCGCCGCGCGGGCCCACCGGGAGGCCGGGCTGCGCGCCGAGGCGGAGAAGTTCGAGTCGCCGGCGGACGGGCGGACGTTCGGGCTGACCCGGCGGGAGCTCGAGGTGGTGCGGCACGCGGCCACCGGGATGACGGACCGGGCCATCGCCGAGACGCTGGTGGTGTCGGTGCGCACGGTCGAAAGCCACCTCGCCGCCGCCTACCGGAAACTCGCGATCAGTTCCCGGCAGGGCTTGGCGGGGCTGTTCGCGCAGCCGGGGTGAGGGGTGGCCTCGCGCTGCCCCGACAATGGCGCCATGCCGACGTCTGCCGAGTGGCTCGCAGTGCGCGCCCATTTGCTGCGGCACCGCCACGCCCTCGCGGTGGAGGCCGCCGCCGAGTACCCGGACGTGCCAGGGGTCGCGGGCACGCCGCTGCTCACCTCGCCGGACTGGATGCCCGCCGCGCCGATCCCGCTCGACGAGCTCACGCTGGAGCTGCGGCCGTCCCCCGAGCTGCCGGTGCTGCCCGCGTCCGGGCTGCCCGACGGGTTCGGCAGCTACTCGGAGGCGATGGCCGTGCTCGCCCCGCCCGCGGTGTTCGCCGACCGCGAGACCTACCGGCTGCTCGGCTTCACCGGGCGGCACCTGACGTTCGGGCTCGGCAGCTACTTCGACGGCATCGACGTCGGCGAGGCCTGCGCGCACGAGTACGCGGGGCAGGTCCCCGGGCTGCCGTTGCGCACGGCGGTGGGGAATCCGTGCGATCCGCGGCGACGACCGGTCAACGTCGCCATCAGCACGCTCACCCTGCGGCACGACCCGGCGTCCGGCGAGGCGACGTTCTTCCTGCACTGGCGCGACCCGAAGCGCGTCGGGCACGCGGGCGGGATGTTCCAGGTGCTGCCGGTCGGGGTCTTCCAGGGCACGACCGAGGCCGACTTCTCGTTGTGGCACTGCATGGTCCGCGAGTTCGCCGAGGAGGTGCTGGGCGCGGAGGAGATCCACTCGGTGGACTACGGCACCTGGCCGTTCGCCCGGGAGCTCACGGCGGCGGCACGGGTGTTCTACCTCGGCACGGGAGTGGACCCGCTGACGTTCGCGACCGACCTGCTCACCGTCGCGGTGATCGAGGCCTCGCGGTTCGACGAGCTGTTCGGGGACCTGGTGCCGCACAACGATGAAGGACAGGTGTTGCGCGGGCTCCCGTTCACCGCCGCGAACGTCGAGCGCTTCGTGCGCCACGAACCGACGCAGGCCGCCGGTGCCGCGCTGCTGTCACTCGCGTGGCGGCACCGCGAGGAGCTGTTCAGCTCCTGAACGGGTTCGGCAGGTGTGCCCAGGCCGTCGTGCCGGGGTCGATCCGCATCAGCGTGAGGGGCTTGGCGGGCAACGGGTCGTGCAGCAACGCGTGCCGGTCCGGCGTGTCCGGCAGGACTCGGGCCACCACGTCCCAGAGTTCGGCGTCCGGGGCGTCGAGGGTGCTGATCAACCCGGTCAGCGCCGTGGCGAAGAACGTGGCGAACGTCTTGGCGCGCAACGCCTCCGGGCTCGCGTGCAGCCGCGTGGGCAGCCCGGCGCGCGGGCTGACGCGGATGTCGGCCAGGTCGCGGTAGACCACCCGGTGCGGTCTGCCGTTGACGAGGCCGATCAGCAGGTTCTGCTCGTGCGCCTCCAACGCGACACCGCGCGCCAGCAACGTCATCAGCGGCGGCACGGTCAGCTCGGCGAACTCCCTGAACCACCCGACCGGGTCGGGGATCCGCCAGGCACTCAGCGCCGCCAGGGGCAGGAGGTTCTCGCCGTCGTGCGGGACGGGCCTGTCGCGCAGGACCACCCCGAGCCGGCGATCCGGCTCGCCGCCGGTGAGCACGGCCGCCGACGCCCGGTTGTGCTGCAGCTCGATGCCCTCGACGACCGAGCCGAGGAAGTCGGAGACCGTCGTCGCGGTCGCGATCGAGCCGCCGGAGATGTCCCGCACGGCCGAGGTGATCTGAGCGCTCAGCGTCGTCTTGACGTGCCAGGCGCCGGCCGAGAGCGTGCGCAACGCCATGAGCGGGCTCGCGTCCAGGGTTCCCGCGCTGCTCACGCCGAGCCGATCGGCCTGCCAGGGGTGCACGGGCAGCAGGATCTGCTCGCCGTCGCGCAGCTCGTCGGGCCAGTCGCCGAACACCACGTGGTCCGCCGCCGGGTGCAGCCGGAGCCGGACGACCGGGCGGTGCTCGGGGCCGTACGCGAGGTGGTCGAGGGCGGTGAAACCGGTGCGGTTGCGGCAGCACGGGTGCAACGGGTGGCCGTCGACGACGCTCTGCTCGTGCTCCTCCAGCGACCTGTCCGCGAACGGGGTCGTGAGCGGGCTCGTCGTGCGCGACAGGGCCAGTCCCGCCACGCTGTGGGCGACCTCCGTGACAAGGCTCTCAGAGCCCGGCCAGCGCAGCGCGATGAGGAGGTCGACGGGATGCTCGTACGCGGACGGATCGACGTTGACCTGCGGCAACGGCTCGACGGCCAGGGCTCGGCGCAGGCGCGCGAGCACGGCCGCACGGGCGCCGGGCAACGCCGCGGTGAACCTTTCGGCGCGGCTTTCCCCCAGAGCGGCGAGGAACTCGGACTCGACCGGTGTGTGCGTCAGAATGATCTGATCCTGACACATCGCCCGAGGGAAGCGGACACCGGTGGAAGCGATCACTGATCCCGACGGCGTCACGTCGACGGCGCTGCTCAACTGCCTGCGCCGCGAGGTCGGGGAACGGGGTCCGGACGGCACGCTGCGGCTGCCCCGCACCGGCGTCGTGCTGCGGGCGCGGGAAGGCCGCTGGCTGTCGGACCCCGAGGTGTTCACCGGATCATGGAGGCCGCTGCCGTGGCACGAGCTCGCCGTGCTCGTCGCCGAGGAGCTTGGAGACCCGCCGGTCGGCTTCTTCGACGAGATCGCGGCGTCGCGGTCGGCCGTCGCCGCCATCCTCGACGCCCGCCCCGCCGCCCCGCCCGGCGACCTCTACCGGCGCTCCGAGCAGGCGCTGGTCGCGGGTCACCGCTACCACCCGGCGCCGAAGGGCCGCGGCGGCCTGCCCCCGTCGCAGTGGCTGCCGTACTCGCCGGAGGTGCACGCCACCTTCTCCCTGGCCAGCCTGGAGGGCGAGTTCGTCGACGACGGCGAGGTGCCGCTGCCCGCCGGCGTCCTGCCCGCGCACCCGTGGCAGCTGTCGTTGCTGGGCAGGGAGGGCAACGCCGCGGGCCACGAGGTGTGGCCGACGTCGTCGGTGCGCACGGTCTACGACCCGGCGGCCGACCTGTTCCACAAGTTCAGCCTGGACGTGCGGATCACCAACGACGTGCGGCGGCTGTGGGCGCACGACCTGCGCTGGATCCCGCCGCTCGCGGCGCTCCTCAAGCCGGTGTTCGACGACATCGCCTCGATGTTCCCGGGAACGGCCTTCCTCCTCGACCGCGGCTACCGGACGTCGCCCGAGGAGTTCGAGGGCCTGGCCGTCGTGGTGCGCGACGGCCTGCGCCGGCACCTGCTCCCCGGCGCGACCCCGTTGCTGGCGGCGGGGATCAGCGAGGGCTTCGAGGGCAACCCGCTGGACGGCTTGGACGCCGGGGCGGCGCTGCACTGGTTCCGGCGGTACGTGTCGGTCGTCGTTCCCCCGGTGCTGCACGCGTTCTTCGCGCACGGCGTCGTGATGGAGTGCCACCTGCAGAACGTCCTGGTGGGCGTCGACGCCTCGGGCATGCCGGTGCAGGCGATCCACCGCGATCCCGAGGGCATGCGCCTGCTGCCGCGGCACGCCGCGCTGCTGTCCTCGATGGACGGTCCCGGTTCCGCGCGCGGCGTCACCGAGGCGAAGGGCTGGGAACGGCTGCAGTACTGCCTGGTCGTCAACCACCTCGTCGAGATCGCCGGCGCGGTGCTGGACCGGCACCCGGGACTGGACGTGTGGGCCGAGGCGCGCGCCGTGTTCGCCGCCTACGCGCGGGAGCACGGAGCCGAGCAGGTCTTGGCGTTGCTGGCGAACCGGTTCGTGCCCGCCAAGGCGAACCTGCTGCTGCGCTGGACGCGCGCGGAGGGGGCGGCGAGCCGGTACGTCGACTGCCCGAACCCGCTGCGCCGGGACTGACCACCGGCGCGGGGACGCCGACACCTCGGCGTCCCCCGGAAGCACGGCAGGTCAGCCCGGGTGGACGTGGTGGGCGCTCTCCCACAGCACGCGGTGCCGGGTGGGGGCGGCCTCGGCGGCGGTGCGCGCGGCGGGTGGAACCGGCCACTCCGGGCGCTGTCGATCGTCCACAGTGGCCGGTCGGGTGCGGCCGGTCCGTTCAGCCGGAGCTCGGGCGCGAGCGTGCGGCCACCCATCCTTCGACGCCGTCGAGGAACCGGTCCACGCCGAAGCCCAGCTCGAACGGCAGCCCGTCGCTGTCCGGGCTCTGCTGATCGCCGGTTTCGGCGGCGTGCACCGCCGTCAGCGCCGGGTATTCCTCCTCGTCGAGGAACTCCGTGACGGCGTGCGTGAGACCGGGGTGCGGGAGTCCGTCCGCGCGTTTGCGCTCGCTGCTCGTGCTGAGACTGATCTGCGCCGTGCCGCGCACGACGGCGGTGAGGTGCAGGGCCGCGCTCCTGGCCTCGCCGCCCACCAGCCCGGCCGCCAGCAGCGGGCGGAGCAGGCGGTCGAGCCACGCGAGCTGGTTGGGGCCCACGGGCGCGTGGTCGAGCGGGACGCGCAGCAGCCAGGGGCGGCTCCGGAGACCGGCCCACAGCGCGCCGGCCCAGAGCCGGACCGCCTGCCGGAAGTCCTCGGCGCCGGCGAGGTCGGGAGGCGGGCCCGCCGCGACGTCGGCGGCCACCTCCAGCAGCAGGTCCTTGCCGGGAACGTGGTTGTAGAGCGACATCGTGGAAAAGCCGAGCTCGGCGGCGACCCGCTGCATCGACAGCGCCTCCAGCCCGTCGGCGTCCGCGACCCGCACGGCGGCCTGCGCGATCTGCTCGACGCTGAGCTTGGGCCGGGGTCCCCGGCTGCCCCTGCGCCGTCCAGCCCACAGCAGCGCGAGGCTCCGTTGCAGGTCGGGGTCCTTCTCTTGCCGTGCCGTCATCCGCCATCCCGTTCGTCGGCCGGAGTCCATCATAAAACTACGTACGTCATACGTTTCTATGTATGGTGTACGCAGTTTCTCCACGACGAACGGATCTCCATGACCTCGACTGCCCCGCCCCGCCGGAAGACCTGGTGGCGCCGCCCCTGGATCGCGCCGCTGATGATGGTGGTCGCGGCGTTCCTGGCGTTCTCCGTGCCGCCCTACCTGACCTTCGACCCGGCCCACTCGCGGCTGGAACCGCCGCCGGGCAACGACCTCTACTACCCGCTGCTGGTCGCGCACGTCCTCTGCGGCACCGTCGCCATGGCGACCGCCTGCTTCCAGGTCTGGCCGGCGTTCCGCGCACGCCACCGGACCGGGCACCGCATCACCGGCCGCGTCTACGTCTACGCCGGCGCGTTGCCGGCGGGCGTGCTCGGCCTCTACGTCGGCTGGCACACGACGGCGGGCCCGTCGGTGCTGGTGGCCAACCTCGTGGGGTCGGCGCTGTGGGTGGTGACCACGGCCACCGGGCTCTGGATGGCCCGCAGGCGCCGCTACGACGAGCACCGCAGGTGGATGTCGCGCAGCTTCGCGCTCGCCATGTCGATCGCGCTGAGTCGTGTCATCAACGTCCCGGCCATGATCGTGCTCACGCCTCAGGTGGACACGGCGTTCGGCGGCAACGAGGTGTTGATGCGCAACACCGCGACGAGCATCGGCGTCTGGCTCAGCCCCCTGCTCCTGCTGCTGCTCACGGACTGGGTCCTGGAGCGCCGCAAGCCGGGCGCCCGCCGGGCGGCGCCCCGTGGTGCGGCGGCGGGGGTGCGCCTGGCGACCGGCTGACCGGCGTCACCGGAAGGCGCACGCCGGTGGAGGGCAAGCGGGATCTCGGCCGCCCGCCCTCCACCGCGGGTGTCCACTCAGGACCGGACCGGTGTCACAGCAGACGCTTGATCTCACCCCGGGCCCGGTAGAACCCACCACCGGCCGAGGTGTGGATCTCCGTCACCAGGTACCGCGCGCCCGGCACCCGGATGTTCTTCGGGAACTGCACCGCCCGCGCCCGGTCGTACCCCTCGGAGACCACGTGCACCCGCAGGCGCCCGTTCTCCTGCACGCACTCGACGACCACGCCGCCGCTCGACGCGACCGCGCTCGCCACAACGGTTTCCACCTCGGTGGTCGCCTCGACGCGCTGCCAGTGGTCGGCCTTGATGTCGCTGGGCTTCGGCAGCTCGCCCTGCTCGGCGGCGTGGATCGCGGCCGGGCTCGCGTCGATGCACGCCAGGGAGCCGTCGGTGGTGACGATGTAGAGGCGTTCGTCGCGGTACTGCATGGAGTACGCGGAGCCGCAGCCGGTGCCGAGCTTCCACAGGCGGGTGCCGTCGGCGGCGAAGCAGTACACCGACGAGTGGTTGTCGCCCGCGAAGACGTAGCCGCCGTCCGGGGAGGTGGCGCACGAGAAGACCGCCGCGTCGCAGCGGTAGCGGGCCGTCTCGGCGCCGGTGGCGCGCGACAGGCGGTGCACGTAGCCGCGGCTCGTGCCGGCGAACACCTCCGCCGGCTCCCGCCAGCCGAACAGCACCGCGCCCACGGTGTCGGTGTGCCACACGGGATCGCCGCTGCGGGCCGCGTAGTGCGTCACGCCCCGCGAATGGCCGTGGAACACGCCTTCCGGTGCGCAGCGCACCATCCAGGCGCTGTCGCCGGTGCTGCGGCGCGACCACTGGAACTCGTCCTCGTGGTCGACCAGCGTGATGCCGCCCTGCCGGTCGGACACGCCGAGCACGCCGTCGTCGATGTCGAGCCAGTAGATGTCGACGTCGCTCGCGATCTCGTACGCCACGCGCGGGACCTTGCCGCCGAGGTCGTACACGCGGCCGTCGTCGCAGCCCGCGTAGATCCAGAAGTCGTCGGCCACGATGCACTTCACGCCGTCCGGCAGGCCGTAGCGCCCGGTCACCCGGCCGTCGTGCGCGAGGGTGAAGACGTCGCCGCGCTCGTTGCCGACCCAGGCCTCGTCCTCGCCGATGAAGATGCCGAACGCGGGCGCGCCCGAGTGGAAGCGCCACAGCACGGGGGCCTGCCGCGCGGTCGACCGGACGCTCGTGATCTCGCGCCGGGTGACGGGGCGCCGCTGCCGTTCGCCCTTCACGGCGGGCGCGTAACCCTTGCGCACCTTCTCGCCGATCTTCTTCTGGGCGGCCTGCGCGGCCTTGGTCTCGTCGGCGAACGTCGACTCGCGCGTCGAGCCCCGCTCACCGATGCGGCCGAACGTGATGGTCACCGTCGTGCCGTCGACGACCACCTCGTAGAACTTGTGGGCGCTCCCACCGGTCTCGGACAGCTCCAGGTACGTGGTGGCAGCCACGGTCTTCCCCCTCGTGTTGATCAGCTGTCCGGACGCTAGCAAGGGGGTCCGACAATTCCGGTTGTGCTGGAGGAACGCCGCAGGGTGACCAGGCGGCTACCGGATCGGAACGGAAACGGTGTTTCTCCTTGCGCTGAACGGGTATTCGCCTGTTCCCCGAACATCCGCGGCGTGTCGGCGCCCCGAGCAGGACGGTGAGACGTGGAAAAGGCGCCCTCGAAGGACGCGTGGAGTCCGACGGTAGGTGTGGAGGAGGAGTTCCTCCTGGTGGACCCGGAGACGGGTGCGCCGGTGAACCTGGCGGACGAGGTCGTCACCATCGCGCGCGAAAAGCTCGGCCTGGAGCTCGAGCACGAGCTGACCGGCGCGCAGGTGGAGATCAACACGTCGATCTGCCGCGACGTCGAGCAGGCCCGGCAGGAGCTCCTGGCCACACGTCGCCTGGTCGCGCAGGCCGCGCGGATGGCCGGGTGCCGTGCCGTCGCCGTCGGGGCCCCTCCGCTCGGTGAGGCGACCGGCGAGGTCACGGACAGCCTGCGGTACCGGCGGATCGCCCGCGAGTTCGGCGCTCTGGCCGAGCAGCAGCTGATCTGCGGTTGTCACGTGCACGTCGCCGTCCCCGACCGGGAGACCGCGGTGCGGGTGTGCAACCACGTGCGTCCCTGGCTTCCCGTGCTGGCCGCCGTGACCGCGAACTCGCCGTTCTCCGGCGGCGAGGACACGGGCTTCGCGAGCTGGCGCTCGACGGTCTGGTCGCGCTGGCCGGTTTCCGGGCCGCCGCCGGTCTTCGAGTCGTGGCAGCACTACGAGGAGCTCTGCGACACCATGATCACGGCGGGCACGGCCCTGGACCGCGCGATGGTCTACTGGGACGTCCGCCCCGCCACCGAGCTGCCCACCGTCGAGGTGCGGGTCTCGGACGTCGCGGCGACCGTGGACGAAGCGGTGCTGCTGGCGGCCCTGGTGCGCGCTCTGGTCGCCCAGGCCGTCGTCGACGTCGGCCGTGGCGTCGAGGCGGAGCCGGTTCCCCAGGAGACGCTGCGCCAGGCGTGCTGGAGCGCGGCCAACGAAGGCCTGCGCGGCACCGTCCTCGACGTGCTGGCCGGCGAGCCGAGGCCCGTGCGGCAGCAGCTCGACGACCTGGTGCGGCGGCTGACCCCGATCTTCGAGGCGAACGGTGACCTGCCTGCCGTGCAACGAGGTCTGCGCCTGCTCGACACGCAGGGCGGCGGCGCGGACCGCCAGCGCACCGCGTTCCGCGGCGGTGAGGTCGAGTCGTTGCTGAGCTTGATCGACGTCGACAACGCCGAGCAGCGCCAGAGCACCGCGAGCTGAGGCCCGGCGACCTTCGCGGGCTGCCGGGTGCTCATCATCGGGTCACGGTATGACCGGCGCGTTGTCGTCGAGTCAGGCCCCGGCACCCGCGAGCCCGCGGCGGAACCACTCCGGCATCTGCTCCTCGGACCGCGGGAACCAGTCCTGCTCGGTCGCGAAGTCCTCCGCCGACGGCGCCTCGTCGAAATTCGGGGCCTCGTCGCGGTTGTAGGTGATGCTGTACCTGCCGGGCGGGTCGAGGACGTACTCGAAGCCGATCCACGAGCCGAGCCCTTCGGCGTACATGCCCTTGCGCAGCTGCTGGAACTTCCGCCACGCGTCCGGCGTGAACGACCAGCCGCGCACGGTGCCGTCGGGCATCTTCACGCCCGTGTCGGCCTCGCTGTGCATGCCGATCATCTTGACGCGCACCACCAGGCGCACCCAGCCGTGCGGCAGGGTCGGCAGGATCTCCTGCGTGATCTCCGCGAGCTTCTCCTGCTGCTCGGTCGGGCTGAGCGCCGGCCAGTTCGCCATGGTGTCGCTTCCTCCTAGATCGCGGTCGGACCCGGCCAGCCTACTGATCGGCAGGGCTCGCCTCCTGCTCGCGCTGGAGCTCCTCACCGCGTTCGACCATTTCGCGCAACCAGTCCGGGACGTGCTCGTCGGCCCTCGGGAAAGCCTCCAGGTCGCGCACGAACATCATCGGGTGCAGGTCCGGTGACCACCGCGGGTTCTCGTCGTAGTTGAACGTCACCTCGGGCTCGGCCCCGCGGTGCAGCACGAACCGCGCCGACAACCACGCGCCGCGGTCCTCCCGGTACATCTGCTCGCGGAGGTCCTGCAGCCGTTCCACCATGTCCGCCAGCCGCACCTCACCCGCGAACCTGCCCTCCGCGTTCTTCGCCGACGCGGCCAGCTCGTACGCGTGGACGTTCGCCCAGACGTCCAGCGTGACGCGGTTCCAGCCGGCCGGGGCGCCCGCCTCCAGCAGCGCGCAGATCTCAGCGCTTCGCGTATCGGTTCGTGGGTCCATAGTTCACCTCCGGACGGTTCGGGAAGACCCGTTCCTTGGTCACCACGTTCTCCACGATCTTATTGCCGTCCGCGTCCAGCTTCGGCTTGCCGTTCGCGTCGACCTCGTACGTGACCTCCTGCCAGCGCATGGTCACCTCGTCCGGCACGCCGTCGGCGCCGCGGGTGGCCCGCACCTGGTAGTTCTGGACGTCCTGGTGCTCCTTGGAGGCGAACTCGACGAGGTAGTTCTCCTTCTCCCGCCACGACGCGGCGTGCACCCAGCCGTCGCGGATGTTGCCGGAGTTGGACGCGGCCATCTGCGGGTGCATGTTGACGTACTCGCCGAGGCCGCCGAGCTCGTTGGCGAGCAGGTGACCGCCGGCCCACTTGACACGCGAGTTCTCCAGCTCCTGCGGGGTGAGCTCGCGGTCCGGCGGGTTGCTCGGGTACGCGGCCTCGCCCTCCTGGTAAGCGCGCTGCTGGGCGCCCTTGCCGGAGTCGTCGTCGCGGTACTTCGTGTTCTGCCCCTTCGCCTCGACCTCGCCGGTCATCGCGTCGGTCTGGCCGTGCTCGTTCGTGTGGAACGAGAGCACCTTGTCCGGGTTGTGGGTGTTCGGCACCTGGTACTGCACGTCCGGCAGCAGCGGGTGGCTGAGGTCGGGGTTGAACCCGGACCACTTGCCCTTGCCGTCGATCGACATGTCCTGGCGGCCCGGCGTCGCCTCGACCCACTTGACCTTGCCGTCGCCGTCGGTGATGAACGTCGTGCGCGTGCCGTTCTCGTTGCGCACCGGGTACTCGGTCCACGGCTGCAACGGCTGGTGGTCGCGCAGCGGTGCGGGAACCGTGTCGGGGGCCTCGACCGGCTGCAACTGGTCGGGCTGGGTGTTGCCGTCCGGAACGGTCTCCCGGTCGCGGTGCGGCGCGTAGATCTCCTCGTTCCGGTTGAGCGGTCGCGGCGGGGCGTCGGGGTTGTTCGGGTCGGCCGGCTGGTGCGTCGGCCGGTCGTACTCGACGAACCGGTCGTTGTAGGTCGGGTCGTCCGGCCTGATGACCCGGTCCTTCGGGATCGGCGCGTGCTCGGGATCCGGCCTGCGCGGGGTGTCCTGGTTCTCCGGCGCGTCGCTGTTCTCCGGGCCGTCGGAGTCCCCGCGGTCCCTGGCACCGTCGCCGTCGGTGTTCCGGTCGCTGCCGGGTGCGTACCCGTCCTCGCCGGCCCTCGTCCTCGACCCGTCCGGGTGGTGCGTCTCCCACTCGCCGTTCGGGGGGATCCGCGGTGAGCGCGTGCCGTCCGGGCCGATCTCCGCGTCACTGGCGAAGACGCGCCCGCTGCTGTCCGTCCACGCGGGCCTGTTCGGCGCCACGACCGGCGCGTCGAGGTGCCTCGACAACTGCTGCGCGAAGTCGTTGCTGCCCGCGTCGCAGCCGATCAGGCGGACCGGCCTGCTGCCGTCGTACCCGCTGCGGCGCAACATGTCCGCGTACTCGGCCGGCGTGTAGTGGTGCCCGCCGACGCGAGCCCGGCCGTCCGGCGTGACGTGCACGTCGGCGGTGAAGAACCGCGGGTCGTCCGGCACGCGGTGCGGCAGGTCGCCCATGTCGGGGTCGCCACCGTGGTGCGACACACCGGCGGGCGTCCGCTCGGCATGCCGTTCGTGGGCCTGCTCCGGCGTCGGGCGCTCGTCCGCGTGGGTGTTCGGGTTGTTCGGGGTGTCGCCGTCCGTGCGGCCGTCGGCGTCGGGGCCGTCGGGCCGGTGGTGCGGCTGGTCGGGGTGCGTGGTGGGGCTGTCCGCACCGCGCGGGCGGGCGCCGTCCGCATCGGGCCTGTGGTGGACGGGGTCGGGCCGGCTCGGACCACCGGGGTGCCCACCGGGCGCGTCCGTGCGGGGCCGCGAGGCGTCGGGCCGGCCGTCGGGACGCGAGCCGGGTCCGTCGGGCCGGTGGCCTGGCGCGTCAGGACGCCCGCCGGGACCGTGACCACCCGGTGCGTGCGATCCGGGCCCACCGGCGTGCGGCGCACCGGGACCACCCGGACTCGGCGTGAAGCCGGGCTGCTGCGGCACGTGCGGCGAGCCGGGAGCGTTGGGCGCGTTCGGACTCGTGTGCGGCGCGGACGGGCCGTCCGCGTGAGTGGGAGAAGTGGTCGACTGCGGACGAGTGGGCGCGTCCGTCCGCCCCGCCGGCGAAGTCGTGCCAGGACCGTGCGGCCCGTCCGGCGAGTGCGGGGCACCGCCACCGGGGCCGTGCGGCGCACCGGGCCCGGACGGCGCGTGCGGTGCGCTGGGACCGCCGTGCGGCGCACTCGGGCCGTGCGGTGCACCAGGACCGCCATGCGGTGCGTTCGGCGCGGACGGCCCGCTCGGGCTGTGGGGCGCACCCGGTCCGGCCGGCCCACCGTGCGGTGTATTCGGGCTGTGCGGCGCGTTCGGGCTGTGCGGCGCGCTGGGGGCGTTCGGCGACCCGGACGGCCCGAAACCGGGCTGCGACGGCGCCGACGGCCGAGCCGACGAGGGCGACACGTCCGGCGTGCGCTGCGACGGCATGCCCGACCCGAGATCGCCGCGCGAGCCCGGCGTACCGGTCCACCCGCCACCGGCCCCGGGACGCGCACCGCCGGCGGCCGGCGGACTGCCCGGCGCCCCTGCACCGGGCGTTCCCGCGGGACCACCCATCGGCCCCTGCTGCGCAGTGGTCGGAGAGCCGGCCGACGGACCACCGTCACGCGGCGCGGAAGGCGCGTGCTGCGTCGGAGCCTCCGGCGTGGTGACACCCGCCTGGCTCGTCTGACCGGTGTTGCGCGGCACCGCAGGGGCGTCCGGCGTCGATCCCGGCCCGTTCGCACTCGGAGCCGGCGGCCCACCCGAGGGCGGCCCGCCCGCGGGCCCGCCGCTCGACGGCGACCCGGCCGAAGGTGACGACGGCGAACCGGGCGACGGGGCGTTCGGCGAACCGGGCCCGTCCGGGCTCGGCGACGACGAAGGCGAGGGTCCGTTCGACGAAGGCGACGGCGAAGGCCCGCTCGGCGCTGGGGGAGGTGAAGACGAGGACGGCGACGAGGCAGACGGCGAGTTCGCGGAAGGCGACGTCGGGCTGGGACCGTCC
Source organism: Lentzea sp. CC55 (assembly GCF_021056325.1). Taxonomy (NCBI): domain Bacteria; kingdom Bacillati; phylum Actinomycetota; class Actinomycetes; order Pseudonocardiales; family Pseudonocardiaceae; genus Lentzea; species Lentzea sp. CC55. The sequence goes on along the minus strand of NZ_JAJCXE010000008.1, from coordinate 66,858 downwards.
GGTGAGGACGGTGAAGGGGAGGGCGAAGGCGGCGAGGACGAGGACGGCGAGGAGTCCGGGCTCGACGGTGACGAGTCGGGCGACGAAGGCGTGCCACGCCCACCGGAGGGCGAGATGTCCGGTGCGTCGGTGCGGTGGAACAACCCGCCCGGCTTGATGGACTTCGTGGAGATCACGTCGAGCCCGGTCACCTTGCCGACCAGCTTGCCGACGACCTTCATGATCTTCGTGAAGACCTCGACGATCTTGCCGAGCAGCGGCGAGACCTTCTTGATGGTCTTGATGAGCTTCTGGATCAGCTCACCGATCCGCGTCGCCCACTTGGAGATCGCCGTCACGGCCTGCGCCACGATCACCGGCGTGCCGAACCCGAGCGTGAACACCGCCTCGAGCACCCACGTGATCAGCTTCGCCACCAGGTCGGCGATCAGGTCGCGCACCATCTCGCGCACGAAGCCGACCACCATGCCCATGACACCGACGACGGTGCCGACCGAACCGGCGGTGGAAGCGGCACCGGCGAGCGCGTCGCCCTGAGCCCCGGCAGCCGCCCGATAAGCGTCCGCGGCCGCGCCTTCCCACTGCGCCGTGCCCTGCTGCACCGCCTGCTGGTAGTCCTGAGCGATCTTGCCGAGCTCCTCGGACACCTTGTTCCACGTCGCCGAGTACGACTCGATGACCGGCGGATCACCCGCGAGCCAGTCCAGCGCCTCCTTGAGAGGCTGCATGTGCTCCATCAGGAACGAAGCCGCGGACGACAACAACGTCCCGAAGGGGTCGATCGCCATGGAAGCGGCGTCCGCGACCAGCCCCACCATGCCCAGGCCGGCCTCGACCCAGTTGCCGTCCTTGATGCCGTTGAACGTGTCCATCGCCGACTCGGCGATGGAGATGCCCGTCATCCAGCCGTTGTCGCCGGTGCCGGCGTTCACGAACCCGGACGGCGCGGCGTCGGGCTGGACCACCAGAGGGTTCGACATCACTTGCCTCCGAAGGTCTCGGCGACGTTCCTGGCCACCACTCGACAAGGCCTGGAGCGACCCCGCCCGGAGATCCTCGACGCCGAACCGGCGATGTCCTCGGGCACCGTGCCGTCCTTCCCCCTGAACGCAGCGGTACGTACTCGGTCCACAGGATGACGCAGCGCCGCGCGGACCGGTTCCACTCGGCTCGCAAATGGTCCGGACAGAGCAACAGCGCTGCCCCGAAGTGCTCAGCGCCCGTGCTCCCGGCGATCTCGAGGCACTTCCACGTCAGAGGCCCGGAACCATTCCTGGTTCCGGGCCTCCTGCCTGTGCGGGTGCTCGTCAGATCAAGCGCACCACGTGTTGCCGGTGTACTGCAGTTTGCTGGAAAGAATCCAACCCCATTTCCCGTTCGCGACGTTGAACCCGTAGTAGCGGGGGCTTCCCTGGATTCGAACGTTGAACGTGTCGTTGGGGTAGGCCCAGCCGACGAAGGAACCGCCGCTTTCCGCGTTGGTCATGTCACCGTTGCTCGTGACGATGTACTGCCAGACCTGGGTGCATTGCGCGCCCACGGGACCTGCCACCTGCTCGCCGGCGGGAAGCGCCTGAGCGGGCGCAATCCCGCCAAGAGCCGATGCGCCGAGTACGGCGATCCCAAGAGCAATACCGCGCAACTTGCTCAATGCGAACTCCCGAAGAGATGTCGTTAGGGAACGAACGACTCAGAGTCTCGCTGGGCCAGGCGACGAGGTCTAGCTCCGATCCAGTGCTGAGGCTGCGGCAACCGGACGGCACATGGATCAAGGCAGATAACGCGCCGTAACCAAGGCACGCGAGCCGTGCCTGAACGCGCACCGCCCCAGGTGGTTGCGGCGGAGACTCAGACCGGGCGGGCTTCAACCAGGCGCAGCGCCGTCCGCTTGGGCAGCACCGCGGCCACCCGCCGGGCCCATCGGTTCGCGCTGCCCGAGATGACGCTGACGGGCGGCTTCCTCCTGTCCAGCGCGGCGATCGCGGTGCCGACGACCTGCGCGGCGGTCTGGAACCGGACACCGCTGGTCCTCGTGCCCGAGACCCCGTAGAACTCAGTGCTGGTCGGCCCCGGTGACAGGGCAAGCACGGTGAGGCCCGACTCGCGGGTCTCGTGCGCGAGGGCCTCGGTGAACCGGACCACGAACGACTTCGACGCCGAGTACACCGCCATGCCCGGCGTGGACAGGTAGCCCGTGAGACTCGCGACGTTGACCAAAGCGCCGCACCCGCTCGCGATCAGCTGAGGCAGGAACGCGCGCGTGATGCCGACCGTCGCGTCCAAGTTGACGCGCAGCTGCACGCGAATCTCGTCCTCGGACGAAGCGGCGAAGGGTTTGGTGTGCGCCACGCCCGCGCAGTTGACCACGGTGTCGACGCCCTGCCCTTCAAGCAGCGCGGCCAAGCGGTGACCGCTGCGCTCCTCGGTGAGGTCGAACGGCACGACGCGCACACTCCGCCCGGTGTCAGTGCGGATCTGTGAAGCGAGCGACTCGAGCGCTTCCTCCCGTCGTGCGACGAGGACGAGATCGGCGCCCCGTCCGGCGAAGCGCTGCGCGAACTCCGCGCCGATGCCCGAACTTGCTCCCGTGATGAGCGCTGTGGTGCCCGCGTACCGCATGAGTACCCCTGTTTCGATGTAAGAGATTCTTACATTGAAGCTACGCGAGCGATGTGAGAGACTGCAACATCGGAGGTGCGGATGGAACCCAAGCGCAGCTATCACCACGGCGACCTGCGCAACGCCCTGCTCGTGGCGACGACGGAGCTGGTGCGGGAGCGCGGGGCACAGGGCTTCAGCGTGTCCGAGGCGGCGCGCCGTGCCGGCGTGTCGACGTCCGCGCCGTACCGCCACTTCAACGACCGCGAAGCGATGCTCGCCGCCGCGGCCCAGCTGGGTTTCCAGGCGCTCGAGAAGCGCTTCTCCGACCTCCCGGACGCGCAGGCGTTCGACAGCCGGGCGGCGTGGATCGCGGTGTCCTACCTCCGCTTCGCGCAGGAGGATCCCGCGCGGTTCGAGACGATGTTCGCGAGCGGGATCGACAAGTCACGGCACGAGGGCCTGCTGCGGCAGACCATCGTCGTGCAGGAGCTGTTCGAGGCCGCGTTGCGACCGTTCCTCGCCCCAGCGGAGATCGTGGGCAGGGCGGCGGAGCTGTGGTCACTCGCCCACGGTGTCGCAACCCTTGCACTGCAGGGAAACCTGCAGCACGTCGTCGACGCCGGCCAAGTGGAGGCGGTCGCGGAGAACGCCGCCAGGTCGTGGGCCGTAGGAGTGAGCTAGAAGCGCTTGTGGCGGCTGCCAAGAGATGCGTTTTCATGCTCTGCGCCACACCGATGAGATCTGGCTCGTGGAGGACGGTGTGCCGCGCGTGCTGCGGCCCGAACGACCGGGCACAAGCGCAAGGGCGTTGACAGTGACTGCTCGCATGTGACCGACGTCAAGATCCGCCCGATGCTCGAGCGCTGCAGTGCCGTTGGGGAGCGGCGGGTGGTCGTGGAGCATGGAGGGCCTGAACGAAGCGGTGTGACGTCCAGGTATCGCAAATGTGTTCAGGAGCACGCGCTCCCGATTTGCTCCCAACACAACGCAAACGGCCCGCCGATGGAGTCCACCGGCGGGCCGTCTGATCAGGTAAAACACACTGTGGGCGATACTGGGATCGAACCAGTGACCTCTTCGGTGTGAACGAAGCGCTCTCCCGCTGAGCTAAACGCCCGTGTTCTGTTGTCTTGCTGTCCCGCTCTCGCGGTGTGGCCATAGCTTACAACATCATCAACGAGAACCAAAAATCGGGCTCTGCAACCAGCTCCACTCGAGGCCGAACCAGCTGCCTACCAGCGCAAACACGTTGAGGAGGTAGCAGGTGACGAGCACGATGCCGCAGACGCCGGCCATCACGAGGCCGCGGACCCAGGACGGCTGGCGCTTGAGCCACTCGACCCAGCGGTCGTAGTAGCGCTTCGCGAACTTGAGGACTCGGCCCGCCCACTCGAACTCCGTCGCGAGGATCGCGAGGCCCGCGAAGACCACGAGCCAGCCCGGGCCGGGGTAGGGGATCATGATGACGCCCGCGATCAGCACGATGCCGCCGATCACGCCCACGCCGATGCGGTAGGCGAGGTTCAGCGCCGGGTTGCGGTGGAACCAGTGGCGCCAGCCCTTGTGCTCGTCCTCGGGCTTCACGTCGGGCTTCGTCATGTGTCGATCATCCTGTTGGGACTCAGGCGGGTGCAACCTGGCCTCCCGCCACCACGTCCGAGGGTTCCGGCGGGAGCTGGCGGCCCGGTTCGAGCGACACCGCGAAGGTCGTGTGCTTGTGCGCTTCGGACGACCATGCCAGCAGTTGCGGGTCGGTCGAGCCGGCACGAACGTCGAACATCGCCAACGGTACCGGCGCTTTCGTGCTCGCACCCCAAACTACGTAAACATGGCCCGAGTCGTTCGGTTTCAGGCCCTTCGGCACCACGGCGGCGGCGGACGAGTTCGAGAGGACGACGGCCACCTCGTCGCCCTTGTCGGTGCGCAGGACCGCCCTGTTCGTACTCGGGTCGGCGGCCAGCGAGAGAGCCGTGTTCAGGTCGTTGGTGCGGGCTTCGGAGGCCGTCACCTGGTCCGAGAGCTGGTTCACGCGCACGCCGAGGTAGGCGCCTCCCGCCAGGACGGCGGCCGCGGCGGCCGCGGCCAGCAGTGCGCGGCCGGTGCGGCGGCGGTGTTGCGGGCGCAGCGGGATCGGGGCCGCCGCGTGGCGCGGGGTGTCGTGGTGCGCCGGGGGCTCCTGCGGGGTGTGCTCGATCTGCTCCATCAGCCTCGCGCGCAGGCGGGGTGGTGGCTGCTCCTGGCGGACCGCTCCGCCGATGCCCGCCAGGACCTCCTGCGTCGCCCGCACCGTGCCGCGGCACGGGGGGCAGGTCGGCAGGTGGTCGCGGACCAGTGCTTCCTCGTCGGGCTCCAAGGAGTGCATCGCCCAGCCGACGGCGAGCTCCTCCTGGGCGCACGGGTCGCCGTTCACCGGTGTGCTCCCGTCGTCTCTCCGGTCTCGCCGGTCCACAAGTTCCCCAACGTCCCTCTCAGACGTCTTATGGCAGCGAACGTGCGCGATTTCACAGTCCCCAGTGGCACGCCCGTCAGCTTCGCGACTTCGCACTGCGTGTAGCCACCCAGATAGGCGAGGGCTATCACCTGGCGCTGCTCTTCGGGCAACGTGTGGAGCGCTGCTCTCACCTCGGCGCTCACCACGCTGACCAACGCCGCGTGGTCCGAGCCCTCGGTGGGAGGCGGCGATACGTCGTCGGTGAGGGGAACAGTTCGGCGCCTTTGCGTGTTCTCTTTACGTACGGCATCCACCGCGCGGTGGTGAACCAAGGTCATCAACCAGGTGCCGAAACTTCCGCGGGTGGGGTCGAACCTGGCGGGGTGCCGCCAGAGCGCGAGGAAAGCCTCCTGGACGACGTCCTCGGCCAGTTCCGGGTCCACGCAGATGCGTCTGGCCAGCGAATAGGCTGGTGTGCCGTACCTGTCGTACAGCTCACCGAACGCCGGCCGATCGCCCTGTGCGAGCCTTTGCACGAGCTCGAAATCAGTCGGCCTGCCGTCGCGTGGTGCGACGGTCGGGCCGGGCGATTCAGCCACCAGAGATGTCCTCACGTCCAACATTCGCGCAACAGCCGGTACCGGGTTCAGGTTAGACCCAGCAAGATGGGGGTCGCTGAACATCGGCTGACGAGCGAGGAGGACACGGAGTGCGTGCAAGCGGTCGCGTTGCGGAGTCGATCTGACCCGATGGGGTGATCTGACCCCGGATCGCGAGCGTTCCTCGCCACATGCACGTCACAACTGAGGTGCTCGGTCGTTTCATTGACCGGGAAGGGAGAAGAGGGTAACGACGATGCGCAACGATCACGTGACGCTCCGCTCGACAGCGGTCTTCGACCTGCTGGCGCCGAGGACCCCCGCGGTTCCGGTTCAGGTGGAGCTGCGATACGACACGAAGGACCCGTACGCGGTAGTCGCCGCGTTCCGCACCGGCCGCGCCGGTTGGGTCGAGTGGGTGTACGCCCGCGACCTGCTCGCAGACGGCCTCATCGCCGACGCCGGCGACGGTGACGTCCGGATCCGCCCCGCCGCCGACGACCCCGAGGTCGTCGTGATCGAGCTGAGCTCCCCGTCCGGCCACGCCATGTTCGAGGCGTCCGCCCAGGAGCTCGCCGACTTCCTCGACCGCACCTACGACGTGGTCGTGCCGGGCAACGAGCACCTCTGGGTCAACGTCGACGAGGCGCTCACGCACCTCATCTCGAACGACCTGAGCTGAATAACCCGAGGTAGGGGGCCCGCGAAGGCGAAGCGGGCACCCCCGGTGAAACCCGCTTGAACCCCTCGTATAAGGTAGTTTCAACATCACGAAGTCAGTGATGTACGCGGATGTAGCGCAGTTGGTAGCGCATCACCTTGCCAAGGTGAGGGTCGCGAGTTCGAGTCTCGTCATCCGCTCTGTGAGGCCTCAGTGGAGTTTCACTGTGGACTCATGCTCCTGGCGGAGTGGCCGAGTGGCTTAGGCAAGGGCCTGCAAAGCCCTGTACACGGGTTCGATTCCCGTCTCCGCCTCGGACGATTAGCTCAGCGGGAGAGCACTACCTTGACACGGTAGGGGTCACTGGTTCAATCCCAGTATCGTCCACTCGGATCACCCAGCGGGGCCCGGTGCACATCGCACCGGGCCCCGCTGGCGTTCCCAGGGCCTGCCGGCGGGCGCGCCAGCCTCAAGATCAGCCGATTTGGAACTTCCGGGGACCGTCGGATAAAGTTCCTCTCGCACCGCGGGAAACCGGGGAGCAAAGCGGATGTAGCGCAGTTGGTAGCGCATCACCTTGCCAAGGTGAGGGTCGCGAGTTCGAGTCTCGTCATCCGCTCGGACGATTAGCTCAGCGGGAGAGCACTACCTTGACACGGTAGGGGTCACTGGTTCAATCCCAGTATCGTCCACTCAGACAAGAAGCCCTCGATCATGATCGAGGGCTTCTTGCTTTTCCAGGACGGTTCGGCCGACCAGTTGTTGTCCACTTTATGGTCCGAGTGGTCGAAAATGCCCACTTTTTTGTCTTTTGTCGACGCCTTCGCCGCATCTACCGTGATGCGCTGTGTCCTACAAGTACGACTTCTTCATCAGCTACAGCCGCAGAGGCACTGTGCAGAAATGGCTGCTGACGCACTTCTACAACAAACTCGTCGAGTACCTCGCTGACGAGTGCGCACCCGCGCCTCGGGTGTACATGGACCGCACGATGCCACGGGCTGTGGAGTGGGCGTACAACCTGGAGAACTCGCTGCGACACAGCAAGATCATGATCCAGTTGCTGACCCCGCCCTACTTCGAGTCGGACTGGTGCATGGCGGAGTTGGAGAGCATGCAGGCGCGGGAGGCCATGCTCGGCCTCGCTGGTGCGGACATCTCACAGGGGTTGATCTACCCGATCCTGTACTCGGATTCCGAGAACTTTCCCGACATCGGTCGAATGCGTTCCTGGCAGGATTTCAAGGAATTCGCCCACCCGGACCCCGTTTATCAGGACTCCGTCGATTACCTCTCCTTTTGCCGGCAGGTCAGGGTCTTGGCGCGCGACCTGGTGCAACTGGCGAAGCAGGTGCCTCCGTGGAGTCCTGACTGGCCGATCGTCGACCGGCCGAATCCGGTGCTCATCCCGCCACCGCCGTTACCGAGGTTCGAGTGATGACCGGAACCGTGATCACGTTCTACTCCTACAAAGGTGGCGTCGGACGCAGCTTCACCCTGGCCAACACCGCCGTCCTGCTCGCTCGCTGGGGGTACCGCGTTCTGGTGGTGGACTGGGATCTGGAAGCGCCAGGTCTCCACCTGTACTTCGGACCGCACCTGGCGACATCGCCGGGCAGCGGCGTGGTCGACATGGCACAGGAGTTCCTCGCCGGGGTGAGGACGCCGAGTGCGCACGAGGTGCGGGTCGGTGTCGGCGGCGTGCTCGACCTGATCGCGTCGGGCAGGGTCGAGGACGGAAAGCTGGACCCCACCTATGCGCGCCGGATGCAGTCGCTCGACTGGGAGGACCTCTACCGGCGGGGCTTCGCGGCCCACCTCGAGGAGTACCGCGAGGAGTGGATCGCCAAGTACGACTTCGTCCTGATCGACAGCCGCACCGGCGTCTCGGACATCGCGGGCATCTGCACGGCTCAGCTGCCGGACCGACTGGTCGTCGTGTTCACCGCGAACGACCAGAACCTCAACGACGTCGTCGACGTCGCCCACCTCGCGGACAAGGCCAGGGACCGCCTGCCTTACGACCGGCCCAGGCACCAGGTCATGCCGGTGCTGTCCCGGCTGGACAACCGCATGGAGTACGAGCGAGCCGAAACGTGGCAGAGGAAGTGCGCCGAGGTCGTCTCTCCGCTGTTTCGCAACTGGCTGGTCAAGACCGTGACCCCGGAACAGATGCTCCGGCACGTCACCGTCCCCTACATCTCCTACTGGAGCTTCGGCGAACTGCTGCCCGTGCTGGAGGAGCAGGTGCCGTCGTCCGACCAGATCTCGTTCGCGTTGGAAACGGTCGCCGCGGTGATCGCGCAGCAGTACGACCGCACGGACCTGCTGCGCGACAACCGGGACGCCTACGTGGCCGCGGCGCGGGCCCAGCGGCGCAAGTTCGACCTCGACCTGTTCGTGTCGAGCCCGCGAACGCTGTGGCGGACCGGCACCGAGCTGATCACGGAGTTGCGCCTGCTCGGGATCAAGGCGGACCGGTCGGTCTCCGGTGACCCGGAGATCCTCGAGCAGGCCGCAGACGTAGCCGAGCACCTCTGCCTCGTGGTGGGGGACGAGCTGAGCCGCTGGCAGCTCACCGAGGCGGAACGGTTCATGCGCAGGACGCTCAGCCCGGACGGTGCTCAGCGGCAGATGTTCTGCCTGCTCACCCCGGGAACCGATCGTGAGCGCCTGCCCGGCTTCCTGCGGGGTCTCCGTCCCCTCGAGTTCGACCTGAACGTCCGGCCCGTTCGGGTGGCGCGGGAACTGCACGACCTCATCAAGGCGACGCCCGCGAAGGAGACCGAGCCGGATCAGCAGGCGCTGCTCGACGCCGAGGCCGCGTTGCGGGAGGTCCCGGAGCAGTTGCCGTACGCCGACAGGGTCGCGCTGGTCGAGGAGACCGTCCGAGGCATGGCGGGGGCTCTCGACGAGAGCGACATGGAACTTCTGCGCGACAGGTCCGCCGACCTGTCGCTGCTCAGCAAGTCGCACCGCAACGGCGCCGGGGTGCTGACGCCTGTGCGGTTGCGCACGGAGGTGAGCGCACTGCTCGCCCGGATCGAACGACGAATCACCGCGTTCACCGACTGAAAGGGCGGCGTGATGCCGAAGACGTACGCACCCAGTGCCCGGGCCGCACTGGTCCAGCTGATGCTCGAGGACCGCGTGATCCCGAACGTGGAGCTGCTGAAGGAGTACAAGATCGAGCTGGGCCGCGACGACCGCGACGCGCTCAACGAGGACGGTCTCATCGAGACCACCAAAGAAGGCAGACGGCTGGTCCACCGCATCACGGAGGAGGGCGTCGCCTGGTGCATGAACGACCTCAGCGAAGGTGAGGCTCCGACGCGCATGGGACCACTGGCCAGGGTGCACGCCGCGGTGCTGCGCCGCGTACTGCGTTTTCTCAAGGACCACGGTCTGTTCGGCGAGGCGATCCGTGCCGATGTCGACCTGGAGGAGCTGATCCGGCAGGTCTACCTGGAGCTGGGTGACGGCTACCAGGACTGGGTGCGGCTCGCCAAGATCCGGCCGCGGCTCGCTGCCGGGCGCGACGAGGTGGACGAGACGCTGCTGAGGATGGTCAAGGGCGGGGACACGCACCTGGTACCGAGCTCGAACCGCAAGGTGCTGACCGCCGAGGACCACGAGGCCGCCATCAGGATCGGCGGCGAGGACAAGCACCTCATGGCGATCGAGGAATCATGACCGAGCACCTGCGCGAGGCGCTGGCGGTGCTCCGGTTCAACTCCGCGGAGACACCCGACGACGTCTGGCACGCCTCGCCGTTCCACATCGACGGCCTGCACACCAGAGCCGAGCACCGCCTCCGCGCGGGCATTGCCGACGCGAGGGACAGCATCGGGCCGAGCGTCGGAGGACTCGTCCTGCAGGGCGAGAAGGGGGTTGGCAAGACGCACCTCCTGGGGTCGGTGCGCAGGATGGTCCAGCATCAGGGCGGTTACTTCTTCCTCGTCGAGGTCACGTCCGGGATGGCGTTCTGGGACGACGTCGCCGAAGCCATGCGCAGTGAGCTGCGGCGCGCCAACGACCAGGGCGAGCTCCAGCTCACCGTGCTGCTGCGCCAGTTGTGCCTCGGTTCGGACGTGCCGGAAGAGGTCGCCGACGCGGTCGTGGGCGAGGCGACGCTGACACCGGAGCACCTGAAGACGTTCCTCAACGGACTGCGCAAAGTGGACAGCCGCATCGCGGTGGAGTGCGGTGACACGATCCGGGCGCTGGTGCTGTACGCCTCCGAGCACTCGGACGTCGGCAGGTCGTACCTCAAGGGCCTGGACGACACGGGGGAGGAGCGACGCCGCTGGGGGCTGCCGGCCGAAGCAAGCCCGTCGCGCACCCTGGTTCGGGACATCTCCCGTGTCCTCGCCATGACCGGCCCGTGCGTCATCGCCGTCGACCAGCTCGACACCCTGGTCAACAAGGGCCAGGACGAGGTCGGGGAGAAGGTGACGAACCCCGAACTGGTGCAGGAGATCGCGGATATTTCCGACGGGCTGATGCAGCTCCGTGAGACGACGAGGCGCACGATCACCGTGGTCGCGTGCTTGATCGACACGTGGATGATGCTGAAGTCGATCGCGAGCGACACCGTCGAGGACCGCTTCACCACAACCCCGGTCCTGGCCTCCATCGCCGACCCGGAGATCGGCAGGAGGCTGCTCGAGAAGTGGCTCGGCGTGATCTACCAGCGCAACGGCATCGTGCCGCCACATCCGACCTGGCCGGTGGCGCCGAGTGCGTTCGAGCCCGCGAACTGGGCGAACCGCACTCCGCGCCAGCTGCTCAAGCGGGTGCACCAGCACGCGGAAGCCTGCCTGTACGGCGAGATCAGGGAACTGGGCTCGTTCGACGAACCGGTGCAGACCGAGGCTCCGCCGACGCCGGTGTCCGCCGGGCCCGAGCCCGACTACATGGCCGAGCTCGACGCCAGGTTCGCACAGTTGAAGAGAGCAGCCTCGATCGTCGCCGCGGACATCAGGCCGCACAACGAGGACGAGGTGTTGCCGGCGCTGCTGCTGGCCGGGATGAAGTCCTGGATCACCGAGGTCGGCAACGACGATCTGAAGTGGCACCCGGAGCCCCATTCCGACGACATGGGGCTGCACGCGGGCCTGCGGCTGACGGTGAACGAGGAACTGGACACCCAGGAGCGCTGGGGCCTGCGGTTCATCGCGAGCAGCCACGGCAACCGGGTGCTCCGCAAGCTGCGGGACGCTCGTGCGGCGGCTGAGGGAAGTCACGGCGCGCGCGGCAGGCACCTGGTCATCGTCCGCAACGGGTCGAAGGGCTGGACGGGCGCGGTGACGCGAAGCCTGGTCGCCGAGATCGAGAGCGCGGGCGGCCGGTGCGTCGACATCACGGACGACGACCTGCGGACGTTCAGCGCCCTCAAGGAGATCTCCGCGGTGCAGACCCACCAGCTGCTCGCCTGGCTGGTGGCGCGGAAACCGGCCAGCGGCACGACGTTCCTGAGGTCGGTGCTGCCCGATCAGGAGCGAACCGCGGCCGGCCACCAGGAGACGCGCCCTCCGCCGAAGGCGAAGTCGCAGCCGAAGCCGTCTCCGCAGGCACAGCCGAAACCTCGGCGGGAGCCACGGCTGCAGGGGCCGGTGGCCGGGTCGGGTGACGGGGCGATCGTGCTCGGGATGGACGGCGAGATCCGAATCGAGCTGGAGTCTTTGCGCAAGCACGCCATCGTGTTCGCTGGGTCCGGCAGCGGGAAGACCGTGTTGTTGCGCCGGATCGTCGAAGAGTGTGCGCTGCAGGGTGTTTCGGCGATCGTGCTGGATCCCAACAACGACCTGGCGCGGCTCGGTGACGCGTGGCCCGAGGTGCCGGGGGAGTGGCGTGCCGGAGACGAGGCCCTGGCCGCCGAGTACCTGGCCGGTACCGAAGTCGTGGTGTGGACGCCGGGGCGGGCGGGCGGGCGGCCGTTGAGCTTTCACCCGCTGCCTGATTTCGCGCTGGTGCGAGGCGATCAGGACGAGTTCGAGGCCGCGGTCGAGTCGGCTGTGGCTCGGCTGGTGCCCCATGCCCGGATCGCCAACGAGACCAAGTTCGCTGTTCGTGCGCGGGCTGTGCTCAAGGAGGCCTTGAAGCACTACGCGAGCAAGGATCGGCGAGATTTGAACGGGTTCGTGGACCTGCTGGCGGAGTTGCCGGACGGAGTCAGCAAGCTGTACTCGGCCACGGCCACCGCGGCCGATCTGGCGGAGACGTTGCGGGCCGCGATGGTCAACGATCCTCTTCTCGCGGCGAGTGGAGAAGCGACGGATCCCGGGGCGTTGTTCGAGCCGTCGGAAGGGAAGAAGGCCCGTGTCTCGGTGATCAGCTTCGTCGGGTTGCCGTCCGACGAGCAGCGGCAGGGGTTCATCAGCCAGTTGCAGCTGGAGGTGTTCGCCTGGATCAAGCGGAACCCCGCGGTGAACCGGCCGCTGGGCGGGCTGATGGTGATGGACGAGGCGCAGACGATCGCGCCGTCCGGTGGTGTCACGGCCAGCACCCAGACCACGATTCTGCTCGCGTCACAGGCACGCAAGTACGGGTTGGGGCTGTTGCTCGCCACTCAGGCGCCCAAGGGTGTGCACAACCAGGTGACCGGGAACGCGACCACGCAGTTCTTCGGGCGGTTGAACAGTCCTGCACAGATCGCGGCGGCCACGGAGATGGCGCGGGCCAAGGGCAGTTCGATCGCGGACATCTCCCGGTTGGAGCGCGGGCAGTTCTACGTCACCGGGGACACCTTCGGGTTCCGGCGGATGCGGGCGTCGCTGTGCCTCAGCCACCACCCGCCCAGTCCGTTGCGGCTGGAGGAAGTGGTCGAGAAAGCCCGGAAGTGAGCGAAAGGGCGGTGCCCCGAGGAAGGGGGCACCGCCCTTTCGCTCACCGCGTCACAGCGTGGTGAGCATGTCCTCGATCCGTTGCCACAGCGTGGGGAACTGGTCTGCCGCGCCGCCGAGGACGACGAAGTTCACGATGTCGTCGCTGGTGCCGTCGCGCCGCACTTCGAGTGCGTAGACCGTGTCCTCAGCGCGTTCGACGCGCACCGCGATCGTGGTGTCGCCCTGGTGCATGGTGCCGGCGAGGCCGCGCTTGGCCAGGCTGGGGGAAGCGGCGGCGAACTGCTCTGCCAGCCGGCGCAGAGCAGCGTTCTGCTCGGCGTGGCCGCTGAACGGGGTAAGGGCCGGCTGCTTGACCGCGACGGCGGCGTCGGCCACCGGAATTCGCGGTTGCTGAGCGGTTTCCGCCGCTTCGACGCGGGCCACCAGGGTGTCGACGAGGTGCTCGTCGGCGCGCAGGTACTCGGGCGACCAGGGGACGTCGCCGGTCAGGACCGGCAGCACGTGGTCGTCTCCGGCCGGCAACTCGTCCGCCGTGTCCGCGAAAGGGACCAGGAAACGCACCTGCGCGTGCGGTAGGTCGTTGCTTTCCAGCACGGTCAAGCCGCGCTGGCGGCACGCCTCGACCACCTCGTCGGCCACGGCGCGCTGGTCCTCTGCGAACGACACGGCGATGTCGTAGTTCGCTGGTTCGATCACTCCATCCTCCTCGGTGAGCCGGCCGGCGGCCGGAGGCGCGCAGCATGCGCGCCGGCTGTTGACCAGAAGTGGATGAGGAGTGGACGCGTTGACCACCTCGGTGGGCAACGGGAAACACCTGGTTCCAGGCTTTTCAAAGACGAATGCTCGAAGGGAGCCCGCAGAAAGCGGGCGAAATCCGGAAATCAATTCCGATTGCCTTCGGGAGATTCGCCATGTCCAAAATCATGTCCACTCTCGCTGCCGGCGTCGCCACCCTGCTGACCGCGATCGCCGTCGCGGCCTCCGTTTCCGGTGGTGTTGCGGCCAACGCCGACGACAACCCGCCGCCGCCTCCCACCACGACCACCACAGAAACGCAGGACGGCGGCGGCAACGTCTGGCACGGTTGATTCAGCCGCACAATCGCCCCGGCCATTTTCCGCAAGGCCGGGGCGATTGCGCCGACCAGGTTCGGATGATGTACTCGGAACACGCCGGAGCGGGAGGTAATCGTGGCCGGGACTTTTGGTGAGCTGTTGCGCGAGCACCGCATCGCCGCAGGGTTGTCGATGGGCCAGCTGGCCAAGATGATCCACTACAGCAAGGGCTACCTCAGCAAGATCGAGAACGATCTCAAGCCCCCGACCCCGACCGTGGCGCGGCTGTGCGACGGTGCGTTGAAGGTCGGTGGCCTGCTGGTCGAGGCCGCGGCGCGTCCCGCCTCATCGCTGCGGAGGCAGGTGCTGCTCGCCGGCACGGTGATCGGTGCGGGGACGATGCTCGGCGTCGGTGGTGCGCGGCCGGTACCCGACGCGACGGTGCTCGCCGGCATGCGCACGTCGTTCGAGAACCTGCAGCACCTCGGTCTGCAGACGAGTCCGCTGGTGCTCATCGAACCGTTGAGCGCTTTGCAGCACACCGTGCACGGTATGGCGCGCGAGAACACGGGACCGGTCGGCACGCGGTTGCTGCGGCTCGCGGCGCGCATCGCCGAGTACACCGGCTGGATGTGCCAGGAGGCGGGCGACGAGACGAACGCGCTGTGGTGGACGAGGCACGCGTCAGAACTCTCGCGTGCGGCGGGCGATCCGGACATCGCGAGCTACGCGTTCGTGCGCGAGGCTGGGCTCGCGCTCTACCGCCAGGACGCGGCCGCCACGATCAGGCTCGCCCAGCAGGCGCAGCACACCGGCAGGACCGGGTCGCGCGTGCTCGCCCTGGCGGCACGGCGTGAGGCGCAGGGCCACGCACTCGCCGGCGACAGGTACCGGACGGAGAGCGCCCTGGACAGGGCCGCGGAGCTCATGGAGGCCGTTGATCCGCGGGCTCTGTACCCCGCCCTCGGCTCCAGCGTTCCCGATCCGCTGGAACTCGCCAAGGGCTGGGCGCTCTCCGATCTCGGGCTCAACGAGGAGGCCGCGGACGTGCTGACCCGGCAGTTCGCGCTGGTGCCCGCCACGTCGCGCCGTTCCAGGGCGAGGTTCGGCACCCGGCGCTCGCTGGCGTACGCGCTGTCAGGCGAGGTGGACGAGAGCTGCCGCACTCTCGTCCACACGCTCGAAGACGCGGCCCACGTCGATTCGGCGACGGTGCGGACCGACCTGCGTCAGCTCGCGAGAACCCTTGGGCGCTGGCACAACCACGGTGCAGTGCAGGAGGTCTACCCGGACTTGAAGCGACTGCTATCTCACCGCTGACCGCACGCGCACGTGAACGCCGCGCGGTCTGCGCGCACCACCTCGGCTTCGGGTTGTTCGAGTTCGCGGAACAACGCTTCGGCGGCGTTCCAGTGTGCGACCGCCTCGTCGTGCCGGTCCAGTTCGTGCAGTATCCGCGCGACGCCGATCTCGCCTTGCGCCAGGTTGGTGCGGTTGTCGGCGTCGGTAGCGATGTTCAGCGATGACTGGTAGTGCTGCAACGCCCCGGCCGGGTTGCCGCTGTCGCGCAGGATGGCCGCCCGATCACGGTCCAGCCTCGCTTTCAGGTCCAGGTCGTTCAGCCCCTTGGCCGTCCTGATCGCCAGATCGTTGTTGTGCAACGCGAGGTCCAGCCTGCCCAGCAGGCGGTGGGCATCGGCGATGTTGGTCAGTGCGAAGGCGGCGGTGCACGCATCACCGAGCTCGGCGGCGATCTCGTGCGCTTCGAAGTGCGTCGGGATCGCCTCCTCGACCTGTCCGAGGTGTTGCTTGATCGCGCCGAGATTGTTGAGCACGTGGGCGAGTCCTTGCCGGAACCCGATCTTCCGCAGGATCTCGACGGCTTCTTGCTGCTGCTCCAGCGCGACGTCGTAACGGTGGTGCTGCTCGTTGAGGAAACCGAGCGAGCTCAACGCATGGGCGCGGCCGCGCAGGTCGCCGCACTGCTCGCACTTCGCTTGAGCGGCTTCGAAGTGCTTCATCGCCTCGTCGTGCTGGCCCAGTTGCACGAACGACACGGCGAGTGCACCCAAGGCCACCGCCTCACCCGCCACATCGCCGAGACGCCTCCAGCGCCGCAACGCCTGTCCGGCCTGGTCCAATGCCTCCGCGTGCCTGCCGCGCCGGTCGTTCGCGGTGGAAAGCCGTTGCAGCATGTGAGCTTGGCCGTAGTCGTCGTCCGGGTGAACCGCCCTGACGGCCTCGACCCAGTCCTCGAACCGGTTCGTCGTGTTGAAGTGCCGCCAGATCAACGCGGCCAGTCGCCACGCCTGATCCGGTCCGGAGTGGCTGATCGCGGCCATCAGGTTGTCGCGTTCGGCGGTGATCCACGCCAGCGCCTCGTCCTGAGTGGAGAACCGCACGCTGAGCGGAGCTTCTCCTTGCACGGACGGTGAAGCGAGGCGGTCGAACGGGTAGGCGACGTCCACCGCGTCGGCCAGCGTCACGAGGTAGAAGTCGATCAGGCGGGTCAGTGCGCCGGCCGGTGCTTCCCCGGCGGCGGCGAACTCCTTGATGGAGTCGAGCATCTGGTAGCGGTCCGGCGCGACTTCTTCGAGCAGGCAGACTTCGTGCAGGTCGTAGAGGAGCTTGCGGGTCGTGGCGATGTCGTGGCCTGCGAGGGCGGCCGCACCGGTCAGGTCGACGTCGGGACCGGGCAGGTGGCCGAACAGCCGGAAGAGGCGTTGCTGCCGGTCGTCGAGCTGCTGGTAGGACGCGTGGATGGCCGCGTCGGCGCCTTCCCGCCACGCTCCGCTGTCGTCCAGCCGGCCGAGCAGGTGGTCGAGCGACCACCTGTCGTGCTTGCGCAGCAACGCGGCCGCGACCGTGATCGAGACGGGCAGGTAGCCGCAGCGCTTCACCAGCCCCGCCACGTCCGACGACCGGCCGTGCACGCGGGATCCGATGAGCCTCCGGAACAGCGCCTCCGCGTCGTTGCGCGGCAACGGGGTGAGCCTGAGGTGCTCGCCGATGTCCGGCTCGCCCAACCTGCGGCTGGTGACGATCGCGAAGCAGCCGCGGGCTTCGGGCAGCAACGGCCGGATCTGTTCAGGTGATGCCGCGTTGTCCAGCACGACGAGAGTTCTCGTGCCGTAGAGCTGGGTCTGGTAGAGCGTCGCCTTGCGCCCCTCCGTGTCGGGGATCTGTTCCGGCGGTATGCCCATCTCGGTCAGCAGCTGCGTCAACGCCTCCGACACGGACATGGGTGCCACGTTCGGGGTGAACCCGTTGAGCCCGACGAGGAGCTGTCCGTCCGGGAACCGGTGGCGCAGGCGGTGCGCGGCCTCGACGGCGAGGCCGGTCTTGCCGACGCCGGGCGTGCCGCTGATCCACACCCCGCGGCGTTCGTCCGATCCCGCGGCGGCCGCCTCGATCATGTCGAGCTCCTCGGAGCGGCCGGTGAACCCGCCCGGACGCGACGGCAGTGAGCTCGCCGGCTCGCCGCGGCGGGCGCGTTCGGCGAGGTTGCGCAGCAAGGTTCCGGGTTCGAGACCCAGCTCGGCGAGTGCGTCGGAGGCGGCGTCGAAGGCCTTGATCGCTCCTACCCGGTCGCCACCCGCGATCAGTGCGCGCATCAGCAGTTCCGCGTACTTCTGGTGGGCCGGCTGGATGCGGACCGCACGGCGCATCCGGTCGCGGGCCGAGCGGTGGTCACCGGTGACGAGTTCCAGCTCGGCCAGGTCCCCCAGCGCGTCGAGGTGCGCCTCCTCCGGAGGGATCACCTCGGTGCCGCCGATCCGGTCGATGTTGATGTCCTCCAGGAAGTCGCCACGCCACAGTGCGACGGCCTCGCGCAGCAGGTCGACGGCACGGCGCTGGTCGTTGTCCTGCCGGGCCTGCGCGGCTTCGGCACGCAGCCGGTCGAAGCGCAGCGAGTCGATCTGGTCGTCGCCGACGCGCAGGAGGTATCCGGTGGCCGTCCGCTCGATCTCGGCGCCGGTCCCGTCGAACGCCTTGCGCAGCTTGTTGATGTAGCCGCGCACCAACGTCCGGCGTTCCGGGCTGTCCGGCCACACGACCTCGGTGATCCGTTCGGGTGACACGGGCTTGTTCGCGTTCAGCAGGAGCACGACGAGGATGAAGCGTTGTTGCTGGTCCCCCAACGGTACGGCGGCGTTGTCGTGCCACGCCTCCAGCGGACCCAGCATCCGAAATTCCACGCCGCCTCCCCATCTGAAGCTTCCGTCTGGGGGAATGTCGCGCAAAGCGCCTTACATGTGTCATGGAATCATCTTTTTGTCCACGTTTGATCAACGCGATTCGGTAACGGTGCACGTCATGGTGCCCGAGGTGTTGCCGTGTTACGTCGTGTGCGACGTGTCCTCGTCGATGAGCGACCACATCGACGAGGTGAACGCCGGAATGCGTGAGTTCCGGGGTGCGGTGCACGCGGACCGGCGTGCCTCCGCTCAGGTCAGGTTGTGTGTCGTCGCTTTCGCGGAGAGCCCGCTGGTGGTGCGGCCGTTGTCGCCCGCGCTCGATCCGGCCGAAACCGTTCGATCTCGCCAGGAGCCGGGTTCGGACTTCGGTTCGGCGCTCACACTCGTGCGCACGGTCATCGAACGCGACGTGCATGCCCTCAAACAAGAACGGGTGCGGGTGCGCCGTCCACTGTTGTTCTTCGTCTCCGACGGCAGGCCGACCGACCCGGCGTGGTCCGCGGCGCTGGACCGGCTCGCCGCCACGGCGTCGTGCCCGGAGATGATCGCGTTCGGGCTCGGTGCCGTCGACCGGCCGACGCTCGGCCGCATCGGCACGTCGCGCGTCTTCCTCGGTGATGACGGTGTGCGCCTCGGCATCGCGCTGGTCTCTTCGGTCGCGCGGACCGTCCTGCGATCGGAGCACGTGTGACCGATCCACGACGTGTCCACTTCTCGTCCACACGTCCGCCGCACGCTGCCCCCGCCGCACGCGAGAGCGCAACGGGGAGGAGATACGGAGATGATGACCAACCTGGTCAAGGAGCTGAAGGCACTCCGCAAGGGACGGGGTGTGCACGTCGGCCGGATCGTGGAAAGAATCGGTCCGTCGCTGGCCGTCGCGTGCGGGATCACGAGTGCCGACGGGGCGGTCGCGGCGAAGCAGAAGCTCGTCACCCGGCTGACCGAGCTCGTCGAGCAGCTACCGGAGGACCTCCAGCTCGCGGCGCGGGCGGCGTTCGGCCTCATCCCCGACGTCCGGCAGCCGCTCTACCAGGACCGCGTCACGTGGGTGGCGGCGCGGATCGACCGCGACTCCCGCACGGTGCGCCGCCGCGTCGACGAGGCGGTCGAGCAGCTCGCCGAGCTGGCGGCCACGACCACCAGCCGGGTGGACGGGGGCTGGCACACCGCGGAGCTCAGCGTTGCCGTGGTGCTGGACCAGGGGCAGCCGGAGGTGCTGGAGCGCCACCAGGTCGTCGTCGACCAGGACGGGGTGGACTCGCTGGATTTCACATCGGTGTTCCCGGTGCGCCGGCGGGACGTGGACGTGCATCTGCTGTACGGCGGGACGTTGGAGAACCGCGTGGACCGTCCGGGTTTCACGCTCGTCCCGGCCGAGCCGCTGAGGCGCGGTGACACCCACGACTTCACCGTCCGCTACCGGTTGCCGAACCGCGAGGCCATGCACCCGTGTGTGCTGCACGTGCCCGAACGGCCCTGCGAGCTGTTCGATCTGCGGGTGAGGTTCGAACACGACCGCAGGCGGTTCGTGCGGACGTTCGACGGCGTGCTGCAGCGCTCCGACGTGGAGCCCGCCGGGATGCAGCAGGCGGTGGACCGCGCGGGGGAGGTCCACCTGAGGTTCCGGCGGCTGCTGCCCGGCCTGCTCTACGGCGTGAGGTGGGGAGGGTCGGCCGTCTGCTCGGTGCGGCGGGCGTCATGACCTGCGGGGCTCGTACCAGGTCTCGCCCGCCGGCTCGCCCGCCATGTTCCACGCCCAGGCCCGTGTCGGCGTGATCCGGCAGTAGAGGCCGGGCCCGACGAGCCCCACCCGCTCGACCGGGTCGTCCGCCGTGCCGTAGACGCGGATCGCGCGGGCCACGAAGGGGGTGAGCGACGGCAGGTCGTCGATCACCAGCGACACCTTGCGGCGGCCCGCGGTGATGTTGCGGAACTTGCGGGTGCGCAGGACCTGCTCGCCGACGCCGCCGACCCAGAAGTGGGTGCCGTCGTACTCGAACGCGAGGGGCACGACGTCGGGCTGGCCGTCCTCGTCGACCGTGGCGAGGCGGGCCAGGGGCTGGGAGCGCAGGTAGGCGAGCTCTTCGTCGGTGAACATGCCACCTATACGAACAGCCGCCCGCGGATTCGACCAGGGATGCTGGTGTGGTGCGCCCACTTGTCCTGCTCGACGTCGACGGCCCGCTCAACCCCTGGGCGGGCGGCCCGAAGCCGGCGAACTACCGGCCGTTCGACATCAAGGTCGGGTGGCGGCGCAGGGTGCGCGTCTGGCTCGATCCCGGGCACGGTGACCAGCTGAGACGGCTGGCGGAGGAGACCGGCGCCGAGCTGGCGTGGGCGTCGAGCTGGCTGCACCGCGCGAACGCCGAGATCGGGCCGCGGTTGGGGTTGCCGCCGCTCAAGGTGGTCGAATTCCACGACGCGCACGGCTGGAAGTACCCCGCCGTCGCCCGGTACGCCTACGAACGGCCGCTCGTCTGGTTCGACGACGACTTCGGGCTGCACCCGGCGCGCCGGGAGGAGTTCGTCCACAAGCGACGGCACCTGACCACCGCGCTCATCCACGTCGATCCGGGGACCGGGATCTCGGCGCGGCACCTGGACGAGGCCCGGGAAGCATTCAGCCGCAACCCTTAGGGCACCGAGAATTCACGGTTGGAGTCGAGAAGGTCTCAACCGGCGCGGCTGGCTTGACAACGAAAGCGGTGCGCGCGAATCCTCCGCCTGTGCTGAAGCGAGGGAACGTCACCACGAAACTCATCGGTGTCGGCGCGTTGGTGCTGGCAGTGGCCGCCTGCGGAGCCCCGCCCGCCAAGGAGGCGCAGACCGGCGCCGCCGCGACGGCCAAGTCCGCGAGCGAGTTCGGCGGTGTGGACAAGCTGGTCGAGGCCGCCAAGAAGGAGGGCAAGCTCAACGTCATCGCGCTGCCCCCGGACTGGGCGAACTACGGCAAGATCATCGAGGCGTTCGAGGCCAAGTACGGGATCGAGGTCGACTCCGCGCAGCCCGACGCGTCGAGCCAGGAGGAGATCAACGCCGCCAAGCAGCTCAAGGGCAACGACCGCGCGCCGGACGTGTTCGACCTCGGGCTGAACGTGGCGCTGGCCAACAAGGACCTGTTCGCCCCCTACAAGGTCAGCACCTGGGACGACATCCCCGCGGAGCTCAAGGACGCGGACGGCCTGTACTACGGCGACTACGGCGGCTTCATGTCGATCGGCTACGACGCCGCGAAGGTGCCGGCGCCGACCAGCGTGAAGGACCTGCTCAAGCCCGAGTACAAGGGCAAGGTCGCGCTCAACGGCAACCCGACGGAGGCCGGTGCGGCGTTCGCGGGCGTGGTCATGGCCTCGCTCGGCAACGGCGGTTCCGCCGACGACATCGCGCCCGGTGTCGAGTTCTTCAAGCAGCTCAAGCAGGCCGGCAACTTCCAGCCGGTCGACCCGTCACCCGCGACGATCGAGTCCGGCCAGACGCCGGTCGTCATCGACTGGGACTACACCAACGCCGCCCAGACCGACAAGCTCAAGGGCAAGCTCGACTGGAAGGTCGTCGTCCCGGCCGAGGCGCAGATCGGCGGCTACTACAACCAGGCCGTCAACAAGGATGCGCCGCACCCCGCGGCCGCGCGCCTGTGGCAGGAGTTCCTCTACTCCGACGAGGGCCAGAACCTGTATCTGCAGGGCATGTCCCGCCCGGTGCGCCTCGACAAGATGGGCGACAAGGCGGACAAGGCGGCGAAGGACAAGCTGCCGAAGACCGACGGCAAGCAGGTGTTCCAGACGCAGGCCCAGGCCGACAAGGCCAAGGCCGTCCTGACCGCGACCTGGGCGCAGGCCATCGGATGACCTCGGTCGCTCCCGTAGCGACGACGCCCGGCGGTTCCACCGAGATCAAGGGTGGGGCCGCCGGTCGGCCGTCCGCGGCCGCCTGGCTCGTCGCGGTGCCGTTCCTCGCGTTCGCCGGCACGTTCCTCGTCTACCCCACGGTGCTCGTGCTGGTCGGCGCGTTCCAGGACTCGAACGGCGCGTTCACCCTCACCAACCTCGAGACCCTGTTCACGGGCGTCGTCTTCGACGCCTTCGTGCGCAGCATCGAGCTCTCCGCGCTCACGGCGCTGATCGGCGCGGTCTTCGGTGCGCTGCTCACGTGGGCGATCGCGGTCGGCAACCCCGACGGCATGCTGCGCCGGGTCGTCGTCGCGGGCAGCGGTGTGCTCGCCCAGTTCGGTGGCGTGCCGCTGGCCTTCGCGTTCCTCGCGACGGTCGGCTTCGAAGGTCTCGTCACGAAGTTCCTGCGCGACAACGCCGGCATCGACCTGTTCGCGGGCAGCGCGTGGTTGTTCGAGCTGCCCGGCCTGACGCTCGTCTACACGTTCTTCCAGATCCCGTTGATGGTCATCGTGTTCCTGCCGGCGCTGGACGGGCTGCGGCCGCAGTGGCGCGAGGCGAACGCGAGCCTCGGCGGCACGAGCTGGACCTACTGGCGCCACGTCGGCGGACCGATCCTCACGCCGCCGTTCCTCGGCGCGCTGCTGTTGTTGTTCGCCAACGCCTTCAGCGCCTACGCCACGGCCGCCGCCCTCGTCTCGCAGGGCAGCCCGATCGTGCCGCTGCAGATCCGCGGGTTCCTCACCGGCGAGGTCGTGCTGGGGCAGGAGAACCTCGGCAAGGCGCTGGGCCTCGGCATGGTGGTCGTCGTCAGCATCGCGATGGGCGTCAACGTGCTGCTGCAACGAAGGGTGGCCAAGTGGGTTCGCCAGTGAGGCAACGCGTCCTGCGCACGATCGTCCTGCTGGTCCTCGGCGTCTACTTCGTCCTGCCGTTGATCGCGATGGCGGAGTTCTCGACGCGCGGCAGGAACGGCACCCGCAGCCTCGAGTCGTGGACGTCGATCGTCGACGACGAAGGACTCATGGAGGCGCTGGTCAACTCGCTGTTGCTGTCGGTCACGAGCGCGGTGCTGATGCTGGTGCTGCTCGTGCCGACGATGGCGTGGATCCGGTTGCGGCTCCCGCGGCTGCAGCGGCTCGTGGAGTTCCTGTGCCTGCTGCCGCTCGCGATCCCCGCGATCGTGCTCGTGGTCGGCATGGCGCCGCTCTACGCGTGGGTGAACTACTTCCTCGGCGACTCGGCGCTGACGCTCACGTTCGCGTACACGATCCTCGTCCTGCCGTTCGCCTATCGCGCGATCGACGCCGGACTCGCCGCGATCGACCTCAAGACGCTCGCCGAAGCAGCGCGCAGTCTCGGGGCGTCGTGGCTCACGGTGCTGTGGAAGGTCGTGGTGCCGAACATCCGCGTGGCGCTCATCGGTGCTTCGCTGCTGAGCGTGGCGTTGGTGCTCGGGGAGTTCACCATCGCGTCACTGCTCAACTTCGACACGCTGCAGGTCCAGGTCAACCTGCTCGGCAAGCGCAACGCGGGCGTCTCGATCGCGGTGTCGCTGCTGTGCCTGGTCTTCGCGTTCGTCCTCCTGTTCGCACTCTCCTATGTCGGCCAGCGGCGCCGTCAGACCGTGGTCGAGGAGTAACAACACATGGGTCATCTGGAACTCAAGGGCCTGCGCAAGTCCTTCGGCGGCAACATCGCGCTGGACGGGCTCGACCTCGACCTGGCGGAGGGCGAGCTCGTCAGCCTGCTCGGGCCGTCGGGCTGCGGCAAGACGACGGCGCTGCGCATCGTCGCGGGCTTCGAGACCGCCGACTCCGGCACGGTCGCGGTGGGCGGCAGGGACATCACGAAGGTCCCGGCCAACAAGCGGGACATGGGCATGGTCTTCCAGGCCTACAGCCTCTTCCCGAACATGACGGCGGCGCAGAACGTCGCGTTCGGCCTCAAGATGCGCAAGGCCGACACGAAGCGCACGGGAGAGCTGCTCGAACTCGTCGGCCTCTCCCACCTCGGCGGCCGGTACCCGCACCAGATGTCCGGCGGTCAGCAGCAACGCATCGCACTGGCGCGCGCACTCGCGATCCAGCCGCGCGTGCTGCTGCTCGACGAGCCTTTGTCCGCGCTGGACGCCAAGGTGCGCGTGGCACTGAGGGACGAGATCCGCCGCATCCAGACCGAGCTGGGCATGACGACGTTGTTCGTCACGCACGACCAGGAGGAGGCGCTCGCCGTCTCGGACCGGGTCGGCGTCATGTCGCACGGCAGGCTGGAGCAGCTCGACACCCCGTCCGCGGTCTACCGGCAGCCGGCGACGGCGTTCGTGGCGCAGTTCGTCGGCGTCACGAACTCGGTGGAGGCCAAGGCGGAGGGCCAGACCGTCGTCATCAACGGCGTCACGGTGCCCGCCGAGCACGACCAGCCGTCCGGCAGCGACGTCCGCGTCATCGTGCGACCGGAGGACATCGGGGTGTCCGGGCACGACGGGGACGCCGATGGCAAGATCGTGGGCGACGTGCTGACCCAGTCGTTCCTCGGGCCGGTCACGCGGATCTCGGTCAGGGTCGGCGACCAGGTGCTGCGCATCGACCAGCCGTCCAACGCCGCCTCCGCGTACCAGCCGGGCACGCGGGTCGCACTGGACCTCAGCGAGTCGAGGATGATGGTGGTGCCGGGATGATCAGGAAGCTCCTCGCGCGCGACACGGCGGAGACCCACCGGGTCGCGACGCCGTTGGAGCTGTTGTTCGACCTGAGCTTCGTGGTGGCGGTCGCCCAGGCCGCCGCCTCGCTGCACCACGCCGTCACCGAGAACCACGCCGGTGCCGGGCTGATGGCGTTCTGCATGGCGTTCTTCGCGCTCTGGCTGCCGTGGCTCAACTTCACGTGGTTCTCCAGCGCGTTCGACAACGACGACACGCTCTACCGGATCCTCACGATGGTCCAGATCGCCGGCGTGCTCGTGGTCGCGTCGGGCATCCCGGCCGTCTTCGAACGCCAGGACTACCGCATCGTCGTCGGCGGCTACGTCGTCATCCGGCTCGCGATGGTCGCGCACTGGCTGCGGGCGTCACGGGACAACCCGGAGCACAGGACCTGCACCCGCCGGTACGCCGGTGGCATCGCCGTCATGCAGGTCGTCTGGGTGTTGTGGGTGCTGGTCGCGCCGCCCGCCCTGCAGGTCCCGCTGTGGGTGCTCTTCATGATCGGTGAGCTGCTGGTGCCGGCCTGGGCCGAGCGGTCGGGCGCGACGACGTGGCACCCGCACCACATCGCCGAACGGCACGGCCTGTTCACCCTGATCGTGCTCGGCGAGTCGATCCTCGCGGCGACGCTCGCGTTCCAGAAGGGCTTCGACAGCGGCGTCAACCTGATCTCGCTCGCCGCGGCGTCGCTCGTCATCGTCTTCTCGGTGTGGTGGATCTACTTCGAGGCGCCGACCCACCTGCACAACCTGAGGAAGGCGTTCCTCTGGGGCTACGCGCACCTCTTCATCCTCGGCTCGATCGCGGCGCTCGGCGCGGGCCTCGCCGCGTCGGTGGACTACGACCTGCACCTCTCGCACGCGCCGGGGACGACGGTCGCGGCGTTCACGACGGTGCCGCTGGCGGTGTTCTTCCTGTTCGTCTGGTACGTGCAGGACTGCCCCGGGCAGGACGGCCCGCGCAGGTACCTGCTGCCGCTCGGGGCGGTGGCGGTGCTGGCGGCGACGTTCGGGCCGGCGCCGATCCACGTGACGGCGGGGATCGTGCTGGTGCTGGTCGTCGCGACCCGGCTGGTGCGGGGAGCGCCTCAGCGCGTCGAGGTCTGAGGCAGTTCCGCGTCTTCTCCTCGTTCCGGCACGAGGGGTGAAATGATCGTCACCATGACCGGTGTCCGTGAGCTCCGCCTGGTCGTCACCGCCGACGACTACGAAGAAGCCCTGCGTTTCTACCGAGACGTCCTCGGCCTCGAGCAACGGGCGGCGTTCGCGTCCGAGGGCGGCCGGGTCACGATCCTCGAGGCCGGCCGGGCCACGCTCGAGATCACCGATCCGCCGCACGCCGAGTTCATCGACTCCGTCGAGGTGGGCAGGCGCGTCGCCGGGCACATCCGCGTGGCGTTCGAGGTGACCGACGCCGAAGGGGTGACCCGCACGCTGGAGGCGGCCGGGGCCGAGGTGGTCGCGGAACCCACGCGCACGCCGTGGAACTCGCTCAACGCCAGGCTGCGAGCGCCCGCCGGGCTGCAGCTGACGCTGTTCGAGGAGTTGGGCGAGTAGATGACGATCTCCGCTGCCGGTTACCGCGACCTCGCGAACCGGGACGTGCTGGCGTGCGCCGTGGTGACGGTCGCCGCGAAGCTGCCGATGTCGATGACGCCGCTGATGATGGTGTTCCTGACCAGGGGACTGCCCGGCGGGTACGTGCTGGCGGCGTCGCTCGTCGCGGTCTACGTGCTGGGGGAGGTCCTCGGCGCCGCGCTGCTCGGGTTGTTCCTCGACCCGTCCCGGATGCGCGGGCAGCTCTCGGTCGGGCTGGTCGTCGGGGCGGCGGCGTTCACGACGCTGGCGCTGACCCAGAACGTGACGGTGCTGGCGATCGCGGCGTTCGTCGCGGGCGCCGGTCCGTCGACGACGCCGGGCGGGCTGCGGGCGATGCTGCTCGGGCTGGTGCCGGACTCGCTGGTGCCCAAGGCGATGGGCTTCGACGCCATGATCACGCAGGTGGTGTGGGCGGTGGCGCCCGCACTGGTCACCGTGCTGGCGCTGAGCGTCGACCACCGCGCGCCGGTCGTGGTGTCGGTCAGCCTCGTCGTCGTGGCGGCGTGGCTCGTGTTCATCCTGCCGCGCGGGCACGTGACGTCGCGGTCCGGCACGGCGAAGGTGCGCGTGGTGGCGTCGGCGTGGCCGATCTACCTCGTCAGCGCGGCGGCTCTGGCGCAGCTCGCGGTGGCGGAGCTGGTGCTGCCCGCGTTGCTGGAGCACCGGGGGATCGGCATCGGCTGGACCGGGCCGCTGCTCACCGGGTTCGCGGCGTGCAGCGCGCTGGGCGCGGTGCTGTACGGGCTCAAGCCGTGGCCCGGCACGTTCCGCACGCAGGGGCTGGTGCTGCTCGTCGTGACGGCGACCTGCGCCGGCGCCCTGGCGCTCTTCCCGAACCTGCCGGGCATCGCGGGCGCGTTGCTCGCGGGCGGGCTGTTCCAGTCCGGTGTGCTGGTGACGCGGAGCCTCGCGCTGCGCGAACGGCTCCCGATCGGCGCGCACGCGGCCGGGTTCTCGATGATGTACGCGGTGACCGGCGCGGGCTACGGCCTCACGGCGGTCGTCGCCGCGTGGGCGATGGACGTCGGCTCGCCGGTCTGGGCGGTCTTCGGCGGCGTCGCCGTCACCCTGGTCCTGACAGCGATCAGCGCGGCTGCCGAACGCCGGCAGCCGCGCTGATCTGGGTGGGAACTCCTACCCGCGGTAGAAGTTGCCCTGGGTCTGCACGTTCAGCTCGTCCGTGCGGAACAGCTTCGCGACGAACGTGCGCGGGTCGCGCATGTCGATGACGTCGAAGCCGCGGCCCATCTCCGAGGAGTAGATGTAGCCGTTGTACCAGTAGGTCGACCACGTGCCGCCGGTCACGCCGTTCGGCATCGCGCCACGCTCGAAGAAGCCGATCTCACGCGGCTTGTCCGAGTTGGTGAAGTCCCACACCGAGATGCCGCCCTGGTACCAGGACTGCACCATGATGTCCTTGCCGGGCACCGGGATCAGCGAACCGTTGTGCGCGACGCAGTTCTCCGTGTCGCCCTGCATGCGCGGGATCTTGTAGTAGGACTTGAACACCAGCTTGCGGTCCTTGCCCTTGCCCACGATGTCGTAGATGCCGTTGGCACCGCGCGTCGGGCCGATCTTCTCGTTGCAGGTCGCGGCGCCACCGCCACCGAGCTCGTCGGTGAAGACGACCTTGGTGCCGTTGTTGTTGAAGGTGGCCGAGTGCCAGAACGCGAAGTTCGCGTCGTCCTGCACGCGGTTGATCTCGACCAGGTTCTCCCGGTCGGAGATGTCCCACAGGACGCCGTCACCCATGCAAGCGCCGGCCGCGAGGTCGATCTGCGGGTACACGGTGATGTCGTGGCAACCGGAGGTCGCGCTGACGTAGCCGGTCTCGATGGTGCCGGTGCGGCCCTGGTTGCCGCCGTCCGGGAACACCACGGGCGCCTTGAGCAGCGAGGCCTGGGCCGGGTTCTTCACCGGGACCTTGACGATCGAGATCTTGTCGTGCGGCGGCTGGCAGTCCGGGAACGTGGCGTTGGGCGAGTAGGACGAGACGTAGAGGTACACGTCCTTCTTGTTCTTGCCCGGGACCAGCGTGTGGGTGTGCGAGCCGCAGGCGGTCTCGACGGCCGCGACGTACTTGGGCGAGGCCTTGTCGCTGATGTCGAAGACCTTGATGCCCTCCCACGACTCCTTGATCGTCGCGGACTGGGACACGCTGGTGCACGAGTTGTCGCTGCGCGACGAGTCGGTCGACAGGAACAGCAGGTTCCCGTACACCGAGATGTCGTTCTGCGAGCCCGGGCACAGGACCTGCGACTTGATCGTCGGCTTCTTCGGGTTGCGGATGTCGTAGATGACGAAGCCGTCGTAGTTGCCGACGAACGCGTAGTTGTCCTGGAACGCGATGTCGGTCTGCGTCGAGCTGAGCGGAGCCTGCTTGTCCAGGTGCGCGACCGGGACCATGTTGCGGCTGCGCGAGATCTCGTCGGCGCCGGGGAGACCGTCGACCGCTTCCGCCTGCGCTTCGAGCTGTGCCTCGGTCAGCCCCTTGCCGTCGGCGGGCAGGTCGGGCTCGGCGAGCGCGGGCGCGGTCAACGTCGACAGCGTCAGCGCGAGCGCCCCCAGAACCGCCAACGGCGCTCTGCGCCGCCGGGTCGTTGCGCGTGAAGTCACTGCTGTACCCCCTCGGTACGGGTTGGTGGAGGGGAGTATGACCCCTTCGCCTTGCTAAGGGCCAGCATCTTTCGGAGGGATCTGAACTTTGTCCGCACGAGGGGGACCGGACAACGGAGTCGATCACCTGTTCGACCGGGCCGTTCCCGGGAGTGCCCGTTCGCGGGCGGTCGAACTGTATTGTCCGGGCATGCGCTCTCCGGTTCTGGTCGTCGTGGCGGCGTTCGCCCTGCTGGCAGGCTGTTCGTCGGAGCCGGCCGCGGCTCCGGTCATCGCACCGGACACGCCGGGGGGATCGGCGCCGACCGTCGCGCCCTCGGACGTGAGCGCCAGGGTCGCGCCGCCGCCGAACGACGCCGACCGCCAGTACGTGGCGATGATGATCGCCCACCACGAGCAGGCGCTCGCGATGACCAGGTTCGCGCCCGACCGCGCCGAGAACGCGACGGTGAAGGGCCTCGCGGACCGCATCCGGTTCAGCCAGGAACCCGAGATCGGCGCCATGAAGCAGTGGCAGCGCACGTTCAACGCGATCGGCACGCACGGCGACCACTCGTCGATGCCGGGCATGGCCACCCAGGACCAGCTCAACGCCCTCGGCGCGGCGCGGGGCAAGGACTTCGACCGGATGTTCCTGGAGCTGATGATCAAACACCACGAGGGTGCGATCAAGATGGCGACGGACGTGCGCGGGGCGGGCACCAACGTCCAGGTCGAGGAGATGGCGGACGACGTGGTGGCCACGCAGTCCGACGAGATCAACCGGATGAAGACGCTGCTGACGACCCTGTGAGCCGGGCGCGGGCCTTCGCGGCCGGGTGTCGCCGAGGTTCACGAGCGTGGTGGCGATCTCCAGCTGTTCGCGGCGGTGAACACGGTCCGGAATGGACACCCGGCAGCCGGAAGAGGCGTTGCGCCGCAGGCGAAAGGCGTTGGTAGGACCAGTCGGGCACCGAGCGGACGCTCGTCGTCTCCTCGCCGGTGCCGAGCACGTCGTCGTCCGCGAAGTCGTCGGCCGGCGAGTGCTGCGGATCGGCGCGGGCGGCCACGACCGCGCGGGCGACGAGGATCGCCGGCAGGTCCCTGCGGCGCGCTCGGCCGGCCGCCCACCTCGGCCGCGAGCCGGCCGAGCACCAGAAGCGGACCTCCCCCACGCGGGGGAGTATCGCCTACACCTCGGCGCGCTGCTGCGGCAGCACCAGGTCCTCGGCGTGCTGGAACGTCTCGACGGCGTTGCCCGTGACGTGCCGCGCGATGCCGCGGTTGCGCTTGTGCGCCTCGCGGAACGAGTCGGACGCGACCCAGGCGCGGAAGTGCTCCTCGGACTCGAACTCGTTGACCGACACGTACGGCTGGTCGTCCTTCGTGGGCTTGAGCAGCGTGCTGCGCAGCAGGCCGGGGACGCCGGGCAGGTACGTGCGCATGTTGTCGCGGAAGTGGGCCTCGAACTCCTCTGCCCGGTCGGCGGGGACGAACAGGCGGTTCGTCGCGATGAACATGGGGCCCTCCTGATTCCGACGCTGTGTCGGGAACTATTCCAACTCCCCGTCGGGAAATCAAGCGCGATACGATTCCGGTGTGCCGAGGATCAGCGCAGACACCGTGGCGGAGCACCGCGCGAACCGGTTGCGCGCCCTACTGGACGCGGGGCGGGACATCGTGGCGACCGGGGGCGCGGAGGCGCTGACGCTCGCGTCGCTCGCCCGGCGCGTGGGCCTGTCGCGGCCGAGCCTCTACGAGTACTTCCGCTCGCGCGAGGAACTGGTCGCGGCGATCGTGTCGGACGCGCTGCCGGAGTGGGCGGACAAGCTGGAGGACGCGGTCAACGGGGCCTCGTCCGTGCCGGACAAGATCGAGGCGTACCTGCGCGCGGAGCTCGCGATCATCACCGACGGCAGCCACGGGGCCGTGGTGGCCCTGTCCGCGCACGCGCTGCCGGACTCGTCGCGCGAGCAGATCAGGGCCGAGCACGAACGGTTGCTGGCACCGCTGGTCGGTGTCTTCACGACGGCCGGTGTGCAGCGCGCGCACCTGCGGGCGATGCTCGTGCACGCGATGGTCGAGGCGACGTCGCGGATGATCACGCCGGGGCGCACCGAGCACAACGAAGCCGTCATCCAGACGTTGCTCGACCAGGTGGTGCACGGGCTGGACAAGCCCATCAGCTGAAGGGCACCACCTCGCCGTGGCGCACCAGCTCGCCGTAGTGCCGCGGTTCGGCGGGGTTCAGGGCGAGGTCCAGCACCGCGGTCGCGGCCTGGTCCGGGGTCGGGGCGGTGCTGACGTCCCACCACAGCGCGGAAGTCGGCGTGTTGATCATTCCTGGGCACACGGCGGCGATCAGGACGCCCCTCTTGAGGTCCGCGTCTCGCCGTTGGGCGGCCAGGATGCGCACGGCGGCGACCTGGCCGATCTTCGACGGGATGTTCACGAAGTCCGGCCACGCCCCGGTGCGCCGGTCCGCGACCTCGTCACGCCAGCGGGCGACCTGGGCGTCGAGCTCGTCCAAAGTGGAGGGAGCGGTGAACCTCCCGTGCAGCACCGGGGCCAGGTGGTGCAGGGTGCCGAGCGAGCTGGCGACGACGAGCAGCTTCCCGCCGTCGTTCACCAACGGGGCGAACGCCCGCAGAAGCCTTGTGGTGCCGTGGTTGTTGACCTGGACGTACTCGTCGATGAACGCCCGTGGGTCGTCGTCGGGGCCGATGCGCATCACGGCGTTGCCGATCACGACGTCGATCCCGCCGTGCCGCCGCGCGATCTGCTCGGCGAGTTCCCGCGCCGCGCCGGGGTCGGCGACGTCGAACAGCGCGCCGCGGACCTCGGCCCCACCCCGGGGCGCGGCCTCGGCGGCGGTCGCCACGCGGCTCGCGTCGCGACCGGTGAGGTAGACGGTGTCCGACGGCCCCAGGCGCCGCGCGAGCCCGTGGGCCAGCGCGAGTCCGAGCCCCTGCGTGGCTCCGGTGACCAGTGCGACCGCCACGGCTCAGGCCTTCGCGAGGAGGAGCTCGGAGTGCGCCCACGGGCGGGCGGCGGTGCCGGTGACTTCGAACTGTGTCGCGATCATGTCTCCACGCTAGGGTCGCCGGAGGTATGCGAGTAGCGAGACTTTTTCAAGCCAGGTATGCGGAGATGTCATGGCCTTCACGGATGCGTCGCTGGTCGCCCTGAGGGTGTTCCGCGAGGTGGCGGAGCGCGGCACGCTGACCGCGGCGGCGACGGCGCTGGGATACACGCAGTCGGCGGTCTCGCGGCAGATCGCGGCGCTGGAGCGGGCGGCGGGCGTGGAGCTGCTGGAACGGCGGCACGACGGCGTGCGGCTCACCGCCGCCGGGCGTCTCGTGCTGCGGCGGGCGGCGGCCGTCGTGGACGAGATCGACGCGGGAACCCGCGAGCTCGCGGGGCTGCCGGACGACGAGAGCACGGTCCGGCTCGGCTGGTTCGCGACGGCGGGCGCGTGGCTGGTCCCCCAAGCGCTGATAGCGCTCGGGCGGACGCATCCGTCGATCACCGTCATCACGCGCGAGGGGAGCACACCGGCGTTGGTGCGCGCGCTGCGTGCGGGCACGTTGGACGTCGCACTTATCGCGTCGGCACCGCCTTTCCGCGCGCCTGACGACGAGACGCCCGCGCTGGAGGTCGACACCCTCGTCGAACGCAGCTTGCGCGTGGCTGTTCCGGCCGTGCACCCGTTGGCGCGCAACGACTACATCGACGTGGAGGACCTGCGGGGCCAGCGGTGGATCTCCGGACCCGGCGACCCGTGGGTGATGGGGGTGTGGCCGGGGCTGGACGAACGGCCGGTCGTCGCGCACACCGCCCGCGACTGGCTGGCGAAGCTGCAGCTCGTCGCGGCCGGGTTCGGCATCACCACGATCCCCGCGTCACTGGTCGCCGTCGCGCCCGCCGGTGTGCGGGTCCTGCCGGTGCGGGGCGGGCCCGCCGAGCAGCGCCGCGTGCTGCTCGCCCGCCTGCCCGGACCGGTGCCCGAGCCGGTCGCGCGTCTGGCCGCCGCCCTGCGCGCCGTCGTCGTGGAGACCGGGTAGCGGCATCAACCGATCGGTTGATCCGGGTGGGACTCGTCGTTCGATGATCGGCGCCGTTGTTCCGGCGAGGCTTGGCGCATGGCAATCGTCGAAGTGCGCGACCTCGGGAAGCGCTACGGGCCCCGCGTCGCGGTGGACTCGGTGTCGTTCGAGGTGGCCGAGGGGGAGATCTTCGGTGTCCTGGGCCCGAACGGGGCGGGCAAGACGACGACGGTCGAGTGCGTGGCGGGCCTGCGGACGCCGGACCGGGGCAGCGTCGCGGTGCTGGGGAAGCGGCCGGCCGACGTGCGGGCGGCGATCGGGGTGCAGTTGCAGGCCTCCGAACTGCCCGAACGGATGCGGGTCGGCGAGGCGCTGTCGCTGTTCTCGTCGTTCTACCCGTCACCGGTCGACTGGTCCGGGCGGCTGGGGCTCACCGAGCACCTGAAGGCGGAGTTCGGGCAGCTGTCCGGCGGGCTGAAGCAGCGGCTGTCGATCGCGCTGGCCCTGATCGGGTCGCCGCGGGTCGCGGTCCTGGACGAGCTGACGACCGGGCTGGACCCTCAGGCGCGCCGCGACACGTGGTCGGTGATCGAGGAGGTGCGGGCGGCCGGCGTGACGATCCTGCTGGTCACGCACTTCATGGAGGAGGCGGAGCGGCTCTGCGACCGGGTGGCGGTGTTCCGCGACGGGCGGATCGTCGCGCTGGACACGCCCTCCGCGCTGGTGTCGCGTGTGGACTGTGCGGCGCGGGTGCGGTTCGTGCCGTCGGATCCCCTGGACCTGTCCGCTCTGCGGGCGCTGCCGGAGGTCACCGAGGTGACGTCGGTGGGTGAGCAGCTCGTCGTCAGCGGGTCGCAGGACCTGCTGCACGCGGTGACTTCCTTCCTGGCGCGCAAGCACGTCGTGGCGCGCCATCTGCGCGTCGACCAGCTCTCGCTGGACGACGCCTACGTCGAGCTGACCGGGGGTAGCGGTGCTGAAGATCGTTGAGGTGGAGGCGCGGCTGTTCCTCCGCGACCGGCTGAACTCGTTGTTCGCCGTGGTGTTCCCGAGCGTGCTCCTGCTCGTGCTGGGGGCGGTTCCGGCGTTGCGGACGCCCGCTCCGGAGTTCGGCGGCCTGCGGTTCATCGACGGCTACCTGTCGTCGCTGGTCGTGTTCACGCTGGGGTTCATCGGGTTGCAACGCGTGCCGACGGTCGTGGCGACCTACCGGGAGAAGGGTGTGCTGCGGCGGCTGTCGACCACTCCCATGAGCCCGGCGCGGTTGCTCGTGGGCCAGATGGTGGTCAACTTCGCCGCGGTGATCTTGTCGGTGCTGCTGACTATCGTGGTGGCGTACGTCGTTTTCGGCGTCGACCTGCCTCACCACCCCCTCGGCCTGGCGTGTGCCCTGGTGCTGGGAGGCACCGGGACGTTCGCGCTGGGCCTGGTGATCGCCGCCCTGGCCCCCACCGCGCGGGCGGCCGGCGGCTGGGCGGCGGCGGTGTTCATGCTGCTGATGTTCCTCGGCGGCGTGTACCTGCCGCGGTTCATGCTGCCCACCGCGATCCAGGCGATCGGTTCGTACACGCCTCCCGGTGTGGAGGCGCTGCACCAGGCGTGGCTCGGCACCGCGCCGGACTGGAGGCATCTCGCGATCATGGGGCTCGTGAGCCTCGTGGCGGGTACCGTCGCGGCCAGAACGTTCCGCTGGGAGTAGCTCGTGGACATGGCCGCGCTGGACAGGTGGGAGCGCAGACTCACCTCGATCGCCCACGTGATCCCGTACTTCGTGCTGACCGTGACCACCGTGGTGTACTCGATCTTCACCACGCACCCGGCCTCGGAGCGCTGGTTCACCTATGGCGTCGTGGCGTTCGGTTACGCGTGGATGGTGTGGTGGTTCACGCTGCATCCCGCGTGGCACAAGCGCACGGAGCTCATGGCCGTGTTCATCGGTGGCATGGTCGTGTTCTACGCGGTGCTGGGCCTGCGCGATCACTGGTTCGGCGCGGTGTCGTTCGCGGTCTACCTCTTCGCGAGCGAGGTCCTGCGCGGCCGCTGGATGTTCTTCGTCGTGGCGATCACCGCCGCGCTGGCGACGCTGTCGTTGTTCGGCGGCTATCCGCCCGAGGGCGCGGAGGCGGCCTTCTGGCTGCTGCTGCTCATCTTCGTGGTGGTGGCGTGCACGTTCACGTACGTCGGCCACGTGACGACCGAGCAGTCCCGCCTGCGCAAGGAACTGCTGGAGGAGAACGAGGGCTTGCACGCCCAGCTCCTCGTGCAGGCGCACGAGGCGGGCGTGCAGGACGAACGCCACCGCTTGGCCGGGGAGATCCACGACACCCTGGCCCAAGGCTTGGCGGGCATCATCACGCAGCTGTCGGCGGCCACCCCCGCAGACTGGGAGCGCCGCGTGGCGGTGGCCACCGGCCTGGCCCGCACGAACCTGACCGAGGCCCGCCGCTCGGTGCACGCCCTGCGCCCGCCGGCCCTCGACTCCGCCGCGCTGCACGAGGCGCTGGACGAGGTGGCCGCGGGCTGGTCGGCGCTGAACGGCGTCCCGGTGTCGGTGACGCTGACCGGCTCCGTGCGCGAAACGCACCCGGAGGTGGAGGTCGCGCTGCTGCGCACGGCGCAGGAAGCGCTCGCCAACGTGGCGAAGCACGCCTCGGCCTCGCGGGTGGGGCTGACCCTGTCCTACATGGAGGACGTGGTGACGCTCGACGTGCGCGACGACGGCGTGGGGTTCGACCTCACCGTGCCGTCGCCGGGCTTCGGGCTGCCCGCGATGAGGCACCGGGTGCACCGGCTGTCGGGGGCGTTGTTCGTGGAGTCGGAGCCCGGGGCGGGGACGGCGATCTCGGCTCGAGTCCCGGCGTGAGGTGGAGGGTGGGGGCGCTGTGAGCGGCCGGCTGGAGTGCGTCGTGCGGGACAGTGATCGCTCGAGGTGCGCCTCGGGTGTGGCTGGGGGCTTCGGGGTGGTCGCGTGATCCGGCTGGTCATCGTCGACGACCACCCGGTCGTCAGGGACGGTCTGCGCGGCATGCTCTCGTCGGGAGACTTCGAGGTGGTGGGCGAGGCGGCCTCGGGGGACGAGGCGGTCGCCGTCGTCACGGCCGTGTCGCCGGACGTGGTGCTCATGGACCTGCGCATGCCGGGCTCGGACGGCGTGTCGGCGATCGAACGGCTGCGCGGCCACCCGTGCCGCGTCCTGGTGCTCACCACCTACGACACGGACCGCGACGTGCTGCCGGCCATCAAGGCGGGCGCCACCGGCTACCTGTTGAAGGACACGCCTCGCGACGAGCTGCAGCGCGCGATCCGTGCGGCGCACTCGGGTGAGGCCGTGCTGTCGCCCGCGGTGGCCACGAGGCTGCTGGGGCAGGTGCGGGAGCCCGCGCTGGAGCCGTTGTCGGCGCGCGAGCTCGACGTGCTCGCGCTGGTGGCGAAGGGGACCACGAACCGGGCGGTGGCGGCGGCGCTGTTCATCAGCGAGGCGACGGTGAAGACGCACCTGCTGCACGTCTACGCGAAGCTGGGCGTCTCGGACCGGGCGGCGGCCGTCGCGGTGGCGTACGAGCGCGGGCTGCTCGAGGTGGGGCGGGAGAGCTGAGAGGCGCCGGAGAGGCGGCCGGTCGGCACGGGTGCCGGTGGACGACCTGCACGGCGTCCGCTGTGCGGGGCCGAGGGACCCCCGCGGCGGGACCACTTCGGTTGGTCCCGCCGCTGCGGCAACTCCCCCTTGCCGGTGGCACCCCCCGATGCCACTTCCCTCACCCCTCGTGATGTAGGAACGCGCGCCAGTCCCCGAGATACGAGATGTCCCGGATGTCACCCGATCGGAGCAACGGCTCCACCATCGCGTCGCGCAGCACGGTGGCCAGGGCGGCGCTGCCGTCCTCCAGTTCGATGACGCCGATCTCCAGTTCGGCGGGCTCGGCGGGGACGAGGTGGTCGCGCAGGACCTTCAGCGGCAGGTCGTAGAGCTCACCCGCCACCGAGGCCGAGCCCGACTCGTGCATCGCGGGGAACTGGTTCCGCACCGAGAAGTACCGGTACTTCGGCGCACTGCGCGCCCGGCACACCATCGGGGTGCCCTGCAGCTGCGGGTGCAGCGGCCCGCCCCTCATGCCGCCGCCGTTGAGGAAGATCAGTGCCATGGCTCTCCAGGGTCCGGTGGATGGGGGAGGACAGGTCCGACAGCGGCAGGCCGGTGCCGCCGTGCCGCAGGGCCACCAGCTCGGCGGCGATGGAGACGGCGGTCTCGGCCGGGCTGCGGCCGCCGAGGTCGAGGCCGATGGGCGAACGGAGCCGGGCCAGCGCGGCCTCGGGAACGCCTTCGGCACGCAGGCGGGCCAGGCGCTCGGCGTGCGTGCGGCGGGAACCCAGCGCGCCCACGAACGCCAGCGGGCGGGACAGGGCCTCCACGAGCACCGGGACGTCGAACTTCGGGTCGTGGGTCAGCACGACGACGGCGGTGGAGGCGTCGGTGTGCGTGGCGGCGAGGTAGCGGTGCGGCCAGTCGACGACGACCGAGTGCGCCGCGGGGAAGCGTTCGGGTGTGGCGAAGACGGGGCGCGCGTCGCACACCGTCACGTGGTAGCCGAGGAAACGGCCCACTTCGGCGACGGCGGCGGCGTGGTCGACGGCGCCGAACACCAGCAGGCGCGGGGGCGGTGTCCACGACTCGGTGAACACCCGGCCCTCCGCCTCGAAGCGGACCGAGACCGGGTGCCCGGCGACGGAGGCCGCGAGGGCCGCGCGCAACGACGGCGTGTCGCGCTGCACCAGCACGTCCAGCGACCCGCCGCAGGTCAGGCCGACGGCGAACGCGGTGTCGTCGGAGTAGCCGAACGTCGCCAGAACGGGCTCGGACGTCGACAGCACCTGGCACGCGAGGTCGTACACCTCGGCCTCCACGCACCCGCCGGACACGCTGCCGGCCACCTGGCCCGACGGTCCCACGGCCATCGCGGCGCCGACCGGCCGGGGCGCGCTGCCGCGCACGGCCACCACCGAGGCGACCGCGAACCGGTCCCACGACAGCAAAGTCGAAGCGAGGTCACGCATCGAGCCCTCCTCGGAACGGGGGCCCGGCCGGGTGGCCGCCCGGCCGGGCCACGCGGTCACCTGCCGCTGATCAGGTCCACGCCGAAGTACACGGCGAACATCAGCGCGAGGCCGGTCATCAGCCAGCCGGGCCAGCGGCCCTTGCAGACGCGCAGCACGACGTAGGACACGAGGCCCGCGCCGATGCCGTTGGTGATGGAGTAGGTGAACGGGATGATGGCGATGGTCAGGAAGACGGGGATCGTGTAGTCCGTTTCCTGCCAGGGGATCCGGCGGATCTGGGTCATCATCAGGCCGCCGATCACCACCAGCGCCGGAGCCGCGGCCTGGGCGGGCACGACCGTCGCGAGTGGGGTGAAGAGCAGCGCCACCAGGAACAGCCCGCCGGTCACCACCGAGGCCAGGCCGGTCCGGGCGCCTTCGCCGACGCCCGCGGCCGATTCCAGGAACACGGTGTTCGGGGCGGACCCCGTGACGCCGCCGGCGATCGCGCCGGCGCCGTCGACCACGAGGATCCGGCCCATGCCCTCGACCTTGCCGTCCCTGGTCAGGCCGGCCTCGTCGGACACCGACGTGATCGTGCCCATGGCGTCGAAGAACCCGGACAGCACCAGCGTGAACAGGAACACCGTCGCCGCGACCACGCCCGCCGACACGAAGCCGCCGAACAGGTCCACGCGCCCGAGCAGACCGAAGTCCGGTGAGCTGACGACCGACGACGGCAGGGTCGGCGTCACGAGGCCCCAGCCGGAGACGTCGAACACCGCGTTCACGACGACGGCGACGGTCGTGGCGCCGACGATGCTGATCAGCACGGCCCCCGGCACCCCGCGCGCCATCAGGACGATCATCAGCAGCAGGCCGAGGCAGAAGATCGCGATGGGCCAGCCGCTCAGGTGGCCGTCCACGCCCATCCGCACCGGCACCGCCGACCCGGCGGCGTCCGGCGTGCGCGTCACGAAACCGGCGGAGACCAGGCCCACCAGCGCGATGTAGAGCCCGATGCCGACGGTGATCGCGATCTTCAACGGCTCCGGGATCGCGTTGATGATCCGCTCGCGGACCCCGGACGCGGCCATGACCACGATGCAGACGCCTTCCAGCACCACCAGCCCGAAGGCCTGCGCCCACGTCATGGCCGGCGCCATCTGGAACGCCACCACCCCGTTGACGCCCAGGCCCGCCGCCATCGCGAGCGGCGCGTTGCCGACCAGTCCCATGAGGACGGTCATGACGCCCGCGGCCAGCGCGGTCGCCGTGGTGATCTCGGCGGTGGTGAGCTCGGCGCCGGTGATGTCGGCGGACGCGCCGAGGATCAGCGGGTTCAGCAGCACGATGTACGACATCGCGACGAACGTCGTGATGCCACCGCGGACCTCACGGCCCAGGGAGCTGCCACGTTCGGTGATGCGGAAGAAGTGGTCGAGGACCGACGCCGGTTGTCGGCTCCGCAACTGTGTCATGGAAGACGGCCTTTCCCATGCCGGTGGGCGCGTTCCGACGCCGGAACGCGTTGGTGCGGTGCAGCTCCGGTCAGCCAGTCGGCTTGTGGCCTCCAGGGCCAGTGTCGAAGTCCCGTTCGACGAGAGCCGCGCCTGAGGTGGTTCCTGGCGGTGCGGCCGACTGACCCGCACACCGGTGTTGTACGTGGGTCAGTCGGCCGTGCCCCCGGGGGCCGCCTCAGGCCCGGCTATCGCGAACACGGACTTCGACACAGGCCCTAGTAGTCGATACGGGTCGCGAGGGACGTCCACGCGGTGAACGGGGCGTTGTCCTCGCCGGTGGAGATCCGGTGCACGCGCAGGTCCCACTCGTCGCGGGGCCTGCTGAACAGCTCGTAGAACTCCCGGTCGTCGAAACCGGCCGCCGCCGCGTCGTGGCGGTCGGCGGCGTATACGACCTCGTCCACGCGCGCCCACAGCGCGGCGGACAGGCACAGGGGGCACGGCTCGCACGAGGAGATCAGCGTGCAGCCGGTCAGCTTGAAGTCGCCGAGCGCCCGGCAGGCGGCGCGGATCGCGACCACCTCGGCGTGCGCGGTGGGGTCGAGCGTCGGCGTCACCTGGTTCACACCGGTGGCGATCACCTCACCGTCCCGGACGATCATCGCGCCGAACGGGCCGCCCCCGGAGGCCACGTTGCGGGTGGCCAGGTCGATGGTGGCGAGCAGATGTGCGTTCACAGCAGGGGGCTCCAGGAGGATCAGGTACCGGTGAGGTGTTCCGGGCGGACCGGGACGCGGGTGAGCGCCAGGCCGGTCGCGGCGCGGATCGCCGCCACGATCGCCGGGGTCGACGAGATGGTGGGCGGTTCGCCGACGCCGCGGATGCCGTACGGGGCGTGGGGGTCGGCGAGCTCGAGCACGTCGATGCTCATCGGCGGCATGTCGAGCACGGTCGGGATGAGGTAGTCGGTGAACGACGGGTTGCGCACCTTGCCGCCGGAGGTCTGGATCTCCTCCATCACCGCGAGGCCGAGGCCCTGGGCGGAGCCGCCCTGGATCTGGCCCACCACGGCCTGCGGGTTCAGCGCCTTGCCCACGTCCTGCGCGCAGTCCAGCGCCACGACGCGCACCAGGCCGAGGTCGACGTCCACGTCGACGACCGCGCGGTGGGCCGCGAAGCCGTACTGGACGTGCGCGTTGCCCTGCCCCGTCTCGGGGTCGATGGCCTCGGTCGCGCGGTGGCGCCACTCGGTGGTCTCGTCGATCACCTCGTCGCCGATGTCGGTGCGGCCGTCCAGGCGTGCTTTGACCAGCGCGCACGCGGCCTTCACCGCGCCACCGGTCACGTACGTCTGGCGCGAGGCCGAGGTCGAACCGCCGTTGCCGATCGTGGTGTCCATCGGCAGCACGGTGACGCGCTCGATGCCGAGCTCGGTCCGCACGATCTGCTGCATGATCGTCACCAGGCCCTGGCCGACCTCGCACGCGGCGGTGTGCACCGCGGCGGCCAGCTCGCCGTTGACCATCGAGACGCGCACCCGGGCGGTCGAGTAGTCGTCGTAGCCCTCGGAGAAGCAGATGTTCTTGATGCCGACCGCGTACCCGACACCGCGGACGACACCCTCGCCGTGCGTCGTGTTCGAGACGCCACCGGGCAGCTCGCGGATGTCGGTCGAGGTGCCGGCGGGCAACGGCTTGTCCTGCACCAGCTTCAGCAGCCGCGCGACGGGCGCGGCCGAGTCGACCACCTGCCCGGTCGGCATCGTGGAGCCCTCGGTCATGGCGTTGCGGATCCGCACGTCGACGGGGGACATGCCGAGCGCCTCCGCCAGCTTGTCCATCTGGGACTCGTAGGCGAAACCCGCCTGCACAGCGCCGAATCCGCGCATCGCGCCGCACGGCGGGTTGTTCGTGTAGACGCCGTACGCGTCGACCGTGACGTTGTCGACCTCGTACGGACCGACACCCAGCGTCGCCGCGTTGGCCACGACAGCGGGAGTCGAAGAGGCGTAAGCGCCGCCGTCGAGGTACATCTTCGCCCGCACGTGGACGAGCTTGCCGGTGCGATCGGCGCCGTGCTCGTAGTAGAGCACCGCCGGGTGCCGGTGCACGTGGCCGTAGAACGACTCTTCGCGGTTGTAGACCATCTTCACCGGCTTGCCGGTGTGCAGGGCCAGCAGGCACGCGTGCACCTGCATCGACAGGTCCTCGCGGCCGCCGAACGCGCCGCCGACGCCGGACAGCGTCAGCCGCACCCGCTCCTGCGGCAACCCCAGCGCCGCCGCGATCTGGTCGCGGTCGACGTGCAGCCACTGCGTCGCGATGTAGAGGTCCACCGAGCCGTCGGTCGCCGGCACCGCGAGCCCGGACTCCGGCCCGAGGAACGCCTGGTCCTGCATGCCGACCTCGTAGCGCCCGCTCACGACGACCTCGGCCGTGACGTCCTGCGAGCCGCGTCGGATCGGCACGTGCCGCACGAGGTTGCCGCCGGGGTGCAACGGCGTGTCGTCCACGGCCGTCTCCATGTCCACCACGGGTTCCAGCACGTCGTAGGTCACGACGATCTTCTTCATCGCCCGCAGCGCGGTCTCGGGGTGGTCGGCACCGACCAGCGCGACCGGTTCGCCCTGGTAGCGCACGACGTCCACGGCCAGCACCGGCTGGTCCTTGTGCTCCAGGCCGTACAGGTTGCGTCCGGGTACGTCCGAGTGCGTCAGCACCGCGTGCACACCCGGCACCTTCAACGCCTCGGTGATGTCCACCGACGTGATGCGGGCGTACGGGTGCGGTGAGCGCAGGGTCGCGCCCCAGATCATGTCCTCGTGCCACAGGTCGGAGGCGTAGGCGAACTCGCCGCGCACCTTCAGGTTGCCGTCCGGGCGCTGCGGCGACGTCCCGATGCCGCCCGAGACAGCGGACGTGAGTTCGGTGGGGGTGAGGGTCATCGCGCAGCCTCCTGGAGCTTGGCACTGGCGGCGGAGAGGTCGCGCGCCAGCTCGTCGGTCGAGGCCGTCAGCAGGACTCCGTCCCGCACCACGACCTCACCGCCCACGACCAACAGTTTCAGCGGCGGAGGAGTGCCGAGGACGAGTGCCGCCACCGGGTCCGCGATGCCCGCGTGGTCCAGTCCCGACAGGTCCCACACGGCGAGGTCGGCGACCTTGCCCGGCTCGATCGAGCCCAGCGAGTCCGCGCGGCCCAGCACCCGCGCGCCGCCCATCGTGCCCATCCACAACGCCTCGCGGGCGTTCATCGCGGCCGGTCCGCCGCGCTGACGTGCCTGGTAGAGCGCCGATCGCAGCTCGACGACCAGCCCACCGTCCTCGTTGGACGCGGCCCCGTCGACGCCGAGCCCGACCGGCGCGCCGGCGTCCAACAGGTCGCGGACGGGCGCGATCCCGGTGCCCAGCCGCCCGTTGGACGTCGGGCAGTGCGCCGACCCGGTCGACGTGGCCCCGAGCCGCTTCACCGCGTCGCCGTTGAGGTGCACGGTGTGCGCGAGCCACACGTCCGGGCCCAGCCAGCCGAGCTGCTCGGCGTACTCGGTCGGCGTGCAGCCGTTCTCGGCCAGGCACTGCTCTTCCTCGTCCTTCGTCTCGGCGAGGTGCGTGTGCAGGCGGACGCCGTGCCGCCGCGCGAGAGAGGCCGCGCCGGTCATCAGCTCCTTCGACACCGAGAACGGCGAGCAGGGGCCGACGGCGACGCGGACCAGGGCGTCGTCCGCGGTCGAGTGGTGGTCGCCGATGGCCCGCTCGGTCGCGATCAGCGCGGCCTCGGTCTCCTCCACGAGGTTGTCCGGCGGCAGCCCGCCCCGGGACCGGCCGCGGTCCATCGACCCGCGGACCGCCTCCAGCCGGATCCCGACCCGCCGCCCCGCCGACACGAGCGCGTCGAACACGTCACCACCGCCGGAGGGGAAGACGTAGTGGTGGTCGGCGGCGAGCGTGCAGCCCGTCAACGCCAGCTTGGCCAGGCCCGCGGACGCCGCCGCGTGCGTCACGGTGTCGTCGAGCCCGCGCCACACCGGGTAGAGGGTGGTCAGCCACTCGAACAGCGTGGCGTCGGTCGCGAGCCCGCGCGTCGCCCACTGGTAGAGGTGGTGGTGGGTGTTGATCAGGCCCGGGGTGACGAGGCACGACGACGCGTCGACGTACGTGTGCGCCCCGGAGGGCCGTGGGGCGGGACCGGACGCGACGGAGGAGATCCGCCCGTTCTCGACCACCACGTGCCCGGACGCGTGCTCGGTACCGGCTTCGTCCACAGTGGACACCGCACAGCGGTCGAGGACGATCATCGGCGCGA
The DNA here is from genome assembly GCF_021056325.1 of Lentzea sp. CC55. Lineage (NCBI taxonomy): Bacteria > Bacillati > Actinomycetota > Actinomycetes > Pseudonocardiales > Pseudonocardiaceae > Lentzea > Lentzea sp. CC55. The sequence continues at coordinate 22,830 of NZ_JAJCXE010000008.1, read as the reverse complement.
CGCCGCCAGCCGCACGGCGTCCAGGATCTTCTCGTACCCGGTGCAGCGGCACAGGTTCCCGGCGAGGGCCTCGCGGATCTCCGGGTCGGACGGGTTCGGCACGCGGTCGAGCAGGTCGTGCGCCTGGACGACGAGACCGGGCGTGCAGAAGCCGCACTGCACCGCGCCCGCCTCGACGAACGCCTCCTGCACGGGGTCGAGCCGGTCGCCCTCGGCGAGTCCCTCGACCGTGCGCACCTCGCGGTCCTGCGCCTGCCCGGCCGCGACCAGGCACGCGCACACCGGCACGTTGTCGAGGTAGACCGTGCACGAACCGCACTCGCCCTGCTCGCAGGCGTTCTTCGACCCGGGCAGCCCGAGCCGTTCGCGCAGCACGAACAGCAGCGACTCGCCCTCCCACACGTCGTCGGCCTGGCGTTGCTCGCCGTTGACCGTCACGTTCACGCGCATGCCCGCTCCCCGTCGAGAAGTTCCTGCCAGGCCCAGCCCAGCGTCCTGCGTGCCATCACTGCCAAGGCGTGCTTGCGGTACGCCGCCGAGCCGCGCACGTCGTCGATCGGCGACGCGGCCCGCGAGACCAGCTCCCCGAACTCGCGCTTCACCGAGTCCAGCAACGGCTTCGGGTCGCGGAAGTCCAGCGCCGACGCCAGGAACCGCTCCGCCTCCGGTGCCCGCCGCGGCGTCGGGGCGGCCGACCCGACCGCCGCGCCGACCCGGTTCTCCCGCGGGAACAGCGAGATCGCGAACGAGCACACCGCGATCACCATGGCGTTGCGCGTGCCGACCTTCGAGAACTGCTGTGGCCCCTCGGCAGGCGTGAGGTGCACCGCCACGATGAGTTCGTCCTGCTCCAGGGCGTTGCGCTTCACGCCCAGGTAGAACTCGGCGGCCGGGATCATCCGCGTGCCGCGCACGGAGGCCACCTCGATGACCGCGTCCGACGCCAGCAGCACCGGGTGCGTGTCCCCCGCGGGGGAGGCGGCACCCAGGTTGCCGCCGATCGTGCCGCGGTTGCGGATCTGCGGCGACCCGACCGTGCGCGAGGCCATCGCGAGGCCGGGCAGCTGCGCGCCGAGCTCGTCGATGATGCGCGCGTACGGCACGCCGGCACCGATCCGCAGCCCGTCGGACCACCGCCGCAGCTCGGGGACTCGGGTCAGGTCGAGCAGGGCGGCTGGCCTGCGGTGGTCGAAGTTCAGCTCCACCATCACGTCGGTGCCGCCGGCGATCGGCACGGCGTCCGGCCGTGACGCCTTGAGCTCCAGCGCCTCCGCGAGCGTCTCCGGTCGAAGGAAGTCCATCGTCAGCTACCTCGGTAGGTGGAGTAGGCGAACGGCGACAGCAGCAGCGGCACGTGGTGGTGCTGCGCGGGGTCGGAGTAGTCGAAGGTGAGCACGACCTCGGGGAAGAACGGCGCGGCCCGCGCGGTGTCGAACACCAGCCGGTACACCCCGGCCTCCAGACCCTCACCCCATCCGGTGATCCGTCCGTCGGCGTCCGTCTCGGCGCTCGCCACCTCTGTCCCGTCGCGGCGCTGCAGCGACACGGCGATGCCCGTGAACGGCTTGCCGCGCGCCGCGTCCAGCACGTGCGTGGAGATCGTCACTCGCCCTCCCATCCGGTTGTGAGCCAGTACACAGAGGTACGGCTGCCTTCCTCTACGGCAGGAGTACATGAATCGCCGGGCTCCTGCACAACGAGGATTTGTGCTTTCCTACAAACACGAATGGACGAAAGTGACCTGTCATGCTGTTGCTGCGGACGTTGCTGGGGATGCCGGAACTGCGCCTGAGCCTGCACACCGGTGAGGACCAGCTCGACCGCACGGTCACCCGCGTGTACGGAACGGAGCTGCCCGACCCCAGCCGGTACCTGTCCGGCGGGGAGCTCGTGCTCTCCGGCCTGCTCTGGCACCACGGCCCGCAGGACTCCGAGACGTTCGTCCGCTCGCTCGCCTCCGCCCGCGTCGCAGGCCTCGCCGCCTCCGGGCCCGAGAACCGCGCGCTGCCGTCCGACCTGGTCGGAGCCTGCCTGCGCCACCACGTGCCGTTGCTCGAAGTGCCCGTCGACCTCTCGTTCGCGACCATCACCGAACGCGTCTCGATGGAACTGGCCGGCCTCTCCCGGCACCGCCGCCTGCTGAACGTCGTCGCCGAGGGCTCCGGCCTGCCCGCGCTGCTGCTGGCGGGCGGCCACGAGCTGAACGCGCCCTGCTGGGTGCTCTCCACCGCCGGCCGGGTCGTCGCGGGCGGCGCGCTGCCGGACCGCCAGACGCTCGTGAAGGAGTTCCTCCAGGCCGACCGGCTCCCGAAGACGGTCAGGGGCATGACCCTCGTGCCCGTCTCCGAACGCGGCGGCACCCGCCTCACCAGCTGGATCCTCGTCGTCGGCGGCCCGGTGCAGCAGGAGGCCGCCGCCGAGCTCGCGTCGCTGGTCGGCCTGGAACGCCTGCGCCAGGCCCAGGGCCGCCGGATCGAGAACCGCACCGCCGCCCCCTTGGTCTCCGCCGTCCTGAGCGGCTCGGCCGACCTCGAGTCCCGCCTCGCCGCCGCCGGCCTGGAACGGACCCGCCTGCGCGTCATCAGCGCCGTGACGTCCGACCAGCGCACGCACCTCGCCGCCGCGGTGCTGGAGGAGACGCTGCCCCGGGCGCTGGTGACCCCCGTCGGCGACACCGTCTACGCCGTGGCGAAAGCAGGCGACTCACAACCCGACGACGTCCGCGAGGCGATGCGCGTGATGGAACCGGGCCTCGGCTCGTCCCGCGTGCTCGTCGGCATCAGCTCCCCGGTCGAGTGGCGCGGCCTGCGAGGAGCCGCGGAAGAGGCCGCGCACGCACGCCGCCTGGGCGAACGACGCGGCGGCCGCACGTGCGTGGTGGCGGGCGAGGAGATCGCACTGCACCAACTGCTGCTCGCGGGCGTGCCGGAGGAGCTGCGCACCTCGTTGCGCCGCCGCCTCCTCGGACCGGTCCTCGACTACGACGCCGAACACGGCTCGGACCTCGTCGGCACGCTGAAGGTGTTCCTCGACTGCTCCGGCTCGTGGACCGCGGCCGCCGCCCGGCTGCACGTCCACGTGAACACGCTGCGGTACCGGGTCGGCCGGGTCGAGGGACTGCTGGGCGTCGACCTCGCGGAGTTCGAGGCGCGCGTGGACCTCTTCCTGGCGTTGCAGGCGGGGTAGCTTGGGGTGCGTGCCCTTCGGTTTCGTGAAGGCGCTCCTGCGGCCTTCCGCCCCGGTGCCCGACCATCGGCCGATAGAACGAATAGCGGCCGACCTCCGTCGTGTGCGCCGGGCACGGGCCTGCTTCGGGCCCGGCGTGTCGGCCGCCAAGAAGATCGGTGCTCGTCAGGCCCATGACGCGTTGCTCGCGCAGGCCTGTTCGGCGTTGGAGGTGGAGCACCGGCTGGACGTCCTGGGGGAGGGAGTGGACCGCGAGGTCGAGCGGTTCAGGGTCGAGGAACGACTGAGGGGCCTCGGGTTGTCACTCTGATGGCTGATACCGGTCGAGCCTTCAGGCTGATGCCGGAGCACCCCCGCGCTTCCTACCGTTCCCGGCATGAAGACCGCCGCTTTACTCGTGGGCCTGCTGCTGGCCGGAGCGACCGGCTGCGCGGCGGCGCCCAGCATCCGCGTGGTGGTCGAGGGGACCGGCACGACCGACCAGCTCACCTACACGTTCCCCGGCGAGGAGGAACGCACCCTGCGCAACCCCGACATGCCGTTCGAGCGCATCGGCAAGCGCAAGGGGCGGGTCGCCATCCGGCTGGAGGGCGTGCACGGCGAGCTCACGTGCAAGATCATCGTCAATGGGCGGCAGGTGCGGTCCTCGACGTCGAGCACCGGGGCCGCGCTCACGTGCGATCACTCTATGGCCGTCTGATGCAAGACGCGGGAAAGACCGTAACTTCGACGTGTCGGGGAGGTGCGGGTATGGGTGACGTGCTGGCCGGGGCCGCCGCAGGGGTCATCAGGGGCAGGAACGACGTACCGCCGAGGTTCCGGCCTCCCGCGCCGCCGCGGCACTTCGTCGGCAGGGACGCCGAGCTGGACGCGATCCGGTCCGGGGTGACGCTGCTGCACGGCGCGGGCGGGGCGGGCAAGACCGCGCTGGCGCTGAAGTGGTTGTGGGAGCGGGGATCCGGTGATCAGCTGTACGTCGACCTCGGAGCGCACGACCTCGGGCGGGTGCTGAGGGCGTTCGGGCTCGGCGCCGATCCCGGCGAGGAGCAGGCGGTGTTCCGCGGGCTCGTCACGCGCCGGCAGTTCACCCTGTTGCTGGACGGCGCGGACTCGGCCGAGCAGGTGACGCCGCTGCTGCCGGCGTCGGGCACGGTGCTCGTGACGAGCCGGTCGGAGCTGGACCTGCCGCGGGCGCACGCCGTCGAGGTCGGGCCGCTCACCGACGACGGACGGCTCGGGCGGCTGCTCGACCTGTCCTATGTGGAGCTTCCCGAGCGGCAGGCGCGGCTCTACCGGTTGTGCGCGTGGGAGGCGGACGCGTTCGGCGTGCCGGTGGCGGCGGCGATCGCGGGGGAGCCCGAGTGCGACGTCGAGGACGCGCTGGACGACCTGGTGGAGAAGTCGTTGCTGACCGAGGTCGGCGATGACGCGTTCCGGTTCCACGACCTCGTGCGTGCTCATGCGCGCGCAAAGCGCTATCAATAGTAAAAAGTGCTCTCGGTCGTTTAACGCAAAGCCCGCCGTTGAACGGAGATCGTTGGTATTTAAGGGTTGTCCACACCGACCCGTCCCTTTCGGGAATCCGAATTGGTCATATCCTTCGCGTCATGCCGAAGGATTTCCGGGCCACGACGCTCGAACGCGCCATCGGGCGGCAGCTGGCCGGGTGGCGCGGTGAGCGCGAGCTGAGCCTCACCGAGGCCGGTCAGCGCGTGGGTTTCAGCAGCGCCAAGCTGTCCATGATGGAGAACGCCGTGCAGCCGTCGGCGCCCGTGGACGTCATGGCGCTCGGTTACGTCTACAAGGTGCCCACCGCGGAATGGCAAGCCGTGGTGTTGCGGGCGCAGTACGCGGAACGAGTTCGTTCGCGCGTTTCGGGTGCGGTGCAGTTCGACCCGGCCGCGGACTTCGCCGATCTCGTGTTCGAGGCGACGGTGCTGCGCGCGTTCACGACGGATCTCGTTCCGCCGGTCTTCCAGCTCCCCGGGTACACCGATGCCGTTCTGCGCGAGGACGAGCCCGTGCGCGCCGCGCGGGTGGCGGCGGTGCGCGAGGCGTGGGCCGGCCGCCTCGGCGACAAGGACCCGCTGTCGGTGGAGGTGGTGTTCCCGGAGGCCGTGCTGCGGCAGGTCGTCGGCGGGCCGCGGGTGATGAAGGCGCAGCTGCTGCACCTCATGGAGGTGAGCGAGCAACCCGGGGTGAGCGTTCAGGTGGTGCCGCGCGGCGCCGGGGCCTACCCGGCGATGGGATCACCGTTCACGCTGCTCGGTTTCCCGCACCGGCAGCACGACGACGTGGCGTACCTGGAGACGTTCCTCAAGGGCGAGTACGCCGAGGGGCCGGGGCTGACCGAGCAGTGCGCTCGGCGGTTCGCGCGGCTGCGGCAGGTCGCGGCGGGGACCGGGGAGTCGCTGGAGCTGATCGCCGAGGCGGCGGCCGAGCTGTGAGCCCGCCGGAGCGGGGCGTGCGACGATGGCGCCGACCGGGTGGACGGACGACGGAGGTGTGCAGGTCGTGGTCGGCGAGAACACAGCCAGGCTCGCGGTGCTGATCGACGCGGACAACGCGCGGCCCTCGATCACCGAAGACCTGCTCGCCGAGGTCGCCAAGTACGGCACCGCGCACGTGAAGCGGGCCTACGGCGACTGGACCGGCACGAACCTCAAGGGCTGGAAGGAGCACCTGCTCGCGCAGTCGATCCAGCCCATCCAGCAGTTCGCGTACACGACCGGCAAGAACGCCACGGACGCGGCGATGGTCATCGACGCGATGGACCTGCTGTACTCGGAGCGCTTCGACGGGTTCTGCATCGTGTCGAGCGACAGCGACTTCACCCGGCTCGCCGCGCGGCTGCGCGAGTCCGGGCTCACCGTCTACGGGTTCGGCGAGCGCAAGACGCCCCAGCCGTTCGTGGCGGCCTGCGACAAGTTCGTCTACATCGAGAACCTGACCGGCGCGACGACGCCCGAGGAGGTGGCGCCCAAGCAGAAGACCGCGACGGCGGCCGCGCAGCTCAAGGCCAACAGCGCGCTCGTGAAGCAGCTGCGCAACGCGGTCGAGGCCGCCTCGGACGACGACGGCTGGGCGGCGCTGGGATCGGTGGGCAACATCATCACCAAGCAGCGGCCGGACTTCGACTCCCGCACCTACGGCTACACCAAGCTCAGCGACCTGATCACCGCGACGACGCTGTTCGAGCTGGAGCGCCGCAGCCCGGGGGAGGGCAAGTCGGCGATCATCTACACCCGCGACAAGCGGCGGCGTCCCGTCAGCTGAGAGCGCTGAGCTGGGGAGATGTCGGATTGCTGAGGAAACTCCGGTTCTGCCGCCGGGCTGGAGAAGGATCGGGGGCACCCCAATCCGACAAGGAGGCGGCATGTACCGCAGATTCGGTGTCCTGCTCGCGGCGGTTCTGGGCGTCACGCTCGGCGTCGCGGCGCCGGCCACCGCGGACGGTTCCGGGCACTCCCGTCCCGGGAGCTTCCCCACCGAGTTCTCGCTGCCCGACGGGTGGCAACCGGAAGGCATCGCGATCAGCGGCACCACGGCCTACTTCGGGTCGCGGGCCGACGGGTCGATCTACGCGGCGGACCTGCGCACGGGCCGGGGGAAGGTGCTCGCGAAGGGGCCCGGCACCCCGTCGCTCGGCCTGAAGGTCGACTCGCGCAAGCGGCTCTGGGTCGCCGGTGGCGTCGGCGGCGACGCACGGGTCTACGACGCGCGAAGTGGTGCTTTGCTGGCGAAGTTCCAGTTCGCGACCGCGGACACGTTCGTCAACGACGTCGTGCTGACCGAGAAGTCGGCGTGGTTCACCGACTCGCGCAAGGCGGTGCTCTACGAGGTGCCGCTGAGCCTCGAGCCGCACCGCACGCTCGCCCTGACCGGCGACCTCGTCATCACGCCCGGCGCGACGAACCTCAACGGGATCGTCACCGGGCTCGGCGGCGGGCTGATCGTCGTGCAGAGCAACACCGGAAAGCTGTTCAGGGCCGATCCCCGGAGCGGGAAAACGACCGAGATCAATTTGAACGGTCAAACACTCACCAATGGTGACGGGCTGTTGCGCGAGGGGCGGCAGTTGTACGTGGTGCAAAACAGGCTCAACAAAGTCGCGCGGTACACGTTGAGCCGTGATGGGGCAACGCTCGCCGCGGAACGCACGGACGCTCGTTTCGACGTTCCCACGACGGTCGCCGCGTTCGGCAAGCGCCTCTACCTGCCGAATGCCCGCTTCACGACTCCTCCGACGCCCGAGACGACCTACAACGTCGTCGCGGTCGAGCGTCCTTAGCGACGGGGAACGGAACAGGCGGCGGAACACTAGCCCGTACGGGGGTTCTTGCCTTGTGAGAACCCCCGTACCGGGTGTTGCTTCACTCACTCGACTGGGTAGCCTGCCAACCGCATACCGCGTGTGATCGCTGTCAACGAGTAACCATGATCACTCGCCGTAACTTGAATGCAGCCGAAGGAGTTACTCAGGTAACCCGCAGCGCTAGCCGTGGGACACAGGAGACCGTGAGAGCGCTGTGAACGAGAAGAGCGGTTACACACCGACCAACTACCGGACCATTCGGTCGCGGCTGGCCGGTGTCGTGGTCGTTCCGAGCGTGGTGCTCCTCGTCATGTGGGCCGTTTTCTCCTCTTACACCCTTTTCGACGGTTTCTACATGCGTTCCGTCGCGGCCGGGGTGAAGGGCGCGGCGATCCCGTCCGTCGAGGCGTTCGCCGGACTGCAGGAGGAACGCGGGCTGAGCCTCGAACTGCTCAGCGGTGCCGAGGGAGCAGGCGAGCTGAAGAACCAGCACGGCCGGACCGACGAGGCCGTGCGGAGGATGAGGGACGCGTTCGCTGACCTCGCGGACGACGCGCCCCAGGACATCGCCGGCCGGATCTCCGCGCTCGGCTCCGCGCTGGACGAGCTGCCGCAGCAGCGTTCGCGCGTCGAGGCGAGGACGGCGAGCCCGCAGGCGGTCTACGACTACTACAACGGCCTGCTCGACTCGGGCATCGCCCTGCTGGCACGGCAGGCGCGGCTCGTGCCGGACGCGGAGGCGGGCCAGGCGAACGTCCAGGCCGTCACGATCTTCCAGGCCGCGGACTGGCTGTCGCGGGGCACCACGATCGGGTCGCGCGGGCTGCTCAACGGCACGTTCACCCCGGCCGAGCGCGTCGAGTTCTCCCGGCTCGCCGGCGCCTACCACTCGAGCCTCGACTCCACGATCCCGTTCGCGCTGGAGCAGGCGAGGGGTCAGTACGACGCGCTGCGCGGCAGCGCCGAGTACCGGACGCTGCTCGACCTCGAGGGCCGGATCATCAACGGCGACCGGTCGGTGACCGACCGGCAGTGGCGCTCGGCGGCCGGTCCCGTGCACGACAACCTCGTCGGGCTCGCCGTCCGGCAGGCGCGTGACGCGGCCGACCTCGGTCTCGACAAGGCCGACAGCCGGGTGGCCGCGGTGCTGATCGGCAGCCTGATCGCGTTGCTGGCGGTCGTGGTCGGCATCGTGCTGGCGCTGCGCATCTCGAACCGGCTCGTGTCGAGGGCCCTGATCACGCGGCTGACGTCGTTGCGCGAGGACACCCTGCGGCTGGCCCAGGAACGGCTGCCGCACATCGTGGCGCGGCTGCGCGGCGGCGAGCACGTGGACGTCCACCGCGACATGCCGCCGCTGGACTACGGCAACGACGAGATCGGCCAGGTCGCCGACGCGTTCAACACCGCCCAGTACACGGCGGTCGCGGCGGCGGTGAAGGAGACGCAGGCCCGCGAGGGCGTCAACCGGGTCTTCCTCGACATCGCGCACCGCAACCAGGGGCTCGTGCACCGCCAGCTCAAGATCCTCGACAAGCTGGAGCGCGAGGAGGAGCACCCCGAGCAGCTCGACTCGCTCTTCCAGCTCGACCACCTGGCGACCCGCGCGCGCCGCAACGCCGAGAACCTGATCATCCTCGCCGGGGAGCAGCCGGGCAGGCAGTGGCGCAAGCCGGTGCGCCTGAGCGACGTCATCCGGTCCGCGGTCGCCGAGACCGAGCAGTACGTCCGCGTCCGGGTCAACCCGGTGCCCGACCGCGCGCTCGTGGGCGTCGCCGTCGCCGACACCATCCACCTGCTGGCGGAGCTCGTCGACAACGCGACGGCGTTCTCGTCGCCGCGGTCGGAGGTGGTCATCCACTCCACCGCGGCGCCGCACGGGATCGTGATCGAGATCGAGGACCACGGCCTCGGCCTCACGCAGGAGGAACGCCTGCAGGCCAACGCGAAGCTCTCCAACCCGCCGGACTTCGAGACGATGGCCTTCCGCGGCGAGTCCCGGCTGGGGCTCTTCGTCGTCGCCCGTCTCGCGGCGCGGCGGGGCATCAAGGTCGAGCTGCGCGACTCGCCCGGTGGTGGCACCGTTGCGTTGTGCGTCCTGCCGCCGAACATCATCGCCCCGCACGACACCGCGGGCGACATCACCGAGACCACGCAGATGCCGCCGGTGCGGTCGTTGCACGACCGGCACCCCGAGGAGCACCCGAGCTTCCCGATCACGGTCACGCCCGAGGGGCTCAAGGCCCTGCACGCGGGCCTGAACGCCTTGGCGCCCGCCGGCGTTCCCGGGACAGGTGCACCGGCGGACGAACCACCCCCAGCGGCACCTCCTCCCACGGGAGACGGGAAGGCACCCCTTCCCCGCAGGAAGAAGCGGCAGAACCTCGCGCCGCAGCTCGTGCACCCGTCTGAGGAACCGCCACCCCACGCCGAGCCGGTGACCGGCGAAAGGTCGGCCGAGCGAACCCGTGACGGGCTCGCCGCGTTCCAGCGCGGCACCCGTGACGCGAGGCTGACCGATGACTGGAGATCAGAAGGAGCCCCCTCGTCATGAAGGACAACCACAGCCAGCACGGCGAACTGAACTGGTTGCTGGAGGACCTGATCCAGCGCGTGGTCGGCGCCCGCCACGCGGTCGTGCTGTCGGCGGACGGACTCCTGCTCGGCCGCTCGGCCGGGCTGTCCCGCGACGACTCGGAGCACCTGTCCGCGATGGCGTCGGCGTTCCAGTCGCTCGCCCGCGGCACCGGCCGCCACTTCGGCGGCGGTGCGGTGCGCCAGACCATCGTCGAGATGGAGCACGCCTACCTGTTCGTGACCGCTGCCGGGCACGGCGCCTGCCTGGCCGTCCTGGGCGAGGAGGACGCCGACATGGGCATGATCGCGTACGAGATGAACATGCTGGTCAAGCGCGTGGGAACGTACCTGTCGTCGGCACCGCGCGCGGAGACCGCCACCGTCCCCTCGGCGCGTGAGTCGCGCTGATGAGCGCGCGGGACGACTGGTGGTACGACGAGGCCGCGGGGCCGCTGGTGCGGCCCTACGCGATGGTGCGCGGCCGCACCCGGCCGAACGCGCCCGACCTGCACCTCGTGACGCAGGTCCGGGCCGCCGCGTTTGCGTCCGACCAGACGTCGCTGACGGTCGAACATCGCGAGATCATGGCCCTGTGCGCACGCCCGCTCTCGGTCGCCGAGGTCGCCGCCTACCTCGACGTCCCGCTCGTCGTCGTGAAGGTCCTGCTGTCGGACCTCATCGAGCGGGGTGACGTGCTCGTGCAGACCTCTTCCCCCACGATCCCGGACAGGGATCTCCTGCAGGCCGTACTGGATGGTGTTCGTGGCATCTGAGCTGACCGTGCCGACCGCGGTCAAGATCGTCATCGCGGGCGGGTTCGGCACCGGCAAGACCACGATGGTCGCGTCGGTGTCCGAGATCCCGCCGCTCCGGACAGAAGAGCTGCTCACCGAGGCCGGCGTGCACGTCGACGACCTCGTGGGCGTCGAGGGCAAGGACACCACCACCGTCGCCCTGGACTTCGGGCGCATCACCATCAACACCAAGGTGGTGCTGTACCTCTTCGGCACGCCGGGCCAGAACCGGTTCTGGTTCATGTGGGACGAGCTGGCGACCGGCGCGATCGGCGCCGTCGTCCTCGTCGACACGCGGCGGCTCGACTCGTCGTTCCCGTCGATCGACTTCTTCGAGCACCGCGGCATCCCGTTCATCGTGGCCGTGAACTGCTTCGACGGGTCGCAGAACTACACGGTGGACGAGGTGCGGCACGCGCTCGACCTGGACGAGACGATCCCGGTGGTGCTGTGCGACGCGCGGAACCGGGAGTCGTCGAAGGCGGTGCTGGTCGGGCTGATCCAGCACTCGATGAACCGGCTGGCGGCCGTGTAGCCGTGGTGCGAGCAGAAGGCCCGCTCCCCGGAGCGGGCCTTCGCCGCGATCACTTCGCGTAGTTGTGGAAACCGCGGCCCGACTTCTTGCCCAGCAGGCCCGCGTCCACCATGCGCAGCAGCAGCGGCGGCGGCGAGTACAGCGGCTCCTTGAACTCCTCGTACATCGACTCGGCGATGGCCTTCGTGGTGTCGAGGCCGATCAGGTCGGTGAGGCGCAGCGGGCCCATCGGGTGGGCGCAGCCGAGCACCATGCCGTTGTCGATGTCGTCGGCCGAGGCGAAGCCGGACTCCAGCATGCGGATCGACGAGAGCAGGTAGGGGATCAGCAGCGCGTTGACCACGAAGCCGGCGCGGTCCTGCGAGCGGATGACCTCCTTGTGCAGGGTCTCGCGCACGAACGCCTCGGCGCGGTCCTGCGTGGCGGCGCCGGTCAGCAGCGACGGCACGATCTCGACCAGCTTCAGGACGGGCACCGGGTTGAAGAAGTGCACGCCGATGACCTGCTCGGGCCGGTTGGTGGCCATGCCGAGCTTCATGATCGGGATGGACGACGTGTTCGACGCGAAGATGGCGTCCTCGTCGGTCACGACCTTGTCGAGCGCGGTGAAGACCTCGGTCTTGACCTGCTCGTTCTCGGCGACGGCCTCGACCACGAACTGGCGGTCGGCGAAGTCGCCGATGTCGGTCGTGAAGCGGATGCGGCCGAGCGCGGCGTCGCGGTCCGCTTCGCTCAGCTTGCCCGACTTGACGCCCCTGGCCAGCGAGGTGGCGATCCGCCCCTGCGCCGCCTCGGCCGCGCCCGCGTTGACCTCGACGACGATGACGTCGAGGCCGGCACGGGCGCTCACCTCGGCGATTCCGGAGCCCATGAGGCCGGAACCGACGACTCCCACACGTTGAATGTCACTCACAACGCCCGATCCTGCCACGACCTGCTCGAAACGAGGTCGCGGAGAGCCTCCTGGACGGTGTGGGCGTAGTCGCCCACCGGCACGTAGCCGAGCGCGCGTGCCGCCGAGGTGTCGAGGACGAAGCCGCGCCGCCACGGGTGGCGGCCCGCCTGGTCGTGGTCCAGCAGGACCTCGCGCCACTCGTGCCGCAGCGAGCGGGCGATGATCCGGGAGATCTCCAGGCCGTTCGGGGCGTCCGGGTCCGCGGCGTTCAGCACGCGCGCGCCGGGGTTCTCCGCGACCGCCTCGATCAACGCGGCCAGGTTCGCGGTGGCGGTCGGGTGGTCCACGCCCTCGCCGCGTGACGCGAGCACGACCACCTTGTGCCCGGCGAGGACCCGTTCGACGAAGTACTGCTCCAGCGGGCGCTTGTTGCCGGGACCGTGCACTTTGGACGCTCGCAGCACGGTGACGGGCAGGCCGCTGTCGAGCAACGTCCGCTCCGCCGCGACCTTGTTCGGCCCGTACCCCTCGCGCGTGAACGGATCCGAGACCGCGGGCGCGAGCGTCGGCTGGTCCTCGGACACGGGGCCGTCGAAGCGGGGAGGGTCGTCGGAGTTGGCGTGCCGCCCCCGGGAGTCCACGTACACGGCCTTGGTCGAGATCATCACGACCGAACGGGCCTTGCGCGCCAACGGCACCAGCGTTCGCGCGTCCCGAGCCGAATAGCAGAGGCAGTCGACCAGCAGGTCGGCGCCGTCGCCCATCGCGGCCGCCAACGCCCCGGGATCGCCCCGGTCCACCTCGCGTCCGGGGGCGTCGACGGTCCAGCCCGCCTGCCGCAGACGCCGGGCGGCGGCACGGCCGATGAGGCCCGTGCCGCCGAGGATCAACGCTCGTCTGCCCACGCGGGACATCAGATCAGAGGCCGAGGCCCTCGGTCAGGCCACCGACGCCGTCGAGCAGGTCGAGGTCGGCGACGTCGCCGCCGAGCACGGTGCCGACGGTGCCGTCGACGACGCCGTGGACGGTGTCGTGGACGCCGCTGACCGGCGCGACGTCCGGGACGACCTCGTGGACCACGTCGGTGACGGTCGTGACGTCGGTGGTGACGGCGCCGAGCACGCCGGGCACGCCGTCGACGGAGACGACGCCGGTCACGCCGGTGACGGTGCCGAGGACGCCGCCGACGTCCGCCACCCCGGTCGCCGTGCCGAGGACGTCGCCGGTGCCGGCGAGGTCCGTGACACCGGACAGGTCGGTGACGGTGCCGAGGTCGGTGACGCCGCCCAGGCCGGAGAGGTCGCCGACGCCGGTCACGCCGTCGAGGGTCTTCGACACGTCGCAGTGGCCGGCCAGGTCGCCGGCCAGGCCGCCGGCGGCGCCGACGTTCGCGAGGCCCGTGAGGGCGCTGTAGGACGCGAGGCCGTCGACGTCGGCGAACGAGGCGGCGTCGAGCACCAGCGGGAGGATCTCCTGGACGTCACCGGGGGTGATGTCGCTCAGGCCGCAGGAGCTGAGGACGCCCTCGGGGTCGAGGTCGAACGCCGACAGGGCCGCCGGGTCGTTCAGGAGGTTCAGGGCGAACTCCTGCAGCGTGGCCGGCTGGGCCTCCTGCGGCACGGCCGCCGGGGTGACCGGGGCGGTCGCCTCGGGGGCGGCGGGCTGAACGGGCTGCTGCGGGGTGGCCTGCTGCATCATGGAAGTAGGGCTCCTACGGCGGGTCGGGGATGTCGCCGGGAACCGTACTGAGATCACCATCTGCCGGGCATCGGGTGTGAGCCCTAGATCTCGGGCGGCCGGGTTCCCTAGGGGCGGGCGGTCACCTGTTAGGGGATGCCCTGCCTCGTCGGGGGCGCGGACGCCGAGCGGCGGCACGGCCGATGAGGCCCGTGCCGCCGAGGACCAGCGCTCGCCTGCTCAGTCGAGCTCGGCCTCCGCCCTGGCGATCGCCGCGAACTCCTCCTCCGGAGCGTTCGCGACCAGGTGGTGCCGGCTGTAGAACCAGTAGTAGGCCACGGCGATCACGACGATGCCCGCCGTCACGGCGGCAGCGACCTCGTCGACGAAGAACGTGGCGATGACAGCGGCAACGGCGAGAACCAGCGCCACGCCCGTGGTCACCACACCACCGGGAGTCCGGTACGGACGCGGCAGGTCCGGCGCCGTCTTCCGCAGGACGATGTGCGACACCATCATCAGCACGTACGACAGAGCCGCGCCGAACACCGCGATGTTGATGAGCCGCGCGCCGCCCGTCACCGGGTCGGCCGTCTTCATGATCGTCGCCAGCGCGAACCCGATGGTGCCGGGCACGATCAGCGCCAGGTACGGCGTCTTGCGCTTGCCCGTCTTCGACAGCCACCGCGGCAGGTATCCCGCGCGCGACAACGCGAAGAGCTGGCGCGAGTAGGCGTAGATGATCGAGAAGAACGACGCGACCAGGCCCGCCAGGCCGACGTAGTTCACCAGCTGCGCCAGGAAGTTGTCGCCGCCGTAGGCCGCGCGGACCGCCTCGGGCAACGGGTTGCCGGACGCCTCCAGCGCCTTGGCGCCCGCGCCGCCCGGTGCCACCAGCAGGATCGCGGCGGCGAACACGAGCAGCACCACCATCGCGCCGATGATGCCGCGGGGCATGTCCCGCTTGGGGTCCCGGGCTTCCTCGGCGGCCAGCGGAACGCCCTCCACCGCCAGGAAGAACCAGATCGCGAACACGATCGCGCCCCACGCGCCCGTCACGCCCATCGGCAGGAAAGAGCCGTCGCCGATGTCGAAGAGCTTGGAGGCGTCGAACTTCGGGATCATGCCCGCCACGAACGTCACCAGGGCCACGACGGCGACGCCGGTGATCACGAACATCACCCGCAACGCCTCGCCCACGCCGTACAGGTGGATGCCGACGAAGATGACGTAGCAGGCGAGGTACACGGGCCACGTCGCGTCCAGCAGGCCGAGCGCTTTGACGTAGTCGCCGATGAAGACCGAAATCGCCGCGGGGGCGATGGCGTACTCGATCAGGATGGCGATGCCTGTCGCGTACCCGCCCAACGGGCCGAGTGCGCGCCTCGCGAAGCCGTAGCCGGCGCCTGCCACAGGCAGTGCGGAGGCCAGTTCGGCGAGACCGAACACCATGCACGTGTACATCGTCGCCATCAGGACCGTGGCGACCAGCAACCCGCCCCACCCGCCCTGGGCGAGACCGAAGTTCCACCCCGCGAAGTCGCCGGAGATCACATACGAGACACCCAGCCCGGCCAGCAGGACCCACCCCGCCGCGCCACGTTTGAGCTGCCGGTGCTCCAAGTAGTCGCTGCTCACGTTCTCGTACTCGACGTGCTTGGCCATATGGACTCCTAACAGCCCTTTGAGCAGTGGTTGAGGGTGGCGCTCGTCCCCCGGCGGTGTCAAGATGATGCCGTCAATGGCTCGTAGACATACCTTTGGAGGAAAGCGGAGATGCTGACCGTCGAAGAGTTGCGCGAGGCCGTGGACACCGGTGAGATCGACACCGTCCTCGTCGCGATCGCGGACATGCAGGGTCGCCTGCAGGGCAAGCGGTGTGCCGCCCGGTACTTCCTCGACGAGGTCCTCGGCCACTCCGCCGAGGGCTGCAACTACCTGCTCGCCGTCGACGTCGAGATGAACCCCGTCAGCGGCTTCGAGATGTCGAGCTGGGAGAGCGGGTACGGCGACTTCGTGATGAAGCCGGACGTGGAGACGCTGCGCAGGGTGCCGTGGCAGGAGGGCACCGCGCTCATCATGTGCGACGTCGTCTGGAAGAACGGCGACCCCGTCGTCGCCTCACCGAGGCAGGTCCTGCGCAAGCAGCTCGACCGCCTCGCGGAACTGGGCTTCGACGCGTACGTCGGCACCGAGCTCGAGTTCATCGTCTTCGACGACACCTACGAGCGGGCCTGGAACTCCGGCTACCGCAACCTCACGCCGTCCAACCAGTACAACGTCGACTACTCGTTGCTCGGCACCGCGCGCGTCGAGCCGTTGCTGCGGGCCATCCGCAACGGCATGACGGGCGCGGGCATGGTCGTCGAGTCGGCCAAGGGGGAGTGCAACCCCGGCCAGCACGAGATCGCCTTCCGCTACACGACGGCGTTGCGCACGTGCGACCAGCACGTCATCTACAAGAACGGCTCCAAGGAGATCGCCGCGCAGCAGGGGAAGTCGCTCACGTTCATGGCGAAGTACAACGAACGCGAGGGCAACTCCTGCCACATCCACCTGAGCCTGCGCTCGAAGGACGGCGAGCCGGTCTTCGCCGAGGGCCTCGGCATGTCCCCGCTGATGGAGCACTTCCTCGCCGGGCAGCTCGCCGGGTTGCGGGAGCTCACGTACTTCCTCGCGCCGAACATCAACTCCTACAAGCGCTTCGTGCGGGGCTCGTTCGCGCCGACCGCGGTGGCGTGGGGCCGGGACAACCGCACGTGCGCGCTGCGCGTCGTCGGCCACGGCCAGTCGCTGCGGTTCGAGAACCGGGTGCCCGGAGGGGACGTCAACCCGTACCTCGCGGTGGCGGCGCTGATCGCGGCCGGTCTGCACGGCGTCGAACAGGAGCTGGAGCTCGAGGACGAGTTCGCCGGCAACGCCTACGCGTCCGACCGGCCCACCGTGCCGACCACGCTGAAGGAGGCCGCCGGTCTGCTGGCCTCCAGCGCGATCGCGCGCGACGCGTTCGGGCAGGACGTCGTCGACCACTACCTGAACGCGGCGAAGGTCGAGCTCGACGCGTTCGAGGCGGCGGTCACGGACTGGGAGAAGGTGCGCGGTTTTGAGCGCCTCTAAGCCCCTCGTCGGCATCAGCACCTACCTGGAGCGCACGCGCTTCGGGCACTGGGACGTGGAGGCCGCGGTGCTCTACCGCGGCTACCTCGACTGCGTGGTCCAGGCCGGCGGCAACCCTGTCATGCTGCCGCCGGTGGGTGCGTGGAACGCCGAGACCATCGCGTTCCTCGACGGCCTGGTGATCGCGGGCGGTGCCGACATCGACCCGGCCGCCTACGGCGCGGAGCCCGACGAGCGGACCGGCACGCCGAACCCCGCCCGCGACGAGGCCGAGTTCGCCCTGGTCGAGGCCGCGCTGAAGCTCGACCTGCCGCTGCTCGGCGTGTGCCGGGGCATGCAGGTGCTCAACGTGGCTCTCGGCGGCACGCTGCACCAGCACGTCGAGGGCCACAACCCGGCGCCCGCGGTCTTCGAGCACACCGAGATCGAGATCGCCGGAGGCACCGCGCTGCACGGGATCCTCGGCGGCCGGACGACCGTCCAGTGCCACCACCACCAGTCGCTCGACCGCGTGGCGGCTGGTCTCAGGGTCACGGCGCGGGCGCCCGACGGCACGGTCGAGGCCGTGGAGCTGGAGGGCGCGCGGTTCGTCGTCGGCGTGCAGTCGCACCCGGAGCAGGACATCGAAGACCTGAGGCTGTTCGCGGCCCTCGTGGATGTTGCAAGGAGAAAAGCGTGACCTTCGACGTCATCAACCCGGCCACGGAGGAGGTCGTGCGGTCCGTCCCGCACACCTCGCTCGAAGAGACGGACGCGGCGATCGCCCGCGCGCAGAAGGCGTTCGAGAGCTGGCGGACCGTCGCGCCCGGCGACCGCGCCCGGCTGCTGCGCGGGTTCGCGGAGGTCGTCGACGCGCACACCGAGGAGCTGGCGCGGCTGGAGGTCGAGAACTCCGGGCACACCATCGGCAACGCGCGCTGGGAGGCGGGCAACGTCCGCGACGTGCTGCAGTACTACTCGGCGGCGCCGGAACGCCTGTTCGGCAAGCAGATCCCCGTCGCGGGCGGCCTCGACGTCACGTTCCACGAACCGCTCGGCGTCGTCGGCGTGATCGTGCCGTGGAACTTCCCGATGCCCATCGCGGGCTGGGGGTTCGCGCCCGCGCTGGCCGCCGGCAACACCGTCGTGCTCAAGCCCGCCGAGGTCACCCCGCTCACCGCCGTCCGGCTCGGCGAGCTCGCGCTGGAGGCGGGCATCCCCGAGGGCGTGTTCCAGGTGCTGCCCGGCAAGGGCGGCGTCGTCGGCACACGGTTCGTCACGCACCCGTTGGTGCGCAAGGTGGTCTTCACCGGCTCCACCGAGGTCGGCAAGCAGGTCATGGCGGGCTGCGCGGACCGGGTGAAGCGGGTGACGCTGGAGCTGGGCGGCAAGTCGGCCAACATCGTCTTCGCGGACTCGGACCTGGAGAAGGCGGCGGCGACCGCGCCGTACGGGGTGTTCGACAACGCGGGGCAGGACTGCTGCGCCCGGTCGCGGATCCTCGTGCAGGCGAGCGCCTACGACCGGTTCATGGAACTGCTGGAGCCCGCCGTCCAAGGCGTCAAGGTCGGCGCACCAGGCGACGAGGCCACCGAGATGGGGCCGCTCATCACCGCGGCGCACCTCGGCAAGGTGGCGTCTTACGTCCCAGACGACACCCACGTCGCGTTCCGCGGCACGGCTCCGGACGGACCGGGCTTCTGGTTCCCGCCGACCGTCCTGACGCCGCCGGCGGACCACGTGACCGTCCACGAGGAGATCTTCGGCCCGGTCGTCGTCGTGCTGCCCTTCGAGGACGAGGCCGACGCCGTCAGGATCGCGAACGACTCCGAGTACGGGCTGTCCGGTTCCATCTGGACGAACGACGTCGGCCGGGCGATCCGGGTGTCCCGCGCCGTCGAGGCCGGCAACCTGTCGGTCAACTCCCACTCGTCCGTCCGCTACTGGACGCCGTTCGGCGGCGTGAAGCAGTCCGGTCTCGGCCGCGAGCTCGGCCCGGACGCGCTCGACGCCTTCACCGAAGTCAAGAACGTCTTCATCGCAACCTGATCCCGCGCAACCCGAGGAGAACAGAAATGGTGCAGCGACTCGAGGGCCGCGTGGCCGTCGTGACGGGCGGCGGCAGCGGCATCGGACTCGCGACCGCGCGCAGGTTCGCGAGCGAGGGCGCGAAGGTCGTCGTCGCCGACCTCGACCCGGCGACGGGCAAGGCCGCGGCGGACGAGGTGGGCGGGCTGTTCGTCCAGGTCGACGTGACCGACGAGGAGCAGGTGAAAGCGCTCTTCCAGACCACTGTGGACACCTTCGGCAAGCTGGACATCGCCTTCAACAACGCCGGTATCTCGCCGCCCGACGACGATTCGATCCTCACGACGGGCATCGAGGCGTGGGACCGCGTGCAGAAGGTGAACCTCACGTCGGTCTACCTGTGCTGCAAGTACGCCATTCCGCACATGCAGGCCGGCGGCAAGGGCTCGATCATCAACACGGCGTCGTTCGTGGCGACGATGGGCGCGGCGACGTCCCAGATCTCCTACACGGCGTCCAAGGGCGGCGTCCTCGCGATGTCGCGCGAGCTCGGCGTGCAGTTCGCCCGCGAGGGCATCCGCGTCAACGCCCTGTCTCCCGGGCCGGTCAACACCCCGCTGCTGCGGGAGCTGTTCGCCAAGGACCCGGAGCGGGCCGCGCGGCGCCTCGTCCACGTGCCCCTCGGCCGGTTCGCCGAACCCGAGGAGATCGCCGCGGCCGTCGCGTTCCTGGCGTCTGACGACTCGTCGTTCATCACCGCGTCGAACTTCCTCGTCGACGGCGGCATCGCCGGCGCGTACGTGACACCGCTCTAGAGATGGTGGAGCACGCGCAGGAGGCGTTGTTCCGCCCGGTCCGGGCGGGCAACGCCTTCGAGGAGACCGTCGAACGGCTCATGCAGTCCATCCGGCTCGGCGTCGTCGCGCCGGGGGAGCGGCTGCCGTCCGAACGGGAGCTGGCCACCCGGCTCGGCGTGAGCCGGGTGACCGTGCGCGAGGCGATCAGGTCGTTGCAGGAGAACGACTACGTCGAGTCACGGCGCGGCCGGTACGGCGGCACGTTCGTCAACGAGGTCATCCCGAAGCCCGCCCTCGGCAAGGAGTTCGGCGACCTGCACGACCTGCTGACGCTGCGCGGGGTGCTGGAGACCGGTGCCGCGGAGACGGCGGCGGGCCGGTCGCTCGGCCCGGCCGAACGGCGCGGGCTGCGCGCCCGCCTGGAGGAGGCCTCCACCTCGTCGCTCGCCGAGTACCGCCGCAAGGACTCGCGGCTGCACCTCGCGATCGCCGAGGCCACCGGCTCCGCGTCGCTCACGGCCGCCGTCGCCGAGGCCCGGATGCGCACCAACGAGATGCTCGACCACATCCCGCTGCTCGAACCGAACCTCGCGCACTCCAACACCCAGCACGAGCGCATCATCACCTCCATTTTGGACGGAGACCCCGCGACGGCCCGCCAGGCGATGGCCGAGCACCTCGACGGAACGGCGTCGTTGCTGCGCGGCTTCCTCGTCTGATGGGCCGGACAGCAGGTTTCGAAACGGGCGCGAATGGTCACGGTTCGGATCCGGGCGACCTGAAAACGTTTACACCTCAGAATGTCGTGTTGTCATGCACATTCCGCGGGGAACAACCCTTGGCGAGAGCCTTGCGGACAGTTACCGTCCGAACACCTCGGGGACTTGCAGCGCGAGGAGCTGTTGATGCCAGGGTTGCGCAAGGTGTTCCGCGACGCCATGGGCCGGGTGCACTCGCTGCGCGTCTTGTCCGCCGCCGGCATGGTGAGCATCACGAACGTCAAGATGTCCATGCAGGCGCTGCGGGAGGTCAAGGTCTGGGGGCCGAACGTCACGGCGCTGCGCCGGTCCGTCCGGCTGAACCCGGACGGCGTCGCGGTCGTCGACGAGCGCGGTTCCGTCACCTACCGCCAGCTGGACAGGCGGTCCGACGCGATCGCGCAGGGCCTGCGCGCGCTGGGCGTGCAGCACACCCACATCGTCGCGCTCATGTGCCGCAACCACCGCGGCATGGTCGAGTCGCTGCTGGCGTGCGCGAAGCTCGGCGTCCGCGTCCTGCTGGTGAACACGGGCTTCGGAGCGCCGGTCGTCCTCGACCTCCTGCAGCGTGAACGGGCGTCACTCGTCATCCACGACGAGGAGTTCACGCCGCTGTTCCACCAGCTGCCGCCGTCGATCCCGCGCTGGCTATCGTGGTCGCGCGACGGCCTGGACCGCCGCACGCCCACGCTGGACCAGCTGGTGGCCAAGGCGCCGCGGGGCGAGCTGGAACCACCGCGCGAGCCCGGCGTCGTCATCCAGCTGACGTCCGGCACGACCGGCGTCCCCAAGGGCACGGCCCGCGAGATCAAGTCGGTGCTGACCGCGTCGGACTTCCTCGACCGCATCCCGATGCGCTCGGGCGAGTCGACGTTCATCGCCGCCCCGATCTTCCACTCGGTCGGCTACTCGCACCTCACGCTCGCGATGTCGCTGGGCTCGCGCGCGGTGCTGCACCGCCGCTTCGACCCGCGCAAGACGCTGTGGTCGGTGCAGGGCCAGCGCTGCACGACGCTCGTGCTGGTGCCGACGATGCTGCAGCGGATCATGGAGCTCGACCGCCACGTGCTCGACTCGTTCGACCTGTCCCACCTCGAGGTGGTGTTCTCCTCGGGCGCGCCGATCTCACCGGAGCTCGTGCAGCGCACCCAGGCCGTCCTCGGCCCGGTGCTATACAACCTTTACGGCTCAACGGAAGTCGCCGTCGCCACCATCGCCACACCGGAGGACCTGGCCGCCGCGCCGTCGAGCGTCGGCCTGCCCCCGCACAACTGCGTCGTGCGCCTCTACGACGAGGACGGCAACCGCATCACGCGCTCGTTCGTGACGGGCCGGATCTACGTGCGCGGCTCGCTGACCGTCGACCTCTACACCGACGGCACGCAGAAGGACTCCATCGACGGCTTGGTCGCGACCGGCGACCTCGGCCACTTCGACCCCAGCGGCCGGCTGTACTTCGACGGCCGCGAGGACGACATGATCGTCTCCGGTGGCGAGAACGTCTACCCCGTCGAGGTCGAGAACCTGCTGATGACGCACTACCGGGTGCGCGACGCGGCGGTGCTCGGCGTGCCGGATCCCGAGTACGGGCAGCGGTTGCGCGCCTTCGTCGTACCGGTGGCGGGTACGCGGATCGACGTGCGGGAGCTGCGCGAGTTCGTGCGGACGCGGCTCGCGCGGCACAAGGTGCCGCGCGAGGTCGTGGTCGTGCCGAAGCTGCCGCGCAACGCGACCGGCAAGGTGGTGCGGCGGCAGCTGCTGGCGATCCGGCTGGGACCGCAGGCCCGCTGAGGGCGTTCGTGAGTTCCGGGGAGCGCGCGGCCCACGTCGTCGGGGACTCGGGCAGGACGTGAGCCGCGCGCTCGGTCGGTGTCACCGCTCGAAGCGGTCTCCGCGCTCGCCGAACGGTCCGCGCTGCTCGAAGCGGTCTCCACCGCGGTCATCCCGGTCGGGTCCGCGGTCGCCGCGCTCGTGGACGCGCGCGTGACCGGGCCCGCCGCGGTGGCCGGACCGGTCAGCGGCGACCGCTCCCACGACGCCGCCGCCGAGGACGAGCCCCAGCAGACCCGCGGCGACCACCTGGGTGGCGCGGTGGCCCGCGAAACGCCTCGCCCGGCCAGGGCGTGCCGGTACCGCGACCGAAGGGGTCGCTGCTGCCGCGGGCGGCGGAGG